>CAVKEB010000010.1:0-70964 GCA_963655255.1 bacterium
AAGTGTTTTCGGATGTATTCAATTACCGATTGTTCAACGGAAAACCGGTGATCCGACCGGAAAATCTGTCGGAGATGGATCCGTCGGAAATTCTGGTCCTGTCCGAGAAGAAACAGAACGGAAAGAGAAAACGCCTTCCGGCGAAGGAACTGTACCGGGATCTCATGAGAGATACGGTCATCCGGAGGGATCAGAATGCGGTTTACCGGCTGAGACTTGGGACGGAACTGCAGACGCACGTACATTATGCGATGCCGGTCCGGAACCAGCTGTACGACGCGATGGAGTATTATAACCAGGTGGAAGAAACCGCACTGCGGCATCGTGCAGAAAGAAGGAACGAAGGAGAGAATTCCGGAGCATTTTTGTCCGGCTTCCGGAAGGAAGACCGGCTGATTCCGGTCTTCACGCTGACGATTCATTTCGGCCCGGAGCCGTGGGACGGGCCCTTGTCGCTTCATGATATGATGAAGGTAGAGGATCCGGAGATTCTGGAATACGTTCAGGACTACCGAATCCATCTGATTGAACCGGCGGGTCTGAGCAGGGAGGAGCTGGAGAAATTTCAGAGCAGCTTCCGTGAAGTGATGGGATGCATCAAGTACTCCGGGGACGAAAAGGCGCTGGAGGAGTTTATGAAAGACAATCCGCGGATGAACATGGATATCCGCGCAGCGAGGGTAATCGGAACGATGACGGGAACAGACATTGAGTATTCGGAAGAGAAGGAGGGAAAGATCAACATGTGCAAGGCGATTGAAGATATGATGCGCCATAGTCAGGAGAAAGGACATGAAGAAGGAATTGTCGAGGGGCAGGAAAAGGGCCGTGCAGAGGAACGCAGTTCGATTCTTGATTCTCTCGCGAAGAAAGTAAAAGAAGGCCGTATGCAGGCAGAAGATGTGGCGGACAGCCTGGGCGTCCCTTTGGCAGTGGTTCAGGAGGCAGTCGCTAAACTTTGACAGCTGTAAAGGTAAAATCGGAATTTATTTTTTGTACGAGGCACGAAATAAGTGGAAATAGAATACAAAAGGCTTACAGACAAAGAAGTAAGCACATTTATTGATATGAGAATAAAGCAGCTCAGAGAGGAAGGGGCTAAGGAAGAGATTGATCTGGCCCCTGCATTAAGAAAATACTATATCCGGCATATGGCAGATGGAACTTTTGTGTCATGGCTCGCCTTTGATGGCAAAAATATCATTGGGACAAGCGGTATGTCCTTCGTTGAGAAACCGCCTTATTTCGGGTGCCCCAGCGGAAAAATCGGCTTGTTGTCCAGTATGTTTACTGATCCAAACTACAGAAGAAAAGGCATTGCAAGGGAACTGCTGTCCCACGTCGTAAATGATGCCAGAGAATATGGATGTGGATCAATCCAGATTACTGCATCGGATATGGGCGTTAAGCTATATACGAATTTCGGATTTGTGCATAATGGTAATTTTATGCAATATAAGTTGACGTGAAATTATAGCTTGCCAAGAAAGTGCTTGACAACAATCCGGCATAACCATATAATCTGTTTTGCGTGTTTGAAGAATTACGAAGAGTAAGGAGGTGGTACTGATGTCAATTTGCCCTAAGAACAAATCTTCCAGAAGCCACAGAGATAAGAGAAGAGCTAACTGGAAAATGTCGGCTCCGACTCTTGTTAAGTGCAGCAAGTGCGGCGCATTAATGATGCCTCACAGAGTCTGCAAGAACTGCGGTTCTTACAATAAGAAAGAGATCATTAAGACAGAGGATTGATGTTTGTACATCGAAACTTCGACCCGGTATGGCGCAGGCTGTACCGGGTTTTTCTTGTCTTGTTGCAAACTGAGGGTATCTTTTGTATCATAGTCATTTGTGAGGGTGGCATTTGCTTGCAAAACGGCCTCCCGAAGAAATAAAAAGGTTGGTGAGTATGGCGGATTATGTAAGAGTGGCAGTGGATGCCATGGGCGGCGACAACGCCCCTTTGGAAATCGTAAAGGGCGCGGTGGATGCGGCTGCCGCAAACGGGCAGGTGAAGATCCTGCTGCTGGGAGAGGAAAAGGCCGTTCGGGCGGAGCTTTCGAAATATACTTATCCGAAGGACCGCGTGGAGGTCATTCCCACAACGGAAGTCATTGAGATGGCGGAGCCGCCGGTGAATGCCATCCGAACGAAGAAGGATTCTTCGATCGTGCGCGGCATGAAGATGGTGCATGAGGGTGAGGCGGATGCTTTTGTGACCGCGGGCTCCACCGGCGCCACGCTGGTCGGCGGTCAGATCATCGTCGGACGGATCAAGGGCATCGAGAGGCCGCCGCTGGCGCCGCTGATGCCGACGGCGAAGGGACCGGTTCTTCTGATTGACTGCGGCGCGAACGTAGACGCAAGATCTTCCCAGCTCGTACAGTTCGCACAGATGGGCTCCATTTATATGGAGAATGTCATCGGCATCCGCAATCCGAGAGTGGCGCTGTTCAACATCGGCGCGGAGGAGGAGAAGGGAAATGCCCTGGTGAAGGAGACGTATCCTCTTCTGAAGGAACTGGATGACATCAACTTTGTCGGGAATATCGAGGCAAGGGATATTCCGGCCGGTGCGGCGGATGTGGTCGTCTGCGACGCGTTTACCGGCAATGCGATTCTGAAGATGTATGAGGGCGTGGCTTCCACACTTCTCGGAGAGATCAAGGGAGCCCTGATGTCGAGCCTTGCGGGCAAGATCGGCGGACTGCTCATCAAACCCTCCCTGAAATCCGTATTGAAGAAGTTCAGCGTCAGCTCCTACGGCGGGGCGCCGCTTCTGGGTCTTCGCGGACTCGTGGTGAAGACGCACGGCAACTCGAAGGCAGTCGAGATTCAGCATTCCATCGAACAGTGCGTGACGTTCCAGAAGGCGGGCATCAATGACCAGTTCAAGGACCGAATGCATCTGGTGGACCGGACAGTGAAGAAGACGCAGGAGAGTACAACCTGACAACGTGATACCGAATCGCCTGCAGTGGTCCGACATCGGAGCTTTCCTTCGGGAGGGCCGGAATGACCGAAACAGCCGCGGGCAGATATCAGATATTATTTTTTAAGAGGGGAACCCAATCATGAACGAAGATATGAAGAAACTGAAATCCATTATCGCAGATGTACTGAATGTTGATCCGGATGAGATCACACCGGACACCACCTTTACGGATGATCTCGGCGCAGATTCCCTGGATCTGTATCAGATCCTGATGGGCATTGAGGAAGAGTACGGAATCACGGTTCCGCAGGAGCAGACGGAGAACATCACGACGGTTGCGGAGGCACTGGAGCTGATCCGTAAGGCAACCGGCGAGGCAGACTGACAAGACGCCTGAAGACGCGGAGAGGAAAGGTTTGAAAGTGACATTGATAGGTCACTTTCAAACGGCAGCATCGGTGCTGATGCACCGGCTGCCGCATTCGGCAAAACCGCCTTCGCGGATTTTGCCTCAGCGAGGTATATGGATGACTGAATCGGAAAGACCGGATACCGGCGAACTGGAAAAGCGCATCGGCTATACCTTCCACAACCGGTATCTGCTTGAGTGCGCTCTGACGCATACGTCCTATGCCAATGAGCAGCGCATTCGCAAATACGAAGATTATGAACGGCTGGAGTTTCTGGGAGATGCGGTCCTGGAGATGGTTTCCAGCGAGTTTCTCTATGGAAAATATCCCGAGAAGCGAGAGGGTGAGCTGACGAAGATCCGTGCTTCCCTTGTCTGCGAACCGGCGCTTGCTTTCTGCGCACGCGACATCGACCTAGAGCGGTACATCCGCCTCGGGAAGGGAGAAGAGGCTGGCGGCGGCCGGGGGAAGGATTCCATCACCTCGGATGTCATGGAGGCGGTCATCGGGGCCATGTATCTGGACAGCCGCGATGTATCGGTGCCGCGGAATTTCATTCTCCAGTATGTGCTGTCGGATCTGGAGGGGAAGCTTCTGTTCTACGACGCGAAGTCCATTCTCCAGGAGCGCTGCCAGAAGGCCGGGAAAACGGTCTCCTATGAGATCCTTGGAGAGGACGGCCCCTGCCATGACAAGACCTACACCGTGGGCGTGCAGATCGACGGAGAGGAAAAGGCGCAGGGGAGCGGACGCTCCAAGAAGGCCGCGGAGCAGGCAGCTGCCTACCAGACTCTGCTTTCCTGGAAAAAGGCATGAGAACGGGCGTTTCTGCAAAGGCGTGAGACCTTGCAGGACATGAGACGGCAGCATGGCCGGAGGTCCGGCTGTGTTACAGGGTGACGAATGTATTTAAAGAGTATCGAAATTCAGGGCTTTAAGTCCTTTGCCAATAAAATCAAGCTGGAATTCCACAACGGTTTTACCGCGATTGTGGGACCGAACGGCTCCGGAAAATCCAACGTCGCCGACGCGGTGCGCTGGGTGCTCGGAGAGCAGAGAGTCAAACAGCTCCGCGGCGGTTCCATGCAGGATGTTATTTTCGCGGGAACCGAGCTGAGAAAACCGCTTTCCAGCGCATATGTTGCCATTACCTTCGATAATTCGGACCACAAGCTTCCCGTGGATTATAAGGAAGTGACGGTGGCACGAAGACTCTACCGGAGCGGCGAGAGTGAATACCTCCTGAACAATGTGCAGGTCCGCCTGCGCGATGTACAGGAGCTGTTTTATGATACCGGTATCGGCAAAGAGGGCTATTCCATCATCGGACAGGGCCAGATTGAGAAGATCCTTTCGGATAAGCCGGAGGACCGCAGAGAGCTGTTCGACGAGGCGGCCGGAATCGTGAAGTTCAAGCGCCGCAAGGAGCTCTCGGTCAAGAAACTGGAGAACGAGAAGGCGAACCTCATCCGCGTCAACGACATTCTGACGGAGCTGGAGCGGCAGGTCGGCCCTCTGGAGAAGCAGTCGGAGAAGGCGCAGATCTATCTGAAGGCCCACGAGGAGCTGAAGAATCTGGATGTCAACCTGTTCCTGATGCAGAATGGCGAGACCATGAAGCAGCTGGAGGACCTGAAGGAGAAGCTCGGCATCGCCGGGGGAGATCTGGAACGCACGCAGCAGCAGTACGAGGCAACGAGAACGTCCTACGAGGAGCTCGGGACGGAGCTGGAGAATCTTGATCAGACGATTGAGACGACGCGCAACGAGATTGCCCGCAGCAACGTGGTCCGGAACCAGCTGGAGACGCAGATCAAGGTGGCGGAGGAGTCGATCCGCTCAATGACGGGGAATGCCGAGCATTTCCGGACGCGCGAGGAGTCCGTCCGCGGAGAAATCGAAGAGAAGCAGAAGGAACGCGCTTCCATTGCAGACGGCAAATCCGGGATTGATACGCAGATGTTGGAGCTGGAGGCCAACCGGCAGGCGGCGGAGGAAGAGCTGGAGCGTGTTCAGGCGGATCAGAAGAGCCTGAGCGATGCGATTGATGAAAAGCGCTCCGCCCTGATGGACACCATTGCGAACCGTGGAACCATCAAGGCGAAGCTTGCGGCAATGACGACCCGCAGGGAGCAGTACGAGGTGCGCAAGTCCGAGCTGACCTCGCGTCTTGTCCGTGCATCGAGCGATGAGGCGGAGCATGACCGCGAGCTGGAGCGTCTGCGCGGTGTGTTCGAGAAGGTTGCCGGTGAGGCGGCGGACCTCGGAGATCGACAGAAGAAGCTGGAGGCGCAGATTGCAGAGAAGAAGAACGCACTCACTGCGACGGACGAGAGACTCCGCTCCACCGAGGTGGAATACCATCAGGAGAAATCCCGTCTGGATGCCCTGGCAAATCTGACCGAGCGCTATGAGGGCTTTGGCGGGAGCGTCAAGAAGGTCATGGAGCAGAAGGTACGCGAGCCCGGGCTGATCGGCGTGGTGGCGGACCTTGTCAAGACCGAGCCGAAATACGAGACGGCCATCGAGACCGCTCTCGGCGGCAGCATCCAGAACATTGTCACGAACGACGAGGACACGGCAAAGCGCATGATCGGCCTTCTGAAAAGGGAGAAGGCGGGACGTGCGACCTTCCTTCCCCTGACGGCAATCCGGAACAGCCAGGGCTTCAACATGATGGGAGCTCTGAAGGAGCGGGGCGTTGTCGGTCTTGCCGATACGCTCGTCAGGACGGCTCCGGAATACCGGGATGTGGCGCGGTCTCTTCTGGGCCGGATTCTGGTGGTGGATCAGTACGACCACGCGGTTGAAATCTCCCGCAAATATCAGCAGAAGATCCGCATGGTGACGCTGGAGGGCGAGATGTTCATGCCGGGCGGCGCCATCAGCGGCGGTATGTTCCGCAACAGCTCGAACCTTCTGGGACGGCGCCGTGAAATTGCGGAGCTGGAGAAGCGGACGAAGGAGCTGAAAGGCTCCATGGAGAAGCTCGAAGAAGAGATCGCTTCGCTGCGCGAGGAGAGAAACCGGCTGCGGGCGGAGCAGGAAAGCGTCCGCGTGCAGCTGCAGGCGAAGTTCATCGAGCAGAATACGGCCCGGATGAACATCAATGCCGAGGAGGAGAGGAAGAAAGAATCCTCCGAAGGGTACGATGCGCTGCGGGAAGAGAACGAGAGCATCGAGGAGACGAAGCAGGATCTCGACCGGGAGGAGCAGGAAATCCGGAAGGAGCTTGCCGATTCCGAGGAGACCGAGGCAAGAGGAAGCGCCGAGGTCGAAGAGATGACCGGGAAGCTCGCCGGTCTCCGGAATCTGGAGGATGAGAAGCAGGCCGTTGTCCAGAAATGGGACATCGAGGTTCAGAAGAAGCGCCAGAAGCAGGAATTCGAGGAGCAGGAGCTCTCCCGTGTGGACGGCGAGATCAGCCGCCTTACGATGGAGCTGAATGAGATTCTGGAGAGCATCCGCCAGGGCTCCGTGGAGATCGAGGATAAGAAGAAGAACATCGGGACGCTGAAGGAAACGATCGAGAGTGCGCAGGATGATCTTCAGGAAAAACAGGAGCTTCTGACCAGAAGTCAGGAGCGCAGGACGGAGCTCTCCGCACAGCAGAAGAAAACACTCGAGGAGCGGGAGCATCTGGCTGAAGAAAAGACAAGGCTCGACAAGGAGGTTTTCCGCCTCGGAGAGCTCAGGAACAAATCCGAGGAGGCCATGGAGCGGCAGATCAGCTATCTGTGGAATGAATATGAGCTGACGCCGTCACAGGCTTCGGAGATGCGCGATGAAGAGATGAACGATCTTGCGAAGATGCGCACCCGCGCGGAGGAGCTGAAGAAGCAGATCCGCTCTCTCGGAAACGTCAATGTCAACGCCATTCAGGAGTATCAGGAAGTAAAGGAGCGTTACACCTTCCTCAAGGGCCAGCACGACGACCTGATCGCGGCGGCGCAGTCACTGGAGAAGATCATCGAGGAGCTGGATGTCCAGATGCGCAGACAGTTCAAGACGCAGTTCGCGCGGATTCAGACGGAGTTTGACAAGGTGTTCAAGCAGCTGTTCGGCGGAGGCTCCGGCAAGCTGGAGCTGATGGAGGACGCGGATATTCTGGAGGCAGGTGTGCGTGTTATCGCACAGCCGCCGGGCAAGAAGCTGGTCAACATGATGCAGATGTCGGGCGGAGAGAAGTCTCTGACGGCGATTTCACTTCTTTTCGCCATTCAGAATCTGAAGCCCTCGCCGTTCTGTCTGCTGGACGAGATTGAAGCGGCGCTGGATGAGAACAATGTCGTCCGGTACGCCGATTATCTGCGGAAACTGACGGACAACACGCAGTTCATCGTCATCACGCACCGACGGGGAACCATGGACCGGGCGGACCGGCTGTACGGCATCACGATGCAGGAGAAGGGTGTTTCGACGCTGGTTTCCGTGAGCCTGATTGACGAAAAGGATCTTGCATCCTGAGGAAACATCCGGAGACGAAGCGAGACTTCTCTTCGCGGAACAGAAGCGGAAAGACGGATCAGCGTGAGCCGGGACACGGACGGGAACCAAAACAGGAACCGGCTGCGGCATACGGCGCGGCAGGAAGGATGACTTCACATGGCAGAAGAGAAAAAGCATGGTTTTTTTGCCAGATTAAGGAGCGGACTGACGAAGACCCGCGACAACATTGTCGCCGGGATGAACCGGGTCTTCACGGGGCATACGGCAATTGATGATGATTTCTACGAGGAACTGGAAGAGATCATGATCATGGGCGATATGGGCGTTCAGACCACGGACCGGATTCTGGAGCAGCTCCGCACCCAGGTGAAGGAGCTGCACATCAAGGAACCCGTGAAGTGCCGGGATCTTCTGATCGAGGACATCCGCGGGCAGATGCAGGTGGATGAGCACGCCTATGATTTTGAAGAGGGCCCCTCGGTGGTTCTCGTCATCGGTGTCAACGGCGTCGGCAAGACCACTTCGGTCGGAAAGCTGGCTGACATTTATAAGCGCAGGGGCAAAAAGGTCCTGATTGCGGCGGCGGATACCTTCCGCGCAGCCGCCTACGATCAGCTGAAGGTCTGGTCGGAGCGGGCCGGCGTGGAGATGATCGCCGGTGCGGAGGGGGCAGATCCCGCGAGCGTTGTCTATGATGCCGTGAACGCGGCGAAGGCAAGACACGCGGACATTCTTCTTTGCGATACGGCGGGACGACTTCACAACAAAAAGAACCTGATGAACGAGCTGGAGAAGATCGGCAGGATCATTTCCCGGGAATATCCGGAGGCCAGGCGCGAGAATCTTGTGGTTCTGGATGCCGCGACCGGACAGAATGCGCTGTCTCAGGCGCGGGAGTTTTCCCAGGTCACGAACCTTACCGGCATCGTGCTGACGAAGATGGACGGCTCGTCCAAGGGCGGCATTGCGATTGCCGTACAGTCGGAGCTCGGCATTCCGGTCAAGTACATCGGCGTCGGCGAGCACCTGGAGGATCTGCAGCGCTTTGATCCGGACGAGTTTGTGCGTGCTCTCTTTGACACGGAGCCGGAGGGCGCCGACGGGGAAACCCCGGAGAACGAAGAGGAAAGCGGGCGGAATGTAAGCGGCGAGGCCGGAAGCGGCCCGGAGGGAGCGGAAGACGCTCCGGAAGCGAAGGAAAGCGCAGAGCCGTCTTCGAAAGCCGCTGAGCCGGAGAAGGAAGACGACGAGGAAGATCCGTGGGCATTTTTCGCATCCATGCAGGATGCCAAGAATGGACGGTAATGGTGTGCAGACAGCATGAAAAGGACGGAGAAAAAGGACAGAAACGGACGTAAAGCGGACAAGCCTTCGAAGCCGGGCCGCGTCCGTGCGCATTTCTGGTATCAGGCCAATATCATTCTTCTTTGCAGCGTGACGCTTCTTTCCCTGGCGGCTTCGGTGCTTTTCTTCCTGCAGACAAGAACCGCGCAGAAGGAGAAAAACGAGCTCTCCGGAAAACTGGAGGCTCTGGAGGGGGACCAGAAGACGCTCTACACCGAGGAAGAGGTGCAGGAGAGGATGGAGCAGGCAAGGAGCAGCGCCGGGGAGACGGAGCGGCACCGGATTCTCATGCAGATCCAGTCGGACATGGAGTCCGGCGGCAGTACGGCGTCGATGCTGCGCAGCCTTTTTTCCGATGACATTGTTGTGGTCAGCGGAGGCAAGTACTATTTCTATCCGATTCTGAATTCGGTCTCCCGGAATGCCTTTCAGTCGGGGGATTTTTCCTTAAGTGATGACGGAAGACTGCAGTATGACGGCAGGGACAAGGTGACGCTTCAGTCCGGAATTGATGTGTCGGAGGAGAACGGAGACATCGACTGGACGCTGGTGTCGGAGGATGACATCGCGTTTGCCATGGTCTGCGCCGGCGGAAGGCTTTCCTCGGATGAGAATGAGGAGTCCGGCGGCATTTCGGATGATGAGAAGATGGGAGAGAACATTGAGGGAGCCTCCAAGGCGGGGCTGAATGTCGGTGTCTCTTATATTCTCGGCGCAACCTCGAAGGATGAGGCGGAGGCGGAGGCCGCGCATCTGGTCGGACGCCTGGAGCCGTATCAGAGCCGGGTGACGTACCCGGTTGCGGTCTGGGTCAACGTTCCGTCGGAGACGGACCGGACGGCGGGGCAGAGCCGCGCGGAGTGGACGGATTATGTGCTGACCTTCTGTGAGAAACTGGAGGAGGCCGGCTACCAGCCGATGATTTACGGGAACCTGGCATCCTTCGTGATGATGCTGAATATGGAAGATCTGGAAAAATACGACAAGTGGATCGCCAACACCGGAGCGGGTCTGTATTTCCCCTACAAGTTCAGCATGTGGCAGTATTCCGTAAACGGAACGGTGCCCGGAATCACAACGGAGGTCGGGCTGGACGCAAGCCTCACAATCGGATGAGCCTTTGGCACTGCAAAAAGAAAACGGTTCGCGGGGAGACTCCCGGGAAACGGAAGGTGCGGTTTGTCTTGGCGGGGCATCAAAAGGATACACAGGCACTTCAGACGGCAACGGGATGTGTGTCAAGAAAAAATACTTGACACATGCCCCGCTGTTTTGTATGATAAGCAAGTTGTTATGCGGCGTGTAAGAGCCGCAGACGAAACTGAGGTTGCAGAATGGAGCAGATCGTAGAGCAGGGAATGTTATATGACTTTTACGGGCCGCTTCTTACGAAGCACCAGCAGGAAATTTATGAGCTGGTGGTTTATCAGAACCTCTCGCTGAATGAGATTGCGGAACAGAACGGCATCAGCAAGCAGGCCGTTTCCGACCTGGTCCGCCGTGCAACGGCGCAGATGCAGGGCTATGAGAAGAGCCTCGGCATGATTGAGAGATTCCGGAGAATCCGAAGGAGCTGTGAGAAGCTTTCGGAAGAAGCGGGAAGACTCCGGGATGCAGAGGAAGCGGAAACCTTCCGGAAGATTGCAGAAGAGATCCGCAGGGAACTGTAGAAAGAGAACAGGCTTAGGACCGTGCGCGGGCAATCCGCCGCAGGAGGCCCGGCAGGAAATACAGCTATGGCATTTGAGAGTTTATCGGAAAAACTGAACCGCGTATTCGCGAAGCTTCGCGGAAAAGGCAAGCTTTCGGAGAAGGACGTACAGGAAGCGCTGAAGGAAGTCAAGATGGCGCTCCTTGAGGCGGACGTCAACTTCCGTGTGGTGAAGCAGTTCATCGCGTCCATTCAGGAGCGGGCGGTCGGATCCGAGGTCATGAACGGACTGAATCCGGCGCAGCAGGTCATCAAGATCGTCGATGAAGAGATGATCCGCCTGATGGGATCGGAGACCACGGAGCTGTCGTTCCAGCCGGGAAAGGCCGTCACCGTGATCATGATGGCAGGTCTTCAGGGCTCTGGTAAGACGACAACGGCATCGAAGCTTGCGGGGAAGCTGAAGCTCAAAGGAAAGAAGCCGCTCCTTGCGGCACTGGACGTCTACCGTCCCGGTGCCATCCGCCAGCTTCAGGTAAACGGAGAAAAGGTCGGCGTTCCTGTCTTTGAGATGGGAGATTCCAAGAGCCCCGTTGACATTGCGAAGGCAGCTCTGGCACACGCCGAGAAGAACGGCAATGATGTGCTGTTCCTGGATACGGCGGGCCGCCTTCAGATCGACGATGAGATGATGGAAGAGCTCCAGAAGATCAAGGAAGCGGTGACGGTTCACGAGACCATTCTGGTGGTCGACGCGATGACCGGCCAGGAGGCCGTCAATGTCGCGAAGACCTTCGATGAGAAGGTCGGTGTGGACGGCGTCATTCTCTCGAAGATGGACGGCGACACGAGAGGCGGTGCGGCACTTTCCGTCAAGGCGGTGACCGGACGTCCGATCCTGTATGTCGGCATGGGCGAGAAGCTCTCGGATCTGGAGCAGTTCTATCCGGACCGCATGGCATCCCGGATCCTCGGAATGGGCGATGTCCTGACGCTGATTGAGAAGGCACAGGAGAATCAGACCGAAGAGGATGAGAAGAAGGGCCGCGAGATGGCCTCGAAGCTCGGCAAAGGGAAGTTTGATTTTAACGACTATCTGGAGAGCATGAACCAGATGCGCAAGATGGGAGGCCTTTCCAGTATTCTGGGAATGCTGCCCGGAATGGGCATCAGCAGGGATCAGCTGGACGGAGCCATCGATGAGAAGAAAATGGCCAGGATGGAAGCCATCGTCCTGTCCATGACACCGCAGGAGCGGGCGAACCCCAAGCTCCTCACCCCGCAGCGCAAGTACCGGATCGCCAAAGGCTCCGGCAATGACATCGCGGAGGTCAACCGCTTCATCAAGCAGTTCAAGCAGATGCAGGACATGGTGAAGAAGATGGGCGGCATGAAGAAGAGGCGCCACGGAAATCCTTTCGGCGGAATGCCGGGAGGCTTCGGCGGAATGGGCGGCCTCGGAGGACGGGGAGGATTCCCGTTCGGCTAAGTTACGGTAACGACAGACGGCAGGAGCCGCCTGTGTTGCAGATGACACGAAGAACCGGTGCGGCGGCCTGCCGCAGTGCGAAGGTGTCAGCAGAATAGATTCATTTACATATTTTTATTTTGAGGAGGAAATTATCATGGTAAAGATCAGACTTGCAAGAATCGGTGAGAAGAAGGTTCCGATTTATCGTATCGTTGTTCAGGAGTCTTCTGTTCCGCGCAACGGAAAGACCATTGATTCCATCGGCTACTATGATCCCAACACCGAGCCCGCAACCATCCGCATCGATGCGGAGAAGGCTGATGAGTGGATCAAGAAGGGTGCTCAGCCGACCGACGTTGTAAAGAAGCTGATGAAGAAGGCAGCAAAGGCCAACTGATCATTGTTACCCTTAGGGAAAGGCCGGGTTTCCGGTTTTTCCTTAGAAAACAGTGTCTGACAACTGGAAAAGAGGGATTCGATGATGAAGGAACTGGTCGAGGTGATTGCGAAGGCGCTCGTGGAGCATCCGGACGAGGTCGCAGTCAGAGAAAGAACCGAGGGAAAGGTCATCAAGGTTGACTTGTATGTCGCTCCCGCGGATATGGGAAAGGTCATCGGACGTCAGGGACGGATCGCGAAGGCGATCCGCGCTGTTGTCAAGGCGGCTGCGACCCGGGAGGACGTGGCAGTTGACGTGAACATTGACTCCACGGACATGCTGAAGGAAGATGACGCGGCTGCGCAGAGTCAGGAAGAAGGCTCCGGCGGGAACGCGGAAAAGGGCGATACGTTATGACGGACCGCTTTCAGGTTGGCGTCATTGCCAGTACTCACGGCGTGCGGGGAGATGTGAAGGTCTTCCCGACCACCGATGACCCGGCGCGATTCCGGAAGCTGAAGAAGGTGTATCTGACCTTCCGCGGCAGAACGGAGGAGCACGGGGTCAGCGCCGTGCGGCTTCAGGGGAAATTCGTGATCCTGCACCTTTCGGACATCGAGAGTCCGGAGGAGGCACGGCTTTACCGGAATCTTCCGCTGATGATTGACCGGGCGGACGCCATGCCGCTGGAGGAAGGCCGCTGGTACATTCCGGATCTGATCGGGATGAAGGTGCTGGAGGATGACGGGAGCGTTCTCGGAACGCTGACGGATGTTCTGCAGACCGGTGCCAACGATGTATACGAAGTGCGGACAGAGGATGGAGAGAGCATTCTGATTCCCGCGATCCGCGACTGCATCCTGGATGTCAGTCCGGAAGAGGGGATCATGAAGGTTCATCTGCTGCCCGGATTGAGAGATTTGCAGAAGAAATGAATTTTCACATTCTTACGCTGTTTCCGGAGATGGTGACGGACGGGCTGAACACCAGCATTCTGGGCCGTGCGATGGCACAGGGACTGATTCATGCGGAGGCGGTCAACATCCGTGACTATACGAACAACCGCCACGGCAAGGTGGATGACTACATTTACGGCGGCGGTGCAGGGCTTCTGATGCAGGCGCAGCCTGTATACGATGCCTGGAAGGCAGTGGAAGAACGGATTCAGAACCGGCGGGCCAGGGCACTTTCGGAAGAGAGGGCAGGGAATCCGCAGGAAGAGGCAAAGGCAATGGAGCCGGGGCCCGGGAAACGGACCCGGGTGGTCTATCTGACACCGGTCGGCCGCACGTTCAACCAGAGCATGGCGGAGGAGTTCTCCAAAGAGGAGGATCTCATTCTCCTGTGCGGTCATTACGAGGGAATCGACGAACGGGTCATTGAGGAAATCGTGACGGACCCGGTTTCCATCGGCGATTTCGTCCTGACCGGCGGAGAACTGCCGGCGATGATGATCGTGGACGCGGTTTCGAGGCTAGTTCCCGGAGTTCTCGGGAATGAGGCCTCCGCGGAGACGGATTCCTTTCAGGACGGGCTTCTGGAGTACCCGCAGTATTCGAGACCGGAGGAGTGGAACGGAAGGAAGGTTCCGGACATTCTTCTCTCCGGAGACCACGCGAAGGTAGATGCCTGGCGGCTGGAGCAGTCCCTGCTTCGGACGAAAAAGATCCGGCCGGACCTGTACGACGCCTGGAAAGCGGCGCATCCGGATCCGCCGCCGAAGAAAAAAAGAAGAAGGCCGGAAGCGGATGCTTGCATGTGAGTCCGCGATATGGTATCATCATCTATGCTGTGTTTTATGCGCAGCGGGAACAATATGTCAGGAGATGGTCCTCTGCCGGGGAACGGTCGGCAATCTGCCGCGAAAATGCCGTTTCACGATGTCTGCAAGGGCAGGCGGGAGAACGGGTAAGAACATCCGGAAAAGGAGAAAGAAATGAGCATTATCAGCGAAATCGAAGAAGCCCAGAAGAAAGAAGTATCCCAGTTCAACGTTGGTGACACCGTTCGTGTTCACAACAGAATTGAAGAGGGAAAGCGTTCCAGAGTCCAGATCTTTGAGGGAACTGTCCTGAAGATCCAGGGCGGCGGAAGCCGGAAGACCTTTACCGTTCGCAAGGAGTCCAGCGGAATCGGCGTTGAGAAGACCTGGCCGCTGTATTCTCCCAACGTAGAGAAGGTAGAAGTTGTCCGTCATGGTAAGGTAAGAAGAGCGAAGCTGAACTATCTGAGAAACCTCAGCGGCAAGAAGGCTAAGGTTAAGGAGCAGATTCGCTGATCCTCTGGGAAGAGAGTTTCTTTCGGGGCCGCACTGATTTGCAGTGCGGCCTTTTTATATAGTGTTAAAGAATTTTACCAAAAGAGGAAGAACGAATGATGCGAAGAAAACGCAGGCGTAGCCGCTATTCATCGGGCCTTTCCTTTTATGAAGATAAGAATACCGTCAACACGACCCGGATCGTGGAGGGAATCCTCTGGCTCTGCTATACGGTGATCGCGCTGTTTTTCGCGGTGATGTGCTTCAAGTGCTTCGGGTTCCGCGTGAGCGTCCTGGGCAATTCCATGAAGCCGGGCATCGTGCAGGGGCAGAATGTCTTTGTGAACAAGCTTGCCTACCGGATGTCGACCCCGGAGCGGGGCGATGTCGTGGCGTTTTACCCGGGTGGGGACAGCCAGATGCATCCGTCGGTCAAGCGGATTGTGGCGATTCCGGGGGACTCCGTGCAGGTGCTGAACGGCGTGCTCCTCATTAACGGCGTCCCCTGCACCTATTCGGATGCCTATGCGTCCATTTCGGATCCGGGTCTTGCCGCGGACATGGAGATCATGGAGGACGGACAGTACTTTGTGATGGGCGACAATCCGGACGAGAGCGAGGACTCCCGCTCGGCGGGAATCGGCACCGTGCAGGAGGAAGACATCATCGGAAGCGTGTGGCTCGCGCTTCCAGCTGAAGGGTCGGGCCTTCACAGAGTGCGGTGAAAAGTTTGCAAGTGACATCGATATGTCACTTGCAAACTGCAGCATCGGTGCTGACGCACCGGCTGCCGCATTCGGCAAAATCGCCTTCGCGAATTTTGCCTCAGCGAGGTATAAAACCGGCGCAGAAGCTCAGCACGGAGGGCTCCTGACAAAAAAGTGAATCACAGGGCAATGGATTCACCCAGATCAGGAAAACAGGTTATCGAGGGAGAGACGAAATGGATTATCAGTGGTATCCGGGACATATGACAAAGGCAAAGCGGATGATGCAGGAAAACGTCCGCCTCGTGGATCTGGTCATTGAGATCCTTGACGCGCGCGTGCCGCTTTCCAGTCGCAATCCGGATGTGGACCAGCTGGCGCAGGGCAAACAGCGGATGGTGATTCTGAGCAAGGCGGACCTTGCGGATCCGAAGCTGACGGCGCAGTTCACGGACTATTTTGCCAAAAAGGGCATTGCTGCGATTGCGCTGGACGCCAGAACGAAGAAAGCCAACGCACAGATCATGAAGACCCTTCAGAAGATCACGAAGGAGAAGAAGGAGCGGGATCTTAAGCGCGGGATTCGGAACCGTCCGGTCCGCGCAATGATCTGCGGGATTCCGAACGTAGGAAAGTCAACCTTTATCAACTCCCTGTCCGGAAGATCCAGCGCCAAAACCGGGAACAAGCCGGGCGTCACGAAGGGCAAGCAGTGGATTTCCTTTGCGGGGCTGGAGCTTCTGGATACGCCCGGAATCCTGTGGCCGAAGTTTGAGGATCAGAATGTCGGGCTGAGGCTCGCCCTGGTCGGTTCGATCAAGGACGATATTCTGGATGAAGAGGAGCTCGCAAGAAAGCTTCTGGCCATTCTGCTTCGGAAGTATCCGGAAATGCTGCGCGCAAGGTATTTTGACGGGAATCCTGCCACTCCCGCCGGGGAGGAACCGGTGGAGATTCCTGGGCAAACTGAGTATAATGACAAAGGACTGCAGGAGCTTCTGGTGCAGATCGCAGGGGCGAGGAATCTCCTCCGGAGCGGCGGAGAAAAGGATCCGGTCCGTGCGGCGCATCTGCTGCTCGATGATTTCCGAAGCGGAAGAATCGGGGCCATTACGCTGGATGATGCGCCGGAGGCATGACGGTCTGAGAGAGAGTCCGCCTGCGGGAAGCGCAGGACCGGGTGCTCTGCGGAAGCCCCCTTTCGGAAACGGGCAGGACAGCCTGCGAAGGGGTAAACCTGTGAGAAACGCAGGGCAAGGCGTTCCGCGGGAGACTTTGTGACGAAGGGATTGCCAAACGGAAAGGTACGGGCAGAAGATAAGCGATGAAGAATACAGGAAAAACGATTTTACATACGGTAATCTGGCTTGCGGCGGTCATTGCGCTGTCATGGTTCCTGATTACCTTCGTGGCGCAGCGGACCGATGTGAACGGAACCTCGATGGTGCCGACGCTGGAGGACGGAGATCAGCTGATCGCGGACAAGGTGACATACCGTTTCCGTGATCCGAAACGGTTCGATATTATTATTTTCCCTTATCAGTACGCGGAGAACACCTATTTTATCAAAAGAGTGATCGGCCTTCCGGGAGAACGGGTCCGGATCGACGAGCAGGGCAATATCTACATCAACGATGAGCTTCTGCAGGAGGATTACGGCTACGAGCGGATGGAATACGCAGGACTTGCCGCGGAGGAGATCCAGCTGGGAGATGACGAGTATTTCGTTCTCGGCGACAACCGGAATGTGTCGGAGGACAGCCGCTATCCGGATGTCGGGAACATCAAGCGGAAGGACATCATCGGCAGGGCATGGCTGCGGATCTATCCGTTCTCGAAGTTCGGCCTTCTGACGGACAAGTAGAGAATTAACATTTCACCGGTCAGGGAGACAGAGTCTTATGACGAAAAAAGAAGAGGCACAGGCCAGAAGAGAGGAAAAGCTCCGGTTGGAAAAGCAGCGGGTCGCGGGAATGCGGGACTTTGAGCAGAAGGCCGTGGGAGACCTTCTGGGAGGAATTGCCCTGCCGGAAGGGTTCCTCATCTGCGGAATTGACGAGGCGGGAAGAGGACCCCTTGCGGGACCGGTCGCGGCGGGCGCCTGCATTCTTCCTCCGGATCATGATATTCTGTATCTGAATGATTCCAAAAAGCTCTCCGCGAAGAAGCGGGAGGAGCTCTATGAGGTCATCACGAACGAGGCGCTGGCGTGGTGCGTCGGGCTTTCCTCGCCGGAGCGGATTGATGAGATCAACATTCTGCAGGCAACGTATGAAGCGATGCGGAAGGCCATCGCGGGCCTGAAGGTTCTGCCGGACGCGTTGGTCAATGATGCGGTGACGATTCCGGAGGTGGAGCTTCCCCAGGCTCCGGTGATCAAGGGGGACGCGAAATGCCTTTCCGTCGCGGCAGCCTCCATCCTTGCCAAGGTGACGAGGGACCGGATGATGGAGGAGTATGACCGGCAGTACCCGGAATACGGATTCGCGGCGCACAAGGGCTACGGAACGAAGGTACACATTGAGGCACTGCAGAAGTACGGTCCGTGTCCGATTCACCGTCGGACGTTTATTAGAAATTTTGTAGAAGGGAAAAGCTGAGAATGAGAAATTTCCGCAGGGAAGGAGGCGCTGCAGAAAGGCTGGCCGGAATGTTTCTGGAACAGAACGGCGTGCGGATTCTGGAGCGGAACTTCCGCAGCGGACGGCGCGGAGAGATTGATCTTGTCGGTCTCGACGGGAGAACCCTTGTGTTCTTCGAGGTGAAATTCCGTCAAAGTGAGGGGAGCGGGACGCCGGAAGAGGCTGTGACCGTTGGGAAGCAGAAGACCATCTGCAGGACGGCAGATTATTACCGGTGCCGGCATCAGATCCCGGAGGATCAGCCGGTGCGGTTTGACGTTGTTGCGCTACGGCCCGCAGGAGAGGGAAAAGTTTCCTGCCATTGGGTGCGGAATGCGTTTCCCTATCATATTTAAAATCCTCTGCAGTACGGCATCCGGAAAACGCCGTGCAACAGAGGATTGTTTTTGTAATGGTTCGTCAAATTTTGTAGCTTTCTGTATGAAACGCCTTTGGCCGACAGCATCGGGGATTTTGCAGGAAAATCCGAAATGTCATGACCGGTTATGTTTTGTTACAGACAGCAGTGTCTGTGAACAATGATCAGAAATCCGTGTTCTCCAGTTCCAGCTTCTCGAATTCGGTCTGCTCATTCTTGTTGAACTTCGCGAGGAGCTCATGAATCTTGGAGGTCGGCGTCGTCATGTCCGAAATCGAAGCATCATGGTTGAAGAAATCAATGATGTTGGCCAGATATTTGCCCATGTCAGCGGAAGAGAACCACGGGCGGTCATGCAGTTCTCCCGGCTGCCAGGTGAGATTGGAAGTGATGATGAGATCGAAATCTCCCTGCTCATAGGCCTTGTCGAAGATCTCCAGACCGTCGGTGAAAAGGCCGAACGTGGTGCAGAGGAATACGCGTCCCGCGTTCATCTTCTTCAGCTGTTTTGCAGTGTCCAGAATGCTGCCGCCGGAAGAGATCATGTCATCCATGACGATGACATCCTTTCCCGCGAGGTCGCTGCCGAGGAACTCATGCGCGACAATCGGATTCTTGCCGTTCACAATGCGGGAGTAGTCACGGCGTTTGTAGAACATACCGGTGTCGGCACCGATCACGCTTGCGAAATAGACAGCGCGGTCCAACGCTCCCTCGTCCGGAGAGATGACGACGAAATGCTCCTTGTCCAGAATGACGTCCGGGAAGGAGTGGATGATCGCACGGAGGAACTGGTACGGGGAGATGAAGTTGTCAAAATTGGAGAGCGGGGCCACATTCTGAATCCGGGGATCGTGCGCGTCAAAGGTAATGAAATTCTTGACGCCGAGGTCCACCAGCTCATGGAACATGTTGGCGCCGTCCAGAGATTCCCGACCGGATCTCTTGTGCTGACGGCCCTCATACAGGAAGGGCATGATCACGGAAATGCGGGCTGCCTTGCCGTTGATGGCAGCGACAATCCTCTTCAGATCCTGAAAATGATCGTCCGGAGACATGTGGTTGATGAAGCCGTTCATCTTGTAGGTCAGAGAGTGGTTGGTGACATCCGTGAGAATGAAAATATCCTTGCCGCGGCAGGATTCGGCAATCACGCCCTTGCCCTCGCCGGTGCCGAAACGGACGCATTCAGCCTGCATCCGGTAATCGTCGCGGACATATCCCTGAAAAGCGGTATCGCCCTTGGCGATGTTATCGTAATGCTTCCGGAAAGATACGAGGTAATCATTGACTTCATTTCCCAGCGCCTCGGCGGAGGGAAGAACAACAAGCTCAAGCGGGGCGACCGGGATGCGGCGTTCCAGCTTCTGATGCAGCTGCAGATCAGACATGGACATACTCCTTGTTTTTATTATTATGATGCATCGAACGATTGCAGGCATCCTGAATTTTACACTGGAAATTCAGGGTGCGGCTGGCCGTCCTGTCCGAATCGGATATAAAGTCGGATCTCCTGCGGTTTCATCCGGCAGATCACTTCTGCCAATGTCAGTGAAAACCTGTGGCATACGGAAGAATATGCATGCCAGACGGCCTATTCATTGTACTTTCTATGGAAGGAACCCGCAAGCGGTTAATTTCCGTGGCGGAACGATCAGCAGTCCGTGGGATTCTTTACCCATTCCGGGAAAATTGTCCATTTTTTAACAAAGAAACGTGTTACAATATGAAATGAATCTTGGTCATAAAGTCGCATACCCGGTGGCGGGCAACAGGTCAGACCGGCTGCTTCTGGGGAAAATTACGTGCCGCAGGAAAATGAGGCAGGGAGGAAATTATGGCAAACAAATTGACACATGCAGCAGAACGGGCAGCATTTCAGGCGGTTTTGAAGACAGCGGGAAGAAAGGCTGTTTCAAACCGTGAGGAAGGATTCGTCGGCGTTATTGACGCGATTCAGAAAATCAACGGAGACACTTGGCCGCCGGAAGCCTATGACAGACTCCGCGCAACGTTCAGCAAGGAAGGAAAGTGGACGAAATTCTTCAACAACCTTCTGGACTATGTCGATCTGGACTATCTGGAAGGACTGTTCATGGCGTTTGGTTTTGAGGCAGGTTTTTCCGGATACAAGGAGACGAAGAAGGCGGCGCAGAAGTACGGCGTCAGCATTCCGTGGGTCATCCTGTTCGATCCTACCTCGGCCTGTAACCTGCACTGCACCGGCTGCTGGGCATCCGAGTACGGTCATCAGCTGAATCTCTCCTATGAGGATATGGACAAGATCGTCACGGAGGGAAAGGAGCTCGGCATTCACGGCTATGTCATGACGGGCGGCGAGCCGACCGTGCGCAAGAACGATATTTTCCGTCTCGCGCAGAAGCACAAGGACTGCGGCTTCATGCTGTTCACGAACGGCACGCTGGTGGATCAGGAGTTCTGCGACGAGATGAAGAAGTCGAAGAACATCGTCCTGTCCATGTCGATCGAGGGCTATGAGGATACGACGGACGCAAGACGAGGCAAGGGTACCTTCCAGAAGGTCATGGACACCATGGATCTTCTTCACAAGAACGGCCTGGTTTACGGCACGTCCATCTGCTACACGAGAGCGAACTGTGAGGCGGTTACTTCGGACGAGTTCATGGATTTCCTGATTTCCAAGGGCGTTGCGTTCAGTTGGTACTTCCACTTCATGCCGGTTGGAATGGATGCGACGATGGATCTTGTTCCGACACCGGAGCAGCGTGAATATATGTATCACCGCATTCGTGAGATCCGCGGCTATGAAGGCGGCAAACCGATCTTTGCGATGGATTTCCAGAACGATGGCGAGTGGGTCAACGGATGCATCGCAGGCGGCAAGAACTACTGCCACATCAACCCGAACGGAGATGTGGAGCCCTGCGTCTTCATTCACTATTCCGGAGCGAACATTCACGAGAAGAGCCTTCTGGAGTGCCTGCAGCAGCCGCTGTTCAAGCTCTATCAGAAGAACCAGCCCTTCAATGAAAACCTGCTGCAGCCCTGTCCTTTCCTGGAGAACCCGGAGAAGCTTCAGGCAATCGTCAAGGCAGCCGGTGCCAAGAGCACAGACCTGACGGAGCCCGAGACGGTCGAGCACCTCTGTGGGAAGTGCGAGAACTACGCAAAGGAGTGGGCTCCGGTTGCGGACAAGCTCTGGAAGTCCAACCATCCGGATTATGAGAAGAGTGAGAAGGAAATTGTGCTGAAGTAAGCAGCGGGCGTCGCGGGGATTCCGCATATGGGAACCGTGAAAAGAACGGTTTCAGCCGGTCTGCCTGATTTCAATAATGCTCTGTAATGATGCAGTGCCGTTACGGGAATGATACGAGTTGTGTCACTCCTGTGACGGCACGTTTTTGTTACATCCGCACATTATTTTCATGGAAAGTAATGTGTGCTCGTCATTTTCATCGATGACAGCCGCATCTTGTTTTTCTGCAGGGGAAGTTTGCTTTTAAAACAATGCTGCCAAAGGCGGGAGCGCTTGTGCTAAGATGAGAGGAGCATGCGGCCCTTTTGGGAATCGCAGGACAAGGGGAAAGGATTTCAGAGAACATGTACATGTTATTGCTGGCACTCATTTATCTCGCATTCATCAGCCTGGGGCTTCCGGATTCGCTTCTCGGCTCCGGCTGGCCGGTGATGCACACTGAGCTTGGGGTTCCTGTGTCCTACATGGGAATTGTGTCGATGATCATTTCTGGCGGAACGATCGTATCAAGCCTTCTGTCGGACCGGCTCACCCGCAGGTTCGGAACCCGGATTGTGACGGTTGTGAGCGTATTTCTCACCGTGCTCGCGTTATTCGGCTTTTCGTGTTCCAGCCGCTTCTGGATGCTGATGGTATTCGGGATTCCCTACGGACTCGGAGCGGGAGCGATTGACGCGGCTCTCAACAATTACATTGCCCTTCATTACAAGGCAAAACACATGAGCTGGCTGCACTGCTTCTGGGGTGTCGGAACGATCATCAGCCCGTTCATCATGAGCTATGCGCTGGTCAACCGCACCTGGAACAGCGGATACCGGATCGTGGGGCTGATCCAGCTGGCGATTGCACTCCTTCTGCTGGTTACACTTCCTGTCTGGAAGGTGAACGGGACGAAAACGGGAGAGGCGGGGAAGAGTGTCGGTCTTTTCGGTGCGCTGCGCATCAGGGGCGTTCCGTTTCTTCTGACCGGATTTTTCGCCTACTGCGCCGCGGAGGCGACCACGATGCAGTGGGCTGCCACGTATTTTGCAGAGGTGAAGGGAATTCCCGCGGAGCGTGCGGCGGGATTTGCGGCGCTGTTTTACATCGGAATCACGGCGGGAAGATTCGTCAGCGGCTTTATCACGGACAAGCTCGGCGACCGGCGAATGATTCAGCTCGGCACCGGGATCCTGATCTGCGGAATCGCGGCGCTTCTTCTGCCGATCAGCTCCTATCAGGCGGCATTCGTCGCCTTTCTGGTGATCGGGTTCGGGTGCGGCCCGATTTATCCCTGCATCATTCATTCCACGCCGGATAATTTCGGCGCGGAGAATTCGGGAGCCATCATCGGAATCCAGATGGCAAGCGCTTATGTCGGCTCCACCTTCATTCCGCCGATTTTCGGGCTGATCGGAAATCACGTGACCTTCGCGGTCATGCCGGTCTTCCTGCTGATTTTCTTCCTCCTGATGATCGTGATGGTGGAGAGGACCTTCCGGGTAACGAGGAAAGCATGATGTCGCTTGCAACCTTTCACCTTCCGGGGCTGTTCGAATTCTATGAGCTGTACCGGGTATTTTTCCCTCTGTTTCGTGAGCACCGGGAGTATTTTTATGACTGGTGCGACATCGGTTCGGTGTATGGGGCACCGGCGGGGTGCCTCTGGGGAGGCGGCCGCGTGGAAACAGGAGAGGCAGAGCCGCAGGAGGTACTGGCGCTCCTTCGGGAATACGGGATTTCGGCAAGACTCACTTTCAGCAATTTACTTCTTCGGAAGGAGCATCTCTCCGACCCGAAATGCAATGCGCTCTGCAAAATGTTCGCCCGGGAAGAGGGTGTGGAGAACGGCGTCATCGTCCATTCGGAGCTTCTTGCGGATTACCTGAGAGAGAACTATCCGCAGCTGTATCTGGTTTCTTCCACGACGAAGGTCCTCACGGAGTTTGAGGCCTTCCGGAGGGAAACGGAGCGGAGTGAGTTCCGGTATGTCGTTCCGGATTTTCGCCTGAACAAGAGGTTGGATCTTCTGGCATCGCTTTCGGACATTCAGAAGGACAAGACGGAATTTCTCTGCAATGAGTGCTGCTGGTTTGGCTGCAGAGAGCGGAAAGCCTGCTATGAGGCGGTCAGCAGATTGAGCCTTGGAGAGAAAGGGCCGGAACACCGCTGCAGGGCCCCGCACGCAGAGGAGGGCTACCGCTTTTCCAGGGCGATGGAGAATCCGGGATTTATCGGTATCGGAGATATCCGGAATATTTATCTTCCGATGGGATTTTCCAATTTCAAGATCGAGGGGCGTGGTCTCGGAAGCGCACTGGTGCTGGAGTTTCTTCTATATTACATGACGAAGCCGGAGTGCCAGCTGAAGGTTCGGGAGGCGGTTTATCTTGACAATATGCTGGACTTGTTCTAGAGAAGTTTGAAAGTGACATCGATATGTCGCTTTCAAACTGCAGCATCGGTGTTGACGCGCCGGCTGCCTCAGCGAGGTAAATATGAACAAAAAGGTTAGCGGAAAAGAAAAAGTGACGATGCCTTTTTTGATGAAAGGACTTGCCCTCGCGTTCCTCGCGGGGACGGTCCTTTTTGCGCTTTTGTACGGGAAAACCGCTGCGGGGATCTGTCTGTCCCTCGCGATCACCTGCGGAACCTTTGCCTATCACCTGTGGATGCGGCTTCTGACGGGACTGGCATTCCGGATGGTGATGCGAAACCGCGCGGATTACCGAAGACGCTGGTATCAGGTCTCGCCGCGCGAGCGGGCGCTGTATGAGAGGCTGGGAGTGAAGATGTGGAAGAAAAGGCTTCCGTCCTATGATGCGTCTTTGTTTGATCCGCATCTTCACACCTGGGAGGAAATCGCGCAGGCGATGTGCCAGGCGGAGCTGGTGCATGAAACCATCGCGGTGCTGAGCTTCCTTCCGATCGCGGCGGGCCGGTGGTTCGGCGCGTTCCCGGTTTTTATCCTCACCTCGGTACTGGCGGCCGCGTTTGATCTGACATTCGTGATGCTGCAGAGATACAACCGGCAGAGAGTGCTGGCAATTCTGAGCCGGAAGCGTTGAAAATTCGTAACTGTTCCGAACATCTCAAATTTTTCAATAAAATCCTCAATGTCGTCGGCAGAACCCCTTCGGGACTTGACCGCAGTGCAATGATAAAAATTCTGTTTTTCCGGAACATGTGTTACAATATCATCTGTATGTGCGGGCATACCATGCCTGCACACAGGTTTCAGAAAGCAGCACAGATCCCATACCGGCATCACGGGCCGGAAGGGCGGCGCATCCCGGATTCTTTGCCGGCGGGTGCCGCGGAATCTGTGCCTATCAGAATGTACAGGAATCAGAACATATTATGTCCAAGAAAAAATCCAAACCGATCGTAGCCATTGTCGGCCGTCCCAATGTAGGAAAATCCACGCTGTTCAACGCCATTGCGGGAGAGAGAATCTCCATCGTGGAGGACACTCCCGGCGTAACCAGAGACCGGATCTACGCGGACGCGAGCTGGCTGAATTACAATTTTACCCTGATTGATACCGGCGGAATCGAGCCGGACTCGAATGACATCATCCTGTCCCAGATGAGGGAACAGGCCCAGATCGCTATTGATATGGCGGATGTCATTTTGTTTCTCGTGGATATCCAGTCCGGTGTGCAGGATGCGGATTCCAAGGTGGCGGACATGCTGCGACGCTCCCACAAGCCGGTCGTTCTGACCGTCAACAAGGTGGACAAGCCGGTGCAGATGCAGCCGTATGTCTATGAATTCTATAATCTCGGCATCGGGGATCCGATTCCGGTTTCCGCATCGGGCAAGACCGGCATCGGCGATCTTCTGGACGAAGTGGTCCGCCATTTCCCGGAGGGGGCGGATGACATCGAAGAGGATGATACCGTCCGCGTTGCTATCATCGGCAAGCCCAATGTCGGGAAATCCTCCATTGTAAACCGCCTGATCGGCGAGAACCGCGTCATTGTTTCGGACATTGCGGGAACAACGCGCGATGCGATTGACACGAGAGTCCGCCACAACGGAAAGGACTATATTTTCGTGGATACCGCGGGACTGCGCCGCAAGAACAAGATCTCCGAGGAGCTGGAGCACTACATGGTGCTGCGCGCCGTGGCGGCCGTGGAGCGCTCGGACATTGCGCTTCTCGTCATTTCCGCCGAGGACGGCGTCACGGAGCAGGATGCGAAAATTGCGGGAATCGCCCATGACCGCGGCAAAGCGGTCATCATCGCGGTGAACAAGTGGGATGCCATCAGCAAGGACAATTCCACCATGAAGAACTTCACGGCGAAGATTCATCAGACCCTGTCGTTCATTCCTTACGCGGAGATTATCTACATCTCGGCGAAGACGGGACAGCGCATGAATGTCATTTATGACGAGGTGGACATGGTTTCCAATAACCAGAACATGCGCATCCAGACGGGCGTTCTCAATGAGATTCTGACAGAAGCCGCTGTCATGCAGCAGCCGCCGTCAGACAAGGGCAAGATGCTGAAGATTTATTACGGAACACAGGCGGGAGTCAAGCCGCCTACCTTTGTCTTGTTCGTGAATTACAAGTATCTGATGCATTTCTCCTATCTGCGTTATCTGGAGAATCAGATCCGGCAGACCTTCGGCTTCGTCGGAACGCCGATCAAGTTCATCATCCGCGAGCGGAATGAGGACGAGAAGAAGTAAGCAGAAGGTGCGGGAGCTCTGCACCGGAACAGGAGAAAGCGGCGCGGAACGGGCTGTACCGGAACGCGGGAAGGCGGTGCGGAAACCGGCACCGGAAGACGGGGGAGAGAAGGAAGGAGTAAACGGCGGATGAATATCGCACTGCGGCTGATCTGTCTGGTGATCGGATATTTTTTTGGCTGCATTCAGTGGGCCTATCTGATCGGAAAACATAAGGGAATCGATATCCGGAATTACGGAAGCGGCAACTCTGGGACCACCAATGCCATGCGCGTCATGGGGAAAAAGACCGGCTATCTTGTCTTTTTCCTGGATCTGGGAAAGGGACTGATCTGCCTTCTGCTCATCGGAACTTTGTTCGGAAGGAGCCACCCGGATATGGTTTATCTTCTGAAAATGTGGGCGTTTGCGGGTGTGGTTCTGGGACACGATTATCCTTTTTACATGAAATTCCGCGGCGGGAAGGGCGTTGCCGTGATGGCGGGCTTTGTGTTCGGTTATCACATCAGCCTTCTTCCGTTCGCGGCGCTTGCCTTTTTCGTTCCGTTTCTTATTACGCACTATGTTTCCCTTGGGTCGCTGTGCGTATACGGGGTGACCTTCCTTGCGGTTGTGATCGAGGGAGCGCTTGGGATGTACCACACGGGCACGGCGATGCTGATTGAAATCGACGTGATTATGGGAATCCTTACCGCGATGGCGTTCTGGCGTCACCGCTCGAACATCGGACGCCTGAAGGCGGGCAATGAGAGAAAGCTGTATCTGACGCATTCCGATAAGGAGAGCAGATAACATTAAGAGAACGGCTCCGGAAAGATGGGAGAGAATGAAATCGTTTCAGGCGTCAATACTGCCGGGCAGATGTTTTTGAGAGACCGGCCCTGGCGGAGAGAAAAGCGCCTGGTTCGGCATGAAATGAGACGGCGGCAGGAGCGGATGCGGACAGGATCCCGCGGCCTCCGGTCGCGAAGAAGATTAAGAGAGGAATATCATCACTATGGCAGAAATCGGAATGCTGGGAGCAGGAAGCTGGGGAACGGCACTGACCTTTGAGCTTTCAAACCGCGGACATCATGTGACGGTCTGGTCGATCGCACAGGACGAAGTGGATATGCTGAATACGGAGCACGAGCAGAAGGTGAAGCTTCCCGGGGTGAAGCTTCCTGTGGAGGTGCAGGCAACGACGGATCTTCAGAAGGCAATCGACGGCAAGGATCTGCTCGTTCTGGCGGTACCGTCTCCGTTTACCCGGAGCACCGCCCGCAGCATGAAGCCGTATGTGAAGGAGAATCAGCTGATTGTATCCGTGGCCAAGGGAATTGAGGCGGATACGCTTCTGACGCTGACGCAGATCATTGAGGAAGAGATTCCCCAGTGCCGCACAGCGGTTCTGTGCGGACCGACGCACGCGGAAGAGGTCGGAAAGGGAATGCCGACGGCCATCGTGGCGGGCTCCCGCAGCCGCGAGGATGCCGTCTATGTGCAGGATATTTTCATGAGCGAGGTGTTCCGCGTCTATACGAGCCCGGATGTCCTCGGGATGCAGGTCGGTGCCGCCCTGAAGAATGTCGTGGCGCTGGCGGCCGGCATCGCGGACGGACTCGGCTATGGCGACAACACGAAGGCGGCGCTCATCACAAGAGGCATCGCGGAGATCGCAAGACTCGGAATCGCGATGGGCGGAAGGACAGAGACCTTCACGGGGCTGACCGGAATCGGCGATCTGATTGTCACGTGCGCCTCCATGCATTCGAGAAACCGCCGCGCCGGTATCCTGATCGGCCAGGGCCGGTCTCCGGAAGAGGCGATGAAAGAGGTTCAGCAGGTGGTCGAAGGCGTTTTCAGCGCGAAGGCGGCACACCAGCTCTCAGTAAAATACGGCATCGAGACGCCGATCATTGATCAGGTCTGCCAGGTCCTCGAAGAAGGCAAGAATCCGGCGGACGCCGTGCGCGATCTGATGCTGCGTGACAAGAAGATCGAGTCCAACGCGCTGGACTGGGAAACCTGAAGACGGAAGAATAATATCCGCAGGGAATCTGCGGCTGACCGGATAACGTTAAGAAAAGAATAAGAAAAGGGCCGCGGACCGGGCGGCGGGGAGGAATGAAATGGAAGAAAATATGACATTATCGCAGGAGCTGAAGGCAAGAGGCCTTCTTGCCCAGCTGACGGATGAGAAGGAGATCGCGGACCTGATCGACAACGGCAAGGCGACGTTTTACATCGGCTTTGATCCCACGGCGGATTCTCTGCATGTCGGTCACTTCATGGCGCTTCTTCTGATGAAGCGCATGCAGGAAAGAGGCAACAAGCCGATCGCTCTTGTGGGCGGCGGAACCGCAATGATCGGCGACCCCTCCGGCCGCAGCGACATGCGCAAGATGATGACGGTGGAGCAGATCGACCACAACTGCGAGTGTTTCAAGAAGCAGATGAGCCGTTTCATTGACTTCGGACCCGGCAAGGCGCAGATGGTCAACAATGCGGACTGGCTGCGCGATCTGAATTTCCTGGATTTCATGCGTGACATCGGATCGGAATTCAACGTCAACGAGATGCTCCGCGCGCGCTGCTACGTCAACCGCATGGAGAGCGGCCTGTCCTTCCTGGAATTTTCCTACATGCTGATGCAGAGCTATGACTTCTACCGTCTGTTCCAGGATTACGGCTGCCAGATGCAGTTCGGCGGAGACGATCAGTGGTCCAACATGCTGGGCGGTGCCAACCTGATCCGCAAGAAGCTCCAGAAGGATGCTTATGCGATGACAATTACGCTTCTTTTGAAGCATGACGGAACGAAGATGGGCAAGACCTCCGGCGGAGCCGTCTGGCTGAATCCGGACAAGACCTCTCCGTATGATTTCTATCAGTACTGGAGAAACGTGGACGATGCCGACGTCCTGAAGTTCCTTCGGATGATGACCTTCCTTCCGCTGGAGCAGATCGACGAGATGGACAAGTGGGAAGGCTCCCAGCTGAATGAGGCAAAGAAGATCCTTGCCCATGAGCTCACCACCCTTGTTCATGGCGAGGAGGAAGCGAAGAAGGCAGAGGCCGGTGCGCAGGCGCTGTTCGGCGGCGCGGGTGTTTCGGCAGACAGCGCCAACCTTCCGGAAGCGGTCCTGAAGGATGAGGATTTCATGGAGGACGGAACCATTGATATTCTCGGCATTCTGGTAAAGGGCGGCTTTGAGAAGTCCCGCAACAACGCCCGCACGTCCGTGCAGCAGGGCGGCGTCACGGTGAACGATGAGAAGGTGACCGATCTGAAGCAGAAATACACGAAGGAAGAGCTGAAGGACGGAATCCTGGTCCGCAGAGGCAAGAAGACCTTCAAGAAGGTTCTGTACCGGTGAGAGCGGCAATCCGGTCTGCACTGCGAACTGGCAATTTCTGTTTCTGACGAAAGCGATCGGGAAAACGGGGCGATACCTGCCCGGGATGTCAATATCTCCGGGACATCGGATAACGAAAACAAACCGGGCTGTGGAGAATGTTCTTCACAGCCCGGTTTGTTTCCGGCAGATTGCACTCGTCGGTGAACGTTTTTCACTCAGTTGGATTTCAACGGATTCCCTCTGTTTTTAAGAGACAACAGCCTTCACACAGTAACAATCAGACGGAACAGCGTGTGTTTGGAGAGTGTCAGAAGGGCCGGTTACGATTCCTTTGCACTTTCCCGCAGATTCTCCGCCATCAGGGCGAGACACCGTCCCGCGGACTGATAGGAGGAGAGAGCCTTTTGAAAAGCGTCGGTATCAAACGGCTCCGCTTCGAAGGCCGCGTGGTATTCTCCCTTGGCTTCCTGCAGATAGTCAGAGGCCTTCCGGCACATCTCCCCGGCATCTTCCAGGCCCTCAGGAGGCGTGAGCGCTGCGGCCCTGCTGCCGGCATCGGCCATCTCGTCCACGAGTAAGAGGAGCTGCGATTCGGCATCGGACGATGACGCGTCCAGTGCGTCCATTTTCTCCTGACAGGAGGCGATGGAGGAGCAGAAGGAATTCATTTCCTCCCGGTAGCTCTGCAGGGCGCTCAGCTCACGCGAGGAGCCGCAGCCGGTCAGAAGCAGAACGGAGAGAACACAGGAAGCAAGGATTCTGAAAAGTATTTCGGAAGTCGTCCGAAAGGAAAACGGTTTGGAAGAAAACAAGTCAATAACCTCGTAATATCAGAAGAATGGGGTCTGCGGGAAACCCGCATACTATTTGTATCATAGCACAGTGCCTTTATTGTTTCATCGGTCGGTTCGTGCTAGGATTAGAGATCATACATTTTTATACCTCGCTGAGGCAAAATCCGCGAATGCGGTGGTCTGCGGCAGGAAAGGACATGGAAGGAATGGCAGAGATGGAAAACGAGATTTCCGCAAATCAGACAAAAGAAATCCATCCGGACGAAAGGCTGGAGCTTGCAAAAAAGCAGACTTTTTATCAGAAAATCACGATGATTGCCTGTGTCGTCACGGCGGTTGTGGCACTGACGGCCTTTGTTATTCTGGTGCCGAAGACGCTGACGGTCATGAATGAGGCGCAGACCACCATGGCGCAGGTAGGTTCTCTGTCCGAGGAGGCGCAGGGAATGTTCGAGGACCTGAACTCGATCTCAGACAGTTTGAACAGCTTTGTGAACGGTGGCGGAAGCGGCAATGCCCTGAATGACCTGGACATTGATGCTCTGAATGATTCGATTCAAAAGCTCCAGTCTATCGTAGAGCCGCTTGCAAAGCTCTTCGGATATGGGAAATAAGACATTGCCGTGATCGTTTGCGGCAGGAAAGGGAAATGGATCCATGAACGGTGCAGATGCGATCATCCGCTGCCTGGAAAAGGAAGGGGTCGAGTATGTGTTCGGCTATCCGGGCGTTGCGATTGCTCCTTTTTATGACAGCATTCTGGAATCGGACATTCACACGATTCTGGTGCGGCAGGAGCAGTGTGCGGCACATGCGGCCAGCGGATATACGAGAATTACAGGAAAAACAGGAGTGGTGGCGGTTACCAGCGGCCCCGGGGCAGAGAATCTGATTACCGGCATTGCCACGGCATTTGCGGACAGCATTCCGATGGTCTGCATTACGGGACAGGTGAATTCCAGCCAGGTCGGCGGAGATGTTTTCCAGGAGGCGGACATTTCCGGTGCAGTGGAGTCCTTTGTCAAATACAGCTACATTGTGCGTGACGCCAATGAGCTTCCGCGGATTGTGAAGGAAGCATTCCACATTGCGGGGACCGGACGTCCGGGTCCTGTCCTGATTGACCTTCCGTGCGACATTCAGCTGCAGCAGATCCGCAGGTTCGAGTACCCGGAGAAGGTTGCCATGCGGACCTACAAGCCGACGGTGGAAGGACACGCGGTGCAGATCCGGAAGGTCACGAGTGAACTCCAGAAGGCAAAGCGTCCGATTCTGTGCGTGGGCGGCGGCGTTCATCTCTCCCACGCGGAGAAGGAGGTGCGCGAATTCGCACACCGCTACGGGATTCCCGCAGTCTGCACGATGATGGGACTCGGCGTTTTCCCGACGGAAGATCCGATGTTCTACGGAATGGTCGGCAACAACGGGCAGAAGTACGGAAACCGCGCGATGAACGATGCGGACATGATTCTGATGGTGGGTGCCCGCGTGGCGGACCGCTCGATTTCACAGCCGGATCTGATCACGGAGAACAAGGTTCTGGTGCATCTGGATGTGGATCCCGCGGAGATCGGCAAGAATGCCGGAGCTTCGATTCCATTGGTCGGCGATATCCGTCATGTGTTCCGGAAGTTCCTGGAGGCGGAGCCTTCTGCGGATTATTCCGAGTGGGTGGAATCTCTGAATGCTCTTCGGACGGAGGGACAGGAGAAGCGTCTTGCCCAGCTTCAGAAGGCAGAAGAGAAGGACATTCAGGAGAAAAATCCATGGGTAAATGCGGCTTCGTTCCTTCGCCGCCTGTCTCTTAAAATGGATGATAATGCCGTTTATGTCGCGGATGTCGGACAAAATCAGCTCTGGAGCTGCGCGAACGTGGTGATCCGGAACGGGCGTCTTCTTACGAGCGGCGGAATGGGGACGATGGGCTATGCAGTTCCCGCGGCCATGGGAGCAAGACTCGCGGATCCGAAGCGCCAGGTGATTGCGGTGTGCGGCGACGGCGGTTTCCAGATGACGATGATGGAGCTTGCCACGATGAAGCAGTACGGCATTCAGGCCAAGGTCATCGTACTGAAGAACCGGACACTCGGCCTGGTTCATCAGTACCAGCATCTGAACCTTGAGGACCGCTTCTCGATCGTGGATCTCGGAGATTATCCGAATCTGGAGAAGCTGACGCAGGCCTATGACATGGACTTCATTCTTCTGAAGGATACGGAGAAAATGGAGGAGTCCATTGACCGCTTCCTGCAGGATCCGGATTCGGTGCTGATGGAAGTGGATGTAGATCCGGATGAGCTGGCTTAATGCACTCGAACACGGCTGATGCCGTGTTCTCCTGCTTGGAGCTCACGCACAAAGTGCGCGTGCTCCCGCGTCGGAGAAACCGTCTGCGCGGCTTTCTCCTCGCGTACACTCGAACGCGGCTGATGCCGTGTTCTCCTGCCTGGAGCTCACGCACAAAGTGCGCGTGCTCCCACATCGGAGAATTCGCCTTCGCGAAATTCTCCTTGTGTTATCTTTGAGGAAGATTCATGAAACGTATTTATTCGGTATTGGTAGAGAACCGTGCGGGCGTGCTCTGCAAGGTGGCGGGGCTGTTCTGGAGACGATGCTTCAACATCGACTCTCTGGCAGTCGGCGAGACGGATGACCCAACGGTTTCTCATATGATTATCGTTTCCAGCGGAGAAGAGAAGACACTGGAACAGGTGGAGAAGCAGCTGAACAAGAAGCTGGATGTCATCAAGGTCAAGACCTTTGATGAGCACGAGGCGGTCAGCCGGGAGCTGATGCTGCTGAAGGTGAAGTACAACCGCGACAACCGCCGCGATATCATGGAGAACTGCACGATTATGGGCGCGCAGATCATTGATCTGTCCAAGACCATGATGACCATTCAGATCTGTGATACGCCGGAGAGGGTGGAGATGTTCCTGGAGACCTTCAAGACCATTTCGATTGTGGAGATCACCCGTACCGGAACACTGGCGGTACCCAAATGTAATACACTCGAAAACAGCTGATGCTGTTTTCTCCTGTCAGGAGCGAGCACACTCCGTGTGCCTGCTCCCGCGTCGGAGGAAACCGCCTGCGCGGATTTCTCCTCGCGTACACTCGAACGTGACTGATGCCGCGTTCTCCTGTTTGGAGCCCACGCACAAAGCACGTGTGCTCCCGCATCGGAGAATTCACCTTCGTGAAATTCTCCGGCGCGACACTCGAAATTATCGAATGGCATTTTCTGTTGTCAGGAGCGGAAGAAGGTACGAGCAATGGAACTGGATCCTCAGCTGGAAAATCTGCTGGTCCGCGCCACACAAATGGGGGCTTCGGATCTGCATCTGACCGTCGGTATTCCGCCGGCGGTGCGTGTGAACAGCGAACTGATCATTCTGGAAGATGAACAAAGACTCCTTCCGGCGGACACCGAGCGTCTTTTGGCGGGAATCATGGACGAGGATCATTTCGCGACATTCCGGAAGAACGGGGAAGTGGATTTTGCATTCGGAATGGCGCGGACCGGACGCTTCCGTGTCAACGTCTATCGGCAGCGCGGAACGATGTCGGCTGCGATCCGCATCATGAGCGGTGTCATTCCGAGACCGGAGGACCTGCTCATTCCGCAGTCCGTCATTGATCTGACGCAGAAGCAGTCCGGTCTTGTTCTGGTTACGGGACCGACCGGCTCCGGCAAATCGACAACACTGGCCTCCCTGATCCAGCGGATCAACGAGACGAGACACTGCCATGTCCTGACGCTGGAGGATCCGATTGAATATCTGTACCGGCACGACAAGTCACTGGTGGACCAAAGAGAAATCGGACTGGATTCCGGAAGCTTCGCGGGAGCTCTTCGGGCGGCACTTCGCGAGGATCCGGATGTGATCCTGGTAGGAGAGATGCGGGATCTGGAGACCATCAGCACGGCGCTCACGGCAGCGGAGACGGGACACCTTGTTTTCTCAACGCTTCATACGCTGGGAGCGGCTTCCACGGTCAACCGCATCGTGGATGTTTTCCCGGAGGCCCAGAAGGATCAGATCCGGACGCAGCTTGCCATGGTTCTGGAGTCGGTGATCTCCCAGAGACTCCTTCCGAAAGCAGATCAGAACGGGCGGATCGCCTGCTTCGAGGTGATGCACTGCAATACGGCGATCCGGAGCCTCATCCGCGACAACAAGGCCTTCCAGATTCAGGGAATCATTCAGACCGGAAGCCGATTCGGCATGATCACACTGGAGGATTCTCTGGTGGAGGCTTTCCGGCGGGGAGACATCACGGAGCAGACCGCACTGGAATACGCGCAGGATGCCAACGCGGTGAAAATGCGGCTCGGCGCCGGTCAGGCACGATAGTTTTTTTGTATCGCGATACTTCTTTCTTTAACTTATAATATTCATATTGCATTTTCAAAATGCGGGCGCTATAATCGGTTTCAATTTACGGATCCATAGTGAAAAGATATGGAAGTACCAACAAAAAAGGTATTATAATACGGCATCGATCTGATACCGGCGGATTTTGCGGAAATTCATTGGACATCGGGCGGGAATGCCGCAGGAATCTTTTTTCAGGGTCCGGGAGGACAAGGCAATGCATAAAAAAGCGTTTCAGCTTCTGGTAGACAACACCTCCGGCGTGCTGTCCAGAATATCCGGACTGTTTTCCAGAAGAGGTTACAACATTGAATCCATCACCGCCGGTGTGACGGCAGATCCCAAGTATACGCGGATCACCATCGTGGCGTCGGGAGATGATGACATTCTGGATCAGATTGAGAAGCAGGTTCGCAAGCTGGTGGACGTGCGGGAGATCAATGAGCTTCCGCCGGAGGAATCGGTTTACCGCGAGCTGGCCCTCATCAAGGTCCGGGTGGATGATGTCAAGCGTGAGAGCATCATTGCCATTACCAACATTTTCCGGGGCAGCATTGTCGATGTGGCACCGGACTCCCTGATCATCGAGATCACCGGCAATCAGGGCAAAATCGATGCGTTCCTGCGTCTTCTCTCCGGATATGAGATTCTGGAGCTGGCAAGAACCGGAATTGCCGGCCTGTCCCGCGGAACGGACAAGGTGGTCTATCTGGATGAGAACGGCAACGTGATTCGTCCGCAGTAATTCTTGTATCCCATTCGAAACAGAGAGCGGCACTGTCGACGGCAGAGGCACCTCTGATCCGATGAAGATAAAACATACACATGTATTCTATATAGGAGGATATCAAAATGGCAGAAGCAAGAATTTTTTACCAGGAAGATTGCAATCAGTCTCTTCTCGAAGGTAAGAAGATCTGCATTATCGGTTATGGTTCTCAGGGCCATGCACACGCACTGAATCTGAAGGATTCCGGATGTGATGTCGTTGTTGGTCTGTACGAGGGCTCCAAGTCCAAGGCAAAGGCAGAGGCGCAGGGCCTTACGGTCCTTCCCACTGCTGAGGCAGTCAAGCAGTCCGACATCATCATGATCCTGATCAACGATGAGCTGCAGGCTGACATGTACAAGAAGGATGTCGCTCCCAACCTGAAGGCCGGCGATATGCTGATGTTCGCACATGGCTTCAACATCAATTACAAGCTGATCGTTCCTCCGAAGGATGTCGATGTCACCATGATCGCTCCCAAGGCTCCCGGACATACCGTTCGTTCCGAGTATGAGGCAGGCAAGGGAACTCCGATGCTGGTAGCAGTGGAGCAGGATGCGACCGGACACGCTCTGGATAAGGCACTGGCTTACGGCGCAGCAATCGGCGGAGCACGTGCAGGTATCCTGGAGACCACCTTCAAGACCGAGACCGAGACCGACCTGTTCGGTGAGCAGGCAGTTCTGTGCGGCGGTGTCTGCGCTCTGATGCAGGCAGGCTTCGAGACTCTGTGCGAGGCTGGCTATGATCCGAGAAACGCATACTTCGAGTGCATCCACGAGATGAAGTTGATCGTAGACCTGATCTATCAGTCCGGTTTCGCAGGAATGCGTTATTCCATCTCCAACACGGCTGAGTACGGCGATTATGTCACCGGCCCGAAGATCGTTACCCCTGAAGTGAAGAAGGCAATGAAGCAGGTTCTGTCCGACATTCAGGATGGCACCTTCGCATCCGAGTTCATCCAGGATATGAAGAACGGTCAGATCCACTTCCAGGCAATGAGAAAGAAAGCTGCGGCTCATCCGTCCGAGACGGTCGGCAAGGAAATCCGCAAGCTGTACAGCTGGAACAACGAGTCTGACATGCTGATCAACAACTGATTAAAAAAGTCGGCACCCCAGCCGACTGGACGTAATGCCAGACGGGAGCTCGCTCACGGCCTGGCTTACGGACAGGAGGCTGGGGCGGCCAAGGTGCGAAGCACCTCCGGCCGCCTGTCCCGAAAAACGCGAAGCGGTTTGAGGGAAAGGTGCCGACGAGAGTAGTGGGCATCATCTTCCCGAAAAACGCGAAGCGGTTTGAGGGAGGGTGCCGACGAAAGCGTTGGGCGCCATATTTCCGAAAAACGCGAAGCGGTTTGAGGGAAAGGTGCCGATGAAGAAAATATGTTTATAGAAGGGGCAGAGGAGAGCATCTCCCCTGTCCCTTTTGATATCTTCGATACAATAAGGAGAATCCAGATGGGAATGACAATGACACAGAAGATCCTTGCGCGCCGCGCAGGTCTTCCTTCGGTCAAGGCAGGGCAGCTGATTGAGGCGGATCTTGATCTTGTGCTCGGCAATGACATTACTGCTCCGGTTGCGATTAAGGAAATGAACCGCTTCCGGAAAGAAGGTGTGTTCAATAAGGACAAAATTGCGCTGGTTCCGGATCACTTTGTTCCGGCCAAGGACATCAAGTCGGCGGAGAACTGCAAGTGTGTCCGCGAATTTGCACACCGCAATAAGATCACCAATTATTTTGAAGTCGGACAGATGGGAATTGAGCACGCGCTCATTCCGGAACAGGGCCTTGTGGCACCCGGAGACGTGATCATCGGTGCGGACTCCCACACCTGCACCTACGGTGCACTCGGCGCCTTCTCCACCGGCGTCGGTTCCACGGATATGGCTGCCGGCATGGCGACCGGAAAGGCATGGTTCAAGGTTCCGTCTGCCATTCAGTTCCATCTGACCGGAAAGCTTTCTCCCTGGGTCAGCGGCAAGGATGTCATCCTTCATATCATCGGCATGATCGGTGTGGATGGAGCGCTTTACCAGTCGATGGAATTCACCGGCCCCGGCGTTGCCGAGCTGTCGATGGACGACCGCTTTACCATCTCCAACATGGCGATTGAGGCGGGCGGCAAGAATGGCATTTTCCCGGTAGACGAGAAGACGCTTGCCTATGAGAAGGAGCACGGCGCAGCCGAAGGGCAGATTTTCGAGGCGGATCCCGATGCGGAATACGAGAAAACCTACGAGATCAACCTTTCGAAAATCAAGCCGACTGTTTCTTTCCCCCATCTTCCGGAGAATGCGAAGACCTTCGATGAGATTCCGGAGATCCGGATTGACCAGGTAGTCATCGGATCCTGCACCAACGGACGCATCAGCGACCTTCGCACGGCGGCGGCAATCCTGAAGGGACGCCATGTCGCGGAGGGCATGCGCTGCATCGTGATTCCGGCGACGAATCGGATTTATCTGAAGGCACTGGAAGAGGGGCTCATTGAGACCTTCATCAAGGCGGGAGCGGTTGTTTCCACACCGACCTGCGGACCGTGTCTTGGCGGCTACATGGGAATTCTGGCGGCCGGAGAGCGCTGCGTTTCCACGACCAACCGCAACTTTGTCGGCCGCATGGGCGACACGACCTCGGAGATCTACCTTGCAAGCCCGGCAACGGCGGCGGCATCGGCAATCGCGGGTGTCATCGCGGATCCTTGCAAATATTGAGGAGGGATAGGAATGGAAGCAGCAAGAGGAACAGTATTCAGATTCGGTGACAACGTAGATACGGATGTCATCATTCCCGCCCGGTATCTGGCAACCTCCGAGCCTTCGGAGCTTGCCGCACACTGCATGGAGGACATTGACAAGACCTTCATTCAGAAGGTGAAGAAGGGCGATATTATTGTCGCGGGACGCAACTTCGGCTGCGGATCTTCCCGTGAGCATGCGCCGATTGCCATCAAGGCGGCCGGTGTCTCCTGCGTCATCGCAGAGACGTTCGCGCGGATTTTCTACCGCAATGCCATCAACATCGGACTTCCGATCATTGAGTGCCCGGAGGCGGCGAAGGAGATCCAGGCAGGAGAGACGGTGTCCATCAATTTTGACACCGGTGTCATCACGGACGAGACGACGGGTAAGACGTATCAGGGACAGGCGTTCCCTCCGTTCATGCAGGGCCTGATCGATGCGGGCGGACTGATCAACTACGTCAACAGCAAGGAAGCATAAATCCATTACAATTCAGCGCATCGCGAGTTTCTGCAGGGGAATCCTTGATGCTGCCGGAAGGCACGGAACGGCTGAAAATACAAAAACAGAGTAGTAAAAGGCAGGTTTTGCGGGAATAGCGCAAAACCTGCCTTGTTTTTCACAGGATGATTCCATTACGGTTTCTTTATCGGAGAATAGGCAATCTGTACATTGATATCCTGGTTGTAATTGCCGAAAGTCTTTCCAAAAAGAGTGAGGCCGCCGATGTGCGCTGCAGAATCCAGCACAGCAATTCTGAGCCGGAGGGAGCTCCTGCCGGTCAGATGAAAGGAATCAATCGTGACATCTGACTTGCGGTCTCCGTCAATAAAGGTTCCCTTCCGGTTGATCTGAAGCATTTTCAGAAGGCCGTACTGATTCCAGCCGGGGAACCACCAGTCGGGAGTAAGAAGCCCCCTCACCTCGCCGAAATCACCGGGGGATGTCCAGGCGGCAATGTTCACGCCGTTCAGGAAAAAAGAGATGTCAGACGGCCAGTTTTCATTGATGCCGGGCGCTTCTGAAGAAATCTCCATCGAAATACAGATTTCATCAATCTGCTGGTCATAGGGAATGAGATTGGGAATCGCATATTCCACATAGCCTCTTGTGAACCATAGAATGTCCGCGCTGAAACGGTCGTTGTGAAAGAAATAGCGCCGATCATCCACTTCGCCGATCAGATGCTTTTCCGAGGCGAGACCGCAGGTCGGATAAACATCACAGTCACAGTAATGTCCGATGGAAATAGAAGTGTTGTAGAGATTCTGCATTGGAACGTTGCGGCTTAGTTCAATCAGAATTTTATCCTGATTTACGGTGCAGATCTTCTGGCTGCCATGTATGCCCTGCTGGCTGGTAACGCGTATCAGACCGCATTCTTCCAGAAGTCGGATATGGCTGGTCAGTGCCCCGTTTGAAATGTCAAGCTTCTGTGCCAGCTCCTTCATATTGATGCCGCTGTTCTCCAGCAGGATATTCAGAATCCGGATGCGGACATCGGAACCGAGCGCCTTGAAAATATTCAGCCCATCTTCGAGTTGCGTAATATGCAGCATAACATCTCCCTTTGTCGGATCAGAATACCGGATCCATGATCCTCCTGACCAAACGAAAACATAAACGAAAAAGGTAAACTAACAGAAGAATTCTGCTTTTGCCCTCAAACTATAGCAGAGAACATGGACAAGAAACAAGATAAAGTGATGAGAAAATCCGTGAGGCTGCACATTTAGTTTAGAAATAGCAAAAATAAAATGGAAAAATCAAAACGTAAATATTGACATCCCCGCAGGGCGATTATATATTGTGAACAGACAAGGGGAACAGAAATCGGAGTGTCTGTTCGGACAGAAAAACATGGCAGGGATATAGCAATACAAGGAGGGTACCACACAGATGGCACGCAAAACAAAACTGATTGTCGACAAGGATTTTAAAATCGGAGAAGTGGATAAGAGAGTCTACGGCTCCTTTATCGAGCACCTCGGCCGCGCGGTGTATACGGGCATTTATCAGCCGGATCATCCGACCGCGGATGAACTGGGATTCCGCAAGGATGTGATTGATCTTGTCAGGGAGCTGGACGTTCCGATCGTCCGCTATCCCGGCGGAAACTTTGTCTCCAATTTCTACTGGGAGGATTCCGTCGGACCGAAGGATCAGAGAAAGCCGCGGCTGGATCTCGCATGGAGAACCTATGAGCCCAACCTGGTCGGCATCAACGAGTTCTCCAAGTGGGCGAAGAAGGCGAATACCAATGTCATGATGGCCGTCAACCTCGGAACCCGCGGAACCACGGACGCACTGAACCTTCTGGAGTACTGCAACCTGGATACCGATTCCTATTATGCGAATCTCCGCCGCCAGCACGGCGACAAGGATCCGTACGGCATCAAGCTCTGGTGCATGGGAAATGAAATGGACGGACCGTGGCAGATGGGACACAAGGAGGCACGGGAATACGGCCATCTTGCAGCGGAGACCTCCAAGGCCATGAAGACCATGGATCACTCCATTGAGACGGTGGTCTGCGGATCCTCCAACGTCATGATGCCAACCTTCGGAAAGTGGGAGTCAACGGTTCTGGATGAGGCCTACGACTATGTGGACTACGTTTCCCTCCATCAGTACTGGGGCAATCAGGACAACGACACGCCGGAGTTCTTCGCGGTGACGGATGATCTGGAATATTTCCTGAAATCCGTGATTGCAACCTGTGACTACGTGAAGGCGACCAAGCACGGCAAGAAGAACATCAACCTGTCCTTTGACGAGTGGAATGTCTGGTATCACTCCACGCAGCAGGACAACGAGGACATGGAGAACCTTCCCTGGAGATCTCATCCGCATCTTCTGGAGGATATCTACAATTATGAGGATGCCATTGTGGATGCGCTGGCACTCATCAAGTTCCTGCAGCATGCGGACCGCGTGAAGGTCGCGTGCCTGGCACAGCTCGTCAATGTCATTGCGCCGATCATGACCGAGGAGAACGGTCCTGCATGGAGACAGACGATTTTCTATCCGTTCTATCTGGTTTCGAAGTACGGACGCGGCGTGGCACTGCAGCCTGTGATGTCCGGTGAGGATCACGCTACGAGTAAGCACGATCATGTTACGGATGTGGAGGCGGTTTCCGTCTACAACGAGGAGAAGGAACAGGTCGCTGTCTTTGCGGTCAACCGCAACACCGAGGAGAACGTGGAGTTCGAAGTGGACCTTCGCGGCTTCGAGGGCTACAAGGTCGTGGACTTCCAGGCGATGGAAGGAACCGACATGAAGGCAGTCAATTCCGCGGCAGGAGAGGTTGTCAAGCCTGTGGCAAGAACGGATTACAAGCTGGACGGCGGGATTCTCACGGCCAACCTGAAGCCCGCAAGCTTTGTTACGATTGTGCTCGGAAAATAAAAGGAAGTTTCACGGAGCAGATACCATTTTCACAGAGAGGATTTATCATGGCAAAAATTCTGATCAATGAGCAGAAGAAAAAGGGCCACATCAATCCGGAAATTCAGGGACAGTTCTCGGAGCACCTCGGACGGGGAATCTATGAGGGACTGTACGTGCGTCCGGATTCCGGCATCGAGAACGTGAACGGCATGCGCACGGATGTGGTGAACGCATTGAAGGAGATGAAGGTTCCGCTTCTTCGCTGGCCGGGCGGGTGCTTCGCCGATGAGTATCACTGGATGGACGGCATCGGACCGAAGGACAAACGCAAGAAGATGATCAACACGCACTGGGGCGGTGTGCTGGAGGACAACAGCTTCGGCACGCATGAATACTTCGAACTCGTGCGCCAGCTCGGCTGTAAAACCTACATCAACGGGAACGTCGGTTCCGGAACCGTGCAGGAGATGTCGGAGTGGATCGAGTACATGACCTTTGACGGAATGTCTCCGATGACGGAGCTGCGCAGGGCGAACGGGCGCGAGGAGCCCTGGAGAGTCGACTACTTTGGTGTCGGCAACGAGAACTGGGGGTGCGGCGGCAACATGACGCCGGAATATTACGCGAACCTCTATCGCCGTTATCAGACCTACTGCCGCCAGTATCATCCGGACAAGCCATTCCTCAAGGTGTGCGGCGGCCCGAATGTGGCGGACACCAACTGGACGAAGAAGGTGCTGGAAACCTGTTTCGCGGAGCCGGGCGGCTCCATGTCGCACGGATTCATGGACCTTCTGAGCATTCACTACTATGTGCATCCGGGCGGATGGGAGAACAAGGGATCGGCAACGGAGTTCGACCGCGAAATGTTCTATCAGACCATGCAAAAGACGCTGTACACCGAGGATCTCCTGAAGCTCCACGGTGACATTCTGGACACCTATGATCCGGAGAAGAAGATCGGCTTCTCGTTCGATGAATGGGGCGGCTGGTATGACTGCGAGCCGGGAACCAATCCGGGCTTCTTGTATCAGCAGAACACGATGCGCGACGCGCTGATCGCGGGAACGACGCTGAATATTTTCAACCGCCACTGTGACCGTGTGAAGCTGGCCTGCCTGGCACAGATGGTCAATGTCATTCAGTCGGTGATCCTGACGGACGGCGAGAAGATGATTCTGACGCCGACGTATCACGTGTTCCACATGTACAAGGATCATCAGGACGGCGAGCTTCTGGATTCCATGATTCTGGAAAACGAAGAGGTCGGAACCGAGGCACATCCGGTACCGGCGCTGGACGAGTCCGTCTCCGAGAAGGGCGGCGTGATCACGGTGACCATCACCAACATGGATGCGGAGCACGGCTATCCCGTTTCTCTGAAATTCAATGAGAAGAAGCCGGTGTCCGTGGAGGCACGCGTTGTCTCCGAGGAGATGCACGCAAAGAACACCTTTGAGGAGCCGGATGCCGTAAAAGAGAAGGCATTGGACGGCGTGGAGCTGACAGAGAACGGCTGCCGGTTTGACATTCCTGCCTGCTCCGTCGTGAAGCTGTCGATCCGGTAAGACGCAGCTTGTTCGGAACAGTCTGTGCGGAGGGAGAGGATTCCCGTGTGGGTCTGTCTGCGGTGAAAACGGATGGACGGTACGGCAGAAAACTATGAAAGAACATTGTATCCGGTGCCTTCTGGAGGAACTGGACCCTGCGCAGTACGAGCGGGACATCGGAAGGCTCCTTGCCATGATGGACCGTGAGCAGAAGACTCCGAAGGACGAATATGAACGCCGCCTTGCGGTCTGCAAGGGCTGCAGCTATCTCTCCAGGGGAACCTGCAATGCCTGCGGATGCTTTGTGGAGCTCCGCGCGGCGACAGGAAGAAGCCATTGTCCCTACAAAAAATGGTGAAAAAAGGGCCGATGCCTGCATTCGAGGAAATGCGGGCACCGGCCCTTTAATATAAATCGTGCTTGACAGAAGGCGGGACCGCGTAGTATTGTAGCAGAAACACAAACAATACCTACTAAAAAGATAGGAAAAGAGGAAGAACATGAGCATCCGTTTTACGGATTTGGACCGGCAGAATTTCAGATTTGGACGAATGTGACATCGAGGATTTCCGCAGGGAATCCGAGCTGTGCGGAACGGATTACGCACATTCCGGATACTTGCAAACGGCAGGATGAATCGGTTACGATAAAAGTCGCTGTACAGAAGGTACAGGGAAGAGACGAGGAGAATAAGCCATGAGCGAACATGAATTCAAATTTGAAACCAAGCAGCTTCACGTAGGACAGGAGCAGGCAGATCCGGCGACGGATTCCCGGGCCGTCCCGATTTATCAGACAACCTCTTATGTTTTCCACAATGCGCAGCATGCGGCGGACCGCTTCGCGCTCCGTGATGCCGGCAACATCTACGGCAGACTCACCAACTCCACGCAGGATGTTCTGGAGAAGAGAATCGCCGCGCTGGAAGGCGGCGTTGGCGGACTGGCCGTTGCCTCCGGAGCTGCGGCAGTTACTTATACGATCACGGCACTGGCACACGCCGGACAGAACGTTGTCGCACAGAAGACCATCTACGGCGGGTCCTACAACCTTCTGAAGCACACCCTTCCGAATTACGGCGTAGAGGCGAAGTTCGTCAATACGAGGAATCTCGATGAGGTGGAGCAGGCCATTGACGAGAACACAAGAGCCGTATACATTGAGACTCTGACGAATCCGAATGCGGATATCCCGGATATTGAGGCCATTGCGAAGATCGCGCACAGCCACGGGCTGCCGCTCGTCATCGACAATACGTTCGGAACGCCCTATCTGATCCGTCCGATTGAGTACGGCGCGGACATTGTGGTTCATTCCGCAACGAAGTTTATCGGCGGACACGGCACCACACTCGGCGGCATCATCGTGGACGGCGGGACCTTTGACTGGTCGGCAAGTAAGCTTTTCCCTCAGTTCACGGAGCCGAATGAGTCCTACCACGGCGTTTCCTTCGTGCAGGCAGCCGGAAAGGCGGCATTTGTCACCTATGTAAGAGCCATCATTCTCCGGGATGAGGGAGCTGCCATTTCTCCGTTCAACGCGTTCCTGCTCCTGCAGGGAACCGAAACGCTCTCTCTTCGCCTGGAGCGCCACTGGGAGAATACGAAGAAGGTTCTGGAATATCTGGTGAAGAGTCCTTACGTGAAGCAGGTCAATCATCCGGCCCTTCCGGAGCATCCGGATCACAAGCTGTTCGAGAAGTACTTCCCGAATGGCGGCGGTTCCATTTTCACCTTTGACATCAACGGCGGCCAGAAGGAGGCCTTCACGTTCATTGACCATCTGCAGATTTTCTCACTGCTTGCCAACGTGGCAGATGTGAAGTCTCTGGTGGTGCACCCGCTGACGACGACGCACGCCGAGCTCTCCGAGGAGGAAGCGGCGGAGCAGAACATCTATCCGTCCACGATCCGTCTTTCCATCGGAACGGAGAACATCGACGATATTCTCTGGGATCTGGATCAGGCGCTGAAGGCGGCGTTTGAGAAGTAAAACCTTGAAGAGTAAAGATGGATGACGGACCCATGCAATCCGCCGTCCATGTATCATCAGGCCGGACAGTTTCTCCTGTGAGAAGCTGCCCGGCCTTGCTGCGCATACGACTGATGCTGCCCGTTTTAGATCTTTTCAACTAACTTTCATACATCCAATGCCGCCTTAAGCGCATCCATACTGGAATATCGCGGAACAGAAGGATTTCGCATATCCGCGAACCGGAATGTCTTCGTGGCTTACCATCGAAAATCAAATGGATTGAATTGTACCTGTTTACTGGCTAAAATGAAATCATTAAAAAGTCAGTACCACAAGCTCTGCAGATAGTACTGACGAAAAGGAAAGGCGGGAGAACGATCAGATGAAAGGCTCAGAAGCACAATTACTGGGATTCATGGAAGGCGCAAAAAATCGTTATGTCATTCCTGTGTACCAGAGAAAATATGACTGGAAAATTAATAATTGCAGCCAGTTATATGAGGACCTTAAAAAAATAATCAAAGATCATCGCTCCAGCCATTTCTTTGGAAGCATTGTATCTCAGGTTGTTCCTGATGGCAGCAAGATTGAATTTCATATTATTGACGGTCAGCAGAGATTGACAACGGTTACGTTGCTGCTTTTGGCAATTTCCAATCTTGTCAAAGATGGCAAGGTGAAATCTGCAGAGAAAAATCTGAACGATCAGATTTTGGATCGCTTTGTTCATGACAAATGGGCGAAGGAAGGTGACCGAATCAAACTTCGACCGGTAAAAAGCGACCGAGAAGCCTTGGAAAAGATTGTTGCAGGAGAACCGGAAGAGTATGAGCCGGCTTCCAATCTGACAATCAATTATCGTTTTTTTTATGATCAGATTATGAAGGGAGATATCTCACCGGATGCATTGTTTGATGCAATTGGAAAGCTGCAGATTATCAGCATTACGCTGGACGGCGATGATAACGCGCAGCTGATCTTTGAAAGTCTGAATTCCACCGGGCTTGCTCTGACAGAAGGAGACAAAATACGAAATTATATTTTGATGGGACTGCCTCCAGTACAGCAGGATGAATATTATGACAACTATTGGACAAAGATAGAGGCTGGATGTATCGGAAATGATGTGAGCAGTTTTGTGCGTGATTATTTGAGCATCAAGCAGCAGATCACACCGACAATTGGTAATGTTTATCAGGCATTCAAAAGGTATGTGGAGGCTGAACGAATTCCTCTGAAATCACTTTTGGAGGACATGAAGAAGTATGCAAGGATTTATAACAGGATTCTGACCGGGAAGAGCGGGCTTGGAAACAAGGAACTGGACGATTGCCTGTATCGCATGAATCGTCTGGGGGTAACAGTTACGGAACCATTTTTTATGGAAATCCTGCGGCTCAATCAGGATGGTCAGAAACTTTCCGCAGACGAACTGACGCAGATCTTCAAAATTACTGAAAGTTACTTGTTCCGCCGGAATATTTGCGACGTGCCTACGAATGCCCTGAATAAGGTCTTTCTTAATCTGAATCGTGAGGTTATCCGCTATGACAATACAACGGGCGATTATGTAAACAAGTTTGTTTATGCTTTGCTGTCCAAAAGGGAAAGCAGCCGGTTCCCGGACAATGAAGAATTTTTACAGGCGCTGGCAAATAAAGCTGTTTATCAAATGCGCGGCAAGTATAAGGCGTATCTTTTTGAAAGATTTGAGAATTTCGGCACACAGGAAGTAAAGGACGTTTATACTCTGCTCGATAATGGCACGTATTCTATCGAACATATCATGCCCCAGCATCTGAGCACAAAGTGGAGACAGGAGCTTGGAGAGAATGCAGAAACCATTCACAGTACCTGGCTTCACCGTCTTGGGAACCTGACGCTTACTGCCTACAATTCCAATATGAGCAATGCTTCCTTTGAGGAAAAACGCGATGCGGAGCTTGGCTATAAGAATAGCGGTCTTCGGATGAATCAGCAAATCGCGCAGGAGAAACATTGGGGACCGGAGGAAATGCAGAAGCGCAGTGATGCGATGGTTGATGAAGCGGTGAATAAAATCTGGCCAATGCCGTCGACTGCTTTTGTGCCTGTGGAAAAGGAGTTTGATTCCTGCACTCTTGCGGATGAGAATGTGGAACTGAAAGGCAGGGATATTGTTAAGTATAGCTATCAGAACGCGGAGATACCGGTATCCAGCTGGGCAGATATGTTCGAGCATATGGTGAAATACCTGCATGCAAAAGATAAATCCGTGCTTTCTTCCATAGTGTTTCGTACAGATGGAACGATGGAAGTCTCCTCTTATTTCAGCAATCATCCTGAGAATTTCCGGAATCCACTCCGAATTGATGAAGGAATCTATATAGAAAAAAATATCAACACGGCTGCGAAAATAACGCTTCTCCGCAGACTTTTTGCTCTGTATCATGCGGATCCGATGGAACTTGTATTTTATTTACGGGATTCGGAGCAGGATAAGGCAGCTGATGCGAACCGATTTGAACTCCGAAAAAAATACTGGACCTATGCTCTCCCGATGATTCAGAGGGAAAACGAAGGGAACGGGTATTTCCGAAACAGTTGTCCGAATACTTCTAATACGGTAAGCGGTTATTTCGGAGTTGGCGGATTCAGTATCGGCTGTATCGCGAATCGGGACGGTGCCCGTGTTGATTTTTATCTGGGGAAGAGCAGCTCAGCAGAGAATAAAAGGGCCTTCGATCTGCTGAGATCTCATCAGGATGAAATAGAGGATGCGGTCAAGATTTCTCTCAATTGGGAGCGGGCAGATAACTATAAGGCATCCTGGGTAAACTGCAGTCTGCAGGATGTGAGCATCGTCAATGAAGAAGATTGGCCGCGCATGGCACAGTTTCAGGCAAAATGGAGCAGGAAATTTGCAGAAGTTCTTGTACCTTATATAGAGGAAGCATACGACGGGAACGATCCGGATACTGCCAGAAAGGAACGAATTTCTTCTATCGCGAAGAAGTGGGTGAACCAGATGACAGAGAAAGGCAGGATTCGTGCTGATTTGAAGCATAGCAATCGAACTTATACCAGATTTTTAACAGACGCGATGTCCGAATTTTTGCCGGATACAGAGGAACTAAGTGACTGGGGAACACATAACCATTACTTTTATGAAATTCAGAATAAAACAGGACACTCGGTTTATATTCAGATGTGCTTGAATTCCAAGGGATTAAGCGGCGATCAGAAAGCGCTGTACAACAGGATAATCGAGTGTTCGAACGCAAAGTCTGCACTCGGCGGATGGGTGTGGAGAGCCATTTTCCGTTCTGAGACAGTTAACTTCAAAGAGAGTCTGGAAGAGGAAGATGTCTTTGAAAAACTGAATATTGCTTTTGAGGATATCATGGAAAAGCAGGATGAGTTTTTACGAATAATGGATACGGAGAATCGATAAAACGAAAATTCCGGATGCACAAACGGGATGGCAGGAGAGAATTTATGGTGGCTGAAACGGCTGTTTCGTTTGGAAAACGTGTTCGCCCAGATTTTCAAGTGGCTGATTCAGGGCACCTGGACGAAAGCAATGCGGGGGAAATCATGAACAAAAACGAAATTACGCCAATTAATAATGACTTCCTGGAAAGTGTTTCCAAAGTGTTGGCACAGGCAAAAAAGAATGCGAAAACAGCAGTTAATCTCGCAATGGTCTATGCTTATTTCGAAATTGGCAGAATGATCGTTGAAGAAGAACAACGCGGGAAAAAGCGGGCAGCATATGGTACACAACTTCTAAAAGGATTATCCGCTTACTTGACTAAGGAATATGGAAAAGGTTTTTCAGTCGGAAACCTGAAAAATATTCGGCAGTTTTACAAGGTTTATGCCACTGATCAGATTGGCGAAACAGTGTTTAGCCAATCTGAGAATCTTCCGGTGGTCAGTACTGGCAGAAAGTTTTATCTTAGTTGGTCACATTATCTCAAGCTTATGCGGATCGAGAATGTGGATGAACGCCATTTTTATGAAATTGAATGCGTAAAAAATGATTGGAGCCTTAGCGAACTGAAACGACAATATAACAGTTCATTATATGAGCGTCTTGCTCTTAGTACAGATAAGGACACTGTTTACCGGCTGGCATTGGAAGGGCAGAAGGTTGAAACTGCAAAAGATGCGGTTAAAGATCCATATATTCTGGAATTTCTTGGTTTGAAAGAATTGCCAGAGTACTCCGAGAGTGAGTTGGAGAGCCGTATCATCGACAATTTGCAGCAGTTTTTATTGGAACTCGGAAAAGGTTTTGCATTTGTCGGAAGACAGGTACGATTCACTTTTGACGAAGAACATTTTATAGTGGATCTGGTTTTCTATAACCGTTTACTGCGCTGTTTTGTGTTGTTTGATTTGAAAATCGGTGAGTTGAAGCATCAGGACATTGGTCAGATGCAGATGTATGTTCATTACTATGATCGGAAAGTCAAGCTGCCAGATGAAAATCCTACAATAGGCATTGTGTTATGCAGAGATAAAAACAATGCTGTTGTGAAAATGACGCTTCCGGAGGACAACACACAGATTTTTGCAAGTAAATACGAGACGGTTCTCCCGAGTAAAGAGGCCTTACAACGGTTGTTGGAAGAACAACTGTCAGAGGAGAACGAAGATGAAGACGACGGGACTGCGATTTAAGCATCTGTGGTTTCAGATGGATGTGCTGCAAAAACATTGTTGATGTATTTGCAAGGAGACACGATCTAACCCGTTTTAGTCTCATCATCTGATAGAGAAGGGGGATCCTGTGTCAGGTTTTCGGCTATATATAATCTGTCCGAAAACCTGACATAGGACTATGTTAGACCAAGCAAAAAATAAGGCAGCGGACGGCGACGTCATGAATCTGTCTTCCCGATGCTCATGCCCTTAGTTTCTTCAGATCCTCGAAGAAGCTGGGATAGCTGATATCAACGCAGCCGGCATCGTCCAGCACAGTGTCGCCTTCGGCGATGAGAGAGGCAACGGCGAAGGACATGGCGATCCGGTGGTCCCGGAAGGTGCGGATGTGTGCGCCGCGGAGAGGGGCACCGCCCTCAATGATCATGCCGTCCTCCGTCGGTGTGATGCGGCAGCCCATGGCAGAGAGCCCCTCGGTCATGGCGGCGATCCGGTCGGATTCCTTGACTTTGAGCTCGGCGGCGTCGCGGATGACCGTCGTCCCTTCTGCTGCCGCGGCCATAATGGCGATGACCGGAATTTCATCAATCAGGGTGGGGATCAGGCTCCCCTCCACGACGGTGCCGTGAAGAGAAGAGGTCCGTACCAGAAGATCCGCCGCAGGTTCGGCGGCGTTGCTCTCATTCAGAACCGTGATGTCTGCGCCCATGGCCTGGGCAACCCGGAGGATTCCGTCTCTGGTTTCGTTCATGCCGACGTTCCGGATCAGAACCTCGGAGTTCGGGACAAGGCACGCGGCCGCGATGAAGTAGGCGGCGGAGGAGATGTCTCCCGGAACAACGATTTCTCCTGGGGAATACAGCTCGTCGGCAGGAGAGACGCGGACGCTGTGTCCGGCAAAATGACCGGCCTCATCGGTCCGATCTGTGACAGACGGGGCATGGCCGAAGGCAGTCAGCATCTTCTCCGTGTGGTCACGGGAAACGGCGGGCTCGATGACGGTTGTGTCGCCCTCCGCAGAAAGTCCGGCGCAGAGAATGGCGGATTTTACCTGCGCGGAGGCCACCTTCGTCCGGAAGGTGATGCCGTGCAGAGGAGCCCCGGTGATTTTGAGAGGAGCGCAGCCGTCATCGTTCATGCTGACAATGTCAGCGCCCATCTCGCGGAGAGGCTCCATGACGCGTTTCATGGGACGCCGGTTGACGGAATCGTCGCCGGTGATGTAGCTGGTAAAATGCTGCGGAGCCAGAATTCCGCTCATGATGCGCGTCGTGGTTCCGCTGTTCTGCGAGTAGAGGGCGACGGGGGAGTGGGACGGGTACAGGCCGTGCAGACCGGTTCCGTGTACGGTGAGCTTTCCGGGCTCCGAGAAATCCCGCTCAATGAAAATGCCGAGCCGCGAGAAGCAGTCCATGGTCGCGAGGCAGTCGGCGCTCTCCAGAAAGTGAGTGATGTGCGTGTCGCCTTTTGCAAGGGACCCGAACATGATCGCACGGTGTGAGATGGACTTGTCGCCGGGAATGGTCAGCTCGCCCTTTAAGGAGCGGGCGGGCGAGAGCGTCAGCGATTTTGCAGGAGAAGCCTCCTTCCCGGCGGAAGCGGACGCGGCATCTGCGGGAAATGCATCCTTGATCAGAATCTGTCGGTGCATAAAAACAATCCTTTCCTTAACTAGTGAATGGTGTAGTTCCTCGTCGTGAGAATTTCCTTTGCCTCATTCAGATCCGGCTCGGAGTAGAATTCCACGCGGAGCGTGCCTTCCTGATACTCGCGGTTGTGCGTGATGCCGATGTTCTTGATGCTGATGGCATTGACGGCAAGGAGCGTCACGACCTCGGCCAGCATGCCGGGATGATCCTCAATGTCCACGAACAGGAGATGGAGCAGGTTGTGGGCTCCGCTGGAGGTGGCGTCGAAGCTGTCACGGTAGTTTTTGGCGGAGTCAAAAAAGTCATAGACCTTTGTCTTGTTCTTCTCTGCGATGTCCTCCCGGATCTTTTGCAGTTCTGCAATATAGGAATCCAGAAGCTTTGTGATGTTGTCGCCGTTTGTCATGCAGATCTGCTCCCACATGACGGGAGAGGACGAGGAAATGCGGGTGATGTCCTTGAAGCCTCCCGCCGCGATGGCGTGCATGACGGCGTCCTCGGAATCGGAGTGCTTCACGAGATTGACGAGCCCTGCCGAGACGACATGCGGCAGATGCGAAATACCGGCCACCGCGTAGTCATGGAACGGACAGGAGATCACAAGGGGAATGGACTTGATCTCCTTGACGAATTCCTGAAAGCAGGCCGTTTTGTCCGCGGGCGTGTCCTTCGTCGGTGCGACGATGTAGTACGCATTCTCCAGAAGAGAAGCGCGGGAGTTGTGATAGCGGGTCCTTTCGGAACCGGTCATGGGATGGCCGCCAACGAAGAAGGAAGAAAGTCCCTCCTCCTCCACCTGCTCCTGAATGTCCCGCTTGGTGGAGCCGATGTCGGTCAGAATGGCGGAGGGCTTCAGGTGTCCCTTCAAAGCGGCGAGATTCTCCGCGTTCTTCTGCACGGGAGCACAGAGAAATACCACGTCGCAGTTCTCGAACATGGCGCCGTCCAGGGGGCCGTCCTCACTGCAGGCACCGGAGTTCACGACGCCGTCGCGGATGGCCTCCTCCAGGGTGTCGCGGGAGGGGTTGTATGCGGTGATTTCGGCCAGAGGCCAGACGCTTCGAATGGCTTTGGCGATGGAACCGCCGATGAGACCGAGCCCCACGAAGCCGAAGCGGAAGGAATTAAAATCAGATGTTTCAGACATTGCTATACCTCGCTGAGGCAAAATCCGTGAAGACGGTTTTGCCGAATGCGGCAGCCGGTGCGTCAGCACCGATGCTGCAGTATGAAAGAGACATATCGATGTCTCTTTCATGCTTGTACCTCGTCGAACGTGATGGATAAGAGCGCCTGCTGCCCGAAGAATCGGAAGGCGCCAGACAGAACACAGTGTACCGCATTCGCGGGCATTGGTCTATAATTTATTACACCAACGCGTTGAACTACGAAAATTGCCGAGATTTTCGATGTGATATCTTCCTTATAATATAGAAAAGAAATGAAGAATCCGGACAAGGGCAGCCAAAGCCGCAGGAAACGACCCCTTTTCTTGACACTGATATTTACGGGCGATATGATGAGGAACGTATGTAAAAGTGGGAAAAAGAGATTCGCCTTCGCGAAATTCTCTTCGTGGTGCTGCAGGCAGGCTGCAGCACAGGAGGTAACAGATGAAATATAACTTCAAGAAAATCGAGCCGAAGTGGCAGGCTGCCTGGGAGCAGGCAGATGCGTTCAAGGCGGTGGATTTTGACAAGAAGCCGAAGTGGTACGGTCTGGTGGAGTTCCCGTATCCGTCTGGAGCCGGCATGCATGTCGGCCATATCAAGGCATATTCGTCCATCGAGGTTCTGGCGAGAAAGCGCCGCATGCAGGGCTACAACGTGCTGTTCCCGATCGGCTTTGACTCTTTCGGCCTTCCGGCAGAGAACTACGCAATCAAGACCAACACCCATCCGCATATCATCACGGAGAAGAACATCAAACATTTTTCGGAGCAGCTGAAAAAGGTCGGCTTTTCCTTTGACTGGTCCCGTGAATTCGCGACCTCCCGTCCGGATTACTACAAGTGGACCCAGTGGATTTTCCTGAAGCTGTTCGAGCACGGACTTGTTTTCCGTTCCAAGACGCTCGTCAACTACTGCCCGCACTGCAAGGTGGTTCTTTCCAATGAGGATTCGCAGGGAGGAAAGTGCGATATCTGCCACAGCGATGTCGTTCAGCTCTCGAAGGACGTCTGGTTCCTTCGCATTACGGAATATGCGGACAAGCTCCTGGACGGTCTGAAGGATGTGGATTATCCGGAATCCGTCAAGCAGCAGGAGGTTGCCTGGATCGGCAAGTCCGAGGGAACCTTCGTGAACTTCCAGGTATCCGACGGAAACGGCAGCGCGATCCCGGACGAGAAGCTGGAAATTTATACCACGCGGTGCGATACGCTGTACGGCGTCACCTTCATGGTGGTTGCTCCGGAGCATCCGATTCTGGACAAGTACAAGGCGCAGATTTCCAACTGGGATGCTGTTGAGAATTATCGGACTGAATCCGCGAAGAAGACGGAATTCGAGAGAACCCAGCTGGTAAAAGACAAGACCGGCGTGCAGATCAAGGGCCTTGCGGCAATCAATCCGATTACCGGCAAGGAGATCCCGATTTTCATTTCCGATTATGTCATGATGGGATACGGCACCGGCGCGATCATGGCGGTACCGGCGCACGATCAGAGAGACTATGATTTCGCGAAGAAGTTCGGCGTTCCGATCGTTCAGGTCATCAAGGGCGGCGACATCGAGAAGGAAGCGTATACCGGCGACGGCGAGATGATCAATTCCGGCTTCCTTGACGGCATGACCAACAAAAAGGATTCCATCGCGAAGATGCGCGAGTATCTTCTGGAGAAGGGAATCGGCCACAAGGGTGTCCAGTACAAGATGAAGGACTGGGCCTTCAACCGCCAGAGATACTGGGGTGAGCCGATTCCGCTGATTCACTGCGAGAAGTGCGGCACGGTCGGCGTGCCGGAGGAAGAGCTTCCTCTGACGCTTCCCGAGGTCGAGAACTTCGAGCCCGGTCAGGACGGCAAGAGCCCGCTGGCCAGAATTGATTCCTGGGTGAACTGCACCTGCCCGAAGTGCGGCGGTCCTGCCAGGAGAGAGACCGATACCATGCCGCAGTGGGCCGGTTCCTCCTGGTATTTCCTTCGTTTCTGCGATCCGCACAACGACAAGGCTTTTGCGGGCAGGAAGAAGCTGGAGTACTGGATGCCGGTTGACCACTACAACGGAGGCATGGAGCACGTCACGAGACACCTTCTGTACTCCCGGTTCTGGCATCACTTCCTCTATGATATCGGAGAGGTGAACACGCCGGAGCCTTACGCAAAGCGCACCTATCAGGGCATGGTTCTGGGCTCTGACGGCCAGAAGATGTCGAAGTCCAGAGGCAATGTCATTGACCCCGTGGATATCGTGGATGCCTACGGCGCAGATACGCTCCGCACCTACGTCATGTTCATGGGCGATTACGGCAGCGCGGCTCCGTGGAGCGATGAGTCCTTAAAGGGCTGCAAGCGTTTCCTGGAGAGAGTGGCAGGATTTACGGAAATGGCAACAGCGGAGAAGGAAGATCCCCAGCTGGAGGCGAAGCTTCACAAGACTATCCGCAAGGTGTCGGACGACATCGACAACATGAAGTTCAACACTGCCATTGCGGCTCTCATGGCCCTGACCAATGATTATTACAAGGCGGGATCCGTGACGAAGAACGATGTCATCACCTTCATCAAGCTTCTCTCGCCGTTTGCTCCGCACCTTACGGAGGAGATGTGGGAGGAGCTCGGCATGAATCCGGACGGCAGAACCTTCTGCACGCTGTCCGCATGGCCGCAGTACGATGAGGCCAAGACCGTGGACGCCACCATTAAGATGGGCGTACAGGTCAACGGAAAGCTCCGCGGAACCATCGAGATCCCGAAGGATGCCTCCAAGGAGGCAGCACTGGAGGCGGCGAAGCAGGACGAGAATGTGGCGAAGTACCTCGCGATGGGGAATCTCGTGAAGGAAATCTACGTTCCCGGCAAGATTCTGAACTTCGTTGTGAAGTGATACTGGTTTTAACCATTGTGATGCACAGACTGATATGCTGTGGCTGAGTCATGAAAGCCGCTGCGTATCAGTCTTTTTTGATGTGCCCGGCGGCGCAGGTTTCCGGGAATGCCGGCTCGGCGGTCCGTCTGCATGGCAGGCCGGAACCACGGAAAACGCCGGACTGTCGGATTTGTCTGAATTTGTGAAGAATATACAATTAAACTTGTGATAGCTATCCTCATTTGTTAAAATATACCTTGAGTTTACGGAAATGCGATTTCAATCACCGGAAAACTCAATAACATACTGGAGGATTCCTACATGAAAGCTTATACAACTGACAAAATCCGAAACGTCGTAATTCTGGGACATGGCGGCTGCGGCAAGACGACGCTGACAGAGGCGATGGCATATCTCGGAGGACTGACGTCCAGACTCGGAAAGGTGGAAGATGGAACGACCGTCAGCGACTTTTCCAAAGAAGAGCAGAAGCGTGAAATTTCCATTCACACCTCACTGATTCCGATTGAATGGAACGACTATAAGCTGAATGTACTGGATACGCCCGGATATTTTGATTTCGTCGGCGAGGTGGAAGAGGCCATCTCCGTGGCAGACGGCGCGATCATTGTGGTCAGCGCCAAGGCCGGAATCGAGGCGGGCACCGAGAAGGCGTGGGAGATCTGCGAGAAGTATCACCTTCCGAGAATGTTCTTCGTCACGGATATGGATATCGATGAGGTTTCCTACCGCAAGGTGGTGGAGGATCTGACGGCTCTGTACGGCAAGAAGATCGCTCCGTTCAACATGCCGGTTCGTGAGGATGGAAAGCTTGTCGGTTACGTCAATGTCATTCAGAAGAAGGCCTTCAAGTGGGTGAACAAGGAGGCTGTCCCGGCGGATGTTCCTGATTACTCCGCGGAGTATCTGGAGCAGTATCATGACACTCTGATGGAAGCGGTTGCAGAGACCTCCGAGGAATTCATGGAGCGGTACTTCTCCGGCGAGGAGTTCTCTGAGGCAGAGGTTCGCGCGGCGGCGCGTCTGTCCATTCAGGACGGCACGATTGTTCCGGTGGAGATGGGCTCCGGCCTGGCGGCGCTCGGCGTCTATACGCTGATGGATGACATCGTGAAGTACATGCCGTCGGCAGAGTCCCGCAAGGTCAGCGGCATCAATCTGAAGACCAATGAGATTTTTGAGGCGAATTTCGATGTACTGAAGCCGAAGAGCGCCTTTGTTTTCAAGACGATTGTGGATCCGTTCATCGGCCGCTACAGCCTGATCAAGGTACGCTCCGGCGTCTTCAAGACAGACGATCTGTGCTACAACGCACGGACCGAGACGGAGTTCAAGATCGGAAAGCTCTATATCCTTCAAGGCAACAAGGCTTCGGAAATTCCGGAGCTTCACGCGGGCGACCTCGGCGCTCTTGCCAAGCAGCAGGGCGTCAACACCGGCGATACGCTCTCGACAAAGGCAACGCCGATCCAGTACCCGAAGATGGATATCCCCACGCCGTACACGTACCTTCGCTACAAGGCCGTCAACAAGCAGGACATTGACAAGATCGCGCAGGCAATGAGCAAGCTCGCCGCCGAGGATCCGACGTTCCGGGCGGTCAACGATTCGGCGAACGGACAGTCCCTGATTTACGGCATGGGCGATCTGCATCTGCAGGTCATCCAGTCCGAGCTGAAGGATGAGTACAAGTGCGAGATTACCGTGGAGAAGCCGAAGGTTGCCTTCCGCGAGACCATCAAGAAGAATTCGGATGTCGAGTATAAATATAAGAAGCAGACCGGCGGTCACGGCCAGTACGGACACGTCAAGATCCGCTTTGCTCCGGCAGAGGATCACACTGTTCCCTATGTCTTCGACGAGGCAGTTGTCGGAGGCGCGGTTCCGAAGAATTACTTCCCGGCCGTGGAAAAGGGCATTGCGGAGTCCGTTCAGTCAGGACCTCTTGCGGCATATCCGGTGGTCGGTGTGCATGCAACGCTGTATGACGGATCCTACCATCCGGTAGACTCTTCGGAGATGGCCTTCAAGACCGCTGCGAAGCAGGCCTTCAAGAAGGGCTTCATGGAAGCGGGACCGGTTCTCCTGGAGCCGATCGTTTCTCTGAAGGTCACGGTTCCGGACACCTATACCGGCGATATCATGGGCGACCTCAACAAGAGACGCGCATCCATTCTCGGCATGAATCCGGCACCGGGTTCCAAGCAGGCGATCGAGGCGGAGGTTCCGCAGATGGAGCTGTTCGATTATTCGACAACGCTTCGCTCCATGACCGGAGGCCGCGGCGAGTACAGCTATGAATTCGCCCGCTATCAGCAGGCTCCGGCGGACATCCAGAGCAAGGAGGTTGCGGCAAGAGCAGAGAAGGCTGCAGCAGGATTTACAGAAGAATAAGTTTGAAAGTGACATTGATATGTCACTTTCAAACAGCAGCATCGGTGCTGACGCACCGGCTGCCACATTCGGCAAAACCGCCTTCGCGGATTTTGCCTCAGTGAGGTATAAGCAGGGCAATGGCCCGGCCGCGACAGGGAGGATTCCGAATGGAATCCTCCCTGTTTCGTGTGATACCCGCCTTTGACTTTCTGATGGCGCGATGAGGAAACTTCCGTTCCATCATCCTCAGCCATGGCAGTAGTGGCAGACTCTTGACGCGGATGTATTTGATGTATACAATTATACATGCTATTCAGTCAAATACCTGTACAGCGCAGGCATCCAAAGGAGGATGGTATGGTCACAGAGCCTTTTGAAAATCGTCCGGTCTCCATGAATGAAGACAATCATCTGCTTCAGATCGAAGAGCACATGTACATTCTGGATGATGTCCAGAAGCCGAATGTGTTCCGTCAGATGTTTCCGTATTCGGATATTCCGAAGATCCCGTTCAATGACAGGACCGTGCCGAAGCGCATGCCGAAGGACATCTGGATCACCGATACCACCTTCCGTGACGGGCAGCAGTCAAGAGCGCCGTACACTTCCGATCAGATTGTTCATATCTACGATGAATTTCACCGTCTCGGCGGCCCGAACGGCATGATCAAGGCCTGTGAATTCTTCCTGTACAGCAAGCAGGACCGCGACGCCGTGTACAAGTGCATGGAGCGCGGCTACGAATTTCCGCAGGTGACGAGCTGGATCCGTGCGAGCCATGACGATTTCCGTCTGGTCCACGAGATGGGCATGAAGGAGACGGGAATTCTGGTTTCCTGTTCGGATTATCATATTTTCCTGAAACTGAAAATGACACGCAAGCAGGCCATGGAGCATTATCTCTCCGTGGTCCGCGACTGTCTGGAGCAGGGTATCAGCCCGCGCTGCCATCTGGAGGACATCACGAGAGCGGATATCTACGGGTATGTGGTGCCGTTCTGTCTGGAACTGATGAAGCTGCAGCGCGAGTACGGGATTCCGATCAAGATCCGCGCCTGCGATACGATGGGATACGGCGTCAACTACAACGGCGCCGTCATTCCGCGCTCGGTTCCCGGTATCATTTATGCCATCCATACGCATGCCGGTGTTCCCAGCGAGCAGCTGGAGTGGCATGGGCACAATGATTTTTACAAGGCCGTGGTCAATGCGACGACCGCGTGGCTGTATGGCTGCAGCGGGGTCAACTGTTCGCTGTTCGGCATCGGCGAGCGGACGGGCAACACGCCGACGGAGGCGATGGTTTTCGAATATGCCCAGCTGCGCGGCGATCTGAACGGGATGGACACGACGGCGATCACCGACCTTGCGGAGTACTACGAGAAGGAAATCGGATACCACATTCCGGAGAGAACGCCTTTTGTCGGCAAGAACTTCAACGTGACGAGAGCCGGCATCCATGCGGACGGACTGCTGAAGAACGAAGAGATCTACAACATTTTTGACACGGGTAAGTTCCTGAACCGCCCGCCGATCTCCGCGGTGACGAATACCTCCGGCCTTGCGGGCATCGCACTGTGGATCAACAACTATTACCGTCTGCCGGAGGATCGGAGAATCGACAAGAAGTCTGCTCTGGTGGAAGGCGTGAAGGCTTGGGTGGACGAGCAGTACGCAAACGGACGTGTGACGGTCATCACGGATGCGGAACTGGAAGCGGTGATTGACCGCGTCTGCAAAGAGGAGCATATCACGCTGGTCTGAGCGCTTCGGAAGAGAAAAACGGGCGGATCGCGATGGAAAACGCAGGTGTCCGGAGACACACGCGGCAGTCTTTATACAGAGAGAATCCGCCTTCGCGGAATTTTCTCCGGTATTGCGGATTTTGCCTTAGAGAGGGATAGAAATGAATGCATATGATGTAAAACGGGATGTGAGCGATCAGTATTCGCTTCGCGGGAGAGTGTTTCACAAGATCCGCGATGACATCCTGAATGGAAAATATAAGGAAAACGAGGAGCTGAAGGAAGTTGCGATCGGGCAGGAGATGGGCGTTTCGAGAACGCCGGTCCGTGAGGCACTCCGTCAGCTGGAGCTGGAGGGCCTGGTTCAGATCATTCCGAACCGCGGTGCCTTTGTCACCGGCATCCAGGCGAAGGATGTCCATGACATCTATATGATCCGCTCCCGGCTGGAGGGCCTGTGCGCCCGCTGGGCCTGCGAGCATATCACGAAGGAACAGATGGACGAGATGGAGGAGAATGTTTATCTCGCCGAGTTTCATGCGAAAAAGGGCAACATGGAGCAGATGGCGGAGCTGGACAACCAGTTCCACCGGATCCTGTACGAATCCGGTGATTCCAAGATGCTGGAGCATCTGCTCGTCGATTATCATCAGTACGTCATGCGGATCCGGAGAAAGACCCTCTCCACGCCGGAGCGTGCGATCGCCTCCAATCAGGAGCACCACGGCATCATGGAGGCCATCAAGGCGAACAATCCGGATCTTGCGGAGAAGCTTGCCTCCGAACACATGAACAACGCCTACAGCAATATGGTGAAGAACGGACTGTTCGATCTTTATAAAAATGACAATGTTTCGGAACAAGATGCGGGAAAAGAGGACGAACGGCAGGGATAGAAGTCCTTCGAAGAAAACGAGCATCCGCAGATGAGATACCGGAAGACAGGGCGCAGGGATGCAGAGATTCCGGTGTAGAAGCGCAGGAAGGCTGCAGCAGCAAAAAGAAAAGAAGAGAGGATTGGGGATATGGCCAAGATTCAGATGACAACTCCCATCGTGGAGATGGACGGCGATGAAATGACGAGAATTATCTGGAAGATGATCAAGGAGGATCTGATTCTTCCCTATGTGGACCTGAAGACCGAGTACTATGACCTCGGCCTTCGGCACCGCGACGAGACCGACGATGAGGTGACGAAGGATGCCGCCAATGCAACGAAGGAGTACGGCGTTGCGGTAAAATGCGCGACGATCACCCCGAACCGGGCAAGGCAGGAGGAGTATCATCTGAAGAAGCTCTACAAGAGCCCGAACGCAACGCTCCGCTCCATGCTGGACGGGACGGTGTTCCGCGGCCCGATCCTGGTGAAGGGAATCGAGCCCTACGTGCGCACCTGGAAGGCCCCGATCATGCTGGCCCGCCATGCGTACGGCGATGTGTACAAGAATTCGGAGATGAAGATCGGCGGCCCTGGAAAGGCGGAGCTCGTCTATACGGAGGCGGATACCGGCATTGAACACCGCAGGCTCATTCATGAGTTCGACGGGGCGGGTATTGTTCAGGGAATCCACAACACGGACCGGTCCATTGAGAATTTCGCGAGAACCTGCTTTAATTATGCGTATGACAAGAAGATGGATCTCTGGTTCTCCACGAAGGACACGATTTCCAAGACCTATGACGGAAACTTCAAGGAGATCTTCCAGGATCTGTACGACCGCGCCTATAAGGGCAAATTCGAGGCGGCAGGCATCAAATATTTCTACACGCTGATTGATGATGCGGTGGCCCGCGTCATCCGCTCCGAGGGCGGCTTCGTCTGGGCACTGAAGAACTACGACGGCGATGTGATGTCGGACATGATGGCAACGGCCTTCGGTTCGCTTGCGATGATGACCTCGACGCTCGTCTCTCCGACGGGAGCCTACGAGTATGAAGCGGCGCACGGAACGGTGCAGCGGCATTATTATAAGTATTTAAATGGCGAGAAGGAGTCCACGAACTCGGTGGCGACGATCTTCGCCTGGACGGGTGCATTGAGAAAGCGGGGCGAACTGGACGGCCTGCGGGAACTGGTGAAGTTCGCGGACCAGCTGGAGAGGGCGACGCTTGCGACGATCGAGTCCGGACGGATGACGGGTGATCTTGCGGCCATCACGACACTTCCGAATGTACAGTCTCTTGACACGGAGTCCTTTATTCTGGCAATCCGTGATACACTGGACAAGATGCGGAGGGAGTAAGACAAAATACCCGCGGCAGACTCCCGGATCCCTGCCCATTGCGGCAGCTGCCCGCGGGATAGAGGAAAAGGCAGATTTTACTATGATTTTATCGGTTCAGCATGTCAGCAAATCGTTTCTGGAGGTTCCGGTTCTTTCCGACATTACCTTCCATCTGGAAAAAGGCGATCGCGCCGCCATTGTCGGCATCAACGGCGCCGGGAAGTCGACGCTTCTCAAGATCATGATCGGCGAGATGAAGCCGGATGAGGGCAGCGTTTCCTTTGCGAGGGAGACGACCATCGGGTACCTCGCGCAGAACCAGGACCTCGGCTTTGACGGAACGATCTACGAGGAGCTACTGACCGTGAAGAAGGACATGGTGGAGCTCGAGAAGAAGATTGAGCTCGACGAGAAGCTGATGGAGCAGCTGACCGGCGAGGAGCTGAACCAGGTGGTCATCGAGTATAACGATCTTCTGACGAAGTTCCAGAACAGCAACGGCTTCTCCTACAAGGGAGAGATCACCGGCGTTCTCCGTGGACTCGGCTTCTCCGACGAGGAATTCGATCATGAGGTCCGCACGCTTTCGGGCGGGCAGAAGACCCGGGTTGCGCTGGCGAAGCTCCTTCTGGAGAAGCCGGACATCATTCTTCTGGATGAGCCGACGAACCATCTGGATATTGCGGCGATCCGCTGGCTGGAGACCTACCTATCGAATTACCGCGGAACGGTTCTGATCGTCTCACACGACCGGTATTTTCTCGACAAGACCGTGGGTCACATCATTGAGATCGAGAACACGCATGCCACCGTTTTTAACGGCAATTATTCCTTCTACGCTGAGGAGAAGAAGAAGCTCCGCGATCAGCAGTGGCACCAGTATCTGAACAATCAGGCGGAAATCAAACATCAGGAAGAGGTCATCGCGAAGCTCAAGCAGTTCAACCGCGAGAAGTCCATCAAGCGCGCGGAGAGCCGGGAGAAGCAGCTCGCGAAAAAAGAGGTCCTGGAGAAGCCCGTGGAGCTGCGCGACGATATGCGGCTGACATTAAAGCCCTGCATCCGGTCCGGACGGGATGTCATGCAGGTGCGGCATCTTGCCAAGGCATTTGACGGGAACCGCCTTTTTGACGACATCACCTTCGATGTCCTGCGCGGGGAGCATGTCGCCATCATCGGCAGCAACGGAACCGGCAAGTCCACGCTTCTGAAGATCATCATCGGACAGATTGCCGCGGACTCCGGAACGGTCCGCTTCGGCACCAACGTGCACATCGGCTACTACGATCAGGAGCACCACGTTCTGAACGACGCGAACACCGTATTCGAGGAAATCTCCGAGGCGCACCCGGACATGACCAACACGGAGATCCGGAATCTTCTCGCATCGTTTCTTTTCACCGGGGAGGATGTGTTCAAGAGAATCGCGGATCTCTCCGGCGGAGAAAAGGGACGCGTCTCTCTGGCCAAGCTCATGCTCTCCGAGGCGAATTTCCTGATCCTTGACGAGCCGACGAACCATCTGGACATGGTTTCCAAGGATGTGTTGGAGAATGCGCTCAACAGCTATGAGGGAACGGTTCTCTATGTCTCGCACGACCGGTATTTCATGAACCGGACGGCGAGCCGGATTCTCTCGCTGACGGACCGTATGATGCTGAACTATCCGGGGAGCCGGAGCGATGAACCGGCGCCGGACTGCTACATCGGCAATTATGATTACTATCTGGAAAAGTCCGCGCAGGTGGAGAGCACCTTGAAGGAAGAGGAGAGAAAGCGGATTGCCGAGGCCACGGGTCAGCCCGTTCCGGGAAGCGCGGGCAGAACATCCGCCGGTGCAGGGAATGTGTCAGGTGGAAAATCCGGTCCGGCAGGTTCGGGTGCATCGGCTGTGACAGGGGAAAACGGAAATGCCGCGATGTTCTCCGACTTAAGAGCGGGCTCTTCCGGAGCGGGTGTCACCGGCGGCAGCATGGATTACAAGCGGCAGAAGGAAGAGCAGGCAAGGCTTCGCAAGCAGCAGAACGATCTGAAGAAATGCGAGACCGAAATTGCCGCTCTCGAAGACCGCAACACGGCCATTGATGAAGAAATGGCCCTTCCGGAGAACTGCACCAATCTTCCGAAGCTGGAACAGCTTCAGAAAGAAAAAAGCGCCAACGAAGAGAAGCTCTCCGCACTTTACGAGAAGTGGGAGGAGCTCTCCGAGGCGCTCGGGTGAACGGCAGTGATCAGGCCGGAATATTTTCATAAGATTTGCATAAAGGCCTGCATGTCAGTTCCGGGTTGAATTCGGAACTGACATGCAGGTTTTCTTTCATTCCGCCTTCGGGGCAGCCGCAGCGTGCTTCTGCAGATACAGGAAGAAGCAGACATTCAGAACGATTCCGACTGCCGTGGAGGTGGGAGCGGCCAGTCCTATTTTCGTCAGGCTGGCATCCGGCTGGATGCTCATGAACCAGGCGAGCGGCAGACGGACGAGAAGCGTCTGAACCAGCCCCTGGATCATCACCCACAGGCTCTTGTCATGACCGTTGAAGTAGCCCACCATGCTGAACAGAACCGCCGTCACCAGCGTCTCCGGCGCGAAGCCCTTGAGGTAGGCATAGGCATTCCGAACCACGGCGGCGTCCGTGGTGAAGATTCCGGACAGAAGGTCGCCCTTTAACATCACAAAGGAGAAGACGACGCAGCCGAAGGCAAGACCGATGCCGATTCCGGTGAACATGGCTTTTTTTGCACGCGCCTCTTTTCCCGCGCCGACGTTCTGCGACACGAAGGATGCCATCGACTGCATGAGGGAGCTCGGAATCAGCATGGCGAAGTTGACAATTTTGCTGGCGACGCCGTATCCCGAGGAGGCTTCGAGGCCGAGGCGGTTGACAAAGGCGCAGAGCGCGAGGAAGGAGAGCTGGGTCAGGAATTCCTGCAGCGCGAGCGGAAGGCCGATGGAGAGGAACCGTCTGCACTGTTCGTTGAGTCGGAAATCCGTCCGGTGAATCGCAAACGGCAGATTCTTGCGGATCAGGATGATCACGGCGAAGACCACGCTGACGGCCTGAGCGGCCACCGTCGCGATGGCAGCGCCCGCTGCGTCCAGATGGAACCCGGCTACCAGAACGAGGTCGCCGATGATGTTGACAATGCAGGCAACCAGCACGAACAGAAGCGGGGATTTGCTGTCGCCAAGGCCACGGAAAATCGCGGCGAGAAGGTTGTAGGCGACGATAAAAATAATTCCGCTGCCGCAGATCCGGACGTAGGCAGAGGTCTGGTCAAGCGCCTCGGCGGGCGCCTGCATCAGCACCGAAAGCGGGCGGGAGAAGCCCGCCAGAGCGATGAACAGGATGACGGAGAGGATCACGAACACCACCACGGCGCCGCCGATGGCAGGACCGATGAACTGCGGCCTCTTCTCGCCGAGGTAGCGCGCGATGAGGACGGTGACGCCCATGGCCAGCTGCGTGACGACAAAGGTCACGAGATTCATCACCTGGCTTCCGGTGGAAACGGCGGAGAGTCCGGACGTTGTTCCGAAATGCCCCACGACCAGAAGATCGACGGCACCGTAGGCCGCCTGCAAAACCAGGGCTCCCAGAATCGGGAGCATGAATACGGACAGCTTTTTCAGAATGCTGCCCTGTGTAAAATCGGCTTTCTCATTTGCATCAGTTCTGTTACTTGTCAAGGGAAATTCTCCTTTCGCACATAATCTCATAAAAATCCTGAATCGTCCGGATGGTTGTCTTCAGATTCTCTTCCGGAATCTCCTGCAGAAACGGCATCAGCATGGAAAAATACTGTCGGTCGTATCGGGAGAGAAGCTGCGTTCCCTGCTCCGTCGCGGAAAGGTACGTGACGCGCCCGTCCTCCTTCGAGGCAATCTTCCGGAGATAGCCTTTTTTCTCCATCTCCTTGACGGTGCGGGTCACGCCGGGACGCGGAAGGCTCAAGGCCTCGCTGATGTCGGATACCTTCACCTGAAGCCCTTTCTGCTCCAGCTGCTGGATGACATCGAGGTAATGAATATAGGAAGGCATCACGCCTTTCGGAAGAGGCGGGAGCATTTCCCGGATCCGTTTCGCCTGGTAGCAGGCATCCATCATTTTCTTGATCAGTTCGGTTGTCATGCGTCCTCCAAAGTGCTTTCAGGTGACCGGTAAAACGTTACCAAAGGTAATTACCGAGAGTAATTATATGCATTCATCCTCTTTTGTCAAGAGAGGAATGGAGGAAACAGGGAAGGCAATTGACACTGTGTAAGCGGATTTTGTATAATCCGTTCGTCAAATACTGACGAAAGTTTGAAAGTGACATCGATAGGCCGCTTTCAAACTGCAGCATCGGTGCGGACGCACCGATGCTGCCGCTAAGGTATAAAATGAACGTTCTGAAGGATCTGCTATGCCTTTCCATGACAAAAAACTCAGCCTGGATATGATGGATTACAGCCCGGTTGCGTGCTGCGTGACCGAGGTTGTCCGGAATGAAGAAGGACAGCCGGTGGACTGGATTTACCGCTACTGCAATCAGGCGTTTGCGGACATCAAGGAATACCGGGTAGAAACACTTCTGGATCATGCCAACTCGAGCATTTCGCCGCGGATGAACGCGAGGTGGCTGAAGGCCTATTATGAGGCGGCGTATGAGGAAAAATCCTGCGAATTCGATCTGGAGATGGAGGGAGACCGCCATGCCGTCATTCTGCCGGTCGGGGAAAAAGGCTTCTGTGCCTGCCTGATCCGTTCGCGGGAAGAGAATGCAGCTTTTTCCGGGGAAGAGAGGCGGGAGGAGCAGGAGAAGTGGATTATGGATAAGCTTGCTCCTGAGTACGTTTCGATTTACCGGATCGAGGCCAATTCCGGCAAGTACGAAATTCTTCGCCTTGCATCCAACACCAATGCCAAAAAGATCGTGACCGGCCATCCGGCGCCGTATGCGACATTTGATGAATTTTCCAGCCACTATGCGGAGTCCTTTATTCTGCCGGAGGACCGGCCGGAATTTCTGGACTGGCTCTCCTGCAGGAACATGAAGGAGAGCCTTCTTCACAGTGGGAAAATTACCTATCATTATCACAGTGTGGCGGAGGACGGAGAGCACAGCTTCTATGAGGCCTATGCCGTCAGGGGGCAGCAAAGCGATGCGGAGCATTTTGATATTTTCCTCGGTTTCCGGAACATCGACAGCATTCTTTACAAGGAGAAGCAGATTCAGGAGGAGCTGAAAAAGGCTCTGGACGAGGCCAGGCTCAGCAATGAAATCATCGCTTCGATCGCGCGGACCTATCAGTATATTTCCCGGATTGATCTGGCAAACGATCACTTTGATGAAATCGCCAACAAGGATAATAAGATCCTCCCCTATCAGAAGTCCGGAAGTTTTCTGGAGGGGAACCGGAAGACCTGCCGGGAGATGATCGCCGAGGAATATCAGGAGGCCTTTCTGAAGTTTCTGGATCTGAAAACGCTTCCGGAACGCATGGCGAAGGAAGACTCCGTTGCCATGGAATACCGCATGAAGGATGGAAGCTGGCACAAAATGCGCCTGATCGAGAAGAAGAGGGACGCAAACGGAAGGCTGACCCATGTGCTGTGTGCGATCCGGACGATCAGCGAAGCAAAGAAGCGGGAGCAGGACCTTTTGTATCAGGTCGCGGAGGCGAAGAAGGAAACGGCCCTGAAAACCCGTTTTCTTTCGAACATGAGTCATGACATCCGGACTCCGCTCAACGGAATCATGGGGATGATTGAGCTCGCAGACCGCTATCCGGAGGATCCGGCGGTTCAGAAGAAGTGCCGGGAGCAGATGATGAAATCGTCCCGGTATCTGGTCGCTCTGGTGAGCGATATTCTGGCGATGAGCAAGCTGGAGGCCGGGGATACGGAGATTCAGGACATTGCGTTTGACCTGACCGACCTTCTGAACCGTGCCAATGCGGAGAAGCAGCGTCTCGCCGCCGAAAAGAAAATCCATTATGACGTGCTGTGGGAGAGGGGCGAGATTCGTCACACGAAGCTGATCGGAAATCCGGCCTATGCGGAGCGGATTCTGCTCGCGGTTGCAGACAATGCCGTCAAATTCACGAATCCGGGAGGAACGGTGTGCGTGTGGTGCCGGGAAACGCCCTTAGAGGACGGCAGGTCCGTTTATGAGTTTTGCTGCGCGGACAACGGAATCGGAATCGGACAGGACTTTCTCCCGCACGCCTATGACCTTTTTGCGCAGGAAAACGAAACGAGCCGGACGCAGTATGAAGGAGCAGGACTCGGCCTCACCATAGCGCAGAAGCTTACCGAGAAGCTCGGCGGCACGATTGAAATCAAAAGCGAAAAGGGAAAAGGCACGACGGTGTCTATAAGGATTCCGTTTCGGATTGATCCGGCGCAGGAGCCGGAGAGCGCGGAGGCGGGAGACGGACTGCAGAGGAGCGGGAGGGAACCTCTCCGCCTGGATGGCGTGCACGCTCTTCTTGCGGAAGACAATGAGCTGAACACGGAGATTGCAAAATTCATGCTGGAGAGTCACGGCATGACGGTGGACTGCGCTGCGGACGGAGAAGAGGCGGCGGAGCGTTTTGCCGGGTCGGAACCGGGAGATTATGACGTCATTTTCATGGATATCATGATGCCGAAAATGAACGGCTGGGATGCGACGCGGAAGATCCGCGCGATGAACCGGCCGGATGCCGTGGACATTCCGATCATCGCGATGAGCGCCAATGCCTTTGCGGAGGACATCGTCAACAGCCACGTCGCCGGGATGAATGCGCATCTCTCCAAGCCGCTGGAGGACGAACGAATTCTGGAAGCGCTGCAGAAGTGCCTGCGGAAGGTTGCCGCATTCGGCAAAACCGCTACACTCGAAGATGTCTGATGACATCTTCTCTGCTTAGAGTGCCGCTTGGCGGCACTCTGTATACCGAGAGAATTCGCCTTCGCGAAATTCTCTCTGATATCGCGGATTTTGCCTCAGCGAGGTATAAGCATGAAATTTACTCCGGATCCCGGACTGGATCATACAACAATTAAAATTCCGCGAAGAGACGGGAAGCTTCTCTCCGCGCTGGTGTTATCTCCGAAAACTCCGCACAAGGCGGCTCCGGGAATTCTCTGGCTCCACGGCGGCGGTTATCTGTCCGGAATGAAGGAGATGGTCTATTCCTCTCGCGCGGTCGACCTGGTGAAACGGTTCGGGGCGGTTGTGATTGCGCCGGGATACCGGCTTTCGATCCCGGCGCCGTACCCTGCTGCCATGGAGGACTGCTATGATGCGCTTCTGTATCTGAAGAAGCATGCGGAGGAGCTTTCGATCAACCGGAACCAGCTGATGGTCGGCGGTGAGAGTGCGGGCGGCGGTCTGTGCGCGTCGCTGTGCATGATGGCACGCGACCGGAAGGAAGTGAACATTTCCTACCAGATGCCGCTTTACCCGATGATTGACAACTTCGACACGGAATCCTCAGCCGATAACCACGGGAAAGTATGGAACACCCGGAAAAATCATCTGGCCTGGCGGCTGTATCTGCGGAAGAATGCACGGAAAACAGTGTCCCCGTATGCGGCAGCGGCGAGACAGACGGATTATTCCGGCCTTCCGCCCGCCTATACGTTTGTTGGTGACGGAGAACCGTTCTATTGCGAGACATGCACCTTCATCGATAATCTCCGCAAGGCGGGCGTTGAGGCCAGAATGGATGTTTACCACTCCGATATGCATGCCTTCGACATGATGCGGCCGGACGATCCGCTGAGCCGCAGGGCCGCCGAGCGATTCTGCGCGGAGTTTGTGTATGCGGCGGAGCATTATTTTGCGGAAAATGCGCTGTAGGGAGCAGAGGACGAGAGGCGAAGAGACTTTTGGATTTTGGACAGGAAGTTTCAGAGCAGCTTCCGTAAAGTGATGACTCTTCAGAAAAGATGTTCTGTCGGCCTTTGAATGAATGCCGATTCATAAATCAGGAGGAAAGAAGATGTCGAGAAAGAGTTTTGGCAACAAACCGTTTTGCTATCCGCAGCCGGTGCTGATTATCGCCACTTATGACGAGAATGGTGTCCCGGATGCAATGAATGCCGCGTGGGGTGGAATCAGCGATGACCATGAGATCAGTATCTGCCTGAGCGCCGGGCATAAGACGACGAAGAATCTGCAGACGACGGGATCCTTTACAGTCAGCATGGCAGATGCGCGTCACGTGGCTGCCTGCGATTATCTGGGCCTTGCCTCCGGGAATAAGGTGTCCGATAAGCTGGAAAAAGCAGGTTTTACAGTGGCAAAGAGCGAATTCGTGAACGCACCGGTCATCAATGAGCTTGCTGTCTGCCTGGAGTGCCGGGTGACCAGCTACGACCCGGAGACCTGCAGGCTCCGCGGGGAGATCGTGAATGTCAGCGTGGATGAGTCTGCATTGACGGACGGGAAGGTGGACGTTGCCAAGGTGCAGCCGATCACCTTCGATCCGTTCAACAACACCTACCATGTCATCGGAGAGCAGGTGGGAACGGCATTTAAGGACGGGCTGTCGTTGATGTCATAGGAAACTGGATCTATACAGCGTTAATTCTTTTTTATAAAACCTATCTGGAGATTCTCCAGGCATCGTCTGGAAAATCTGTCGAACTGCTGGCTTGGTTACAGCAGAGGAAACGGTATTTTTTGAACAATGCTGAATGTGAATTCACTGAATTTGCATTCAGCATTCTTATTCCTCGCTGAGGCAAAATCCGCGGAGGCGGTTTTGCCGAATGCGGCAGCCGGTGCGTCAGCACCGATGCTGCAGTTTGAAAGTGACATATC
>CAVKEB010000011.1:0-63529 GCA_963655255.1 bacterium
TTAAACTATTGAGTTTTCAAGGTACAAACCCACTTTTGATGTGGGAAGTTTGAGTTTGTAATTGAAAATTGCATTGCTCAGCTCGTTCCTTAAGATACTCACCGGACTATACCAGCCCTTATCCGTGCTCTTCATATAGGAAAGCCGGATGAAGCTGCTGTTCTGGGTCATTACCGTATACAGATACCGGTCAATCTGCTGAAGGTCCTCATCAATCTGCTCCTGATATACTGTAACCGTATCTTCCGTATTCTGATAGATTCTCTTTTGTACAAAATTCAGTGCAAGAAGATTGCTGACTCCGAAAATCCCGGTCAGTGTCACCAGAAGGAGAAACAGCACAATCGTAATTGATTTTCGAAGAGATAGTTTCACCGCATCCTCCGTTTATAACTGCTCCGCTCAGAGTGATTTCCGGCATGAATGGACCACCTGCGGGCATATTCCTCTCAGAAATCACCTTCCATGCAACAGATCAGATTAAATAAATTTCCTGTCTCATCATAGCAGATATTTGGCACATCAGAATCCGGAAATTGCACAGTTTCTATCTTTTCTTCCGCACATTTCCCTTTCCGGGCTCCGCTGTTTCCGGTCATTTGTTAGCATTGTCTAACCTCCATCATGCGCCGTATAATTTGAACGGCTGAACGTTACTTTTATAACAATATCGCCATTGACATATCCATTAAGGAAGGAGAACATTTATGGTTTACTCACAGGAAGTAAAGAACATGTGCGTCGTACACCAGGGCGTACACCATGGCGCAGCTCCGATTCCGGAAGAGGCAAAGTGGGTGAAGTCCAAAGAGGTGAAGGACATCTCCGGCTATACACACGGTGTAGGCTGGTGCGCACCTCAGCAGGGTGCCTGCAAGCTTTCTCTGAACATCAAGAACGGAATCATTCAGGAAGCCCTGATCGAGACCATCGGATGTTCCGGAATGACTCATTCCGCAGCGATGGCTGCAGAGATTCTTCCCGGACTTACCGTTCTGGAAGCACTGAACACCGACCTCGTCTGCGATGCCATCAACACCGCAATGAGAGAGCTGTTCCTGCAGATCGTATACGGCCGTTCCCAGAGCGCATTCTCTGAGGATGGACTGCAGATCGGTGCAGGTCTTGAGGACCTCGGCAAGGGAACCCGTTCCATGGTTGGTACCACTTACGGAACTCTGGAGAAGGGACCTCGTTACCTCGAGCTGACCGACGGCTACATCACCGACCTCGCTCTGGACGAGAACGATGAGATCATCGGCTACAAGTTCGTGAACTTCGGCAAGATGATGGACTTCATCAAGGCCGGCGACGATGCAGCTACCGCTCTGGAGAAGGCTTCCGGAAAGTACGGCCGCGTTGCTGACGCTGTTAAGTTCATCGATCCCAGAAAGCAGTAATCAAGAAGGAGGAGAAAGAAATGGCATTATTTGAATCTTATGAGAGAAGAGAGCCCCAGATTCTTGCCACACTGAGCAAGTATGGTATTTCCTCCATCGAGGAATGCAAGACCATCACTGAGGCTGCTGGCCTTGACGTTTATCATCTGGTAGAAGGCATTCAGCCGATCTGCTTCGAGAATGCAAAGTGGGCTTACACCGTAGGCGCTGCCATTGCAATCAAGAAGAACTGCCGCAAGGCTGACGAGGCTGCTGCCGCAATCGGCGAGGGCCTTCAGTCCTTCTGCATTCCCGGTTCCGTTGCTGACCGCCGCAAGGTAGGTCTCGGACACGGCAACCTCGGCAAGATGCTCCTTGAGGAGAACACCGAGTGCTTCGCATTCCTGGCTGGCCACGAGTCCTTCGCAGCAGCTGAGGGTGCAATCGGTATCGCTGACAAGGCCAACAAGGTTCGTCAGAAGCCTCTTCGCGTTATCCTGAACGGCCTTGGCAAGGACGCTGCCAAGATCATCTCCCGTGTCAACGGCTTTACTTATGTAGAGACCGAGTATGACTACTTCACCGGCGAGCTGAAGGTTCTCTCCGAGACCTGCTACTCCAAGGATCCTTCCAGCCCGCGTGCAAAAGTTCGCTGCTATGGCGCTGACGATGTTCAGGAAGGTGTTGCCATCATGTGGAAGGAGAACGTTGATATCTCCATCACCGGCAACTCCACCAACCCGACCCGTTTCCAGCACCCTGTTGCAGGCACCTACAAGAAGGAAAGACTCGAAGCCGGCAAGAAGTACTTCTCCGTTGCTTCCGGCGGCGGCACCGGCCGTACCCTTCATCCGGATAACATGGCAGCAGGTCCTGCTTCCTATGGCTTCACGGATACGCTCGGCCGTATGCACAGCGATGCACAGTTCGCCGGCTCCTCTTCCGTTCCCGCTCACGTAGAAATGATGGGCCTGATCGGAATGGGCAACAACCCGATGGTTGGTGCAACTGTTTCGACCGCTGTTTCCGTAGCACTCGCTGCAGAGCAGGGTAAGTTCTGATTTCTGCTCTGATCCAGGTTCCGACAAGGGGCCTGTTTTCAGAGAAGGTTTTGTCAAAAAGCCCCGCCGGATTTTTCGGCGGGGCTTTTTTGTTTTGCCACATCTATCCTGATATCAGTATTATGTTTCGCCATGCAAGATTTTTCATCTGTATTATCTAAACGGGATTTTTCACCGTGATTGAGAGACTCAATCCAAGATTGTCCAGAATCTTCAGGAGAGTATCCAGTCTCGGGGCACAGGACTGAGATTCTATGCGTGCAACCGAAGACTGAGGAATGCCGCACTCCGCCGCAAGTTCTCTCTGACTAAGGCCAAGTTCATTTCTTCGTTGAATCATTACACTGATGATTCTGGAGTTTTCTTCAACCTCATCCAGATCTTTCGATGCTTCAGGATCCACACTCCTTACATGTTTCTTGTATTCATCCCATGTTTTCATTGATATTCTCTCTGTTCAGATAATCCGTTCTCTCTGCTTTGGCCCGTTCGATTTCTCTTGCCGGTGTTCTCCGTGTCTTCTTACGAAAATGATGCAGCAAAACATAAGAATTCTCATTCTTTCTGAAAAAATAAAAGATCCGATTATTGCCCGGTCGGAGTTCCCATATTCCATCACACAAATACTTCGTAATCGATTCTGGCAGTCTTGTTCCATTTTCAGCCAGCAATTCAATACAATATTCTGCCTGCTTCAGTTGAATTCTTGAATTCTTATCCGAACCTGCCTTACTGCGGAGCTCTTCCAGCCAATCCCATATTTCGGAACAGCTCTGATCGTCTTCATAAAATTCTATTTGAAACATTAATATACCTTATCCGGAATGATAGCATTTATGCTATCGAATTGCAATTATGAAATGTGCGCCATACTGCAGAAATGAAAGCCCTGAAGTGAAAGCGTTCTGAAAGATGTGAATCATTTCATGTCAAGAACAGTAAAATCACGTTGTGCCGTATTTTCAAAAACACTCGCACAGTGATTAGTGCGAGTGTAATTCATTCATAGCATGTATTCCATTGACATTTTATCCGAAAAAAGCTCTTTGCGAAGTTGCGTCCGTATTTCACACTCCATGCACGGCAGCGGCCATCTGCTTCACATACTCCCCAACCGGGCCCGCGGCCTCCTTCCCGTACTTTGCAATAATTTTAATGATGGCCGAACCGACGATGGCACCGTCCGAAAGACCCGCCATCTTTGCCGCCTGTTCCGGTGTAGAAATGCCAAATCCGACCGCACAGGGAACTTCAGTACTCTTTTTGACCAACTTGGTCATTGCCCCGATATCCGTTGTGATCTCGCTTCTGGTGCCTGTCACTCCCAGAGAAGATACCATGTAAATAAATCCCTTCGCGTTTCTCGCAATCATGGAAATCCGGTCCTCCGAGGTCGGGGCGATCATGGAGATCAGGTCGATTCCATAGCGATCGAACACCTCCGCGAATTCCTCACGCTCTTCATACGGAACATCCGGCAGGATGATTCCGTCGATGCCTGCCTCCTGCGCCCTTTGGGCGAATTTCTCGCATCCATAGGAAAAAACCACATTGGCGTAGGTCATATAGACCATCGGAATCCGGATGGTCTCCCGGAGCTTTTTCGTAAGATCCAGCACCTTGTCCGTCGTTGTCCCTGCCTTCAGGGCCACCTCATCCGCTTCCATGATGACCGGACCTTCCGCCGTCGGATCGGAGAATGGAATTCCCAGCTCGATCAGGTCCGCGCCGTTTTCCACAGCCGCCCGGACGACCTTCTCCGTTGTCTCCAGATCCGGATCTCCTACCGTAATGAATGCAATAAAAGCTTTATGATTCTGAAATGCCTCTGCGATTCGGCTCATTTTCACTTTCTCCATTTCTTTACATTGGTATAGCATACGCGAGGAGAATCTCGCACATGCGAATTCTCCGATGCGGGAGCAGACACATGCAGTGTGTCCGCTCCTGGCACTCAGAACCGCCGTCGAGCGGTTCTGAGTGCATCATTCCGAAATCTCCTCTCCGCGGTATCTCGCGATCGCCGCACAGTCCTTGTCCCCTCTTCCGGAGACCGTGATCACGATGATTTTGTCTTTGTCCATCTTCGGTGCAATCTTCATGGCGTGTGCAATCGCGTGGGAGCTCTCGATCGCGGGAATAATGCCTTCCGTCCGCGAAGTATATTCGAAGGCCTCCACTGCCTCGTCATCCGTCACCGGCACGTACTGTGCGCGGCCGATGTCATGCAGGTACGCGTGCTCCGGTCCGATTCCGGGATAGTCCAGCCCCGCCGAAATAGAGTATACCGGCGCGATCTGTCCGTACTCGTTCTGGCAGAAATAGGATTTCATTCCGTGGAAAATTCCAAGGCGTCCGGTATTGATCGTCGCCGCTGTCTCGAACGTATCAATGCCGCGGCCCGCCGCTTCACAGCCGATCAGCTGGACGGAAGGATCATCAATAAAGTGATAGAAGGAACCGATGGCATTGGAACCGCCGCCGACGCAGGCGATCACCGCGTCCGGAAGCCTCCCCTCCTTCTCCAGCATCTGTTCCTTGATTTCCTTGGAAATCACCGCCTGAAAATCGCGGACAATCGTCGGGAACGGATGCGGCCCCATCACCGAGCCGAGGCAGTAATGCGTATCTTCGATCCGGCTGGTCCATTCGCGCATAGCCTGCGAAACCGCATCCTTCAGCGTGCCGGTTCCATCCGTGACCGGAACGACTTCTGCCCCGAGGAGCTTCATCTTGTAGACGTTCAGGGCCTGACGCTCGGTATCCACCTTTCCCATGAAAACAACGCACTCCATGCCGAGAAGGGCCGCTACCGTTGCCGTTGCCACGCCGTGCTGCCCGGCTCCCGTCTCCGCGATCAAACGGGTCTTGCCCATTTTCTTTGCGAGAAGAGCCTGTCCCAGGCAGTTGTTGATCTTATGCGCGCCGGTGTGGTTCAAATCCTCGCGCTTCAGGTAAATCTTCGCGCCGCCGAGGTCCTCTGTCATTTTCTTCGCATAGTACAGGCGGCTGGGGCGCCCCGCGTAATCATTGAACAGCTCCGTCAGCTCTGCGTTGAACTGCGGATCGTTTTTATACTTGTTATAGGCTTCTTCCAGTTCAATCACCGCATTCATCAGGGTCTCCGGAATGTACTGTCCCCCGTGAATGCCGAATCTTCCGTTCTGATTGGTCATCTCTTTTCTTCCCTTCTGCTTTTTCCGGCTTCTTCTGCCATCTTTGCTTTTTCCCGCTGCCCCGGCCTGTTCGCCCCTTGGAAGCTCCTGGTATCATTTGATTCTCTTATCTTCCATCCACTCCGCGCACCGCGGCCATAAACCTTCGTATTTTCTCCAGATCCTTGCGCCCGTCTGTTTCCAGAGACGAACTGACATCCACGGCATACGGTCTCGTCCGCCTGATGGCCTCCGCCACATTGTCCGGTGTCAGTCCTCCTGCCAGGAAAAACGGTCTCCTGCAGTTCTTCAAAAGGTTCCAGTCGAAGCTCTCTCCCGAGCCGCCGGCTCCGTGATCGAGAAGAATTTCATCCGCCGCGGAGGCTTCCGCCCGCTTGATATCCTCCTCTGTGTCAATCCGGAACGCCTTCACGATGCAGAGCTTCCGCCATCGCTTCTGATATGCTTCCCGAAGCTCGCGGATCATTGCGTCGCTCTCCTCTCCGTGCAGCTGCACCATGTCAAGTCGGCAGATGTCAAGCATCTCCATGATTTCCGGCACCCCGGCATTCACGAACACCCCGACCGGCCGGATTCTTCCATCCAGCAGCTGTCGAACTGCCTCTGCCCTCTCCGGCTCAATGTAGCGCTTGCGTGAAGGATCAAAAATAAAACCCGTATAGTCCGGGAGCACCGCATTGACGGCCCGCGCATCGTCGGGGCTTCGAAGTCCGCAGATTTTTACTTTTACCGCATTCTGATCCGTGCACATTTTGTTGTCTCCATTTTCTTTCCGAAGTGTTCCTGCTACTGATGCATCGTTTTTTCGGCGTTCTCACTGCCGCCGCTTCATTGCAGAGATTCAGAAGCTCCGCCGATTCCGCAGAGGCGCCTCAATTCCGCCTTCGGGCTTTCCGCCCGCATCAGCTGCTCGCCGACAAGAACTGCGTTCACGCCGTTCTGCCGGAGCGTTTCCACATCCTCCAGGGTCCGGATTCCCGATTCCGCAACGAAAATCGTGCCCTCCGGTGCAAAGGAGCGAAGCCGGATGCTGTTGTGGATATCCACTGTGAAATCCTTCAGGTTCCGGTTGTTCACCCCGATGATTCTCGCTCCCGCCGCTGCCGCCGAGGCGACCTCATCCTCATCGTGTGCCTCCACAATGGCGGAGAGCCCCAGCGAATCCGCGATCTGAAGATAATTTTCCAGCGTCTTTGTGTCCAGAAGCGCGCAGATCAGAAGCACCGCCGAGGCCCCCAGGAGCTTTGCCTCATAGATCATGTACGGATCCACGGTAAAATCCTTGCGAAGGCAGGGGATCGAAACCTCCGCCGCGATTTCCTTCAGATACGCATCCGATCCCAGAAACCACTTTGGCTCCGTGAGGACCGAAATGGCAGAGGCTCCCGCTTCCTCATACTGCCTGGCAATGTCAAGATAAGGAAAATCCGGTGCGATCAGGCCCTTGGATGGAGAGGCTTTTTTGCATTCACAGATAAAATGGATGTCCTGTCCATCCGAAAGCCGGTGCTCGAAGCGAAACGGCTCCTGTACCGCCACCGCCTGCGCCACTTCGCGAAGCTCTTCAAGCGGTCTTTTCTCTTTTGCCTTCTCTACACGGACTCTCGCATAGTCCGCAAGCTGATCCAGAATTGTGCTCATCAGTCCTGTCCTCTTTTGCCTTCGTCACTTCACCGAATCTGCCGCATGTCGAATGGCTCATGGTAACCATTCAGCACATCTCGAATTTCTTTACGGAAATCCTCAATGCCTCCGGTCAGGGCCCCTCCGGGGCCTGACCGCATGCCAAATGTTTACATATTGCTGACCTCAATGACCTTGTTCAGAGTGTCCAGGGCCTTTCCGGAGTCAACCAGATCGCCCGCGAGCTTCACGCCTTCTTCCAGCGTTTCGGCGGCCTTCCCCGCGTAGAGCGCTGCTCCCGCATTCAGAAGAACAATATTTCTTCTGGTTCCGGTGATCGTTCCGTTTAAAATACCGCGGGTAATCTGCGCATTTTCCTGCGCCGTGCCGCCCACGATCTCTTCCTTCGTTCCGCGGGCAAAACCGAAATCCTCCGGCCGGATCACGGAGGTCCGGTAAAATCCGTCCCGAAGCTCGCAGACGGTCGTCGGCGCACTCGCCGAAATTTCATCCAGGTGATCCTGACCGTAAACGACAAGGCCCCGGTTTACCCCTAGCGAACTCAACACCTTGGCGACCGGTTCAACCAGATACTCATCGTAGACACCGAGGAGGAACATCTCCGGCTTCGCGGGATTGGTCAGAGGTCCCAGAATGTTGAATACCGTCCGGAATCCCAGCTCCTTGCGGATTGGTCCCACGTACTTCATCGCCGCGTGATATTTCTGCGCGAACATGAAGCAGAAGCCGGTTTCCTCCAGCATCTTCCGGCAAAGCTCCGGGTCCTGCTGAATGTTCACGCCGAGCGCCTCCAGGCAGTCCGCCGTCCCCGAAAGAGAGGAAGCCGCACGGTTGCCGTGCTTTGCCACCTTGACGCCGCCTGCTGCCACTACCATGGCCGCCGTCGTGGAAATGTTGAAGGAATGCGCTCCGTCTCCGCCGGTTCCCACGATTTCCAGAACCTCCATGCCGGGATGCGGCACCGGCGTTGCAAGAGAACGCATCGCATAGGCGCAGCCGGAGATCTCATCGATGGTCTCCGCTTTCGTCGACTTCGTGGAAAGAGCGGCAAGAAAAGCTGCATTCTGCGTCGGCGTAGTTTCGCCCTTCATGATTTCCAGCATCGTTTCTCTGGCCTCGTCGTAGGTGAGGTCTTCCTTGTTGACGATCTTGATGATAGATTCCTTAATCATGGCTTCCTCCTTCTGTTCCTTTGTTTCGCAGAGCCTCTGTTTCTCTGCACTTTTACCCTTTCGTTTTTCGTTCTTATATCCCGCTGAGGCAAAATCCGCGATATCAGAGAGAGTTTCACAAAGGCGAATTCTCTCTGTATACAGAGTGCCGCCTGGCGGCACTCTAAGCAGGAGAAGATGTCATCAGACATCTTCGAATACAGCGGTTTTGCCGAATGCGGCAGCACCTATGCTGCAATTTGAAAGTGATATATCGATGTCACTTTCAAACTCCCGTTCTTCCGGAATTTCTGTTTATAAAAGCTTCTACAGCTTCAGGAAGTTTTCGAGAATCACCGCTCCGTCCGGCGTCATAATGGATTCCGGATGAAACTGCAGGCCATACACCGGATACTGCACATCCTGCACGCCCATCACTTCGCCGTCTTCGGTCTTCGCAATCACCTTCAGCGTATCCGGCAGGGTGTCCTCCTGCACCGCCAGAGAGTGATATCTGGCCACCGGGATGGTCTCCGGAAGTCCCCGGAAAATGGGGCTCGTGACATCAATGTTCGTCACGGACTGCTTCCCATGCATCAGCTCCTTCGCGTAGCCGACGGTTGCCCCATAGGCTTCGCAGATTCCCTGTTCGCCGAGACACACGCCCAGGATCGGGATTTTCGTCCGGAGCCTTCGCACCGTCTCCTCGCAGATCCCCGCATCCGCAGGCCGTCCCGGCCCCGGTGAGATGATGATTTTCTCCGGAGCGAGCTTTTCTATGTCGTCCACCGCCATTTCATCGTTCCGGATCACGCGGATTTCCGGCCGGATCGCTCCCACCATCTGGTACAGATTGAAGGAGAAGCTGTCATAGTTGTCAATCAGCAAGATCATTGGCCGCCTCCAGTGCCGTCACCACGGCTTTTGCTTTGTTGATGCATTCCTGATATTCCTTCTCCGGAACGGAATCCGCCACAATTCCCGCGCCGCTGCGGATGAACACCTTTCCGTTTTTCTTGTATGCAATGCGGATGGCAATGCAGGTGTCCATGTTCCCGGCGAAATCAAGATATCCGATGGCGCCGCCATAAATTCCGCGCTTGTTGTTCTCCAGATCGTTGATCAGCTGGCAGGCCCGGATCTTCGGAGCCCCCGAGAGCGTCCCAGCGGGAAGGATCGAATCCACCGCGTCCAGTGCATCCAGGTCCTCCCGGATCTTGCCGCGCACCGTGGAGCCGATGTGCATGACGTGGGAAAACCGCAGAACTTCATGGCAGCGTTCCACCTGAACGGAGCCGAATTCCGAAATTTTCCCGATGTCGTTCCGTCCGAGATCGACCAGCATGTTGTGCTCGGCGAGCTCCTTTTCATCGGCGAGAAGTCCTCTTTCCAGCTCCCGGTCCTCCTCCGGCGTCTTTCCCCTCGGCCGCGTCCCGGCGAGCGGGAAGGTGTGCAGGACGCCGTCCTCGAGTTTTACCAGGGTCTCCGGCGATGCCCCCGCCACTTCCACATCTGTCCCGGAGAAGTAGAACATGTACGGGGACGGGTTCAGAGTCCGCAGAATCCGGTAGCAGTTGAGAAGGCTTCCCTCGTACTCTCCCTCCAGCCGGTTCGACAGAACAATCTGGAAAATATCCCCTTCCTTGATGTGGTGCTGGGCCTTCCGGACCATGCCGCAGTAGCGCTCCCTGTCAAAAAGCGGACGGATTTCCGATTTCAGAACGCCTGCCGGTTCCTTCTTTTCCTTCCCGGTGCGGATGAGCCGCGCCAGGTTCTCCAGTTCGTTCTCCGCCTTCCGGTAGGAGGTCTCCGCCTCCGCAAGATCAATGTTGACGATCAGGATGATCTTCTGGCGAAGGTTGTCAAACGCAATGACCTTGTCGAACAGCATCAGGTCCACGTCCTTGAAATTCTCCGTGTCCTCCGCGTCCAGACGAAGCGACGGCTCGGAATATTTCAGATAATCGTAGGAAAAATACCCCACCAGGCCGCCGGCAAACGGCGGAAGGAAGGAAAGCCGCGGTGCCCGGTACTCCTTCAGAATCTGACGGATGGTCGCTCCGGGATCCCCGGTCTCAAAGGAAAGAGCTCCTGCCTTCATATGGCCGTTCAGACAGGTGATTTCCATCGTCGGATCAAAGCCGAGGAACGTATACCGTCCCCACTGCTCCTGCGCCTCCGCCGATTCCAGAAGGTAACAGTGATCCGATACGTTCTTGAGCTTGCGAAGGACCTGGATCGGTGTGTACAGGTCGGCAAGAATTTCCGTGCTGACCGGAAGCCGCCGGTACTCTCCCTCCGCCGCATAGGTTCTGGCTTCCTCCAGAGAAGGTCTGATCTTCATTCTGCAGATGCTCCTTTCTAGGTTTTCTGATTCATCAGTCAATCTGATTTTCTTTTTCCAGTTCAGACTCACATCTCCAGTACGCTTCGCTTCCTGTCGATGTGGGCGGCCAGAGGAGCTTCGCTCCTTGCCCGCCTCCCAGGAAAGATGCAACGCGTCTCGACAAGCGAGCTTGTCTCTGCGCTTTGATCTTTCCCGTGAGGTGCTGAACTTAAAACAAAATCGTCCCTGACGGAACTCATCATAAGTTCCATCAAGGACGATCTGAATACTCCACAGTCGCGGTGCCACCTTGATTCACAGATACCGAAAAAGACTCTCTTCTCTGTGCTCTTAACTGGATACCAACATATCCATGGCAACTGACGTATGCCTCACGTCGCGAAATACTCACCCTTCCGATTACGGATTCACACCTCCTGTACATTCATCACAGGATTCGCATTCTCCGAATACGGTGTCCGGCTTTCCTCGCGCCCTCAGCGGTCCATTTGCAGGCAGGTGCTACTGCCGGGTTCCCATCCTCCCCAGCTCTCTGGGAGTTCCTTTGCATGCGTTATATCCGCTTCATCGGTTTAAAGCGTTATCAAATTGTTGCGTTTATGATACAGCCGCCTTTTGCAAAATGCAAGCAGTATTTTCAGAAATATTTCACTTCGTTCTTCAAAGAGGTCTCACGATTGATAAAGATCCTTCAGGGTAAACAACAGCAAATCTTTCGGTGCAGACTCTGTGAACCAGTCCGTATATCCACTTAGAGAAAATAAAAGATACTTCACCACACGATACCGGCCGGCAAGAAGATTCTCCTTTCTCAGCAGAGTATCATAAACATCCTTGCCGATTTTCTCATTTTTGAACTTGCATTCACCAATTACTGCAGTTTTGTCAAGATCCGAAATACCCACAATATCGATATCTGTAGCCTGTCTGATACTGTCTCCATTTGCATTCTTCAGCAGTTCTGTTCCCCACCACACTCCGGTTTTTGTGAGGAAGTTATCGAAACGTCCCTCTATTCCCTGTTCCAGGGTATAGTATCGGCACATTTCTTCAAAAACACTTCCCATAAAAGAATGCAGTTTTGGCTTCACTGCTTTTTCGTAGTAAAGATCTCCCTTTCCCATTTCGATCACACTGGCTGCTTTCGGAATAAAAGCATACCAGAATTTAAACATACTGTCTCTCAGGACATACCCTGTTTTCTTTCTGTTTTTTTCTTCTGTGATGCAATGCCTCTTTTCCACAAGACCAACACTGATCAACTTATCCAGTGAGTACAAAACCGTGGATGAACTTTCGCCAATCTTGTCTGCAATGACATTTACACTGCTTTCCCCTGCTGCGATCTGCTCGATCACATTATTCACAAGCGTAGTATCAGCAAATTCCTGTGTCAGCAAATTGTGTGTTTCATCGTACAGGTATCCATCTCTTCGGAAAAACAATCGCTTGATATTATCATCCAATGTCAGACTATCATCCAGCATGGATAAATACTTTGCTACTCCTCCGGTGATTCCATAGCAGATTGCCTTTTCCTCCAGCGTGTAATTGGGAACAAATTCTGCAGCATCACGATAATGAAATGCATCCAGCCAGATTTGTGCATCTCTTCTTCCAAAAAGCGGACTTTTTTCACTAAGAACTTTCTTCTCCATGAAGCTCAAAGAAGAGCCACACAAAATAAGAAGAATATTTTTCCTCTTCCAATCCGTATCGATATATTTCTGCAGGACAGAGAGCAGTGCGGCATCCTCTTCCGCCCAATAAGGAAGCTCATCAATCACCACGACAAGCTTTTTGTCTCCCGCCTTCTTTCCAATGTAATCAAATACTGCCTCCGTTGAGCGAAAGATCACTTCCGGATCATCCGGATCCAACGCAGCAATGACCTGTCTGGAAAACAGCTCCAGGTTCCTCTCAGCACCAACCTTCGTAGCTGTATAAAACACCGCCTTCTTATCCTTCACAAACTCTGCGATCAACGTAGATTTCCCAATGCGTCGGCGTCCCTGAATGACTACCATTCCAAATCCGCTTTTCCCGTACAGCTCCTGCAGCGTGTGCAGCTCCCGGCTTCGTCCGATGAACATAGAAGAGCTCCTTTTGTTAAAACTATTTTTATTCAAATCATTTTTAATAAAATGTATTTGAATGAATTATATCACCTTCTTGTGTCGTGTCCATGTATGCAGGCAGTATTTTCAGGAACGAAATATGTTCCCTGTGCTCTCCATCCGCGCATCACAACTTCTACTGTCCCCCAGAGAGCTCCCCATCCGACCGGTCCTGCGGTTGTATCCCCTTTTGCATCATGTCATAATGACAGCATCTGAAACAAACCGATCCGTATGGGAATGGAGATGATTGAGATATGGAAATTCGAACTGCAACAATAAAAGATCTGGACGCTGTAACCGCAGTCGAAGCCGCGTGCTTCCCCGCTGCGGAGGCCGCTACCCAGGACGAGTTCGAAGAGCGCATCCGGCATTATGGCGGCCATTTCTGGCTGATGCTCGATGGAAACCGGCTCATCTCCTTCGTGGACGGATTCGTCACGAATGAACCGGATCTTACCGATGAGATGTATGAGAATGCCGGGATGCACAACGAAACCGGGGCCTGGCAGATGATTTTCGGCGTAAACACACTCCCGGCATACCGGAATCACGGGTATGCCGGGCAGCTGATTCAGTGTGCCATTGACGATGCCAGAAGGCAGGGACGGAAAGGCCTCGTCCTCACCTGCAAGGATCATCTGGTTCCTTACTATGCGAAATTCGGCTTCGTCAACGAAGGCGTTTCTGAAAAGTCTGTCCACGGCGGCGCTGTCTGGAACCAGATGCGGCTGAAATTCTGAATGATCTTCCTCCGTTTCTGCCGCCTGTTTTATTTCTTCCCTTCATCCTGCCTGCAAGTCTCCGGGTGCTCTTCACCAGATACTTTTCCCTGTACATTGTTCTCATCTTTCGGCAGAAGAGCTGCTCTTTTCTTCTCTCTTCTTCTCTCTGCCTTCTTCCCGCATTTCCGGACAATCTTCCGAATCACGAACACGACCGCCAATACAATCACCACGGTCACAATCAGCTGGGGAATATGAACAAGCAGCCAGATTCCGAAGTCCGCAAAACCTCTGCCAACCGAGTACAGCGAATTCCGAAACCCAGTCGTAATCCGTTCCCAGGCTCCGGCATCTTCCGGCTGACGATAGATTTCAACCTCCGAAACTTCCAGCCTGACTGTACTGTAGTTCACCTTATTGTCATACGTGCGAAGCTGCGATTCGATGCTGTCAATCTGATAACGCACCTCCGTCAGTCTGCTCTGAATCTGGACAATGTCCTCCAGCTTCTCCGCCTTCGCCAGCATTTTTTCCAGGGACTCTGCTTCTGTCTCCAATGCCTTCTTGTGTGCCGCAGTATCGACATAATCCAGCGTAATATCCGTTACACTCCTGCTCTCCTGCGTAACATTGGAACCGTCGTGAAGCTTTTTCAAAAAATCATCCAGCTTCTTCTCCGGAATCCGCAGGACATAGGAGGCACTGCGGTCGTGCGGGGTATAGTTCTCCGGATCCGCCGTGCGGTAATAGCTGTAGCTGTTGTAATACACCTCGCTGCTCTCAATATAACCGCCGGCATTCGTCACCGATGTTTCAATGGCCTCCTGCAGCGCATCAAATTCCTTCGTCTGCACACTGATGTTGACCGTGGTAATCAGCTTTCTTCCGGTTTCTGAAGAATCCTCATGGTCCTTTCCTTCTTCCAAGAGCTGCTCTTCTCCCTCATCTGCCGCAGTGTCCGTGCCGGTTTCCTCATACGATTCTTCGTAGGCATAATCCTCATTCGCAGCAGACTCTTCTGCGGAATCGTTCCCCAGCCCAAACACGGAAGAATCCGACATGGAATAGGAATCTTCGGCGGCCTGGCTGGATGAATTTAAAGCAGTCATACTGGAACTTCCACAGCCGGAAAGCAATACGGTCAGGCAGACGGTCAGCAATGATGTTCTGGCGGTAAAACGAATTCTCTTGTTCGTCATATCAGTTCTCTCTACTCCTGTTTTCTGGGTTCTGTCCTGTCACATTGCATCATATCACCCGTTCATTCCGAATTACGCATAAAGGGACTGGCTCGTCGCCCTCGTGGACGGATTCGTCACGGACAAGGTTCATGCCGCTTGATACACAACAGATTCATGGGTTTCAGCATGCTGTTTACTGACAAATGTTTCTTTCTTATCTGTATTATCTCTTAACTATAGTGATAAGGCAATCCCGGCGTTGCCCTCAAATAGTTAAGTAATGTTTAGTGAATTATGATTTACTAAACTACGATTGACTAATTCGTAACTTACCAAATGTTCTGTTTCCCACATGGAAAACGGACCCCCGCCCCCCCCCCCGAAAAGCGAAAGAAAATGAAAATTCCTCTTGATTTTCCATCCTCTCTCTCTTATAATAACGCTTGCGTCTGTTGAGAAACAGATAGCGAATACAGATCGGGGTGTAGCGCAGCTGGTAGCGCGCCACGTTAGGGACGTGGAGGCCGCAAGTTCGAACCTTGTCACTCCGATGAGATTGTAAGTCTCAGAAATGTTGTTTTTTCAACGTTTCTGAGGCTTTCTTTTTGATCGGATGGCAGATCGGCATAGCACGGATTTTCTGTGTGACCACGTGTAATCTGGCCTCTTTTTCCCCTTTGTGTGACCAAATGTGTGACTAAATATACAACCTCTTCAGGCCGTTTTTTGCTCTTCCCGCTTCAAAATCGGACTATTTTTCATGGCTTCCCGCGCCGCTCTCAAATCAAGGCCATCATAATAATTCTTTTCGAGTACAGGCACATCATTTCCCAGAACTTTGGAAGATACCTCGGAATTATTGATATCCTTCGCAATATTCCTGCGAAATACATGACTTCCGCGAATTGCGTCTGCAGATACCGGAATGCCTAATCGGAGACAAATTCTTCTCAGAAAGTTCGGACACTGTTGGTTCCCAATGCGCCGTCCTCGGACTTCTCCGCCGGAAAGAGGAATGGACTGTCCGGAAAATTTGCGGCATCATAGGCCCTGATCTCAGAAATCAATTCCTGTAATGGCTCTGTAAGCGGAACTCTGCGGCTCATCTTCGTCTTGGTATACTCCTTAATGATCTGATACTCTTTCGGATTAAAGCGCGATTTCGGTACCCGGTTTTTCTGCCGTCGGATTTCAATGTAAGCAATCCCATCCGCTTCTCCCAAATCACTCCACTTGAGAGGGCATACCTCTCCGGCTCTTAGTCCGGTAAGAATCTGAAAGCGAAGCGCAAGTGAAGTTACCATAGAAGCGGGTCGGCACTTCCGGTTCTGTACAACAGAATTGACAGCCTCATCCCAAATCATGAGAAGTTCTTTCTCGGTATAAATTCGCCTGCTGATTGGAGTCGGCTGAATCAGTTTGTTCTTGAACCGTCTGTCATTCCAGTTAATCCGGCCGGTCGGATTCTCATCAATGATTTCATCCTGATAGCATTGCCTCATCACCATGCATACAAGATTTCGCATATCATTGAAAGTAGACTGCCGAAGCGCATAACGCTGAAGATTCAGGATGGATTGTACACAGCAAGCCCGAAATGGTTTGATACACACAGCAGAGAGGATTAGATGAACTACTTTCAGGATTGTCTGAATTTTCATCAGGAACTTTACGGGGGACATATCATCAACGCAGTGATTCATCTTGATGAGACAACACCTCATATGCAGGTGGCCTCCATTCCACTCACCGATGATGGCAGATTGTCCGCAAAAGAGATCATGGGAAACCGCAGTGATTATCGGTCCCGCCAGAATCTCTTCTATGAAGAGGTTGGGAAAAAGTACGGATTGGAACGCGGCGAAGTTCATGATCAACCGCGAAAGCATGAGCTTTCCCAGAAAGGACGGATTGAACGAAATGAAGAGCGAATCGCAGAATCAGAACGAAAACTGGCCCAGTCGCAGCAACGCATGGAACAGAACGAGAATGTCATTTCCGGTCAGCAGGAACAGATTTTGAACTCAGACAGCAGCATCCACGAGATCAGAAAAGCTATACAGGAACAGGAAGCCGCCAGACAGCGCAATGATGAATACATTCAGAAACAGTCGGAACAGATTCGACAGAATCAGCGGAGCATAGACCAACAATGTGAGGAAATCAGGGAAAATCAGCGTCTCATGGATGTACAGCACGAATTATTGACTGAATTGGACAATGAAAAATTGCCCTTTTATCTCTCACAAAATAAAGACATCAAAGAGAGGGGTGGCATGCGCGGCGGAAAATATCTGATCAAGAGGGAGAAACTGGAACTGCTCTATGCCAAGGCAAAAAAGGGTGAGAAACTTGCAGAACGGGAACGACAAGTGAATGCACGGTATCAGGAAATCTCACAGATAAAGAAAGAAAGCATAAGAAGATTCCATGATGCCGAAGAGAAAGAACGCAATGCCGAAAGCCTACTTGGCCTCGCAAGGGAAATTGAAGAAGGTCAGGCGTACCGAAACAACGTGGACGCGGCCCAAAAGGCAATCGAACAAGCGAATGAGGCCCAGCGTGATCTGAAACAACTGGCAGAACAATGCAGACAGTTGGAAGAATTTCGGCAACAACTCCAACAACAGATACAGACAGCAGAGCTCACAAGGCAGGAACACAAGTTCCTTCGTAAGCATGAAAAGGAATTCGAAGCATTCAGGCAGGAAGAAGAAAGGATAGAGTACAGAGGGTATTCAAGATAGATATCGTTCAACGATTCATTGATTGCCAGTTTTTCATGGTAATGCCTATACTTTTCTCAGCCTTGATCCATATCAAGCTCCAGAAACGCACATTTACAAAAACAGCAGAACAAATATTCCGGGAAGGATGGAAAAGAAATGACTGCAGCAGAGATGGGAACTTTCATTGCAGAAACCCGTAAGACGAAAAACATGACTCAAAGTGCACTCGCACAACGCCTGAATGTCACAAGTCAAGCTGTCAGCCGATGGGAACGGGGACTTGGCTTTCCTGACATTGGAACCTTATTACCCTTGGCAGATGCTTTGGGTATCGGTATTGATGAACTGATCAATGCAAAGAGAAAAGACGACGATCAATTTTCCACCGTCACCACCATTGGATCCATTCAAAAAACAATTTGCATTGCTATTGAACAAATCAATAGTTCAAAATGGCGAAAAATGATACGGTTGGAAATTCTTTTTTGCATGGTCGGAATATGCGTTTTACTATACACAGTTCTGGGAGACTTTGCTGCTTGGCGCCTGATTCAAATTTACAATGAAGCTTATTGTGCAAATCTGGAACCACAGTTACATGTACCGAGTATTCCGTGGTCTATACCATTTATTTTGATTGGACTGGGATCTCTGATCACAGCTATCATTTTGATGGTTTTTCGCCTTCGGTCTATCTCCAAAATGGTAAAAAGTCTCAATATATCAGGATAGTTTGGCTTTTGAGGGCAACTAAACGAATCGTTGTTAGACATTTCGCATCCTTCAGGTTATTTTTAACACGACAGCTGTCAAGCCAAAAATGTTGCGAATAGTACACTGTGGAGGGATTGATATGAAGAAAATCTTGAATGCTTTGCTTTTAATTGCACTAACATTGTTTTTTACTACACCCGTATATGCAGCCGAAACAAACGCAGCGGAACCGGATCCATATCAAGCAGTATTAGAACAGATCAATTCTGAATATGGAACTGACTTGGAGTATATTCCGGTCACATCCGATAAGGCAACAATTGAGGAATATGAAGCTTTTGTAAGAATGGTGGCCTCTAATTCTGCACGTACAGAAGATGAAATTGAGAACAGAACAGTTTTTCTTCCTGATTCAAATGAAAACGCACTCGCAACTATGAGCGGTTCCAAAAGCGTGACACATGATACATGGGGATCTTGGGCAACATCCTTTTCCATTACAGCATCTTATAACATAGATGGGAACAAAATTAGTGCATTTAACGATGCTTATGTGAATAACAAGGTTCCGGTTCTTTATTTCTTCCAAAAAGATGCCGGCTATCCGACCCATAGCATTATTGATTCCGGAAGAACATTGGCAGTAACTTTTTACGGAACCGTTTATGAATCAAATCTTCAATTTTCTATTGGAAATGTTAAGCTTTATGCAGAATTTAATGCAAACAGTTAATATGTAGACATTCCATATGACATTACCACCTGCAGAGGTCATTATGTGTGACCTCTGCAATTTTAAAAATTAAAGATACACGCCAAACCCCTTATTTGCTTGATAAATCGTTCTCAGACATTCGCTGCCACCAAAATTGCTCACGGCAGTGGTAACTGAACAAACCGCAGCGCCAGGTGGCATATATAAATATCAGGTTGCCACAATAGACGCAAGAGCTATCTGTGCATACGATTGAATCAATCATCAGGCAATCGTTATTTCTCGTGATCTCTCACAGGAGGTATCGGATATGGATGTGCGAACGGTATTGTTTGTTGTCGTGACCATCTCTTTGGTCGTATCAATTCCTTTTATCGTCGATGCGATTCGTAAGAAGGACTTTAATGACCAGGTGTCCGGAAAGAAGAAGACACATAAAGTACCTGAATCATACAAAATCAATTATGATCGGCATTCATCGAATTCCGCAGCAGAACAAATTGCGCAAAAGGGAATGGAGCAGGCAAAAATTGACACAAAATCAATTCACCTGTAAAAACTCTGCCTGATTCGGAGCAGACGCATTACTGATGGGCACCGCCCTGTCTGCTCCGAATTCCTGTACTCTGAATCCTTGTACTTCATTTCTTCAGAATGTCCGTTATCCTGGCAAAATCTTCACGCGCCTCTTTGAAATACGGAAGCATACAGTAGCAGTGTATCATCTTCGGTCTGGCAAAGGCGGTGTACGGAACCCCTGCCCGCCTGCAGGCGTCCTCGAAATCCGGCAGCGCGCCGTAAAGAACTTCGTCCGCGGAGTAGAAGAAGTGGATATCGCCCACGCCGGAGAAATTGCCGCGCGAACCGGAGATCATATAGTCCGGCACATCTTTCTGCCCATGGCGCATAAATTTTTCAACCGTAACCATAAAGGCATAATCTATTGCGACATCACTCTCATTCAGCGCCTGCATACGCGCCTTTTCGGTATCGTTCCACGGCACCTCTCCAGGCGAGACGGCGACAATATGACGCGGCTGCGGAAGCGGAGTTTCCTGCGCATTGTTGTGCGCCGCAATGCCGAGTGCCAGCGCTCCGCCCGAGGAAAAGCCGCAGGTGCTGACATTCCCGCCGCCGTACAGCTCAATCATCCGGCGGTAGCATTCGTAGACCATTGCATAGGTATCCGTGATACAATGCTCCATGCAGAGGGGATAAAACGGGAACCACACATCACAGCCGGTGTCCCGCATTAGTTTGCGCATGACAGGCAGGTCCCCCTTGTCTGGTCCGATCACCATTCCTCCGCCGAAAAAGTACAGGATCGCACGCCGGGACGGCTTTTCATGTTCGCGGACGACCAGGCACGGGAAGCCGTTCACCATAATCGTTTCATAATGTGCTTTCCGGTCCGCCGGAGTGAAAACGCCGCGATTGCGGTTCTGCTTTTCGATGACTTTGCTGATTTCGTTCTCTGGCAGCCCAAAGGCCTTTTTGGCACCGGAGATCTTATATATCCCGCGCAATAAATGAGCGAAAACGCTGATCCGCCCATTCTTCGCAACCGTAACATTGTTTTCCCGCCTTTCATCCATGTCCGTTTTCTCCCCTTTTCTCATTTTCGTTTGCCCCCAGACAGCGTTTACAGGAATCCCGATGCACAATGTGCCGCAGAGCCTGTTATTGCTGTTTACTGTAAGTGTATCACTTCAACCATTCATGAAAAAAGGCAATCCTCAATCATTCCTCTGAACAGGATAGTTATTGCGTTTTCCTGCCGGTTCCCTGATGTGACCGTCAGGCTCCGGACAATTACAAGCGAAAACGAAATGTGAAAAAGCGAAGTCTTATGCAAATATTAAGCAGCATAAAACTTCGCCTGTAAAAGTATTTTTATATGAAAGCCGTTCCTTCAGGACAGCTCCGCACTCCTTCCCGATTCCGGATCCGAGGCCTCTTCCAGAAGAGACCTTGTCCTCTGCAGAATCCGGTGCGTGACCGTCAGATACAGGATTGTCACCAGAAGGGCCGCGCCGACATAGCCGATGGCATCCAGCCGGAGGTCCAGCACATCGAAATGACGGTATTCCACAAAAATCTTGTGCACCTGATCCAGAAAGCTCACCGCGGCGCAGAGTGCGATGGTGAGCACCAGCCGGATGCTGACGCATCTCCCGGAGAGGTGCTGCATCTTCCTCTTCGGCCAGGGAGCCGTCAGCATAGCGAGCGTCGCGAAGATTCCGAGGAAACCGAATTCATAGATATGCGCCAGCCGCCGCGGGCTGTTCAGGTCCAGATGGAGCCACAGGCGGTTGTGAAAATGCTTGCGGAACGCCGCCGGGAACAGAAGTACCACTCTCTCCTGCGTGGAAAGCGTCGCCTCGCCGCTCTGCGCCGTCAGAAAGGAGACCACAGCAAAGGAAAGCACCGTCAGTGCAATGGATACCAGAAAAAGTATCACTCGAGTCCGTTCCCATTTTGTCCGCATGCTGTCATCCTCCTGTTCCGATTGATTTTGGCCGGTTTCCATTTTCCTCTTCACAAGCAACGCGTGATCTTCGAAATGGTTTTGCAGGTTTGCCATTCTTCCTGCGCTGATTTCGAAAAGGAACCTCCGACACATTCAGTGTACGGGTTTGACTTTTCCTGCAAGTGACGATGCTGTAACCAATTTTTGAACAAAATATGTATTCCGGCATCCATTATTGAGGATTTCATAAGGAAATTCGAACTGGGCGGAACAGATACGCCGAGAGATCCTCGAACAAACTGTGAATTTTCGGTCAAATCCGATTCGAATCTTTTTCTCTGTGCTATATTAATAGGAACAGTTACCGGAATTTGTAAAAGGCCTGCCGGAACCGCCCCGGTTTTCTTCCGAAAACCCCGATGCATCCGGCGGAAAGGAGATTGTTATGTGGCACATTCATGATGTGAAAAAGACGGCCCGTTCCAAAATGGGACTTACTTACTGGAAAAGCGTTCTTGTGGCTCTGATTCTCGCCGTTGTGACCGGCTCCGTGGCAGGAAATGCCGGAGCAGCATCCGGCGCCGAGTCGCAGCTAGGCAGCAGGGGCGGTTCTTCCATGCAGTTTTATGCGGGACAGCTCCCGGGAGGCTTTCACTGGTCGTTCCAGTTTCCGTTCTTCCCGGCATGGATTCTGGTGTTCGTGGTCATCCTGGTTGTCATCGCCTTCTTCATCGGGATCGCGCTCAATCTGTTCCTGCTGAATCCGATCGAAAGCGGCTGCCAGCGTTTCTTCATCATCAATCACGTGGAGACCGGGAAGACGAAGATCGGCGAGATCTTCCACTGCTTCAGCAGCGGTTACCTCAATGTGGTAAAGACCATGTTCCTGCGTGACCTCTACACCGTCCTGTGGTCACTGCTCTTCCTTGTTCCCGGGATCGTAAAGTCGTACTCCTACCGCCTGGTTCCATATATTCTGGCAGAGGAGCCCGGCATGAACAGCAAGGAGGCATTCCGCCTCTCCCGTTCCATGATGAACGGCAACAAGTGGCATGCGTTTCTTCTGGATCTGTCGTTCCTCGGCTGGCATATCCTGAATGTCTTCACCTTCGGCATCCTCGGTATCTTCTACGTCCGCCCTTACCAGGCAACCGCCAATGCAGAGATGTACATCGCCATCCGTGATCAGTTCCTCGGCCGGGCATAATGCAGAATGTTGGCTCTTCCGTTTTGTTTCCGTGTGATCTGAATGGATCGAACCTGACGCCTAAAGAAAAGCTCCCCGTCCTGTCTTTCTGACAGGGCGGGGAGCTTTTCATTTCTTTTTTAATTCACTTGTCATTGCCGTGAGGCTCTATACAGAATTCTCACTGGATTCGTCAGGTTCTGAGCTTTCCGAAAATGATTTTCTCAGAAACAAGTTCCCTGACCACTTGTTGTCCGGTCCGCCTTACTTGTTGCGGCCGTGGCACTTCTTGTACTTCTTGCCGGATCCGCACGGGCAGGGATCGTTGGGATAAATCTTCTTGCCCTTGACAACCGTTCCGGACTTCTTCTGCTCGAGATACAGCTCTTTCTGCTTCTCCTCAGAGAAAATGTCATTCCACTCAGGGAGCTGATACAGCCAGTCTGCCTCAGCGGCGACCATGTTCTTGTAGAGCTTCTCCTTGTCGAATGCGAGGCTGACCTCGGTGTCCTCTTCCATGGTCTCAATGGGGTTCTCAATCTTCAGAGAGTCATTGATTCCATCCAGGAAACCCACCATATACTCCAGAGAAATTCCGTACTTCTCTGCCAGCTCCTTGACCGTTCCCTTCACTTCCTCATCGGGGTTCTTCAAAAGCTGCTCGTAGATCTGCTTCTCCTTCATAAAGTAATCCGACCAGAGTCTCTGGAGATCACCCTTATTTGCCTTCTCGTTGTACGCCTTTGCGCGCCATTCCTGCAGTAATGCCATTGCTACTTCCTCCGAAAACTGTGTATTCCAGTACCTGCGCCCGAAAGAAAGGCATTCGAAGATGCCCCGGCTGCAGGTATTAAACAGATATCATCTTATCACAGCGCACGAATCCGGTCCATTGCAATTCTGGAATTCTCCACCGTGCCGAAGCTCGTCAGCCGGAAGAAGTGCTCACCGGAGGGACCGAAGCCTGATCCGGGCGTTCCGATCACATTCGCTTTGTCCAGCAGGTAGTCGAAGAATTCCCAGCTCGTCATTCCGTTCGGTGTCTTCAGCCAGATATACGGAGAGTTCACGCCGCCGTACGCGGTGTAGCCCATGGACTGCAGGCTCTCCTTGATGAACTTCGCATTGCTCATATAGCGGCTCACCATCTCTTTGACCTGTGCCTTCCCGGCATCGGAATAGATGGCCTCTCCGGCCCTCTGCACAATGTAGGGAGCCCCGTTGTACTTCGTTCCGTGACGGCGTGCCCACAGGCCGTACAGTGCATTCCCGTTGTGATCCTTCAGATCCTTCGGAATGACGGTTGCTCCGAGACGGAGTCCCGTGAATCCGGCGTTCTTGGAGAAGGAGCGGATCTCAATCGCGCAGGTTCTCGCACCTTCGCACTCATAGATGGTGTGCGGCACATCGTCCTCTGTGATGTAGGCCTCATAGGCGGAATCGAAAATGATCACCGCGCCGTTTGCGTTCGCGTAGTCCACCCACTTCTGAAGCTGCGCCTTTGTAAGCGCCGCTCCCGTCGGGTTATTCGGGGAGCAGATGTAGATCAGATCCGGTTTCCGGTCTCCGGAAACCTCCTTTGTCTTCCCGGTTCCCGGAAGATCCGGCGCAAAGCCGTTCTCTTCCGTGCAGGGCATATAGATCACATTGCTCCAGCGTCCGGTCGCGGCATCGTACTCCCCGGTTCTTCCCGCCATGACATTGCTGTCCACATAGACCGGATAAACCGGGTCGCAGACGGCAATGACGTTGTCCTTCTCGAAAATCTCCTGAATGTTGCCGGAATCGGATTTAGCTCCGTCCGAAACGAAAATCTCATCATCCGCAATATCGCAGCCGCGTGCGCGGTAGTCGTTCTGCGCAATCGCCGCGCGGAGAAAATCATACCCGAGGTCCGGTGCATAGCCCCGGAAGGTCGCACTGTCCGCCTGCTCGTCCACTGCCTTGTGCAGCGCCTCAATCACCGCCGGAGGAAGGGGCTGCGTCACATCGCCGATTCCCATGCGGATCAGCTGCGCATCCGGATGCTCACTCTGATAGGCTCTCGTCTTCTTCGCCACCGTGCTGAACAGATAGCTGCCGGGTAATTTCAGATTGTCACTGTTTGCTTCAAACATCTTCTGGTACTCCTTCCTGGTGCTGAACATTTATCAAGATTATATGGAGATTTCCACGGTCCCGTCAAATACCGTTTCGGCGGGCCCCGTCATATAGATTTCATTCGTCTTCTCATCCCATTCGATCCGAATGGTTCCTCCCGGAACGTGCACGTCCACCGTCCGGTCCGTTTTTCCGTTCAGGACACAGGCCACCGCCGTCGCGCAGCATCCCGTTCCGCAGGCAAGCGTCTCGCCGGTGCCCCGTTCCCAGACACGCATGTTGACCTCACCGCGGTTTATCACCTGCACGAACTCCGTGTTCGTCCTCTCCGGGAAGCGCGGGTGATGCTCGAATTGCGGCCCGATGTGCGCAAGATCCAGATTCCGGAGATCTCCGTCCGGAATTTCCGCTCCGTTCTCATCGCGAAGCCCTCTTGCCTTCAGATCCGCCTCATCCGCGAAAATAACCGCGTGCGGATTTCCCATGGAGACACAGGTCATCCTCCAGGTTCTCCCCGCCGCCTTAATCGGCTCATCAATCACCACGGCATCCGGAACCGCAACTTCCGAATGCATGGCTGCAGGCGTTTCGTTTCCTCCCAATTTCTTTTTTTCGGAAAGAACCGGGATCTGATCTGCCTCCAGAACCGGCTGTCCCATGTTGACCCGTGCAGTCAACATCCTGCCGTTCCTGCAGAAAAGCTCCAGTTTCTTCACCGCTCCGAAGCTCTCCACCGTGATCTGCGTTCTCCCGTCCGTCATGCCGTGATCATAGACATACTTGCCGACACAGCGGATTCCGTTCCCGCACATCCGTCCGCGGGAGCCGTCCAGATTGTACATCTCCATTTCAAAATCGGCCTTGTCCGACGGATTGATGAAAATCACGCCGTCTCCGCCGACGCCGAAATGTGCGCGGGAGAGCTTCCGCACGATCTCCGGCTTCTTCTCTGCGGGAACCTTCTCCGTAAATCCGTTGACATAAATGTAGTCATTCCCGCAGCCTTCCATTTTGGTAAAATGCAGCAGCATTGGTCTTGTTCCTCTTTCCTGATTCATACGCATCTGTCCGACCCCCATAGGATTCGGACTCCTGTTTTATCCGTTTCATACCGCCATAGCAGATCTGTTCCGCATCTGCAGCGGATCCGGCGGAACCGGTTCCTGAGCGCCTGCAGAACGAATCCCGCGTTTTACGGCAGATCATCCTTCCACAGTTCCGCGCAAGCATCGCTCGGCATCCTGAGATCGCCGCGCGGCGACACGGCAACCGATCCAACCTTCGGGCCGTCCGGGAGGCAGGAGCGCTTGAACTGCTGGGCAAAGAAACGCCGCACGAAGTTCTTCTCCCACTTCAGAATGGTCTCCCCGTCATACACACCCGCAAAGGACTGCAGTGCGATCCGGTAAATCTTCCGCGGGCGGTATCCGCACCGCAGCATGTAATAGAGAAAATAGTCGTGCAGCTCATAGGGGCCCACGAGATCCTCGGTTCTCTGGGAGATCTTGCCGTCCTCCGTCGGTGGAAGAAGCTCCGGGCTCACCGGCGTGTCCAGAACGTCCAGAAGGCACGCGGACAGCGCCGGCTCCTTCTCTCTGGCCGCCTCTGCGCAGCACCGCACCAGGTGCGAAACCAGCGTCTTCGGAACGCCGGCGTTGACGCCGTACATCGACATATGGTCGCCGTTGTAGGTCGCCCAGCCGAGCGCGAGCTCCGACAGGTCCCCCGTTCCGATGACAATGCCGTTTCTCTGATTGGCAAGATCCATCAGAACCTTCGTCCGCTCTCTGGCCTGTCCGTTCTCATAGGTCACGTCATGCACCGAAGGATCCTGATCAATGTCATGGAAGTGCTGCGTCACCGCGGCGGCGATCCGGACCTCCTTCAGCGTTGCCCCGAGCGTCTTAGCCAGCGTCAATGCGTTGTGGTACGTGCGGTCCGTGGTGCCGAAGCACGGCATCGTCACCGCCAGGATATTCTCCCTGGGAAGTCCCAGAAGATCGAACGCTCTTGCCGTCACGAGCAGTGCCAGCGTCGAATCCAGTCCTCCCGAGACACCGATGACCGCAGCGGGACAGTGGATGTGATGAAGGCGTCTTGCAAGACCTCTCGACTGGATGTTCAGAATCTCCTCGCACCGCGCGAGCCTTCCCGCCGCGTCCTGCGGAACGAACGGATGCGGGTCGAACACGCGGTCCAGCACGCACTCCTTCTCCTCCATGTGCACCGGGATGTGGAGATAATCGTTCTGACCGGAAATTTCAAAGGACGTCATCCTGCGCCGCTCATAGTTGATGCGCTGCACATCAAAATCCGCAAAAGTGATTTTCGTCTCTCCATAGGCATTGTCGAAGATCTTCCTCTGTGCAAGGAGCGATCCGTTCTCCAGCATCATCACGCGGCCGCCGAACACAATATCCTGCGTGGATTCCCCGTCGCCGGAGCTGACGTAGATGTAATCCGACAGGGTTCTCGCCGAAATGGAAGAGAACAGCTGCGTGCGGTACGCATCCTTCCCGACCGTCTCGTTGGAGGCGGACAGATTGACCATCAGATTGGCCCCCGCCAGGGCGTGCTCAATGTGCGGCGCATTGACAACCCACGCGTCCTCGCAGATTTCGCACCCGATCCGAAGATCCCGGACAGCATCCACCTCCAGGAGGATATGGCTGCCAAACGGCACATCTTCTCCGTCAAATGGTATCTTCTCCGCGGTCACGGGACCCGGCGTGAACTGCCTCGGCTCATAGAACTCCGCGTAGTCCGGGAGAAACCGTTTGGGAATGAAGGCCAGAATTTTCCCGTTCTGGAGAACCGCCGCCGTGTTGTAGAGCTTCCCCCTCCACTCCAGAGGAAAGCCGACGAAAACAACCGCAAGGCTCCCCGCCGTCGCATCCCGAATCACGCGGAGCGCGTTCTCCGCGCCGCGCAGCAGCATGTCCTGCAGGAACAAATCATTGTCCGTGTATCCCGTCACCGCAAGCTCCGGGAACACGATCAGATTCGCGCCCCGCTCCGCCGCTTCCTTCATGCTCTTTACAATTTCCTGTGCATTGGTCTTCGGATCCGCCACGGTCATGGAGGGCACAACCGCCGCCGCTTTGAAAAATCCATCTCTCATTCCATCTTCCTCCGAATGTAAAGAGAGGCGCAGATTTCTCTGCGCCCGCTCCCTTGCGTTCTGCCCGCCGGTATTTTTACCGGATTCATCCCGAAACACATCCGCTTCGATACCGTTTGGCCGGACAGCGATAAAATTATCCGATTGCGGTCACTCCCGAAGCCACCGCAAAGCTGATCACCGCCATGATGATTCCCGCCAGTGCCACGCCGCCGAGAACCGCCAGGACACTCTTCTTGAAATCCATATCCAGAAACGATGCCGCAAGAGTTCCGGTCCACGCTCCCGTTCCGGGAAGCGGAATGCCGACGAACAGAAGGAGTGCCCAGTACAGACCTCGTCCCGCCGTTGCCTTCAGCTTCTCGCCGCCCTTGTGTCCCTTCTCCAGGCACCAGATGAAGAACTTCCCGATCACTTTCTTGTCCGCGCCCCATTCCAGCACTCTTCTTGCGAAGAAGAAAATGAACGGAACCGGAATCATGTTGCCGACGGCAATCAGGATATAGGCAAGAATCATGTTGAACGCGGGGTCCGCCACATGAAAGGCCTGAGCGATCGGAATCGCTCCGCGCAGCTCGATCAGGGGAACCATGGAAATAACAAAACAATAAAAGTACTTCTTAAGCATTTACGATCTCCTTCAATGCCTGTGTCACGGCGGCCATCTCTTCCTCTGTCCCGATGGTAATCCGCAGATACTCACCGATCAGGGGCTTGTTCCAGTGGCGGACATAGATGCCGCGCTCCCTGAGTTTCTCGAACAGCTCCTGTCCGGAATGCCGCGGGTGCCGCGCGAACACAAAATTGGTTCTGGAATCCGGATAGACGAAGCCAAGCGCCGTCAGGTCCTTTTTAAACTTCTCCCTTGTTGCAATAATCCGTGAAGTGAGACTCTGAAAATACGCCTCGTCCTCCACCGCAGCCGTTCCCATCCGGATCGTCTGCAGATTCATTGTGTAGGAATTGAAGGAGAATTTCACATCCTTCAGACAGGAAATCAGCTTCCTGCTGCCGATGGCAAACCCGACTCTCGCTCCCGCCATCGCTCTTGACTTCGAAAAGGTCTGCACCACCAGGAGATTGTCGTATTCTTTCGTCAGACGAAGAGCCGATTCCGCGCCAAAATCCACGTAGGCCTCGTCCACGATGACCACCTTGTCCCGGTTCGCGGCGACAATCCGCTCAATCTCATCCAGCGGCAGCTCCACACCGGTCGGTGCGTTCGGGTTCGGGAAAACAATGCCGTCAACCTCTTCCTCTGCTCCCGCAAAGGCGCCGGAGCCCGGAATGTAATTCCGGGGATCAATCGTAAAATCCTCCCGGAGAGGGACCATCGTGTACGGAATCCGGTACAGATCCGCCCACACATCATAGAAGGAATAGGTGATGTTCGGGAACAGAATCCTCCCCCCGGAGGTGAAGAAGGTCAGAAATGCCATGGACAGCACATCGTCCGACCCGACTCCCACGAAAACCTGCTCCGGCTCCACGCCATAGCGCTTCGCAATCGCGGAGGAAAGAGGTTCCGCATCCATGTCCGGATACAGGCGCATCGCCGCATAGTCTCCGGCCAGAGTCTCGGCCGCTTCGGCAACGCCCGGCGCCGGAGGGTACGGACATTCGTTGGTATTCAGCTTGATGATATTCGGGTCCTTCGGCTGCTCTCCTGCCACATAGGGGGAAACCCGCCGCACATGATCTTCCCAGCTCATAGTCACTTGCTCTCTTTTCTCGCCACTTTTCTCATCCATCCTGCCCGCAGGGAAAGGTCCGGACCGTCAGCGTTACTCCGCTGAACCGTCCGAATCTGCCCGCAGGAAAACAACTCTGCCGAAAGCAGTTGTCCCTTACTGCAGTACCTTGGAAAGGAAATCCTGAAGTCTCTGGTTCTTCGGGTGTGCGAAGAACTCCTCCGGCGTATTCTCTTCCTTGATGACGCCCTCATCGATGAAAATCACCTTGGACGCCACCTGACGTGCAAACGCCATCTCGTGTGTGACGACGACCATCGTCATGCCGGAATCCGCAAGCTCTGTCATTACCTGCAGAACCTCTCCGACCATCTCGGGATCCAGCGCCGAGGTCGGCTCGTCGAAGAGCATGACCTCCGGATTCATCGCCAGGGCGCGGCAGATCGCAATTCTCTGCTGCTGGCCGCCCGAGAGGGAATGCGGATAGGCATCCGCCTTGTCCTCCAGATTGACGCGGCGCAGCAGCTGCAGGGCTTTCTCCTGCGCCTCTTCCTTATTCATGAGGCCCAGCTTCACCGGCGCCAGCGTGATATTGTTCATAATCGTCAGATTGTGGAACAGATTGAAGTGCTGGAACACCATTCCCATTTTCTGGCGGACCTTGTTGATGTCGGTGTGCGGATCGTTGACGCGGATGTCATCCAGCCACACCTCTCCGCTCGTCGGAACCTCCAGAAGGTTCATGCAGCGCAGGAATGTGGACTTGCCGCATCCGGAGGGACCGACCAGAACGATCTTCTGCCCCTTCTCGATTTCATAATTGATTCCGCGGAGAACGTGATTGTCTCCGAATTCCTTCTTCAGATCCTTCACGCGGATCATCGCTTTTCTCTCTTCAGCCATTTTATTTTTTATCCCCCTCACCGATTGTCGCTCGCGCGCAGCTTCTTCTCCAGCATTCCGAAGAAGAAGGACAGAATCTTGACAACCACGAAGTACATCACAGCGGCGCCCAGAAGCGGCATCATGTACTCATACGTTGCCGAGGACACCTGATCCGAAGCATGCGTCAGCTCGGAGAGTCCGACGGCTCCCGCAATGGAGGTTTCCTTCAGGAGGGTAATGAACTCATTCAGAAGGGAAGGGAAGCAGTTCTTGAAAGCCTGCGGCAGAATGACCGCCATCATGGTCTGAAGCTTCGAGAGGCCGAGGGACCGCCCCGCCTCCATCTGGCCGCCGTCCACCGACTGAATGCCGCCGCGGATGATCTCCGCCACGTATGCGCCGGAGTTGATGCCGAAGGCCATGGTCGCCACCAGGATCTTGTTCTTGGAGGTCGCCATGATGACATTCCACATGATCAGGAGCTGAATCATCGTCGGCGTTCCACGGATGACATCAATATAGACATACGCGATCCGCGAGAGGATCGTCCTCTTTCCGTTCTTCGTCCGCTGCATGTTGAGAAGGCAGGCAACGGTACCCAGGACCAGGCCCAGGATAGCCGCAAAAAGCGTTACCTCAATGGTGTTGCCCAGGCCCTTCACATAGAGCTGCCAGCGGTTGTTCTTGATAAAGGCTTTAAAAAACTGATTGGCTAGATCTGACATGACATTCATTCACTTTCTGTAACTGTTCAGCGCAGGGCAATTTTTACGAGAATGGGCCGCTTGCGGACATATCTCGTGAGAATTGCTCTGCGGCCAAGCCCCGAAGGGGCTCTGGCCGACGACATCGAGGATTTTCGGAAGAAAATTCGAGATGTTCTGAACAGTTACCATTTTCTGCTGATCGGCCCACGCCGGTTTCATGAAAACGGCTCCTCTTCCATTGCCGGAAGCATGGCTGCCGTCTATACAAAACAGACCGGTATGCGCGTTTTGACAGGTACCCGGTATCCGTAACGATTCCCGCAGGCGGTCAATTTCGTCCCAAACTGCCGCATGCCGGGCGGTTACCAATATCCTATTGTACCCTGATTCCCCTTGTTTTGAAAAGAGGGTGAGGAGCATCTGCTTCTCACCCTCTTTCTCATCGTAACACGTTGTTATACTGCTTCTGCAGGAGCCGGGTTCCTTTTCCGGAAAATCCGGTTTCTGTCTCCCGGAACTTTTCAGAGGATCCCGGCAGTACGCTGTGCCTTATTACTCTGCCTCGTAGTTGTTGACGTACTCGTCCAGAAGCTTGTCATAAGTGCCGTCAGCCTTCATGTCAGCGAGAGCGCCGTTGATGGCATTCAGCATCACCTCGTCATCCTTGGGCATTGCGATACCGTACTGCTCAACATCGAAGTTGAATACGGATCCGTCAACGAGCTGCAGCTGATCGGAATACTGCTTCTGGAAAGCTTCTCCGGGAACCTGATCGATGACAACCGCGTCATCCTTGCCGTTTACCAGATCCAGAACGGCCTGGTTGAAGCTCTTTACGGAAACAACCGCGCTGTCGTTGATGCCGCGCGCAACGGTCTCACCGGTGGTTCCTGCCTGTACGCCGATTGCCTTGCATGCCTTCAGATCATCCTCGGTCTTCACGCTGGAATCTTTCGGAAGAAGAACGGCCTGTGTTGCATTGTAGTAAGGATCGGAGAAGTTTACGGCTTCCTTTCTCTCATCAGTAATGGTCATGCCGGTTGCGCCGCAATCGATCTTGCTGCCGATTGCCGGAACAATGCCGTCGAAATCCATGTCCTCGATGACGACGTTCACGCCGAGACGCTTGCCGATCTCGTTCATCATCGCAACATCGAAGCCGGTTGCATTGCCCTCATTGGAGGTAATGGCCTCGAAGTTGTCGGTGCCGTCTCCGACATATTCGAACGGAGGGAAGGTTGCGTTCAGGCCGACCGTCAGCTCTCCGTCGGAGAGATACTTGGATCCGGACAGATCATAGGATGCTTCCTCTCCTGCGTCCGTGGTCTCTGCTGCAGCCTCGGTGGTTGCCGTATCCTCCGAAGCGGCCTCGGTTGCCGCCTCTGTCGCTGCTTCGGTTGCAGCGGTGTCTGCGGCTGCTGTATCCGAAGAGCTTCCGCATGCGCCAAGGCCGAGGGCCATGGTTCCTGCCAGTAATACTGCCAATGCTTTTTTCATAATGATCCTCCTCTTGTGCGGCAATGCCCGCGGCGGGCCTGCCGGTTCCTGCACAGCCTGCGCTCTCCGGACCATCCGGGAGCCTGTGTGCTCTGCACAGCATACCTCTTTTTTCATAAAAAACAATCTCTGACCTTGTCTTCCGGTCAGCTGCTGAATAGTATGATATGCATTTTTATTCATTATTTCAATAGAAAATGCAACAAATATCCATTTTTATTCATTCGTTGTTTCGTCATTTTCACACTATATGCACTTTGCGGTGATTTGACACATGTTGATTCAAGAGTGAATGAACCGCTTGCGGGCACATTCACGGGCTGAAATCAGCCTGTGCCGAACATTACAAAAAAACAGCATGGGAAAATACGTCAGCTGCCTCGGCAGAATACACGTAACAACAAAAAGCGGCATGGGAGGACGCCTTGTGGTATCTTCTCATGCCGTTTTTGTAAATTCAAAACCTGTGGGCGCTTCCGGATCACCCCATGTGGAGGATCTGAATCAGGAAGAGCCAGGCCATCCCGTAGTAAGTGACGACGCCGACCATATCCGTGATGGTGGTGATGAGCGGGCCGGAGGCCACCGCGGGATCCACACCGATCTGCTTGAAGAACATCGGGATCACCGTGCCGACGAGCGCCGAAATCAGCATCGCGAGCACCAGTGCAATGCCGATGCAGCCAGAAATCGCGAAGGCGCTTCCCGCCGGAAGATGCTTGAACGCCATGAGGTACACGCCGATTCCGCCCAAAGCAAGAATTCCCAGGAAAATACCGTTCAGGAAACCGATCCGTGATTCCTTGAAGACAAGATGGGCCTTCTGCCTCCCCGTCAGATGCTCGTCCATCAGGACGCGGATGGTGACCGCCAGCGACTGTGTGCCGACGTTTCCGGACATATCCAGAATCAGGGACTGGAAAATCATGACCACCGTCAGCTGCGCGACCACCGCCTCGAACAGGCTGACCACGCTGGAGACGCACATGCCGAGGAACAGAAGGAGAATCAGCCACGGGAGACGCTTTCGGATACTACGGGCAAGCGGCTCGTTGAGATCCTCTTCATCGGACAGACCGGCGAGCTTTGCGTAATCCTCGCCCATCTCATCGTCCACGACTTCCACGACGTCCTGCGACGTGATGACGCCGAGGATGTGATTGTCCTCCGACAGGACCGGAATGGATTCCTCCGAGTACTCCTTGATGGTTTCCAGGCAGTCATCTATTTTCTCATCCGCGTAGACATACGGGTAGGCCGTGACAATGATGTCCGCGAGATTCGTTCCCTGCCTTGCAATGATGAGGTCCTTGAGATCAATCTCTCCGTAGAAAATTCCGTTTTCATCCAACACATAGATGGAGCTGATGTTGTCATGCGCGGCCGCCTGATCAATGATGGAGGACATGGCGTCCTTGATGGAAAGCGTGGAGGTCAGCGTGACGAAATTCGTCGTCATGCGGGAACCGATGGTGTCCTCGGAATAGGCGGCCAGACTGTGCAGCGCCGTTCTCGCCTCATCGCTCATCAGTTCCATCCAGGCCTTCTTCGCGGGGGAATCCGTTTTCTTCAGAAGGTCCACGGCGTCATCCGGCTCCATCTGCTCCAGAACCTCGGCGGCCTTTCTCGGATCCATTTCCTGCAGATAAGCCGTGGACTCCTCTTCATCCAGATGCTCCATGATATCCGCCAGAAGATCGTTCCCGAGGAGCCGGTACAGACTCTCGCGCTCCCGTGCGTTCAGTTTCGGAAGGATGGACGCGATGTCGTTCTCATGATAGTCTTCCAGCTTGTCCTTAATCACTTTCGGAGAATTTTTGCTGCGAATGATCCGAAGAATTTCCTCTTCGTTTTCCTGCTGCGTGTTCAGCTCGTTTGCTCCCATCGTCAGCCTCCTTTGGTTTTTCCCGTATTCTGCCCTGCAGTGTACCACAGCTGTTTTTTCTTTTTGTCCGGAATTTCGCTAAAAAAAGGATTTTCCCGATATTTTACAATTCCTTCTGCCCGTCCGTGTACGCAAACGCCATTTCCCGGATCAGCTTCTCTTCCTTCGGAAACTGCCGCAGGAGTTCTTCCTGACCGGTCAGCCGGAAGCCTTCATAATGAAAGTTCGGCATCGTCGCACAGCTCATCAGCGTGTAGCCGGAAGGGTCACTGTTCCTGGCACCAAAGACAGCTCCCTTCGGGATCACCACCATCGGCTCCTCTCCTTCCCCGCAGCCGAGCCTTCGGCACTCTGCGGTTCCGTTCTCCGGATTCAGGAGCCAGAGCTCCACGCCGCATCCCTCATGGAAATACCAGATCTCATCGCAGTCAATGACGTGGAAGTGGGAAATGTCCTCTTTTCCCAGAAGGAAATAAATGGTTCCTCCCATCACGCGTCCGTCCTTTGAGCTTCCGTACTCCGCGGGGGCCGCATAGACCTCCGAAAACCAGCCGCCCTCCGGATGCTCCTCCAGATGCAGCCGTTCAATCCATTCCTGTATCCTCTGTTCCGTTTTCCTCTGCTCCATCTCCCGTATCTCCTCTATCTTCCTTATCGCCTAGTCTGTTTTCAGGCTCTTCGCTATCAATCATTTCCAGATTTATACCTCGCGGATTTTGCCGGTGCGTCAGCACCGATGCTGCCGTTTGGAAGCGACATATCAATGTCACTTCCAAATTTTTACCTTCGCGTAAAACCTTCCCTTTTTCGTCTGCGCGCCGACGCCGAGGTACTGAAACTTGCCGTGTCCGCGCACGGACACCCGGCTGCCCGGCTTCAAATCATAGCCGCCGCTGTACGCAGTTCTGCCGTCCACGAAAACCATCTCCTGTTCCACCAGCTCCTGCGCTTTTCCACGCGACAGATGATAGACCATCGCGAGCACCGCGTCCAGACGTTCCGAGGAAACGGAGCCCTCCCTCTCCTCGAATTCGGGCCGGATGGTGCAGGCAAAGGCAGGGACCTTCCGGCACTTCACGCTGGTGTGCCGGATCCGGATGAGTTCCGACTGAATCAGGTCCGCGTTGTCGCACATCACGAACAGGAACGCCGTCTCCGAATCCGTGAGGATATCGCCGATCCGGTCCCGCTCGATGCCGAGGTTCATCAGTGCCCCGAGATAGTCCCGGTGCGTCAGCTCCTCCGCAAACCTCCGGTTGACCGGAGAAACCTCGATGCAGGCGACCACCTCCGGCTCCGCCTCTTCCTGCAGAAGAAAGCTCTCCCTGTCCAGATAGTCCGGGAGAAAACAGAGGACTCTTCTCTCCGCTTCCACGGTTCCTCCGAAGAGAACCCACGGCACGCCTTGAAACGTCCCGGAGCTTCTGTTCTCATCCTGCGGATCCACGGCATTCTTCCCCGCGGCCTCCAGAAATTCCGACTGCTCCGAGGCCGTGAGAAACTGCGTGTGCGTCACAAAATTCCCCTGATACGCCTTCTGCGAAAGTTCTTTGACTCTTTTGGTCAACAATGAATTTTCCACTTTCTTACTTTTCCTCTGATCCGTAAATGCGTTTTCTCCGCCTGGCATGTCCATTCACGCCGTTTGGGCCGTACGCCTCTTCCCGGCATCCGGTTGTTCTTCCTAAATTCAAATAGAAATCTCCCGCTGCAGATGAAACGAATAAATGATCCGCTCCGTCACCGGAAGCCGCAGCATCTTCGAGAGGGCCTGCGCATAGTAATCCAGCTGAATCCGGTAGCGGTCCGCCAGTTCCTCCATGCTCTTCACCCGGTCCGTCTTGTAGTCCACGACCACGGCATGGCGATTCTCCCCTTCTCCCTCCAGGAAAAAGGCATCGATGATACCCTGAATCAGGATGGTCTCATCCTCCGGGAACCCGGCGTCCAGACAGCTGGCCGGAATGCCGAGAACAAAGGGCTGCTCCCGTTTCAGAACATTCTTCCCGTCCGCCTCCGCCATGCGCGCCGCCGTCTTCGACCGGAGAAACGGAAGGAATCTTCCCGGCGTCAGAACCGGCACGTATTCCTTCGGAATGGTTCCCGCACCGAGAAGCTGTGCCACGCGGCTCTCGAATTCCTCCGCGGTCACACGGGCCGGATCCTTCCAGACGTGATAGTCGATTTTCTCACACATCCGGTGAATGGCGGTTCCGCGTGCGCTTCCGGACAGAAGCTTCTCCCGGCCTTCCGGCTCTTCCTCTCTGACAAAGCGAGGGACAGGGAGTTCTTTTTCGGCTCCCATCCGTCCTGTTTTCTCAAAGCCGCCATGCCCGTTCTCCGAAAGTTTCCCGGATTCTGCTGCATCAAAACCTCCGGCCCTCCTTCCAGCTGAGGCTGCTGATGTTCCGGGCGCTTCTCCCGTCATTCCCGGCTCGTTCCAGAGGCCCGTATCCGGTTCTTCCCCGGGATACAGCTCCGCCGCGCCCTCGCCCGGCTGCGTCACCTCACTCTCCGTGAGCATGGAGGAACGCTTGAGCTCCGTCACCGTCGTCTTCGTGTACAGTCCCCGCAGATTCTCATACGGATACCGGTAGGAAAACCGCTTCTCCAGGTCCCTGGCAAGCTCCGTGTCAGGAAGCGCCAAAAGCCCGCCGTTCTCCATCAGATGCAGGGTTCCAAGGAGCTCTCCCTGCGCCGCCCGGTTCTCGAGCTCCGACAGGCGAAGGTCCGAGACCGACACTCTCCGCAGCAGGATCGGTTCCCTGCCCTCCGCCTTCAGCGCCTCCATGCTCTCCAGGATGAGCGGAAGATAGCCGGAGGAGGCACGGATCATGGAAACCGGGAGATGAAGCGACGGGAGTCGGACCGCCGCCATCGCCGTCTGAACCTTTTTCTCTGTCTTGTCCGCATCGCGGACGAACCCAGTCAGGATCAGCTTCTCCTTCGCCCTTGTCATCGCGACATACAGGACGCGGAGCTCCTCGCCGAGCGCATCCCTTGCAATCTTCGCGGCAACGGTCTTCTGCCGGAGCGTCGGCATGCTGCTGCGAAGCTCCGGTACCACCAGGCTGACACCGAGTCCCAGATCCGTGTCCACGATCAGGGACCCGGAAAGATCCCTGGAAAAAGGATGCCTTGCCCCAAGGCCGCAGACGAAGCAGACCGGATACTCCAGACCCTTGCTCTTATGAATCGTGGTCAGCCGCACCACATCCGCGTTCTCATCCAGAACGCTGGCCTCGCCGTAGTCCACATCGAACTCGTGCATCTGGTCAATGTAGCGCAGGAATCGGAAAAGGCCGGCGTAATCGCCCTGCTCGAAGGCTCCCGCCTTTACGAGAAGCGAGTGGAGATTCGCGGCTCTTCGTGCGCCCGCGGGAAGCGCCCGCACATAATCCTCGTACCCCGTGCTGCGGATGAGCTCACCGATCAGCTCGTGAATCGGCGTCGTCGACATCTTCTCCCGGTAGTGGCGGAGCCAGGAGAGGAACTCCCTGCAGTGATCGCGAAGTGTCCCGGAAACCGCCGTTCCGGAAGCCTCCTCTCCTGCTGCCGCGAGTACGCAGTCATACAGGAGCTTCTCCCTGTCGTCCCGGAAAATCCCCCGGAGTGCTCCGATTTCATCCTGCGAGAAGCCTCCGAAATATCCGTGCAGCACGCCGTACAAAGGGATATCCTGTCTCGGATTGTCAATGACGCGCAGTGCCTGCAGGACCGCGCGGATTTCCTCTGCGGCAAAATATCCGCCCTTGTATTCGAGGTACAAAGGAATCCCTTCCTTCTCGAACACCTCGCGGAATGCATCCTGTCTGCCGGAGGTGGAGCGAAGGAGAATCACGATGTCGCCGTACCTCGCCGGACGAAGCTTCCCCGTCTCTTCATCCGTCACGGGAAGCGTTCCCACCAGTTCACGGATTCTCTGAGCCACGGCAAGAGCCTCCTTGCGCGCGGAGGAAAGCGCCGCAACCGGATCCTCCTCTTCCTCCGCGGAATCCGAAGTCCCGTCCCTTGTCCCCGCGGCCTTGTCCGATTCCGCATCCCGGGACGTCTCTTCCTCTTTCCGGCTTCCGTCCACCAGAAGGAGCTCGGTCTGATACGGGCTCTTCCGAATTCTGCTCTCCTTTGGATCATCTCCCGGTTCCGCGCCGTCACCGGCTTCAGATTCCGGCTCCGGATAGCCGGCGCCCGGCTTCAGAGAAACGCTCTCATCGTACTCCACACCGCCGATTTCCCGGCGCATGATTTTGGTGAAAACCGCGTTGGCCGCGTCCAGCACTTCCCTCCGCGAACGGAAATTCTGATCCAGATCGATCCGCTCCGTCTCCTTGTCATTCTCGCGGTAGGTCTCGTATTTTTCCTCGAAAATCTCCGGCCTTGCATTCCGGAAGCGGTAAATGCTCTGCTTGACGTCTCCCACCATAAAGCGGGCATAGCGGCCGTCCGCACAGCCGGAGAATCCCGTGCCCTTTTCTCCCGCGATCGCGGAGAGAAGAAGTTCCTGCACCTCGTTGCTGTCCTGGTACTCGTCGATCAGAATCTCGTCAAAATACTTCCGGTACCCCTCCGCGGCCTTCCGGAGGACAAGGGTTCCGTCCTCTTGTCTCTCCACCAGAATCTCCAGCGCCATGTGCTCCAGATCTGAGAAGTCGATGACATTTTTCCCCTTCTTGACCTCCTGCAGGAGCTTCCGGTAGCCGAGCGTAAGGTCCAGAAGCGTCCGGACCGGTCCCTCTGCCTGCTGCATCCGCTGCACCGTCAGGGAAGGATCCTCCGAAATGCTCTCCAGAAGAGCCTGCATTCTTTTCTTCAGCTGCGCGCGAAGCTCCTGCACATCCGTCTTCTTCGTCTCGCTGATGCCCTGCTTTTCCGCGCCGCGGATCACGGGAAGGCGCTCCAGCGGATAGGAGGCCGCAGAGAGCAGCATCCCGCGAAGCTTCTCCATGTCCGTCTCCCGCCGCGCCTCTTCTCCCAGCGCATCCAGTTTTCCGAACAGCTCCTCCTCTTCCCTTTCCAGAAGGTCCTGATAAGGAAACGGTCCGTCCGGAAGCCGGGTGATGCGCAGCATCGCCTGATGCAGCATGGAAAGCTCCGAAAGAGACTCCGCCTGCTCCCTCAGAACCGCCTGATACCAAGAAGAGGCATACAGATCCTCCACGCTCTCTGCGTAGTAATCGCCCTTTCTCTCCTCCAGCCAGACCTCCGGCCAGGGATGCGAATCCGCCGCCTGATAAAGGTTCCGGATCAGCTCCTCCAGCGCCTCATCGTCCCGCCCCGGGCAGAAATAATCCGCACAGGCAAGAAACGCCGGATCCTTCGCCGCATACTGCTCCTCCAGGAAACGCTTCATCACGTCCTTTTCCAGAAGAGGACTCTCCGTATCGTCCATCTGCCGGAATCCCGGATCCAGATTGATCTCGCTGAAATTATTCCGGAGCAGAAACGTGCAGAAGCTGTCAATCGTCGTAATCTGCGCATGATGAAGAAGCGTCTCCTGCCGCTGGAGATGCCGGTCCTCCGGATGCTCCTCGAGCCTTTGGGAAACCGCGCGGGCAATCCGCTCCCGCATCTGGGCCGCCGCCGCGCGGGTGAAGGTCACGACCAGCAGGCGGTCGATGTCCAGAGGGTGCTCCCCCTCACTGATCATTCGCACGATCCGCTCCACCAAAACCGCGGTTTTGCCGCTTCCCGCCGCCGCAGACACCAGCACGTTGTGGTTCCTGGCATTTAATATTTTCTGCTGTTTTTCCGTAAATCTGATTGCCACGTTCTCTTCCCGTTTCTCGCACTATAAAACTGAAGTTTTCTCAATGGAGCTGCTGCACACCTTCCGCCGCGCAGTTCCAAAAACTCCAAACATTGACATATGGGGTGGAGCATTTCTGCAAAGCACTCCTGCTGCCCGGAGTCTCACTGTTTTTAACGGATGTCGCGATAGTCGTACCCGGGAATCCGCACATCAAACCCGCACACATTCCGGTACGGGCAATAGGTGCAGGCCGAGAGATCCTTGCTGATCCGCACGGGAGAGGCATCCGTTCTTCCCTCCAGAATGTCCTCGGCAAGAAGGCAGATTCTCTCCCGGAGTTCGTCCCGGAGCGCCTGATATTCCTCTTTGGAGATCACCTTGCTGGCCGCCGTAAAGCCGCCCTTTTTCAGGAGCTTCACCGGGATCACCTCCGAAGAGGACGCCCCCTTTGCAAGTCCGTGATCAAGGTGTTCCAGAATCTCCGGCTCGCTTCCGACAAGGCCCTTCGGGCGAAGACGTCCCCGGACGCTGTGCGTCTCCAGGTCTATCGCGCTCTCTTCTCCGGACCGCTCCCTTTCCTCCAGAATGCCCGCCGACTCCCTGGCATCCAGCATCGGATCATCGAACCGGTAATAGAGCATCGCGGCCGGAATCACCTCCGCGTCCGATCTCTTCCCTTCGAGAAACCGGACCTGCGCTTCCATGTACAGCATCAGCTGGAGCTGGAGTCCCGCCCGCATCATGACGGGATCCAGGTCACGGTTTCCGGACTTGTAATCCACAATCTTCACGAAGAGCCGCTGTCCCTCGCGGCACAGATCCACCCGGTCGATCCGACCCTCCAGCACCAGCGTGCCGCCGCCCGGAAGGTCATAGCGGAGCGCTTCGTCCCTGCCAAAGCTCTGTTCCAGATACGCCGGTTCAAAATCACCCTGCTGCAGCTGGTACTGCAGCGTGTCCACGGTCCGTTCGAGAATTCGCTGAAGACGCCTGACCTGATACGTGCTCCGCGCCGTGGCATACAGAATCTGGTCGTGATAGCCGCCCGCCGTCTCTGCGAGCGCGCTTTTCACCAGTTCCGCTCCCTGTTCCCGGGAGTAGGACGCCCAGGGAAGGCCTTTTTCCCGAAGGAGCTGTCCGAACCGCTGCACGCTTTCATGCAGGATGGTTCCGGAATCCTTCGGCTCCAGCGTATACTCTTCCCTCTCCCTGAGCCTTAAACCATACTGAAGGAACTGGCGAAGATAACACTGAGCCGCCGTTTCCAGGCGGGTGACCGATCCCTGAACCTTCTTCTGATACAAAAGCTCTGCCGTTCTTTTCGTGACGGGAACCGGCCGGTAATGAAGAAAAGCCGCCTCCCGCAGCCGCCGGATCCTTCTTGCGGCATCTTCCCGGCAGGGCACTGCGCCGCCCCCGGAAGCATTCCGTTCCTCCCGGATTCTTCCCGCGCAGAAGCCGTAAATGGTGAGAAACTCCCGCTCCTTCTCCCGGTCATGCAGATAGAGTCCGTCCGCGTAGTCGCGCATGGCCCCCGCCAGAAGCCCCGACGCGTCCGCCATGGACGCCAGCTGCCTCGATGCGGGGAGCTCCTCCGGAATCTCCACGGGAATTCCCGGATACAGCTGCTGCAAAAGGCCAATCAGATACGACGGCCGAAGGCTTCCCCCGTCTCCCGCCGTCTTGACCCAGGAGACATAGAGAAGGTCTCTGGGCTTGGTCATGTTCATGTACAGATACAGACGCTGGATATACATCTGCTGCCGCGGCGTCGGCGCAAGCTCTCCCCCGCTTCCCGCAAGCGCATCCGATTCCTGCAGAAATTCCCGGTCGAGATCGGAAATGAGACCTCCCCGTGAGGCCCCCTGCGGAATGCTGCCGTCGTTCACGCCGAGGAAGAACAGGACCTTTACCTCGGAAAGGCGCGTCCGCTCCATATCCCCGACCAGAATCCGGTCCGTCTGCTGCGGAAGCGTCCCGAGGCGGATCTCTTCAAATCCGGCCTCCACCAGCTCCAGGAAATCCTTTGCGGAAATCTTCTCATCGCCGAGAAGCTCATACAGTTCATCCAGAAGATGGATCACCGCGCCGTAAATCTGACGGTACTCCATGGCAGCCGGCGTCCTGCCCGCCGCCTCGAAGCGCTCCGCCAGCGCCTGCATCTGTTCTCCCGCGCGGATGCCGGTCAGAAACGCGTACAGTGCCCGCGTCCTCTCCATGGCCGTCGAGTGTCCCAGATCCCGCAGCGGCCCGATCCCCGCGAGGAACTTCGTCCGCATTTCTTCGAATTCTTCATCAAACGCCGTCTCCCACCGCTTTCTTGACGCAATGCCGCGCCGGAGGCAGTAGTTCTCCAGACGGTCCACCTCATCCTCCGCAAGGCCGGTCAGACCGCTTCGAAGATAGCGGAATACCGTCTCATAGGTATAATCGCCGCCTCCGATCTCCAGAGCTCCGCGAATCGTCTCCGTCAGAGGATTCTGAAGCACCGCGCGGTTGGTATCCAGATAGACCGGAACTCCCATCCGCTCCGCACAGATCCGGATCTCGTCCTCATAGGCGGGGAGATTCCCGGTGACAACGGCAATATCCCGGTAGTGGTATCCCTTCCCGGCAATCAGCTCATGAATCCGGAGGAACATCTGCCGTACCTCCGCCGCGGGATTGCTGGCGAGGAACAGATGAACGGGAAGCTCCTCCCCTGCCTCTTTGCCGCGGTAAGGACGGGCGGGATAACGGAACAGCGACTTCTCCAGATGCGCCAGCGCCGGATTTCCCGCGAAACGCACCGGCCCCTTCCCGCCTTTCGTCTCCCCGATATACCAGTCCTTATCGTGCGCGATTCCGTTCTGCCCCGCCATGCGGCAGATCTGCGCCACGGTCTTCCTGGTCAGATAGAACAGGTCCTGCTCCTCGAACGCCGCTCCCTGCATCACCTCGCGGACCGGCGTTCCGCCGTCCTCTCCGTAATCCAGCGAAAAGATGACCTCCCGCGCATTCTGCATCAGCGCCAGAAGGACGCGGTACTGCACCGGCGTAAAACCGGTGAAACCATCAAAAACAATCGTGCTCTCCCGGATCAGCTCCGATCCCGGAATCGCTTCCGCCAGAAGATCCAGTGTTTCCTCTCCCGTGATATACCGGTCCTTCCGCTCTTCCAGAAAGGCTTCATACAGGATCTTCAGATCGCGGAGTCTGGCCGCCAGACCTCCCTGTCCGCCTGCTGCCGCACTCCTGGCCAGTTCCTCCGTTCCCTGCGGAGAAATGCCGTACTGCATGAACTCCGAAATGACGGACTTCACCTCCGCGATCATGCCCGGCTTCTCGATGCCGGTTCCGAGGATCGTGAGATCCTTCCGGCAGCGGGAGACCAGCCTTCTTAAAAGGAGCGTCTTGCCCATATCATCCAGAACGCCGCGCTCGTCCGCCCCGACCTCCTCGAAGATGCGGTGCGAGAGTCTCCCGAAGGAAAGGACATCCACGTTCAGAATTCCGCCGCGCTCCCCTGCTGCCAGAACCATTTCCTTCTGCGTCTGCATGGTGTACTGATCCGGCACGACGATCAGGAAATTCCCGGAAAAATCCTGCCGGTCCAATGCCTCTGCGGCCCTTTCCGTCACCCATTTATGAAGTTCACTGCTCTTGCCCGCGCCGGAGGCGCCCAGGCAAAATCGATAACCCATTGCTTTAACCTATCCTTCGTCCGCAGACCCTCTGCGGCTCTTTCCTGCTGCCCATTATCATACCATAACAAAACCGCCTCCCGGGCCGTATTCACGCGGCCGGAAAGGCGGTTTCTGTCATATCTTTTTAAAATTTCATATCCCTTCGGGACATTCCGGATTTAGCTGCGGAAGCAACCGCTTCCGATCATCCGAAAACCCCTGTTCCCTCAGGCGTTATGGTGCTTCTTCTCCGCTTCATCCGCGAAGTTCTCGCCCTGATGAATCTGAAGATCCACGCCGGTTGCGTTGGGCTCTTCATCCTCAAACTTGTAATCCTTGCCGGGAAGGATGGCATTCAGAAGAATACCAACCAGAGATCCGGTTGCAAGTCCGGAGAAGCTGATGGCACCGAAGGTGATGGCACCGGCATCGGAGTAGTTGATGCCGATGGACAGAACCAGGATCAGTGCAGCGATCAGGACGTTCCGGCTCTTGGAGAAATCAACGTGCGTCTCCACCAGGTTCCGGACACCGACTGCGGAAATCATGCCGTACAGGACCAGGGAAATGCCGCCGATGGTCGCGGAAGGCATGACCTCAATGATGGCTGCAAACTTCGGGCAGAAGGAAAGGACTGCCGCGATGACAGCTGCCAGACGGATGACCGCCGGATCAAAGACCTTGGTCAGAGTCAGAACGCCGGTGTTCTCACCATAGGTAGTGTTCGCCGGTGCGCCGAACAAAGATGCCAGGGTGGTCGCAAGACCGTCACCGGTCAGTGTTCTGTGAAGTCCGGGATCCTTGATGTAGTTCTTGCCGACGGTGGATGAGATGGCGGAGATATCGCCGATGTGCTCCATCATGGTTGCAAATGCAATCGGGACAATGGTGACAACGGAAGCGAACAGAAGGCCGCCGTCCAGATTGCCGCCCGTGAAGATCGAGAATACCGTGTTCTCATAATGAATCGGGAAGCCGATCCATGCTGCCTCGCGGACGGGTGTGAAATCGATGTTGCCGCTCACTGCAGCGACCAGATAGGACGCAATGACACCAAGAAGAATCGGGATGATCTTGACCATTCCCTTGCCCCAGATGTTGCAGACGATGACAACGACAATGGCAACCAGTGCAATGACCCAGTTCGTCTCGCAGTTCGTGATGGCCGACTTGGAAAGGTTCAGTCCGATGGCAATGATGATCGGTCCCGTGACAACCGGCGGGAAGAACTTCATAACCTTATTGGCGCCGAATACTCGGAACAGTCCCGCCAGCACCAGATAGACAAGCCCTGCGCAGGCAACGCCGAAGCAGGCATACGGCAGAAGCGCGCTCGGCGTTCCGTCCGCATTCAGCGGCGCGATGGCAGCATAGCCTCCCAGGAAGGCGAAGGACGATCCCAGGAAGGCCGGGACCTTTCTCTTGGTGATCAGATGGAACAGAAGGGTTCCAAGACCTGCGAACAGCAGGGTGGTGGAAACATCCAGTCCCGTCAGCAGCGGTACCAGAACCGTTGCGCCGAACATTGCGAACACATGCTGAAAGCCCAGGATTGCAATCTTGGGTGCTCCCAGCGAAGATGCGTCGTAAATCGGCTGATCTCCGACTACAGTTTTCTTTTTGCTACTCATATTTCTCCCTCTACCCGTTACTCCGTAACAGGATTTCATAACAAGGGCCGGGGAAGAACCATTCTTCCCTGGCCTTTGGAATGCACTCTATCATGAGGCGGTCACTCTTCTTCGTCAAAGAAGCTCTCGACACTCGGTGCCTTGCTCTCTTCCGATGCCGGAGTCTGTGCCTCTTCTGTCTTCTCCGGATCCGTCTGCGAGGCCGGTGTCTCACCGGATTCCTCCGGCTCTGCTTCTGCAGAGGAAGCCGCAGCGGCATCCGCCGTCTCCTCTGCCTCCTCGTAGATTTCCTCCATGTCTTCATCCTTCTCACGGAGAATCTCGCGGATCTTCGTTGCGGAATCCTTCACGGTTCTGCTGACCTCGGTTGCTGCCTCTCCCACGGCATTGAAAACCTCTTCGCCCTTGGGGCCGACGGCTTCCTTTACCTTGTCCACTGCCTGACGGGAGCTGTGCTGGATCGTGGTATAGGCACGATTGGCTGCCTGCTTGATCGTCTCCGCGGTCTCATCAAAATCATCCAGCTCATCCGCATCTGCGCCTTCCAGCTTCTCGATATCCTCGAAATCGGATGCGTCAAGCTCTTCTTCCTTCTTCGTCAGATAACTATAAACGCCGTACGCTGCCGCTCCGACCAGCGCCGTTCCCAGAATGAACTTTCCAAGTTTCCCCATCTCAAACCTCCATAATTCCGGATATCCGGAATCGGCCTGCAAACGCCTCGCCTGATGCCTGTACCCTTCCGGATGTTCAGCACATCTCAAATTTCCTTACGGAAATTCTCAAAACATTTTATTCAGTTTATAACACCCGTGTATAAAAAGGAAGTAATCATTGTGCACAAATTTGTTTTGTGATAGTCTATTCTGTAGACCAATTCAGTCAATTGTGTCCTGTCCGTGCTTTGCTGCGGCACGGCTCTGCTGCCGCTCCCCCGGCTGTGCGTGGGATTCTGCTACATTTTTCCTGCGGCAGGCAACGAGGCAGCATTTTTTCAGAAAGGGCACACTTATTTAGGAAGCACTTACACGGATATGAATGAGAAATTCTACGATCTGAAAAAGGAAAAACAGGACCGCATGATCAACGCAGGGCTTCGCATCTTCGCACTAAACGGCTATCATCACGCCAGTACGGATGAGATTGTCAAGGAAGCGAAGATCAGCAAGGGCCTTCTGTTCCATTATTTCGGCAGCAAGGCCGGCTACTACGGCTTCCTCTACAGCTATGTCTCCCGCTACGTCATTCTGGAACTGCGCAGTGCCATCCGCGATGCCGGAATTGACTTCTGGGAGCTGCAGGACGAGATTCTGGAAACCGAGGGGCGGCTCATGGAGCAGTATCCTGCCGTCTTCCTGTTCTTCGAATCCGTAAAAATGGAAGACGACAGTGAAGGCCTCTCCGTTCTGGAGGAGCTCGACGCCACCGTTCCCGATGTTTACGATTCCATGCAGGCAAAGGCCCTCACCGGCGGCTATCCTCGGATTAAGGACCTCGAACATGTCTGCGGGCTGATCCATTATGTGAAGATCGGTCTGATGCGTGAACTCTTATACGACCGCACCACGCCCATCTCGATGTACACTGCCCACGTGGAGCGCTATCTCGATACACTGAAGGCCCTTACGAAGGGATAAATGTCAGAAAGAGCTGCGGGCAGCCCCCGCAGCTCTTCCTTTTTACACCTTCAGCACCAGCGTCTCATATCCTGCAAGCTTCACGCTGCCGGATACCTCTTCCCCAGTGTAGAGATTCTTCATCGGCTTTTTCACCTGAATGGTCTGTTCCTCCCGGCTGTAGTTCAGCACGAAGAGATATTTCTCTTCGCCCTTTACACGTACCGCAAGCTCACACTCTTCCGGGAGCTCCACAAGGTTCTGATACGGCGCTTTGACGCCGAGCTTGTCGAAGAAGACCTCCGCCGTCGCTCTCGTAAAGGCTCCGCCGAACGAGAGAACTTTTCCTTCTCCAACGGCATGCTCCACCAGCGCGGGAACTCCCTTGTAATAACTGTTTGCATAAGAGGCGAGGACCTTCGTTCCCTCCTTCGGTTCCAGCTCGTCATTGAAGACCGCAGCCTCCACCTTCACGCCGTCCCAGTCTGCATAAACCGGTGCCTCTTCCTCCGCGACCAGCGTAAACTCCGCGACCTTTGCACCCGCCAGTTCCCTGGCAAGTCCCGGAAGCTCCTCCTGCACGCATCTTCCGTTCTCGTTCTTGAGTCCCGTGCGGCAGCCGAAAACAAGAGTTCCTCCCTGCTCCACATATTCCTTCAGAACCGCCACCTGCTTCTCGTCCAGAATGACGGCATGCGGGTAGAACAGCACCTGATACTTCTTCAAACTCTCTGCGGTTGTATTGTCGCGAAGATATACGAAATCCACCGGCGTGTGGGTCATCTGGGACGCAGTGTAAATGCCCATCCGGCTTGCATTCTCCACGCCGCCGTGCCATACGTCCAGCTCGGCATCGAACTTGTTGTCATAGGTCTCGACCACGCCGACCTTCGCCTCATATTCCGAGCCCGCGAGCTCCGAAATCGCCTCGAATTTCTTATGAATTTCGCGGATTTCACGGATTCTGCGGTTCTCACGGCTGCTGTAATCCAGGATGCCGTGCCAGTAAATTTCCGTTCCCATGGTGCTGGTTCTCCAGCGGAAATAGCTGATATAGTCCGCACCGTGCGCAATGCTCTGCATCGTCCAGAGTGTAATCTGACCCGGTCTCGGTGTCGGTGCCTCCATGCCGGTGTTCCATCCGTTTGCGCCGGACTGCTGCTCCATGATGCCATAGATGCCCTTCAGGGAGCGCACCTCATCCAGATTCATGCACCACATCCGGTCCTTCAGCTCATTCTGCTCGATAAAATGGGAATTCAGTCCATAGGCCATGTTTGGATAGGAATCATAGGTCATGAAATCCAGACTCTCTTCCGTCATGCGGTGATTGTCCAGGTCGCTGAACAGTCCGTTCGTCGTGATGAAATCACCCGGCTTCAAATATTTGCGAAGGATGTCGCTCTGAAGTTTTGCCCACCGGCACGCACTGTCCGAGACGAATCTCTTGTAATCCAGAACCTCGTGCGGATTGGTGCTGTTGCTGAGGGTCGTTCTGGGAACATACACCTCACCCCATGAGGTATACGTCTGATTCCAGAAGGCCGTGCCCCATGCCGTGTTCAGGTTCTCGATTTTCCCGTACTTCTGTTTCAGGAACTCACGGAATGCCAGTGTGTCGCTCTCGGAATAGAACTCGTTCATCTCGCAGTTGATCTCATTGTCCAGCTGCCATCCGATGATCGCCGGATGCTTCGCATAATGCTCTCCCATCCGCTCCACCAGATTCCTGGTGAATCTCTGATAAATCACGGAGTTGTAATTATAATGCCTTCTTGCGCCGTGGCGGTAGAGAACGCCGTCCTGTCTCGCATTCAGGACTTCCGGATATTTATCCGTCATCCACGCGGGCGGAGTGGCCGTAGGCGTGCAGAAAATCACATGCATGCCCTTCTTCTCACAAAGATCCAGAAATTCGTCGAAGAACTCCCAGGTGTACTCCCCTTCTCTTGGTTCAAACTTGTTCCAGGAAAACTCCGCAATCCGGATCACCTCGATGCCGGTTTCCAGCATCCGCTCCAGATCGCCTTCCCACATGCTCCGGTCCCAGTGCTCCGGATAGTAATCCGTTCCCATGATAATCCGATCGCCGTTTAAGATGTAGCTCATGTCATACCTCGCTGTAAAATGAATTAAGTTGATGTCTCACTTCGATCAGGAATTTTTTCCGATAATTCCTGATCGAAGTTGCGCAAAAGATATTTTCCCTTGCGGTTATTCTTTCACTGCTCCTGCTGTTAATCCTGACATAAAGTACTTGGAAGCGCAAAGGAAAGCTACCAGAAGCGGAAGGACTGCACAGGTACTTGCCAGCATCATCGCTCCGTAATCTGTTCCCCGGTCGCTTACCATGGAACGGAGCATCAGTGGCAGAGTCTGGAGCTTCGGGCTCTTCAGAATCATCATCGGCTGCATGAAGTCATTCCATACATTGACGAAATTCATAATGCCAAGAGATGCGTATGCCGGAAGAAGAATGGGTGCAACGATTCGGAAGAACACCGTCCATTCCGAGCATCCATCGATTCGTGCCGCTTCAACCAGAGATCCGGGAACGTTATTCTTACAGTATTGGCGCATCCAGTAAATTCCGAATGCGTTGGCGCAGTTCGGAATAATAAGGGCACGGAATGTATCTACCCAGTGGAACTTACTCATCATGATGTACCAGGGAATAATTCCGGCCGTCGACGGGATCATCATGGTTCCCAGCAGGATAGCAAACAATACCGACCTTCCGGGGAAGTTATAAACCGCAAACGCATATCCGGCAATAGAGCAGAAAAACAGTACCAACGCCACATAAGAAAATGTGATGATACAGCTGTTTCGAAAAGCGCGCAGGAAATCAATTGCCTTGTTCATGTTAATGAAGTTTGTCTTCAAATTTCCACCAAAGGTCATATACGGCGGAAATGAGAAAATCTCCTGCGTCGTTCTGGTCGACATGATAAACATGTCATAGAAGGGAAAAAGCATAATCAATGCCACAATCCCAAGTACCGCATAGAGGGCAATTGTTTTTCCCTTCGGAACAAATTTTGCAATCAAAAATAATACAACCGCAATGATGGCAATAAACAGAAGAAGTTTCATCAGTTTCTTCCCTCCTTTCTTGCCCGTCTTGCCTCTTTACGCATCTCTTTTCTCTGGTGCTTGATTGCCTTGTCTGTAATGTAATCCGGATCTTTCTTGTCTTCCGTTCCTTTATTGACACACACGGAAATCAGAACAATCATGATTGTAATGATATAGGCCACTGCGGATGCATACCCGTAGAGGTTTCCTCCCTGCGGTGCCTTGGACAACAGATAAGTCATCAGAGTCAGACCGCCATTGTTCACGCCGCCCTGCCAGTTCTGACCGGTCAGGATGAACGGCTCTGTAAACAAATTGAACATACCGATCGTTGACTGAATCACCGTAAAAATAATAATCGGCTTTAACAGCGGGATGCAGATCTGGAACAATACCTGAAACTGATTGGCTCCGTCAATCTCTGCTGCCTCATAAATATCGTTGCTGATCCCCTGCATGCCAGCCAGATAGATGACCATATTCCAGCCGATCCACTTCCAGGCAAACATAACAATAACCGCCACTTTAATCAGGGAACCGTCTCCTCCCAGCCAGTTGATTTTTTCTCCGCCAAGAAGCGTAACAAACCAGTTGATAACGCCGTAATTGTTTCCGAACATCTGCTGAAAGACAATTGAAATCGCCACCGAACTTGTGACCATCGGCATGAAATAAATGGTTTTAAAAATATTCTCGCCCTTAACCAGCTTGGAATTCAGAATAAATGCCAGTGTAAGGCCGCCGAGCAGAATCGGAATATGAGCGATAATTCCAATAATCAGCGTATTTTTCAACGCTTTCCAGAATAACGGGTCTTTGAAAACATTGATATAGTTTTCAATTCCGATGAAATGCATGGCCGACAGGCCATCCCAGCGGAAGAAGCTGAGATAAAAACCATAGGCAATGGGAAATAATCCAAAGATTGCAAAAAGTATAAAGAACGGAGCGATATAACAATACGCCACCTTATATTCTTTCCATATCCGCTTAAGACTCATTCCATTCGTTCCTCCCAAATCAAAACGGAGACCGGGCTGTATGCCCAGCCTCCGCGAGGTCTTTTACTATTTTAGGAATTGCAGCCTCAGTTACCTTTCCAAACGCCTGCATCCTTCAGAGTCTGGATCTGCTGCTCCTTAATTTCCTTGGTAGCCGTATCAATGTTCTGAGCAAGGAGATCACGGATTTCCTCTGCACTCTTTCCTTCCTGAAGTCCCTGGTTCACAGAAGTAAAGATCTGGCCTTCTGCCGTAGTATCCATCTGAGTGGTGTAAACGGGCTGCAGCTGCTTTGCAAGATCAGCCCAGAGTTCTCTGGTCTTCTGTCCGCCAAAGTACGGATCTTCATATTCATAAAGGCTGGTGTCTTCATAAGCCGGAGTATATGCCGGGAAGTAATCAACCGCCTCAAACATATCGTTCTGACCCTTTACGGTTGCCAGCATATAGGAAACAAATGCCCATGCAGCATCCTTGTTCTGACTCTGCTCCGGAATGACAAGGAACGATCCGCCCCAGTTCTTTGCACCGATTCCTGCCGGAAGATTTGCTACTGCCCAGTGTCCTGCACCATCAGGATCAATATCCGTTTTCAGGAATCCGCCAAACCAGCATCCGTTCGGTACGCAGGCAATGGAGCCATCTGCATATGCGGCATATGCTTCCGTGGACCACATATCAACATTCATATCCAGGCCTTCTTCACGCATCTTGATGATCGTGTTCAGGCAGTCGATGTCTCCGTCCCTTTCCAGTTTCAGATTCAGATTTTCATCATAATAATCTCTGTTCTGGAACAGCAGCTGATACAGATAAGAACCATCTGCGATAAACCAGTTGTTGCTGCCAAGCGAGTGAACTGCCTCTGCAGCCTTGAGAACTCCATCCCATGTGCTCAGATATTCATCCACTTCGACGGGATCCGTCGGAAGTCCGGCTTTCTCAAAGACATCCGTCCGGTAGAAAATCGTAGTCGGGCCTACGTCCCACGGAATCAGGCGCATCGCTGTCCCATCATCCGAAATGCACTGATCCCACTTGAACGATACGAAATCATCCGCAAGATTCTGTGCACCATACTGATTCAGATTGGTAAGTGCCGTTGAATTTCGATACTGGGCCACATAGGCACCTTCAACCATCGCAACATCCGGAGCTCCGGATCCTGCCGCCAGTGCGGTCTGCAGATTCTGGTGATGTGCCGTCGTGTCCGTAAACTGCAGCTCCACATTGATATTCGGATATTTTTCATTAAATCCGGCCATTGCCGCATTGAATGCATCATCTCCGGACGGCCAGCCTCCGACAACAATGTCTGCAGAAATATTGCTGTCTATTTCAACAAGATCCGCCGATTCCGTCTGAGACTCTCCGGAAGCTGCATCCGTCGATGTCGCTGTGCTTTCTGAAGATGTGTCAGAAGAGCCTGAGCTTCCACCGCAGCCTGCCAGAAGCGATACAGACATTGCCGATGCTGCTGCCAGAGCCAATACTCTTTTTGCTTTCATAAAATGTATCCTCCTTTTTTGTACTGATTGACCTTTTTCCGTCTTGTCCAGCAAATCCTAACATCATACATTTTTTACAGAGGCGCCTTCTGCAATATGTATGTTTTGTCTGATACAATAATGTATTTTTTTCCCTTCAATCCGATCCATCAGAAGTCTGGCAAGTTTCCTTCCCATGTCCTCCGGATCCGGTGTAATGCTCGTAATCTCAGGAGCCATTGTTTTTCTTCTGACCGTTCCGTCGAAGCTTAATATAGAAATATCTTCCGGAACGTGTTTTCCGCCCAGCTCCAGCTGTGAAATAAAACCAATTGCAAATTCATCATTGAAACAAATCACGGCACTCACATCCAGATTGCGTTTCAAGAATTCCTGTCCCGCCTTTTTTCCTTTTTCCAGATATTTCTCATCTTTGATATCCAGGCCGCTTATCGTTTTTGCTTTTAAATTTTCCTTACCTTCCTGCTCTTCGGTGTACAGATAGTATCTTTCCAGTTCATTTTCAAAAACCGTTTTCATACACTCTTTCCAGCATCCGGTTCTTCCATCCTGATGAATGTAAGAATACGGTCCCGCATATGCGATTCTCCGATGTCCCCGCTTTCTCAGATACTCGATTCCAAACTCCATGCTGCTGTAGAGATCCCATTCAACCGTCGGCACAGAAACAGAAAGCGACTGCATATTTCCAAAGCTTGCACTGACTACAGGAAGAAAATAATTCTTTCCATAAAAGGAAATGTACTCCTCTGCAAAAACTTCGTTCTGCAGAATAATGCCATCCGTGATCATTCCTTTGATATTGTCAAATTCCAGGTCCCCGTTGATTAAAACTACATAATCACGCTTTCTGGCTTCTTCCAGCATCCCGAAATACATGCAGATATTGAACGAATTATTCAGATCTTTACAATAGAAGATAATCTGTCTGGTTCTTCTCTGCTGCAGGGACATCGCTACCGGATTTGGTACATATCCAAGTTCCCTGGCCGCTTCCAGTATTCGGAGCTTTTTATCTTTCTCTACATATCCGCTGTTGTTCAGTGCTCTGGATACTACCGAAACCGAAACACCAGCTTTCTCAGCGACATCTTTTCTTGTAATCTTCTGTTTCACGCGGGCTCCTGTACATTTTAATATTGTGGCCGCATGTCCACTTTCCGGATTATCAGCGATTTGCCCTTTCTGATGCTGTCAGTTTACCCCCCCCCCGCTGCTCTTCTGTCGACATCTTTATCTATGGTCATGTGTCCACATTAAACGTTTTTGTTCATATTGCCTTTTCCGTTTTAATTTCACACTGCTCTACCCGTCTCATAAGCTGCAGTCCCGTGTTCACATGACCTGACAGGACGATTCCGGTTATTTCCATGCAAAAAGAGCGGAAACCGCAAAAGCAGTTCCCGCTCAATCAAATCAATATCTGTATCAAATCCAGCAACAGCTGAATCGAATTCACTCTTTCCCGTCTGTAAGATAATGACCTGGATTTACTCCCATCCGGCTGCGGAAGGCACTGGCGAAGCGGCTCGCATTGCTGAATCCGCACAGCTCCGCAATCTGGCTCATGGAGTATCTGCCGCTTCGGATGAGAGGAAGGCTCTTGCTGACCCGGTATTCCTGAAGATATTCGGTAATCGTTTTCCCGGTCATCTTCCGGAAAATCCGGCAGCAGGACTCGCGGGACAAATGACACTGATCCGCAATCGCCTGAAGGGAAACCGGTGAGTCGTAATGCTGATGCAGATACTCCAACATCACCTGCAGCTGCTCCAGTCTCGCCTGATCTTCCGCAGCGGACACCGGCCAGTCATTCTTCCGCCGGGTATACTGCTCGGACAGAAGCATTCCGAATGCCTCGCACAGAAGGCCCTTGATCCAGAGCTCATAGCAGCAGGGCTTTTCCGTATAAAGCCGGTCAATCTGATCCAGGATCCGGAGAATCTGTGCGTCGTTTGCCCCGCTTCCGTCTATCAGAACGCACGGTCCGATGGCACCCTGCAGAAAGGGACGAAGGCAGTTTTTCTCCACGTCGCCTCCGGTTTCCCCGCCGATGAACCCGGGCGCTGCAATGATACTGCTGTAGAAAACGCTTTCTCCCGTCATGGAGTGGCAGCTGTGCGGAACATTGCTTCCAATCAGAAGTGCCTGCCCCGGACAGACGGCATAGCTTTCCTGATAAATCTGGCAGACAGCGGTTCCCCTTCGCGGGAGACAGATTTCCAGTTCGCTGTGCCAGTGAATCGGAACGTTCCTTCCCTCGAACAGCCACAGATCATCATGGTTGACCGTGACCGGAAAGGTATCTGTCCCATGAGCCGACAGCTCACGATTATGATCATCTACAAGAATTTTCTTTGTTCCCATGGCGGTCTCTTCTGCGTTTGCTGGCGGCTGCAGGAACGAAGCCATACGAAAGGAGTTTTTCATCATGGCTGCACAGAGCAACATGGATCTCACGCAGGGAAAGCCCTTCTCTGTTCTTCTGAAATTCTCTGTTCCTGTTATTCTCGGGAATCTGTTCCAGCTCTTCTATACACTGGCAGATTCCATCATTGTCGGTAAAACAATGGGCGCGGAAGCCCTCGCTGCCGTCGGCTCCACCAGTATCATCATATACTTCATCTTCTGCTTCATCAACGGATTCACCGGAGGCTTCGACATTTGTCTCGGGCAGAAGTTCGGGGCCCGCGATGAAGCCGGGATGAGAAAGAGCATCGCCGTTTCCACCCTTCTGTGCCTTGCCTTTTCCATTCTGCTGACGGCGGCCTGCTGCGGACTGGCGTACCCGATTCTTCACTGGATGCAGATTCCGGAAGACATCTATGCGCAGGCCTATGCCTACATGTTCGTCGTCCTCGCCGGGACCGGGGCTACCGTGTATTACAACATGATCTCCAACATTCTCCGCGCGCTCGGCGACAGCCGGACTCCGCTTTATTTTCTGATTTTCTCTTCCCTGCTGAACATTGTGCTGGATGTGGTTTTCATTCTCCCTCTTCATATGGGCGTCGCCGGAGCCGCCCTTGCCACGATTCTGGCGCAGTTTCTGTCCGCTGTTCTCAGCAACATCGTCGGGTTCCGGCATTTTTCGATTCTTCATCTGAAAAGGGAAGACTTTCATGATCTGAAAGGCCCTGCCTTCCGCCACCTGAAAACAGGTTTTCCCATGGGATTTCAGATGTCCGTCATGTGCATCGGACAGCTTGCCATGCAGGCTGTCGTCAATTCCATGGGGACTGCTGCCGTCGCCGGTTATACCGCTGCGACCAAGGCGGACCAGCTGTCCGTCCTCGTCAATAATGCCATGATGACGGCGATCTCCAATTACGTGGCCCAAAATTACGGTGCAGGACTGACGCAGAGAATCCGAAGCGGCGTGCGTGCTTCGCTCCTCCAGACCGAAACCCTGAATGTCCTCATGTGCGCGGGAATTCTTCTGTTGCGGCACCCGATCGTCGAGCTCTTTCTGGATGCCCCTTCGCAGGAAATTTACGCATATTCCGACGGATATCTGCTCGGCGTTGCACCTTTTTACTTTATTCTCGGTCTCCTTGCGGTTTACCGCACCTCCATTCAGAGCATGCAGAATAGCTGGGCTCCCTTCGCTGCCTGCATGATTGAACTTGTCATGCGGCTTGCGGCAACTCTGGTTCTCACATCTGCGCTCGGATACACTGCCGTCTGCATCGCCAGTCCGCTCGCCTGGGCGGGAGCCTGCGCTCTTCTGATTCCGGTGTATTTCCACATGATGGGAAAAAGTACTGATTCCGCCTGTATCAAAACCATCCGTTAGAATTCATTCCGAATGGCTCTGTCCCCGGAAATGTCAGGTTCTCCAAACCCGGATCAGTCTTCCGACTCCCTCCCGGATCTCTTCTTCTGTCAGGGCCGCGTAACCAAGGAGAATGGAGGGCAATGCCCTCTGCCCATCCGGAAGCCCCTGCGGAAGATCCTGCTCCGACATCGGATACACCAGAATTCCCGCTTTCCCGGCCGCCGCTGCAAGCTCCTGCTCCAACTGGGAAACTCGTTTCTGACCTCCCTGTTCTTGTTCCGCTGTTTCTTTCTGTTCCCATTCTTTCCCGGTCGGAACAAAAATATCTTTTTTGTCTGCGGCACTCTTTTCCGCAGCTTCCTCCCCGGCACAGGACGCTTCTCTTAGCTGCAGCACGAGATGCAGCCCCGATCCCTGCCCGCGGATATCAAACCGCTTCTCCAGCGGCCTCAGCAGCTCCAGCATCAGATCGTGCTTGCTCCGGTAATGATTTCTCATTCGGTTGAGGTAGCGCTCGAAATATCCCTTCTGAATAAACTCATTCAGAATCGCCTGATCCAGCCGCGGCACCGTGCAGGAGAGAAACCCTGCCCGCTCATGAAAGACTGCCAGCAGATTCTTCGGCAGAATCAGATAGCTGACACGGATTGCAGGTGCGATCGATTTCGAAAAGGTTCCCAGATAGATCACTCTTCCTCTCTCATCCATGGACTGAAGTGACGGAACCGGCCGCCCGCGGTACTTGAATTCCGAGTCGTAATCGTCTTCGATAAGATACCGGTTCTCCCCCGCCGCGGCCCAGGAGAGAAGCTCTGCCCTTCTCGGATACGGCATCACCGTTCCGGTCGGAAACTGCCTCGCCGGCATGAGATAGGCGAGGCGGCACCCGGACTCTTCCATCGCGTCTGCGCACATTCCGCCGGCGTCGCTCCGGATCGGCTCCACGGAAAATCCCATGGCCTGCATCACCTGGGCCGCACGGAGATACGTCGGAGATTCCATGCCGATCCGCAGATTATCCCGCACCGGCAGGCAGTCATTCTCCCCCGATTCCTGCGGCTTTTCCTCTGCCTCAATGCTCTCTTCTTTCTTCCCGTTCGGGAACAGGCAGTTATTGCCCTGGTCCGGTCGGAAACCACAGGATCGCTGTTCTGCCTCCGCGGAGCTTCCGCCCAGCAGAATGCCGAGCAGCATCATCAGATAGTCGTTTCCTGCACCAATGACGATCTGCTCCGGATCACAGTGACAGCCTCTTGAGAGATGCAGATAGTGTGCAATGGTTGTCCGAAGTTCCAGATCTCCCTGCGGTTCTCCCCGGCGAAACAAATCCGCCCGGTCTCCCGTCAGAATTCCGCGCAGGATTCTCCGCCATGTGGCGTAAGGGAACACAGACATATCAATCGTGCGGGGGGAAAAGTCAATCTCACAGCACATTTCTCCCGCAGCATAATTTTCCTCCGTTTTTATCCCAATCTCCCGCTCTGCGGCCTCCCGTTCCGGGTCATGCACGTGTTTTTTTATATGATGACTGTTTTGGTCAATATTGGAGGTGTCCGGAATTTCTCCGTAAAGTGCTCCGGCCCGGCGCGACTCTGTCGCACTTCCCAGGACTTCCGGAATGTTCTGCGTCTCGCAGACATACGCTCCGCTCCCTCTCCGGATCACGAGATACCCCTCTTCTTCGAGCTGCTCATAAGCGAGCTCGACCGTCGTTCTCGCAATTTTCAGATTGGCAGAAAGCTGCCTTGTCGAGGGAAGCTTTTCTCCCGCAAGGAGTTTTCCCGCCCGGATTTCCTCCCGGATATGTTCATATATCTGTTCATACAGATGCCGCCCGCTCCCGGGCTGCAGCTCCATGCTGAGTTCCATTGTCAATACTCCCCAAAGCGTTTTTCAAAAAAGGCCTCCCTGCATATGCAGAGAGGCCTCAACAAAAACATATTCCGATCACTTCTTCGGCAGCTTGAAGGAGCTCTTCAGAGACACAATCCGGTTGAACACCGGTGCCCCTTCCTTCGAATCCTTGGAATCCACACAGAAGAACCCGTTCCGGACGAACTGGAAGCGGTCATAGGCCTTGCTGTCCTTCAAGGCGGGCTCGCACCATGCCTGTACCACCGTCAGACTGTTCGGGTTGAGGTTCAGGGATCCGTCCTCATTGTATACGCCCTTCTCCTCATCAATGATGTTCTCATACAGGCGTACCGGCAGCTGAACCGCATCCTGCGCGTTGACCCAGTGGATGGTTCCCTTGACCTTGCGTCCCTCGAAGCCGCTCCCCGACTTCGTCTCCGGATCATAGGTGCAGTGAACCACCGTCACATTGCCCGCGTCGTCCGTCTCATAGGAAACGCACTTGACAAAGTACGCGTACATCAGGCGCACTTCGTTTCCGGGATACAGTCTCTTGTACTTCGGAACCGGCTCCGCCATGAAGTCCTCCCGCTCGATCCAGAGCTCACGGGAGAACGTGATTTTCCGGCTTCCCAGCGCTTCGTTCTCCAGATTGTTCGGGGCTTCCAGCTCCTCGCTCTGACCCTCCGGATAATTGTCAATGACAAGCTTCAGCGGATTCAGAACAGCCAGCATGCGGCTGCAGGAAGGCTTCAGATCCTCACGGATGCAGTACTCCAGCGCCGCGTAGTCATTGACGGACTGGCTCTTGGAAACGCCTGCCATCTCCACAAATTTCTTGATGGAGGACGGTGTGTAGCCGCGGCGGCGAAGACCGGAGATGGAAACCAGTCTCGGATCGTCCCAGCCGTCCACAATTCCCTCTTCCACGAGTCTCTTGATATAGCGCTTGCCGGTCACAACGTTCTTGAGGTAGAGCTTTGCGAACTCGATCTGGCGCGGCGGCTGCGGGAACTCCGCCTCTCTGACGACCCAGTCATAGAGCGGGCGGTGATCCTCGAACTCCAGCGTGCAGATGGAGTGAGTGATTCCCTCAATCGCGTCTTCGATCGGATGCGCGAAGTCATACATCGGATAGATGCACCACTTGTCCCCGGTGTTCTGATGCGTCAGGTGCGCCACGCGGTAGAGAATCGGATCGCGCATGTTGATGTTGGACGATGCCATATCAATCTTCGCGCGGAGTGTCTTCTCGCCGTCGGCGTATTTTCCTTCCTTCATCTCCTGGAACAGCCGCAGGTTCTCCTCGACGGAGCGCTCCCGCATCGGATCATTCCGGCCGGGCTCCGTGAGCGTCCCGCGGTACTCGCGCATCTCATCCGCCGTAAGGTCGGACACATAGGCCTTTCCCTTGCGGATCAGCTTCAGCGCGATCTCATACATCTGGTCAAAATAGTTGCTGGCGAAAAAGAGTCTGTCCTCGTAGTCCGCCCCCAGCCACTTGACGTCTTCCTTGATCGATTCCACGAACTCGGATTTCTCCTTCGTCGGGTTCGTATCGTCAAAGCGGAGATTGAACTTGCCGCCGTACTCCTTCGCAAGGCCGTAATTCAGAAGAATGCTCTTCGCATGGCCGATGTGAAGATAGCCGTTCGGCTCCGGCGGAAAACGGGTCTGCACATGATCGTACCGTCCCTCCGCCAGATCCTTGTCGATCTCCAGCTCAATAAAATTCTTGTTCTCTCCGTTGAGGGCCTCTACCTTCTCAGTTCCGTCCTCGGAGCGTCTGATTTCATCTGTACTCATATACCGTGATTCCTAATTATTTCTCATTAACACTGTAGTTCGGAGCTTCCTTCGTGATCTGAATGTCATGCGGATGATTCTCACGAAGCGACGCGTTCGAAATCTTGACGAACCGTCCGTTCTCCTGCAGCTCTTTGATGGTGTGCGATCCGGTCAGTCCCATGCCGGAACGGATGCCGCCCATCAGCTGGAATACCGTATCCTCGACCAGTCCCTTGTAGGCAACACGTCCCTCTACGCCTTCCGGAACGAGCTTCTTCGCATTCTCCTGGAAATAACGGTCCTTGGAGCCGTTCTCCATGGCGGAGATGGAGCCCATGCCGCGGTATACCTTGTAGGTTCTGCCCTGGAACAGCTCGGTTGCTCCCGGAGACTCCTCGCAGCCTGCGAAGATGGAGCCCATCATGCAGACATTGCCGCCTGCCGCCAGAGCCTTGACCATATCTCCGGAGTACTTGATACCGCCATCGGCAATGACCGGAATGCCATATTCCTTTGCCACTGCGTAGGCATCCATGATCGCCGTGATCTGCGGAACACCACAGCCCGTAACGACACGGGTCGTGCAGATGGAGCCGGGTCCGATTCCGACCTTCACGGCATCGGCTCCCGCCTTGATCAGATCCGCAGCGCCCTCGCCGGTTGCCACGTTTCCTGCAATGACGTCAAGATCCGGATACGCATCCTTGATCATGCGCAGGCACCGGAGCACGTTCTCTGAATGACCGTGAGAGGAATCCAGAACAACGCAGTCGACCTTCGCGTTGACCAGTGCCTCGACGCGGTCCAGAACATTGGCCGTAATGCCGACAGCCGCGCCGCACAAAAGCCGTCCCATCGAATCCTTCGCGGAGAGCGGGTACTTGATGGTCTTCTCAATGTCCTTGATGGTAATGAGTCCGACCAGATTGTAATCGTCATCGACAATCGGGAGCTTCTCCTTCTTGGAGGCAGCCAGGATCTTCTTCGCCTCTTCCAGCGTTGTTCCCGCATGTCCGGTCACAAGATTCTCGGAGGTCATGACCTCGCTGATCTTCTTCGTATAGTCGGTCTCGAATTTCAGATCGCGGTTCGTGATGATGCCGACCAGCTTCTTGCCTTCCGTAATCGGAACGCCGCTGATCCGGAACTTGCGCATCAGATCCTCGGCATCGGCGAGCGTGTGCTCCGCGGACAGATAGAAGGGATCGGTAATGACGCCGTTCTCGGAGCGCTTTACCTTATCAACCTGATCTGCCTGATCCTGAATCGACATGTTCTTATGGATGATACCGATACCGCCCTGTCTTGCCATGGCGATCGCCATACGATCCTCGGTAACCGTGTCCATTCCCGCACTCATCATGGGGATATTCAGCCGGATCTTCTTCGTCAGGTTGGTGCTCACATCAACCTGGTTCGGCACAACGGTCGAATACGAAGGGACCAGCAGGACATCGTCAAAAGTAATTGCTTCTCCGATAATTCTTGCCATTTCTTCCTCCTCATAGGTCATACATTGTCTGCAGCTGGTACTCTGCTCCGGCACCTTCCGATACCGGTTGTAAGATATAAGAAACAGGACACGAACCTTTCAGCCCGTATCCTGTTCCGTTATCTTTGTCTTTTCGTTTATTCGGTGAAAACCTTTCTGGGCGCGAACATCCGAATGGCGTTCAGAAGCTTTTCTCCGTCAGAATCCGCAAGATCAAGGATCAGCTTCTGGCTTCCTTCCAGATAGCAGTAATAGGTCGTTGCCGCCCTCTCGCTGTCATGAGAGGAAAAATCCAGTTCCTTCACCCCCTGACGGTTCCGGTAGCTGTCCAGCTGGTGGGAATTCATGGGAGCGATGATTTCCAGCTTATCCAGATCGTACTGGGCGATGGCCTTTCTCTTCTCCTTGTTCATGATCTTCGCCACGCGAAGCTCACGGTCTACCAGAGAGTATTCATAGTCCACATTGCTGTTCAGCATTGCAAAATATGCTCCGATGGCCGCCAGAACACCGAGCACAATCGGAATCAGCGCCCAGAGCCCGATGACACCCATCATGGTCAGGCCGCCCAGAAGGAGCAGGACTGCCAGAATCACACAGACTACCTTTGCCACTCCGATCAGCGCATTTTTCTTACAATTGACAACAACCTCAATAATTCCGAGTTCCATGCAAATACCTCTGCTGCTTTCCAAAACCGAATTTACGTTATCTTATTACTTTTCAAACAAATATTCAAGGAATTGCTGACACGTTTCCGGGTGCTTTGTATTTGCCACTATGCCGTAGATGCAGACGGTGTCCGGGTAGTTCCCGTTTTTCTGAATATAAGGGGCATCCGTGCAGATAATTCCGACCGGAACCGGATCCTCCATCGCCGAGGGATCCGGGTTCTCGAAAGTCTTCTGATTCTCAAAGGCGCGGGCTGCGGTCTCATCCGCCTCACTGTCCGTTTCCTCCGTGCTGCCGGTGTCCGTCTTGTCATCCTGCGCATCCTGCATCGCTATGGCCTTTGTTCGGTCTATATAGTAGAAGCGGTCCTCGTACTCCGCCAGCGTATCCGCATCCAGCACGTCGCGCAGATCCTTGAATTCGCCGTTGTACGCGTAGTGGTTAAAATACCACGCGTCCATCACGGCCACATCCACCTGCCCTGCCGCGGTCTCCGCCATGATCTTCTGGACGGAATAAATATCATACTCCGAAGAAGAGCTGTTGCCCGGCGTCAGAATCTCCGAAAGGTCCGCGAACACATCCTCCTTCGAGGAATCAATTCCCGCATACTCCATGAAGTCCGCACTCAGAGCCTCCTGCTGCGTATCCTGCGGAGCAGCGTTCAGGAACATGGTTCCGAACACGTACGGCCGGTACGTCACATAGTGATAAATCAGCGCTACGGCCAGCGCTCCGACGCCCAGTGCAATCAGCGTCGGCACCTTCTCATATTCCCAGAACCAGGCAAGGTGCGCCTTGATTCCCTTCCCTTTTAACTTCTTCCTCTGTTCCCGGATTTCATCATTGATTGCCATAATAAAAACATCCTTCCCCTGCTTTCCTTAAGACTCGATTCACCCTCCCGCGGCGCTTCCGGAAAATCCGTCCGGATCTTCTGTGCCTCGCCTGCGAAAAGAGAAACATCTATCATCATATAGGAAAACAGAGAAAGGGTGTTAATTAAAATTCTGTGAAACAGGAGGAACTGCCGTCAGGCAGTTCCGAGTACGCGAGGAGAAATCCGCGCAGGCGGTTTCTCCGATGCGGGAGCAAACACACGCAGTGAGTTCGCTCAAAACAGGAGAAGCTGTCATCAGACAGCTTCGGGTACGCGAGGAAAAATCCGCGCAGGCGGTTTCTCCGATGCGGGAGCAAACACACGCAGTGAGTTCGC
>CAVKEB010000012.1:0-62563 GCA_963655255.1 bacterium
ACGGTTTGCACGGTGGTGTGAGAGGACGGCGGCTAGCCACCGCCTCCTACTCGATAGGACAAAATGCTGAGTGGATGGAAGGAAGCGGATTTGCTATAGTGTGCATGGGGACAAAACAGTGACTTGTCACCCGGCAGGCAGCCTGAGATGGAGCCTGTATTCGAACCGGACGAAGGAACGGTTCCTGTATTGGGGAGGGGAAGACAACGGAACATGAAGACGAAAGTACCGCAAAATACATCATGGAGGGAACTCCTTGCCATGATGATGACGATTGCGCTGCCGGTGGCAATGCAGAATCTTCTGTCCACGACGGGAAGCATGGTGGACACAATTATGCTGGGGCGGCTGGGCGAGACCACGGTAGGGGCCGTTGGTCTGTGCGCACAGTTTACGAGTCTGATGTTTGCAGGCTACTGGGGCTTTATTGGCGGAGGCATGCTGTTCATTGCCCAGTACTGGGGAGCCGGCAATGACGATGGTATCCGTAAATCCTACGGAATTATGCTGGCTTTTGTCGGCATTACGGCGACAGTCGGAACCTATCTGGCGTTGTGCCGGCCGATGTGGGTCATGCAGCTCTACACGAATTCGGAGCCGATTCAGAAGATCGGTGTGGAATATCTGCGGCTTGTCGGCATTTCTTACCCGTTCCAGATTCTTGCGGTTGCGATGGCGGCCCTTCTGCGCTCAACGGAGCGGGTGCGAATTCCGCTGGCAGGCGCCATTGCGGCGGTGCTCACGAACTGCATCTGCAACTACATTCTGATTTTCGGAAAACTGGGCTTCCCTGCCCTGGGAGTCCGCGGAGCGGCCTGCGGAACCATCCTTTCTTCGATTGTGAATGTATTGGTGATCGTGGTGACGGCGAAGGTCCGCCATGTGCCGTATCTGCTGGAAATTTCCGGGCACTGGAAATGGGACAGCGCACTGCTGAAGGAGTTCCTGAAGAAGAGCTTCCCGATTATCATGAATGAAGTGCTGATCGGTGTCGGCAACATGCTGATCAACATTGTGCTGGGCCATCAGTCCGAGCATGCCATTGCGGCCACCGCCGTGTTCCGGACACTGGAAGGACTGGTCATCGGCTTTTTCGCCGGCTTCTCCTCGGCGGCGACGGTTCTGGTCGGCAAGGAGGTGGGCGCCGGAAATCACGAAGAGGCATTCTCCAGAGGCTGGCGGCTGGTCTACAGCTGTCAGGTCATTGTCCTGTGTGTCTGCCTTGTGGTTCTTGCCCTGCACGGGCCGATCCTTCATGCAATGGGACTCTCCGGGGAATCGTACCGGCTGGCGTTCTATATGTTCGCCATCTATACCGTTCTGGGAACGATCCGGATGGGCAACTGGGTGCAGAATGACATGTACCGCTCGGCGGGAGATTCGGCCTTCGGATCCACGATGGAAATCTGCTTCATGTTCCTTCTGGTGCAGCCGGTCATTCATCTCGCAAACGGTCCGCTTCACTGGCCATTCCTCGTGGTGTTCGCACTGTGCTACGTGGACGAACCGGTCCGCTACATCATCATGCAGGTTCATCTGTATTCCATGAAATGGATCAAGCCGGTTTCTGATGCGGGACGCAGTACGATAGAGGCTTTTCGGAAAAAGTACGGCATCACGGGCCGGAAGGGGTCCATGCACAAATAGGATGGCAGGCCCGGAAATCTTCGGGGAATGTTAACAAAACGCCAAGGATGACGATTGGTCAGGAATTTTATACAATTTTTATTGCTTTGATTTGGCAGATGTGCTTATAATGAGCCGCGTCAGGAACAAAGGAGTTTGAAAGTGACATTGATATGTCACTTTCAAACGGCAGCATCGGTGCTGACGCACCGGCTGCCCCATTCGGCAAAATCGCCTTCGCGGATTTTGCCTCAGCGTGGTATAAACATCTGCATGAGGGTTTTCCGTCAGGAAAATCGGTTATGACACAGGGAAGCCGCGGAGTCTGCGGCAGACAGGTGAAAAGCAATGGGAAAACTGATTCGAACCAATCGTACGACACAGGTAACAGAGACGGAGGTCAGCCTTTCCGGGAGAGAGCGGGACGGCAGAATCTACGGCGTCATCAAGAGCCTTCGGAAGATGGGCGATTATTCTTCGATCGCGGAGCTTCTGGATCCCAACGGCTCCATAGAGCTTGCGCATCTGGAGCAGCTTGCGGATTATCTTCGTGAGGACCATTATGAGGCCTATGAGGATCTCGTCACACACGGGTGCCTTCGGGGCGTTGCATAAGCATTCCGTTCACGGATTGGCAGGAGATAACAATACATATTCAGCAGGCATCAGGGAGTTTCTGCCCCGGATGCCTGCTTTTGCGTTGCGGGAATGTTCAATTCGCGTTAAAATATCGTGATTCCTTGTTTTGTACAGGCTGATTATGATGATTCGGGAAGAGAACGGAGATTTTTCCGGGATACCGAGGTCTGCGGGACAATGGACGAAGAGAAGCTCGTAAAACAAAAAACAGAAGTTTGCCCCGATACCATGAATGACCGGGCGGAAAAGGCAAGATTGTGACCAGAAAGAAGAACAGCAGAAAACAGCAGAAGCAGAATCGTCAGAAAGCGGAGGCTTACCGGCAGGCGAAGAAGCAGGCGGCTGCCGCACAGGCAGAAGAAGTCCGCGAGGAGAAGAAAGCGGAGCTCGCCGAGGAACTGGCGGAAGAGGCAAGAGAAGAGCAGGAAGACATTGCCGCAAACCGCGAGAGCCGAAGGAAAGAGGCGGCGGAGCATACAAAGACGGCCGCGGCAGATGTCCGGGGGAAGAACGCTCCTGAAGAGGAACGCCCTTCCAAAGAACCGGCGCCGGAGATTTCTGCATCGGAGAAACGGGAAGAGGCGGCGGAGCATGCAAGGGCGGCGACAAATGCCGCCGGGGAAAAGGAGCAGGAGGCTTCTGCAAAGCCACAGCGTCTTCAGAAGGAACAAGATCGGGCAATCGCAGAGGAGAAGCCTTCAGAGGGCGTAGAGCTCGGCTGGCAGACGGAAGGAGAGCCGGAGGACGAGGGGAATGGTTTTGCCGGAAAGGTGAAGAGCCTCTGGAAGAAATTCCTCGGACTGAAGCTCTGGATCCGGATCGTGGCGGTCATTCTGATCGTTGTCCTTGCACTCGGCCTTGTAGGCTACGGGTATTTCCACAGCAAGTACCGCCTGATGAAGATCAGTGACGGCAAGTTCTCCAGCACGGAGGTCTCGGCAGAAGGCGATACGCAGGACCAGTTGGAGAATGAGGAGCTGCAGTCTCGCGAGATTGAGGAGAAACAGGCCATTGAGGCGACCGGCGAGATCGAGGAAGACAAGTCGGTGTTCAACATTCTGCTGATCGGAACCGATGACCGCACGACGGAATTCAACGACAACGCAAGAGGCGATACCTGCATCCTGCTCTCGATCAACCGGGAGAAGAATGAAGTGCACCTTGTCAGTTTCGAGCGGGCGATCGGCGTGAAGATCCCTTCCGGCGAATATGCCGGACAGTGGGACTGGCTGACGCACATGTTCTGGTACGGCGGGCCGTATCTGATGACGCGGGAGATCCGCGAGAACTTCAAGGTGGATGTGACGAAGTACATTCGTGTCAACATCCGGACCTTCATGGAGCTGGTGGACTCGGTCGGCGGCGTGGACATTGACATGACCGAGGCGGAGTGCAACAACATCAACCATCCGGAAGGAACCTTCACAGCGGGCAACATCAAGGGCATGCACGTGGAGAACGAGGTGCAGCAGGATCTTGTCCCCGGCGTGAACCACTTAAACGGCGCGACCGCGATGTGCTACGCGAGGCTCCGTGCCATTGATGACGACTGGCACCGCGTGGAGCGGCAGCGCAAGGTGATTCTGGCGGCTGTGGAGAATCTGAAGAAGATGAACGTCACGGAGCTGGATCAGCTTCTGAACAACGTTCTGCCTCTCGTGCAGACCAATCTGACGGAGGCGGACATCGCGAGTCTGATTCCGGAAGCCGGAACCTTCGTCAATATGGATTATGACACCATTACCTTCCCGCTCAAGCACACCTACGGACTGATGGACGGCATGTGCGGCAGAAAGGTGCTGGCACTGGATTTCGAGACCAACTCGGAAGAACTGCAGAACTTCCTGTACGGGGAGACAACGGCGGAAGAACTGACGGAGAAGTATGGTTCGGCATCCGGAGATTATTCCTATAAGAACTCCGAATCCTATCAGCAGAACTATCAGGACGCGGAGTCCGCAGTGGGCAGAGAGACCTATATTCAGAAGACCGGAAAATCGAAACCGTCCCTGGTCGGAGGATCCTCTTCGCAGACGGCGGGGAGCAGTGCGAATGCGGCAGCGGCATCGGCAGGATCGGAAGGAGCGGCCTCTGCTGCAGAAGACGCCGGTGTGACGACAGGGCAGGAGGCTTCACAGGAAGAGAACGCTGCGGGAAACGAGGAGACGGCGGCACCTTCCTCTTCACTTGGAGTCGTGGAGTCGACGACAACCGATCCTGTGACCGGCGTCGTGACCATCACATACTATAATGAAGCAACCGGTGTACGGACGGCTGTGGCTTCGAATCCGATCAATGGAGCAACCACGGTGACAGCAAACGATACCGGAAACGGAACAACGGTAACGGCGCATTCGGAGGACGGCGTAACCGCCGAGGTTTCCGATCCGTCGGCAGATGCCGGTGTGGTACAGGGACAGTGAGAAAAGGAATCCGGACATTTTGCATAGTGCTCGGCGTAATACTTGCCGTCGGTGCGGGGCTTTTGGCCCTGTCACCGGCGGCTTTTTGCATTTTGGGGAAAAATGCGAAGACAGAGGCAGCACAGGGAGGTACTGCGGTGATTTTTTCGGAGACCGGAGGGTGCACCGCGGAGCCTGAGAACTTTGCATACATCGAGAAAACAGACCTTTATTCCGGGGAGGAGGTCATCCGGGAAGCTCCTCCTGCCGTCCCGGTGCGGTTCGGCGATCCGTATCTGGCACTTGCCGTGCAGGAAGAGCGTGACAAGGCCGGGGATGCAGGAAAGGCGGGAGCAGGAGCGGAATCCGGAGAGGGGCAGACAAAGGAAACGGAATCTTCGGAAGAGGACCGCACGGTGACATTTACCTTTGCGGGCGACATTCTTTTTGATGAGAACTATGCGACCGGCATCGCGGCGCGGCAGAGCGGGATCCTGTCCCGCTTCGATCCGAGGGTGCTGGAACTGATGCAGGATGCGGACGTCTTTACGGTCAACAATGAATTCTGCTATTCGGACGGCGGAACGCCGCTTGCGGATAAGACCTTCACGCTCCGCGCAAGGCCCGACACCGCATTGTGGCTTCCGGAGATTGGCGCGGATCTGGTGACGCTGGCCAACAATCATGTCTTCGACTTCGGGGAGACGGGGCTTCTGGATACCCTGCAAACGCTCCAGGACATCGGAATGCCCTATATCGGCGCCGGAAAGAATATCGGGGAGGCTGCCGCGGCGGTGTATTATGAGCTGGGAGCGGACGGCGCGGTTTTGGCCGGGAAATCTGCCGGAGGGCTGGAGCGGAATGCCGGCGATACGGGGATGAGGATTGCAGTGATCAGCACCACGCAGGTGGAGCAGTTCGACAATCCGGATACCCGCGGAGCAACGGATACGCTCCCCGGCGTGTTCCGGTGCTGGGATCCGTCGAGGCTCTATGAAGAAGTCCGGGCGGCGAAGGAAAGCGCCGATTTCGTCATTGTCTGTATTCACTGGGGCGTCGAGAGCGAGATGCAGAAGGAATACCGGCAGGATGTCCTGGCGGACGGCATTACGAAGGCAGGTGCGGATCTGATCGTCGGAGGACATCCGCATGTTCTGCAGGCAATCGGCGAGGTGAACGGGAAGCCGGTCGCATACAGCCTCGGGAATTTCTATTTCACTTCATATACGACGGACACGGGACTTCTGCAGGTACAGTTCTCCACGGCGGAGAAGAGAATGACGGGCCTTCGTTTCGTCCCGTGCCTTCAGAGCGGCACGGCGGTTCAGCTCCTGGACGGAGCGGAAAAGGAACGCGTCCTGAATGAAATGCGGAGCCTGTCGCAGAGCTGCGGCGTCTCTTTGGATGAGGACGGATGGATCCGCACAATTTATTGATTTTTTACTTGCATTCAATCGGATCCATGGTATTCTTTTTACGTTATGACTGATGGTCAGAAAAATGACGCCGCCCGGGAAGCGGCAGGGGCAGGAAGGTTTGAAAGTGACATTGAGATGTCGTTTTCAAACTGCGGCATCGGTGCTGATGCACCGGCTGCCGCACTCGGCAAAACCGCCTTCGCGGATTTTGCCTCAGCGAGGTATGAAAATGGAAGAGAATAAGAAAAAAGGCAATTCTGCAATGATCCGGATCGCATCCTTCATCGTGGACAAGAGGATGCTGTTTTTCCTGATTTACATCATCGCGCTGATCTTCTCCGTGATCGCCACGAACTGGGTCAAGGTCAACAACGATCTGGCGGATTACCTGCCGGAGACGACGGAGACGAAGCAGGGCCTTGAGATCATGAACAAGGAATTCGTCACGTTCGGAACCGCCAAGGTGATGGTCGCGAACATTTCCTTTCAGGATGCCAAAGAGCTCCAGAGCGAAATCGAGGACATGGACGGCGTGTCGCAGGTGGCATTCACCGACGAGGACGCGGACCAGAGTGATTTCGTGGAGCACTACAACAACGGCTCGGCACTCTATAACATCACGTTCGCTTACGATGAGAATGACGACCGGGCGCTGGAGGCCCTGAACAACGTCAAGGACAAGCTCTCCGGCTATGATATCTACGTGAAGACGGAGCTGGGAGACCAGCAGGCGGAGATCATCGAGCAGGAGATTAACAAGATCATGGTGCTGGTCGCGATCGTTGTCGTATCGGTGCTGCTCCTCACGAGTGAGTCCTACGGTGAAATTCCGGTTCTTCTGATCACCTTCGTTGCCTCCATGCTCCTCAACGGCGGAACAAACTTCCTTCTCGGAACGATTTCCTTCGTTTCTAATTCCGTATCCTCCATCCTGCAGCTCGCGCTGTCGGTGGATTACGCGATTATCTTCTGCAACCGGTATAAGGAAGAACTGAAGGATTACGACGTGCACGACGCGGTTGTCGTGGCGCTGTCCAAATCCATTCCGGAAATTTTCTCGAGCTCCCTGACCACGGTCTCCGGCCTGATGGCCATGATTTTTATGCAGTACCGGATCGGTGCGGACCTCGGCGTTGTTCTGATCAAGGCCATTCTCTTAAGCCTTCTGTCCGTATTCACGCTGATGCCGGGACTCCTCGTTCTGTTCTCCGGCATGATGGAGCGGACGAAGCATAAGAGCTTTGTCCCGAAGATCAGTGCGGTCGGGCGGTTTGCCTACAAGTCCCGCTTCGTGCTGCCGGCCATCTTCGCCGTTGCCTTTGTGATTTTCGCGGTGCTCTCCCAGAAGACCCCGTATGTGTACGGCTATTCCACGCTGCCGACTCCGGTTCAGAACGAGCAGCAGAAGGCGGACAAGCTGATCGAGGACAACTTCGGCTCCGAGAACTACTGCGCCATCGTAGTTCCTGCCGGGAACTACCGGAAAGAGGCGAAGCTCATCAAGGATCTGGAATCCTACACTGAGGTGGATTACTGCCAGGGCCTTGCCAACACGGAGGCCATGGACGGCTACATGCTGACGGATGAGCTCTCGCCGAGAGACTTCTCCGAACTTCTGGATCTCGACTATGAGGTCGCGGAGCTTCTGTATACCACCTACGCGGCGGATCAGGAGGAGTACGGACGGATTGTCGGCGGCATCTCTTCCTATAAGGTTCCCCTGATGGATATGCTGATGTTCGTGTATGAGAAGTCGGAGGAGGGCTATGTCACGCTGGATTCCGACACGGAGGAGACGCTCTCCTCGGCATACCAGCAGATCAGCGACGGCCGCAAGCAGCTCGAAGGCAAAGATTACGATCGCATTCTGGTCTATATGACGATTCCGCTTCCGGAGCAGGATGACTCTGCCTTTGATTTTGTGCAGACCATGCACGATCTCGCGCAGTCCTACTACGAGGGTGATTCGGTGTATGTCGTCGGTGACTGCACATCGCAGAGAGACCTTCGGAATTCCTTCCAGCGCGATAACATTGTCGTCAGCGTAATGTCGATTTTGTTCGTTCTGGTCATTCTGCTGTTCACGTTCAAGTCGACGGGCCTGCCGGTTCTCCTGGTTGCCGTCATTGAAGGCGCAATTTTCATCAACTTTGGAATTCCGACGCTGATTCACGAGAAGGTGTTCTTCATGGGATACCTGATCGTCAGTTCCATTCAGATGGGCGCGAACATTGATTACGCCATTGTCATTTCCAGCCGGTACATGGACTGCCGCAAGACGCAGGACCGGAAGAGCTCGATCATTGAAGCGCTGAACTTCTCCTTCCCGACGATCATCACCTCCGGCTCCATGATGATTCTGGCAGGCGTGTTCATCGGACAGATGACCTCGGATGCCTGCATTGCCGGTATCGGTGAGTGTCTGGGGCGGGGCACGACGATTTCGGTGTTCCTGGTTATGTTCGTTCTGCCGCAGATCCTTCTGATCGGCGACAAGCTGATTGCGAAGACGACCTTTGAAATCGAGCGCCCGGTCAAGACGAAGGAAGAGTCCGGCACGGTTGTCATTAATGGCGCGATCCGCGGAAGCATCAACGGAACGGTCATCGGAACGATGAATGCCGTGGTGCGCGGCGATGTCAAGGCGATCGTGGTTTCCGGCAACATTGAGAAGGTTGCGGATCCGAACGCCGGAACCGATGCGCAGGAGAAGCTTCCGGGGCCGGTCAGCAGTGACGGAGCGGAAGGCAGCGCCCGGGAGGCGAAAGAGGATCCGGAGCAAGAGACGGAAGATCCGGAGACAGGCCAGGAAGGCGGGAATGAAACGCCTGAGGAAACCAACCCGGAAACGAAGAGGAAAACTTCGAAAGATCAGTCGGAAGGAAGCGGAAGTGTTCACAGAGAAAAAGGAAAGAGAGGAGAGCAGGCATGAATAAGCTGAGAGTATCGGCACTGCTGCTGGCGGGCTCGGTTGCGGCTTCTTCTCTGACCGCACCGATCTGTGCGGCCGCAGCGTCCGTGACAGACCTGGAGCAGCAGGCGGAGGACATGGTCAATCAGAGCGTCGTGCAGTCGGCGAAGGGCGAGACGAAAGACTCGGAGTCCACGGATGAGGAAGAGGACGATTCGGACCAGCAGGCCAACAAGGCAGACATTTCGGGGAGCGAGGCCGAAAGCTACGAGAAGGTGGAAATCAATTCCATGGAAGACTTCCAGGAGCTCGTGAAAAACTGCCATTATGACAGCTGGTCCCGCGACAAGGAAGTGGTTCTGAACACGGACCTTGATTTTGCCAATGAGGAATTTACGCCCATCGAAAGCTTCGGCGGAAGATTTGACGGACAGGGACATCAGCTGAGCGGAGTTTCCATCGAAGGCAATGTGTCGGAAACCGGCGTATTCGGGACCATCCAGAATACCGGAGCGGTGGCCAATCTGAAGGTGCAGGGCGTGATTGCGCCGAACGGCAATCAGACGAAGCTCGGCGGCATTGCGGGACTCAATTACGGCAAAATACAGAACTGCTCCTTCGACGGGCAGATCAGTGCGGACAGTGAAATCGGCGGCATTGTCGGAAGGAACGGAAGATACGGCACCGTGTCGGGCTGCAGCAGTACGGGAGCCATCACAGGAACCTCGGCGTGCGGCGGAATTGTCGGCTACAACGAGGGGACGATTCTTACCTGCGCCAACGGGATCAGCGTCAATACGACCTATCAGGATTCCAATATGACGCTGGACCAACTCTCGAGCACGGTGGACAAGATTCTGACAACGGGCGATCTGACCAGCTTCGAGAATCTGGAAATCAATTCCGATACCGGCGGCATTGCGGGCTTTACGTCGGGTGTCATTGCCTCCTGCACGAATGACGCGCAGATCGGCTACGAGCATGTCGGCTACAATGTGGGCGGTATTGCGGGACGCAATTCCGGTTTCCTTCAGAGCAATACCAATAATGCAGTCGTCTACGGAAGAAAGGATGTGGGCGGCATCGTCGGACAGATGCAGCCGTATCTGTCGGTTGACTTCACGCAGAGCACGCTGGACGATCTGGATTCGCAGCTGGATCAGCTGAACTCCCTGGTGAATACGGGACTGGACAACGCGGGCAGCTATTCCACCAACACGCGGAACCATCTGACGAACATCAACGGCCTTTCGAAAATCGCGCAGGATTCCACAAAGGGCCTTGCGGATGAGGGCTCCGATCAGTACGATGAGGCAGCGGGAAAGATCAACAAGGCGACCAGCACGATTCAGAGCTCCCTCAGCACATTCTCAGACATTACGACGAAGCTGAACGGGTATCTTGGCGATGCGAAGAATTCACTGTCGTCTCTTGGCAGTTCGATGAGCTCGTATATTGATGGCATCAATCTGAGCAGTGAAGACCGGAGTGCGATGGAGGAGTATATCCGGCAGTTCGAGGACGGCGCGGATCAGGTCGCGGACGGAGTTCAGAAGCTGTCGGATGCCATTGCGAAAGGACCCAATGTCGATGATATGGGGAATTCCGTGAACCAGAATCAGGTAAGGAAGGATGTCTCGGATGCGCTGACCGAGATCAGCGAAGGCTATCAGCAGATGTCGTCCGCGGTCGACGGGATGAGCTCGGTACTCGAGAAATATCCGGAGGATGAGAATGCGCAGGAGGCACTGGAGCACCTGCAGGAAACGAAGGATACACTGAATTCCCTGAACGATGAAATGAATGATGCGCAGAGCAGTCTGAGCGTCTTGAAGGACAGCTCCTCCATCGAGTCCTTCAAGGACGGCGATTTCTCCGCCGGGGATCTGCAGGATCTGGCCTCGGATCTGCGGGAGCAGCAGGCCAAACTCCTGGAGGATTATCCGGAGCTGGATGATCCGGAGGTCGCGGGCAAGAGCGATGAGGAACTGCAGGAATACTTTAAGGAAAAGTACGGCTTCGATAACGACGAGGATGCGAAGAATTACACCGATCACTACATCCAATACCGGGATGAGTACCAGAAGGTAACGGAGAACATCGCGAAACTTGATTCCGCGGCGGCAGACATCTGGACGGATCCGGATGCCTTTGAGCAGTGGGTGAAGGACAACGACATCGACGGCGTGATTCAGGACATCACGGACGGACTCGGCGATCAGGGAAGCTCCCTCTCCGAGATGCTGAAGATCGCGGAGAAATACGGGAAAAACGCGGCCAATGTCTCCGGCGTTGCGGATTCGCTGCGCAATGCCGCAAACACACTGAAGAACTCGCCGGAGATCGCGTCGGAGCTCTCCGGCGCCCTGGATGCGCTGGCGTCCATGGACCTGAAGCTGAATGGCATCAGCGATACGATGCGGAATAACGCGAACAATCTGTACGATGCCATGAGTCAGCTGACGGATGAAATGCAGTCCCTGAGTGATGCCATGGGTTCGGAATCCGAGGAAGGGCTGGGAAATCTCCGGGCCATCACGGATCAGTTCGATACGATTATGCGCACCCTTCGGGATGCGGCGGACGATCTGCAGAATACGGATGACAATAACAACGTGCAGGATGTCTCGGATGAAGATGTCAGCCATACCTATCAGGGAAGAGCCACGGCCTGCACGAACTACGGCGAGGTCAACGGCGATACCAATGCCGGCGGCATCACCGGAATGATCGGTGTGGAATATGATCTGGATCCGGAGACGGACATTCACCAGAGCGGGGACAGCTCGCTGGATTATATTTTCCGGGCGAAGTGCATTGTCGACAACTGCACGAACCGCGGCACGGTCAAGGCAAGGAGCAACTACAGCGGCGGCATCGCCGGGCACATGGAGATGGGACTTGCGGCGGAGAACGCGAACTACGGAACGCTCGACTGCAGCGGCAGCTACGTGGGCGGCATTACCGGGTATTCCGTGGGACTGGTGCGGAACAACACCGCACGGTGCGATGTCTCCGGCAGCCGGTATGTGGGCGGCATTGCCGGTTACGGCGTGACGCTCCGGGATAATCTTGCCATGGTGGGCGCGAGCGACAGCAAGCAGTATGTCGGAGCCGTTGCGGGACGGGTGAAGAACGTGGATCCGGATGAAGTTTCGGGAAACTACTATTACTCCACCTCCATTTACGGCATTGACGGTGTCAGCTACGAGGGAATCGCAGAGGGCGTGACCTATGACGCGCTTCTGGAGAAGGACAATATTCCGGAGAGCTTCCACCAGCTGGTGCTGACCTTCAAGGCGGATGATACCATTGTGCGTCAGGTTGCCTGCAACTACGGGGCGGCCATTCCGGACGACCAGATCCCGCAGGTTCCTCCGAAGGAGGGGTTCCATGCACAGTGGAGCCGGACGGATTTCAGTAACATCACGGAGGATGAAGTGATTGAGGCGGATTACTCCCGTGTCAATACTCTCCTTGTTTCTCAGCAGGAGCGAAGCGCCGGTCAGCCGGTGATTGAAGTTTACGGAAACTTCCGGGACGGGGATGCGCTGATCCTCACCGAGATGTCGGCGGAGAGCGGCGAGAAGGAACGCTGGATGGTCTCTGTTCCGGATGACGGACAGGATAAGCACCAGATCCGTTTCCTTGCTTCGAATGACACGAAGAATCCGGAGATTTATCTGATTCAGAACGGGAAAAAGACGAAGGCGCAGACGGATACGCTCGGCAAGTACATCACTTTTGATGCGGAGGGCAGCGATGTTGCGTTCTGCGTGGAGGAAAAGGGAACGCCCGGAGGCCTTGCCGGAGAAATCGGCATCGCCGCGGTGGCGGCGGGAGCCGCAGCGGTCCTTCTCCACGGTGTCCTGAAGAAGAAACGGAACCGGAAAAAGGAAAAGCTCCGCAGCAGGAAGCGCAGAGGCGGATCCGGAGACGGCTTCGATGAAAGCGAATGGCTGGATGACGACGTGTGAGAAGAGGCGGCGGGTGCAAAGAGATATCCGGTAAGAGCCCGGAGAGAAGTTCAGAAAATCAATAAGGAACGAAGTCAATCAGAAATCAGAGCACGGGCAGAAATGTCTCGTGCTCTTTTTCTACAGAAAAAACCGGACTGCCGTGCAGCTGCTTTGAGCGGGAAAACTCCCGAAAATGGAAACGGATTTCGAGAGGAAAAAGCCGGACTGGCGCACAGCGGCCTATTTGAAGGGAAAAGAGAAAGTGCGGGTAGACAATGACCTTGTTTTGGGTGCAGAATAGTCGCGTTGACCCGGACCCGCCGAAAAGGCGCAGGCAGTTCTTCTCCTGCGGCTGCGCAGAGGCAGGTGCGGGGCAAGGGGAACATCATGAGGAGATAAAGGAGCACTATCTATGAAATCACTTCTGAAGTACATGAAGGAGTATCGCAGGGAGGCGATTCTGGCCCCGCTGTTCAAGCTGCTGGAAGCAACCTTCGAGCTGATCGTTCCGCTGGTGATGGCCGCTATCATTGATACGGGAATTGCGACGCAGAACCGCCCGTACATTCTGAAAATGTGCGGCGTACTGGTTCTTCTGGCGGCGGTCGGACTGGTTTCGGCCATCACGGCGCAGTGGTTTGCGGCCAAGGCGGCAACCGGCTTCTCGGCGAAGCTCAGGCACCTTCTGTTCGCACACATCCAGGATCTGTCGTTTTCCCAGATGGACCTGTTCGGAACCGATACGCTGATCACGCGAATGACGAGCGACGTCAACCAGGTGCAGAACGGCGTGAATCTGGTGCTGCGTCTGTTCCTGCGCTCGCCGTTTATCGTATTCGGTGCCATGATCATGGCCTTCACCGTGGACGTAAAGGCGGCTCTGATTTTCGTGGTTGCGATTCCGGTTCTTTCGGTTGTCGTCTTCGGCGTTATGCTGTGGACCATGCCGATGTATCGGAAGGTGCAAGGCAGGCTGGATAAAATCATGACCGGTACCCGCGAGAATCTGACCGGTGTTCGTGTCATCCGTGCCTTCGGCAGGGAGGAGAGCGAGGAAGAAAACTTCCGCAAGAGCAACGCAGACCTCTCCCATATGCAGCAGTTCGTCGGCAGAATTTCCGGCCTGATGAATCCCGTCACCTATATCATCATCAATCTGGCAACGGCCTGGCTGATTTACACGGGAGCCGTCCGGATTGACATCGGCGTGCTGACGCAGGGACAGGTCGTGGCGCTTCTGAACTATATGTCACAGATTCTGGTTGAGCTGATCAAGCTGGCCAACCTCATCATTCAGGTGACGAAGGCAGCGGCCTGCGGAGACCGCATCGCGGACATCCTGAAGGTGAAGCCGGACATGGAGGACGGAACGCTCGGCGCGAAGGCTCTCGGAAACAGCGACACCGCAGTGGAATTCCGGAACGTTTCTCTTACCTATGAAGAGGACGCGGGAGAGGCGCTGGAGAATATCTCCTTCAAGGCGAAAAAGGGGCAGACGATCGGCATCATCGGCGGCACCGGAAGCGGCAAGTCCTCTCTGGTCAATCTGATTCCCCGCTTCTATGACGCGACACAGGGCGAGGTCCTTGTGGGCGGACATAACGTAAAGGAATACCGGCAGGAAGCGCTGCGCAGCCGGATCGGCGTGGTGCTGCAGAAGGCGGTCCTGTTCAAGGGGACCATTGCGGAGAACCTCTCCTGGGGAAAGAGCGGTGCCACGGCTCAGGAAATGGAAGAGGCACTGGAAATCTCACAGGCGAAGGAATATGTGGACCAGAAGCCCGGCAAAACCGCATTTGAGCTGGAACAGAACGGACGGAACCTCTCCGGCGGCCAGAAGCAGCGCATGACCATCGCGCGTGCGCTGATCCGCAGACCCGATATTCTCATCATGGACGATTCGGCGTCCGCACTGGATTTTGCAACGGACGCGAAGCTGCGCATGGCCATCCGGAAGATGTCGAAGAATCTGACCACCTTTATTGTCTCCCAGCGTGCGGCCTCGGTGCAGTACGCGGACCAGATTCTCGTCATGGATGACGGGAAGCTCGTCGGAACCGGCACGCATGAAGAGCTTCTTGCGGGCAACCCGGTTTATCAGGAAATCTATTATTCACAGTTCCCGAAGGAAGAGGAGGCATGAACATGGCACAGAAGCAGAACAAGAAAACAGATCATGCCGGACAGCTTGTGATTGTGAAAAAGGTCCTCCGTTACCTCGGACGGTACCGCATATTCCTGTGGCTCTCGCTCGCGCTGGCGTTTGTGACCGTGGCGCTCCAGCTCTACATCCCGAAGCTGACCGGTGAAGTTGTGGACTACATGGTAGGCGCGGGCAAGGTGCAGTTCGCGGAAGTTTTGAACATCATCGCAAGGATCGTGGCGAGTGCCGTTGTGGCGGGTCTCGGACAGTGGCTGATGAACCTCTGCAACAACAAAATGACCTATGACGTGGTGCGGGATATTCGGAACGACGCGTTTCATAAAATCGAACAGCTCCCGCTCAGCTACATTGATTCTCATCCGTACGGTGAGATTGAAAGCCGCGTGATCGCGGACGCGGACCAGTTCGCGGACGGACTTCTGATGGGCTTTACGCAGCTGTTCACCGGCGTGATCACGATTCTGGGCACCCTGATTTTCATGCTGTCCATTAACATCGGCATCACGATTGCGGTCGTGGCACTGACACCGCTCTCCTTCCTGGTGGCGGGATACATTTCTTCGCACACCTATACGATGTTCAAAAAGCAGTCCGAGATCCGCGGACAGCAGACAGGCCTGATCAATGAGATGGTCGAGGGCCAGAAGGTCGTCAAGGCCTTCAACCGCAAGGACGAGGTGGTGCGCGAGTTCGATGCCATCAATGAGGATCTGAAGGAGACCTCCCTCCGGGCGATCTTCTTCTCCTCCATCACGAATCCGTCCACGCGTTTCGTCAACAGTCTGGTGTACGCCGTGGTCGGCGTGACCGGAGCCCTCTCCGCGATTGCGGGCCGGCTTACCGTCGGCGAACTGACCGCGTTCCTCTCCTACGCAAGCCAGTATGCGAAGCCGTTCAATGAAATCTCCGGCGTCGTGACGGAGCTGCAGAATGCGATTGCCTGCGCGGGAAGGGTGCTGGACCTGATCGAGGAAGAGCCCCAGATTCCGGACGCGGAGGACGCAGTGGCTCCGGGGAGCTTCGAGGGACGCGTGGAGTTGCGGCACGTGGATTTCTCCTATGTGGAGAACCAGAACCTCATCCGTGATTTCAATCTCTCGGTCAAGCCGGGCCAGAAAATCGCGATCGTCGGACCGACCGGCTGCGGCAAGACGACGCTGATCAATCTGCTGATGCGTTTCTATGATGTCGATGACGGAGGTATCTACGTGGACGGAACGGACATCCGGAAGATCACGCGGCACGCCCTCCGGAGCGGCTATGGCATGGTGCTGCAGGAGACCTGGCTGAAGTCCGGTACCATCCGGGAGAATATCACGATGGGCAATCCGGACATCACGGAGGAAGAGATGATTCGGATTGCGAAGGTCTGCCACATTGACTCCTTCATCCGCAGGCTTCCCAAGGGCTATGACACCGTGGTTTCCGAGAACGGAGAGGATTTCTCGCAGGGCCAGAGACAGCTTCTGTGCATTGCCCGCGTCATGATGAGCAGACCCTCCATGTTGATTCTGGACGAGGCGACCTCCTCCATCGATACGAGAACCGAACTGAAGATTCAGGACGCGTTCAACCGGATGATGGAGGGAAGAACGAGCTTCATCGTGGCGCACCGTCTGTCCACCATCCGGAATGCAGACTGCATTCTGGTCATGAGGGACGGACATATCATCGAGCAGGGAACCCACGAATCCCTGATGAATGCGCAGGGCTTCTACTACGATCTGTACCAGAGCCAGTTCCTCGGAAAAGCAATCTGAATATCGCATAAAAAATCCCTGTCTCATCGCTGCTGCAGCGCTGAGGCAGGGATTTTTTTACGGTTATTCCAGAATGGTCAGGTCATGGGAATAATGGTTCAGAACCTCGTGCCCTTCCGGCGTGATCAGCACCAGATCCTCAATCCGCACGCCTGCCGTCCCTGGTTTGTAGATGCCGGGCTCAATGGAATGCACGATGCCTGCCTGCTCCAGACTGTGGTTGGCCAGGGAGACATCCCCGTACTCATGGTCCTGCAGGCCGATGAAATGCCCGAGTCGATGGGTGAAATAGGGACCGTATCCGCCCTCGGTGATGATGTCGCGGGCACAGCGGTCCACGGAGGCAATCTCAATGCCGGGGCGCAGCATTTCCTCCGCGGCCTCATTGGATCTCCGGACTAGATGGTAGATGGTCCTGGTTTCTTCATCGGGGTCTTTCCGGAAATAAAAGGTCCGCGTCATGTCGGAGCAATAGTCATTCACGACGCATCCCACATCGAACAGAACGGTATCGCCCTCCTTCAGGGGCGTATTGTCCGGCATGTGATGCGGATCCGCGGCATGATCTCCGAAGGCCACAATCGGATCAAAGGAATGCCCGCTTGCGCCGAGAGATTTGTAAATGCCGAGCATCTGGTCCGCTACTTCCAGTTCGGTCACTCCGGCATGAATCAGTCCCTTGAACTGCTCCATTGCGGTATCGTTGACCCGGGAAGCAATGCGGAGCTTCTCCTGTTCGGCGGCATCCTTGACCGCCCTTGTCTCGTCCACGGAAAGAGAACCGTTGACATATCCGGCTGCCGCACCGGCCTCCATCAGGCCGATCAGAAACTTTGCGGCCATGGTCTTGTCGACGCCGAGCCGTTCGGACGGATCAAGGAGCGGCCGGATCACTGCCGTCACATCGTCTGTGTCCGAATAATAAACCTTCGGCATGCCGAGGTTCTCCTCAAAGCGGAACAGCTCATTGATGATCAGAACCGCAGGAGCCTGCGTGCGGATCAGAAGCCCCAGAAAACGTTCTCCCGGGACAATCATCTTCCCGCACAGCCAGTAAATCGCCATGGGATCCGTCACCAGCATCTGCTGGATTCCCAGTTCTCTCATTTTCTCCTGTACCCGGCAGAGCCGGTCTTTTTGCAGCATAGATAATGCTCCCTTCTTTTGCCGTAACGGCAATGGATTCATGTATTCTGCTGTTATTGTACTATGCGTGTCCATGGCTGTTTCCTGTCTTACAGCAGGTCTTCCTCGTAGATGGCGCGCTGGCCGCCCACGTACCTGGGGCGGCGTCTGGCGCAGAGAATATGCGCCTCACCGATTTTGTCGATGGAGATGCGGACCGGAACGACAACCGGATGAATGTGCATGCCGATCAGGGTTCCGCCGATGTCGATGCCGGCATCCGCCCTGGCATTCAGGCTTTCCACGAGTACCGGATCTTTCATTCTGTTCCAGGCGACGGAGGCAAAGGCACCGCCTGCGTGGTTCGGCTGCGGAATCGCATTGACCTGTTCGAAATCATAGCGCTCCATGACGATGCGCTCCACGACGAGTGCGCGGTTCAAGTGCTCACAGCACTGGGCGGCGAGGGAAACGCCGCGGTCCTCCAGCTCGGCGGCAATACCGGCATACAGAGCCTCTGCCACGTCCATGCTGGTGTGAGTGCCGATTTTCTCTCCGAGGACCTCGCTGGAGGAACAGCCCACCACAAAGAGATTTCCGGGATGAAGATGCGCGGCATCACAGATTTCCGCGATGGCCTGCCGGGCCTGTTGTGTGATTGAATCCATGTTCATATTTATCCCTCGCTGAGGCAAAATCCGCGATACCAGAGAGAATTTCGCGAAGGCGAATTCTCTCTGTATACAGAGTGCCGCTTAGCGGCACTCTAAGCAGGAGAAGATGTCTGATGACATCTTCGAGTGCAGTGGTTTTGCCGAATGCGTCAGCACCGATGCTGCAGTTTGAACATGACATATCAATGTCACGTTCAAACTTATCCCTTCAGGGAATGAATAAACAGCCCCGACAGGAGCTTCGGTTCAAACCAGGTGGATTTCGGCGGCATCAGTCTGCCTGCATCCGCCACGGCGAACAGCTCCCGGATGGACGTCGGATACATCAAAAAGGCCACTCCGCCTGCGTCATCTGCGCGCTGCATCAGCTCCTTCGTTCCGCGGATGCCGCCCACGAATTCAATGCGCGCATCGGTTCTCGGATCCTCAATCCCGAAGATGGGACCCAGAACCCGGTCCTGCAGGATGGAAACATCCAGTCCCTTCACGGCGTCGCCGCTCTTGACGTTGTTCTTGGCCGTAAGAAGGAACCAGCTGTGATCCAGATACATTCCGATCTCGCCCTTGGCGGAAGGAACCGCGACGTTCTTCCGGTACGGCATGACGTTGAAATTCGGACGGAGCTTTTCCAGAATTTCCGCCCTGGAAAGACCGCCCGTGTCCTTCACCACGCGGTTGTAGTCCAGAATTTTCAATTCATTCTCCGGGAACAGAACGCACAGGAAACGGTTGAATTCCTCCTCGCCCGTATAATCCGGATGCTCACTTCTTCTCTTCAAGCCGACCTTCACGGCAGAAGCCGCGCGGTGATGGCCGTCCGCGATATAGATGCGGTCGATGGACGCAAAGGCATCCCGGATGCGGCTTACCTGCCCCTTCGCCTGAATGACCCAGACGCGGTTTCGGACCCCGCCTTCGGAGACGAAATCACAGACAGGCGGATTCTCCTTCACCTCTCCCATCACGGCATTAATGTACGCATTCTCGCGATAAGCAAGGAAAATCGGACCGGTCTGCGCATTGCAGGTGTCCACGTGGCGGATGCGGTCCTGCTCCTTGGCCTCAACGGTATTCTCATGCTTCTTGATGACGCCCTGCAGATAGTCGTCAATGGACGCGCAGGCAACGATTCCGGTCTGGCTGCGTCCCTGCCAGGTCTGTTCATACAGATAATAACCGTCTTCGGAATCCTGCACGAAGCTTCCATCGTGCATCTTCTGATCCAACAGAGCCTTCGCCCTCGCATAAACAGCGTCGTCATAGGTCCCGACCTCCGCGGGAAGCCCGGACTCCGCCCGGTCGATGGCAAGGAAGGACTCCGGATGTCCGGCTACATAGCTTCCCGCCTCTTCCCGGGAATATACGTCATAGGGAAGGGCCGCGATTTTTTCTTCCAGTCCTCTGGCAGGCCGAAAGGCCCGAAAGGGTGTGATTTTTGCCATAGATCCCTCGACTTTTATTTGATGATGCGGATCCGGAATACGCCGTCCACTTCCGCAAGCTTCGCCGCAACGTCCTCAGAGACCTTCGAATCCAAGTCCAGGATGGTGTAGGCAACATCTCCTCTGGACTTGTTGGTCATCTCCGCAATGTTGATGCCTGCAGCGCCCATGATCGACGTAAAACCCGTGATCATATTCGCGACATTACGGTGAAGAATGGCGATTCGGCCCTCTCTCGTGCAGACGCCGGCATCGCAGGCCGGGTAGTTGACGGAGTGGGTGATATTACCGTTCTCCAGATAATCCTGCAGCTCGTCCACTGCCATCACGGCACAATTGGTCTCGGACTCCTCCGTGGAGGCACCGAGGTGCGGGGTCGTGATGCAGCCGCGGTGGCCTGCAATCGTCGGATTCGGGAAATCCGAAACATAGCGGCGAACCTTGCCGGCATCGAGAGCCGCGATCATCGCCTTCTCGTCCACCAGCACGTCGCGTGCCATGTTGAGGACAATCACACCCTGCTTCATCTCATCGATGGCTTCCTTCGAGATATAACCCTTCGTGGAATCCATTGCCGGAACATGAATGGTAATGATGTCGCAATTCCGGTAAATCTCGTTGATGTCCGTCACGTGCGTCACCTTACGGGAAAGGCTCCACGCGTTCTCGATGTTGACGTACGGATCATAGCCGTATACATCCATGCCGAGATAAACGGCGGCATTGGCAACACGCACGCCGATGGCTCCCAGTCCGATGATGCCGAGCTTCTTGCCTTCCAGCTCGGTTCCCGCGAACTGCTTCTTCTCCTTCTCGACCTGAGCAACGATATCCGGATTGTTCCAGTTCGCACGAACCCAGTCCACACCCTCGACAATGTCGCGGGATGCCAGGAGCATGCCTGCCAGAACCAGCTCCTTGACGCCGTTTGCATTGGCTCCGGGAGTATTGAAAACAACGATGCCCTTCTCCGCGCAGCGGTCCAGCGGAATGTTGTTGACGCCGGCGCCCGCTCTTGCAATAGCAAGAAGGTTATCGGAAAACTCCATATCATGCATCTTGGCGCTGCGCACCAGAATGCCGGCAGCCTCCTCGATGTTCTCGGTCTTCTCGAAGTTTCCGTCAAAACGGCTCGTGCCGACGGCGGAAATATTATTCAGCTCTGCATACTTGAACATGATCTTCTTCCTTTCCTGCAAAAATAAAAGAATACTGTAACCATTCAGCAGAGATGTGTCCGGTCAGAGGCGTTTTGCGCCCTGGCCGCCTGCCGATTTCAAGTGCAAATCAATCTGCAGGCAGACGATTCACACTTGAAAATCGTCAGGTGCTGAGTGGTTACAGAATATCTTTCCTGTCACATTGATGTACGGATCAGTGCTTTGCTTCAAATTCCTTCATGAAGGCAACCAGCTTCTCCACGCCTTCGATCGGCATTGCGTTGTACATGGAAGCGCGCATTCCGCCGACGGTGCGGTGTCCCTTCAGGGAAACCAGGCCGTTTGCAGCCGCCTCCTTGACAAAGGCCGCGTCCAGATCCGGGTCGCCGGTTACGAACGGAGCGTTCATGAGCGAGCGGTCCTGTTTGCGGACCGTGCCCTTGAAGAGCTTCGACTCATCCAGATAATCATAGAAAATCTTCGCCTTCTCTTCGTTGTGGCGGGCAATGCCTTCCAGACCGCCCTGCTTCATCAGCCACTTGAAGACAAGTCCGCAGATATAAATGTTGTAGCACGGAGGCGTGTTGTACAGGGAATCCTTGTCCGCCTGCGTCTTGTAGCGGAGCATGGTCGGAACATAGTCCGGAAGATCGTCACGGATCAGATCCTCACGGATGACCGCAATGACAACGCCGGCCGGACCGACGTTCTTCTGTACGCCGCCGAAGAACATGCCGTATTTATTGACATCAATCGGGCGGGACAGGAAGTTGGATGAGACATCCGCCACGAGGTCATGTCCCTTCGTGTTCGGCAGCTGGAAATACTCCGTGCCGTAGATGGTATTGTTCTCGCAGATGTAGACGTAATCCGCATCCTCCGGAATATCCAGATCGGAGCAGTCCGGAATGTAGGAGAAGTTCTGATCCTCCGAGGAAGCCACCTTGATGGCCTCGCCGTACTTCTGTGCTTCCTTCCATGCCTTCTTCGCCCACTGGCCGGTGACGATGTAGGCCGCCTTTCCGTTCTTCATCAGGTTCATCGGAACTTCCGCAAACTGAGTAGAGCCGCCTCCCTGCAGGAACAGCACTTTGTAGTTGTCCGGAACGCCGACCAGAGATCGGACGTCTGCCTCGGTTTCCTTGATCAGATCGTCGAACACCTTACTTCGATGTGACATCTCCATCACGGACATTCCGCTGCCGTGGTAATCCAGCATTTCGCTTGCTGCTGTCTGCAGTACTTCCACGGGAAGCATCGCAGGACCTGCTGAGAAATTGTAAACTCTGCTCATCATCTACCTCCTCTTGGAATTGCCGTCTCCCCGGCAATCCCATCTTCTTGTTCAGATGCCGCCCGATGAAATCCGACGGACACCCGGATTTATGCGAAGCGGAATAGTCCGCACACATATCAAACCTTCCCGGTCATGCATTCAGTACAGAACGACCGGCGTTCCGACCTGCACCATTCCGTAAAGCTCCGGCATGACCGACGACGGAATGTTCACGCATCCGTGAGAGCCGTTCGTCAGATAAATGCTGCCGCCGAATTTCGAGCGCCAGTCGGCGTCATGAAGGCCGATGCTGTTGCCGATGAAGTTCATCCAGTATTTGACGGGAGACGCGTAGCCCTTTCCGGTCAGGGTGATGTTCCGCTGCTTGCCGCGGATCTTGTAGACACCGGTCGGCGTATCGTGCCCGAGCCGGTGGTTGCCGGTGACCACGGAAGTCGCAAACCGGCGGACGCCGTTCTCATAGTAATACAGAATCTGATTGGGAATATCAATCTCCACGTAGGTTCCTCCGCAGCGAAGAAGCGGCGTATGAACCTCCGTCCTCTGTTCCATCATGGCTGCGGCCAGATAGTTGATCTCCGTGTCCACATCGAGATACCCCGTCATCTGGAAGGTTCCGTCCACCGGAATATAAGTTCCGTCCGTCTTCTGAAATCCTGCCGTATTGGGTACGCTCCCCTGCGGAGGGAACAGCTGCTGAAGCCCCGTGAAGAAATTCCGCATCTTTCCGGAATCGCACACGTAATAGCCCGTGTTCGGATCAATGTAGTAGCTCCCGTCCGCGTTCGTGACCATCATCGTCATCGCAAGCTCCGGCGTCACGGTGTAGGTCTTCCCGCCGCCGAAGTCATACGTAATCCGGCACTGGGGCGCTGCCGGAGCCGCCGCCCTGGCCGTCGTGCGGAACATTCCGGGTAAAAACAGGAGAACCGCCGCCGTGAGCAGAACACTCCATACTGTTTTTCGGATGGAACTTCTTTCTTCTTTTCTCATGAATGCCTCAATCTCCACGCGAAATCTCTCAGCCGTCTGTCCGTCCGGGTTCTCTGCGCTTTCGTTCTCTCCCGCTTTTCCTGCGGGCGGCACGGATCTTTCTTATTCCGCTTCCTTCAGATCCTTTGCATCAAAGGCTTCCTCAATGGAAGCTCCCGGAGAAACCATCGGGAATACCTTGTCGTCTTCGTCAATCACGCACTCGATGACGACGGGGCCGCCTGCGGCAATGGCTTCCTTCAGAGCGCCCTCCACTTCCGAGGGTTTGCTGATCCGGATTGCCTTGCAGCCGAGTCCCTCCGCAGTCTTGCAGTAATCAGTCTTGTCCGTCAGGATCGTTGCGCTGTAACGTTTTCCATAATACAACGTCTGCCACTGTCTTACCATACCGAGAACCTGATTATTGATCACAATTTCAATAATCGGGATATCATAGCGACTCGCCGTGGCCAGCTCAATCAGGTTCATCCGGAAGCATCCGTCGCCCGCAATGTTCACGCAGATCTTGTCCGGGCGCGCGGTTTTCGCACCGATGCAGGCTCCGAGGCCGTATCCCATCGTTCCGAGGCCGCCGCTGGTCAGAAAGGTTCTGGGCTCCGAATAGGTATAATACTGCGCCGCCCACATCTGGTGCTGGCCGACATCCGTCGTGATGATCGCCTTTCCTTCCGTCACCTTGTCCAGTGCCTCGATGACCATCGGGCAGGTGAGGCGTGTGTGATCGTACTGAAGCGGATAGTTCTCCTTGAGATCGCGGATCTCGCTCATCCACAGTTCATGGCTGGTCTTCGTCAGTCCTGCACACAGCTTCGTCAGGATTTCCCTGAGATCGCCGACCAGGGCGAGGTCCACCTTCACGTTCTTGTTGATCTCCGCCTCATCCACGTCAATCTGCAGGATCCGGGCATTCCGGGCAAACTGCTTCGTGTTACCGGTCTGACGGTCCGAGAAGCGGGTTCCGAGTGCGATGACAAGGTCCGCCTTCTGAAGGCCGTAGTTCGAGGCCTTGGTTCCGTGCATCCCGATCATTCCGGTATAGTGCCGGTCATGTCCGTCAAAAACGCCCTTTCCCATCAGCGTATCGCAGACCGGGGCATCCAGAAGCTCGTCGAGCCTGCGGACCTCCTTCCACGCGCCGGAAATCACAGCACCGCCGCCGACATAGAGGAAGGGACGCTTGGCATTCTCAATCATGGAAATCGCAAGATCAATGTCTTCCTGGCTGTACTTCCCGAGACCTTCTTCCGCAGCCCTTTTCTCCTCCTGAATTTCCTCCGGGCTTTCCGCCGTGAACTCGCAGGTCGCGCCAGTGACATCCTTCGTCACGTCGACGAGAACCGGGCCGGGGCGGCCGGTCGTTGCGATCCGGAATGCCTTCCGGATGGTCGGAGCCAGCTCTTCAATGTTCTTGACGATAAATCCGTGCTTCGTCACCGGCATGGTAATTCCGGCGATATCTACCTCCTGGAAGGAATCCTTTCCGAGAAGCGGGAGCGTCACGTTACAGGTAATCGCAACAACCGGAACCGAGTCCATGTAGGCCGTTGCAATACCCGTCACAAGGTTCGTCGCCCCGGGGCCGGAGGTTGCCATGCAGACGCCCACCTTTCCGGATGCGCGCGCATAGCCGTCCGCCGCGTGTGCGGCTCCCTGCTCATGGCTCGTCAGAATGTGCCGGATCTTGTCGCTGTTCTTATAAAGTGCGTCATATACGTTCAGAATCGCTCCGCCCGGATATCCGAACACCGTATCCACTCCCTGCTCCAGCAGGCATCTCACTATGATTTCAGAACCGTTCAGCTTCACTGTCTCTCACCTCGTCTTAACGTTTTGCCGCAAACCGGACATCTCTCTGCTCCGTAGAAACGAAGCCGGAAGACATCCGGACTCTTTCCTGTCCTCAGTTCTGAAGTTCCTTCGGAAGCTCCAGAATCGCTCCGCGGTTTCCGGAGGTCACCAGTGCCTGATAGCGTCCCAGGTACCCGTCCGTGATCTTCGGCTTTCTCGGCTTCCACTCCGCGCGGCGCTTCGCCAGCTCTTCCTCCGATACCTTGAGCTCCAGGCGGTTGTTCGGGATATCGACGAGAATCGTATCTCCCTCATGGACAAGGGCAATCGGTCCGCCGACAGCGGCCTCCGGGCTGACATGTCCGATGGCTGCGCCGCGGGATGCGCCGGAGAAGCGGCCGTCCGTAATCAGGGCAACCGTGGAGCCAAGGCCCATTCCGATGATGGCAGAGGTCGGATTGAGCATCTCGCGCATGCCGGGGCCTCCCTTGGGTCCCTCGTAGCGGATGACCACGACATCCCCCTTATGAATCTGACCGGTGGTGATTGCCTTGATGGCATCCTCCTCGCAGTCAAAGACGCGGGCCGGACCCTCGTGCGTCATCATCTCCGGTGCAACCGCGCTTCTCTTGACAATGCCGGTATCCGGGGCAAGATTTCCCTTCAGAACCGCGATGCCGCCGTTGGGCATGAACGGATTCTCAATCGGGCGGATGACCTCCGGATTCCGGTTGACGGCATTCGCAATGTTCTCGCCGACCTTCCTGCCGGTCACGGTGATGCCGTCCAGATCCAGCAGATTTTTCTTCGTGAGCTCGTGCATGACGGCATAGATGCCGCCCGCTTCATTCAGATCCTCCATATAGGCCGGACCCGCCGGTGCCAGATGGCACAGGTTCGGCGTGCGGTCGGAGATTTCGTTGGCGTATTCCATGTTCAGCTCAATGCCGCACTCGTGCGCAATCGCAGGCAGATGCAGCATTGTGTTGGTGGAGCAGCCAAGGGCCATATCTACCGTCAGGGCGTTGGTGAAGGCCTTCTCGGTCATGATATCCCGCGGACGGATGTCCTTCCGGATCATGTCCATCACCGCGTAGCCTGCCTCCTTCGCAAGGCGGATGCGGGCGGAATAAACTGCCGGAATCGTGCCGTTGCCGGGAAGTCCCATGCCGATGGCCTCGGTCAGGCAGTTCATCGAGTTCGCGGTGTACATGCCGGAGCAGGAGCCGCAGGTCGGGCAGACATTCTCTTCAAAATTAGCAAGTTCTTCCGCCGAGATCTTTCCGGAGTCGAACTCACCCACGGCCTCGAACATGGAGGAAAGAGAACGCTTTCTTCCGTTCACGTGGCCCGCCAGCATCGGGCCGCCGGAGACAAATACGGTGGGGATGTTGACCCGGGCCGCCGCCATCAGAAGTCCCGGTACATTTTTGTCGCAGTTGGGGATCATGACAAGGCCGTCGAACTGGTGAGCCTTGGCCATGCACTCGGTGGAATCCGCGATCAGGTCACGGGTGACCAGCGAATACTTCATGCCGACATGACCCATCGCGATGCCGTCGCAGACCGCGATGGCCGGGAACATCACCGGCATTCCGCCCGCCTCGGCAATGCCGAGCTTGACCGCGTTTGCGATCTTGTCCAGATTCATATGTCCGGGAACGATCTCGTTGTAGGAACATACAATGCCGATCATCGGCTTCTTCATTTCTTCTTTGGTAAATCCAAGGGCATTGAACAGGCTTCTGTGCGGAGCCTGCTGAACGCCTTCCTTCACATTGGAGCTGAGCATATTTTTGCACCTCTTCATTGTTAATCTGAGTTAATCTGAATCATTAACCTGTTTTTCTGCTGCCGCGGATTCCGGCCAGACGATAATCCGCCGGAAGCGCCACTGTCTTTCTGGTCTTTTCTCCGCAGTTCCGTACATCTCAAACTGCCCTGCGGAAATCTCCGATGCGGCTGGTCAGAACCCCTTCGGGGTTTGACCACGAAGCGGCTGCGCAGGAATTAAATCCGCGCCACAATGGCATCTCCCATTCCCGCACAGGAAACCTTTGTCATTCCGCGGGCCTCCTCCGGATCCTTCGGCATCAGGTCCGTGCTGCGGATTCCGTCCGCCAGAGTCTTCTTCACCGCCGTTTCAATGGCGTCCGCCTCCTTCACCAGGCCGAAGGAATAGCGCAGCATCATGGCCGCGGACAGAACCGTTGCAATCGGGTTCGCAATGCCGAGGCCTGCGATATCCGGCGCGCTGCCGTGGCTCGGCTCATACAGGCCGAAGCTGCTCTCGTTCAGGGACGCCGAGGACAGCATGCCGATGGAACCCGTGATCATGGATGCCTCATCCGACAGGATGTCGCCGAACATGTTCTCGGTCACCACCACGTCGAACTGCTCCGGATCCTTCACGAGCTGCATCGCGCAGTTGTCAACGAGCATGTCCGAGAGCTCGACATCCGGATAATCCGCAGCCACCTCGTGGACAACCTTCCTCCAGAGCCGGGACGTATCCAGGACATTCGCCTTGTCCACGCTGGTGACCTTCTTCCGGCGCTTTTCTGCGATTTCGAAAGCCGTCTTTGCAATGCGGCGGATCTCGTTCTCGTTGTACTTCAAGGTATCCACGGCGGTCATGACGCCGTTCTCTTCCCTCGTCCAGCGGTCGCCGAAGTACAGGCCGCCCGTCAGCTCGCGGACAATGATCAGATCAAACTTCCGGCCGCCCTCCTTCGCCGCAAGGGGACAGGAGGCAGCAAGCTCCGGGAACAGATAGGCCGGGCGCAGATTCGCATACAGTCCCAGTGCCTTCCGGATGGCAAGAAGCCCTGCCTCCGGGCGCTTTTCGGGCAGAAGCTGATACCAGGGAGACGTCTTCGCATCTCCTCCGATGGAGCCCATAAGAACCGCATCGCTTGCCTTGGCAATATCGATGGTCTCCTGCGTCAGCGGAACGCCGTAGCGGTCAATGGAACAGCCGCCCATCAGAATATCCGTATAGTGAATGGTGTGCCCGAATTTCTCACAGACACGGTTCAGCACCTTTCTTGCCTCGGCGACGATTTCCGGACCGATTCCGTCTCCGCCGATTACCGCAATGTTCATTTCCATAATTATGTTCTCCTCTGGCCGCATGCTTCCGGTCGTTTATTCAGCAGCCCCATCACGAATTTTTTTCGGAAATCCTCGATGTGACCGTTCAGAGAGCTTTCGGCTCTTGACCGCAGGCAGTTTCTGACGATGAATCCGCACGCTTGCGTGCGATTCACGTTACAAGCTGCTTGTGCTGAACAAATATACACAAAAAGAAGGCCTCGGCCTTCTTTCGTGTCTGCCGCGCACTGAAGCGGCCGTGTTTAAAATCAGATGTCCTGATTACTTGTTCTTCGCATCGTCTTCCGCTGCGGCATCTTCCGGCTTCTCCACCTGGACGATGGCCGACTTCTGCATCGGAATGCGGCAGTTCTTGTTGTTGCCGAACTCAACGATGACCGTGTCATCGTTCATGTCTACGATGATGCCGTAGAAGCCTGCCGTCGTCAGAACGCTGTCTCCGATTGCAACAGAGGAAAGAAGGGCTTCCTTCTGCTTCTTCTCCTTATTCTGCGGACGAATAAAGAAGAAATAGAAAAACGCAACGATAATCACCAGATAAATGACCATGACCATCGTGGAACTTCCTGCTGCGGATGAACTAAGAAACATAATGTAATCTCCTCCATATTTCAAACTGTGGCGCGGACCCTTGTTCCGCCGCCAATTTCTCTTTACTATACATCAAACCTTGGAAACAGGACAAGTATTTTCCAAAAAGCGGATACTTTCTGCCATATAAGAGGCCTGTATGATACAAAAGTGCTATCATACAGGCCCTGCTGTTCTTTCCTATCGCTTGATATTGTTGTCTCGCCACGAAAGATATTCTTCTGTCAGGAAGCTTTTGTCTCAAATTTTCCCGGCGGAATTCCCGGTCGCGGCGGATTCCCGGCGGTTCTTCGGAACAAGGTATCTTCGGATCGCGGAGAACAGCTCCTTATGATTTAGCGGTTTGGAGAGGTGTTCGTTCATCCCTGCCTCCCGGCTCGCTCTCCGGTCCTCCGAAAAGGCATTCGCCGTCATGGCAAAAATCGGAACGGACCGCGCGTCGCTTCGCGCAAGCCCGCGGATTTCCCTTGCCGCGGAAAGGCCGTCCATCACCGGCATCATGATGTCCATCAGAATAAGGTCAAATGTCCCCTCCTCCGATGCCTCAAACTGGTCCACGGCGTCCCTGCCGTTAACTGCGGACACAACCTCCATGCCGGCATTTTCCAGAAGGAACCGGGCGATCTCCATGTTCAACCCGTTGTCCTCGGCCAAAAGGACTTTTTTCCCGCGCAGGACATCTTCCGGAAGGACCTCTTTTTCTTCATTGTCCTCATGCCGCGATTCGTCCAGCTCAAAGGGAATGACCAGTGTAAACCTTGAGCCGATGCCGACCTCGCTCTCCACCTGGATCGTTCCTCCCATCAGTTCCACCAGCTGCCTGGCGATGGAAAGCCCCAGTCCCGTTCCCATGTAGGACGTTCTCGCGCTGCTGTCCTCCTGCGCAAAGGGTTCAAACGCGTGCTCCAGGAATTCCCGGCTCATGCCGCGCCCGGTATCCTCACAGATAAAGCGGAACTCCGCCTTTCCCTCCTGACAGTCCAGCTCCTCGCAGGAAAGCCGGATCGTTCCTCCCATCCGGTTGTATTTGATGGCGTTGCCGGTGATGTTCTGCAGAACCTGCCGCAGATGAAGCTGACTTCCGATCAGATGCGCGTGCCGGACATTCACTTTCCCACGCAGGACCCGGATTCCGGATGCGTCCCCGTTCATCTGCGTGATGTGTTCCGTCTCCAGCAGAACGCTGCACAGGTTGAACGGCTGCCGTTCGAGCACCACGACGCCGGATTCCAGCTTGTTCATGTCCAGAATGCTGTTGACAAGGTCCAGAAGAAAACCGGAGGCCTCCTTCACCTTTTTCCGGCACTCCTTCTGCTTCTCCAAATCATCCGGATAATGCTCCGCGATGGCGACCATTCCCTGGATTCCGTTGATCGGCGTGCGGATGTCATGGCTCATGCGGCGGAGAAAATCGGTTTTTGCCATGTTCGCCCGGCGGGCATCCTCCGCCGTCTCCAGAAGCTTTTTCCGGTATTCCAGCTCCAGCTGCTTCTGCCGGTCAAGCTCACGGACCACGTAGAGAACGTTCGTCACGTTTCCCGAAGAATCACGTTTTTTGACCACAAACCGCGCAATGTGCCAGACACCTTTCCGCGTCTGATACTCCGCCGCGATACTGTCCGTTTCCTCCAGCCGCTGCGCCAGCGTTGCGATGTCCAGAAATGCCCGCATATCCTCCTGGTACTTCCCTGCGACCACCTGCTCGCGGACCTCCGCGAAGACGTCCGCGATCTGCCCGCGCTTTCCCGTCAGGCGGTGCACATCCTGTCCCGCCGAAATTTCCTCATACATGCCTGTCATCAGATCCATTCGGTAGATCAGCCAGTAAATCTTGCTGATGGAATTGATGATCTCGTTGTTCAGATTCGCATCCGCCAGGGCTCTCTGCAGCTCCTTCTGCTGCCGGGCCTGCTCCCGAATGACCTCTTTCTGTTTTTCCTGCTGCCTCTTCAGCATCTCCACCATGTGGAAGTTTTCTTTCAGGCTCCCGAGATGCCCGCCCACGGAGGACAGGAGACGCACCGACAGCGCAGAGCTCTGCTGTCCCGGATTGTCCAGGCCGATGTAGCCGCTGAATTTCTGATTGGAAAAAATCGGAATGACGATCAGGGAATGAATATCCTGTCCGTCAAAAAGCGCGTATTCCTCCGGGGTCCGTTCTCTCTCTGCATCCCAGTCCGAAGATACCACCGGTTTTCCCTCCCGGAAAATCTTCATCCAGTTCGGCATGTCGCACAGACGGAGGTGCTGCATCATGCCGATGGTCGGCGTCACTCCTTCAGCACACCATTCGTGTGTCATGTGCAGCTCTTCCTGCTCCGGTGAAGTCCACTCGAACACATAGGAGCGGTCCGAAACGGTGTATTCCCCGAGAGACCCCAGAAGGCCCGGAAGAATTCTGTCCAGATCCTTCCCGCTCCTTGCCTGATCCAGGCGGGTAATGTATTCCAGAATGTCATCCACGGTATTCAGGGTACTTCGCAGCTTCTGATATTCCTTTTCGGTCTGATGTTCTGTACTCATGCGAAGTCCCCTCTTAATTCTTCAAAAAGAAAAGGACAGAGGTGTGTGTTCTCTGTCCTTATGATTGAGTGTTGTATTCAAGCTTTGTATTTCTTATACCCCCCCCGGCGGGTTTCTGTCAAGAAAACTGCCTAAAAATATCACAGATTATTCTGCTTTTCAGACAATATTCTTCTTCAATGATTACAGAAAATCCACCCGGTGCCGGGGCTTTCGTTTCGTTTGAAAAGGATGACTGCGCCAAAGCCGTCACGGCGTGCCTTTGAGGTCCTCCAGCTTGTGCTTCTTGTAAACCTGGTACATTCCGGCGTCAATGGCGTCACGGATTTCCTGCATCAGGTGATTGTAGAAATACAGGTTGTGCATGACGCAGAACCGCAGTCCCAGAGATTCCTGTGCCTTCAGAAGATGCCGGATGTAGGCTCTCGAGTAGCCCGCCCGGCAGACAGGGCAGCCGCAGTTCTCATCAATGGGACGCATGTCCTTCTCATAGGCCGCGTTCCGGATATGAAGCGTTCCGTGGTCCGTGTAAAGGTTTCCGTGACGCCCGTTTCTCGACGGATAGACACAGTCGAAGAAGTCAATGCCGCGGTCCACCGATTCCAGAATGTTCTCCGGCGTGCCGACGCCCATCAGATAAGTGGGCTTGTCCTTGGGAAGGTACGGGACAACCTCGTCCAGTACGCTGTACATCTGCTCATGGCTCTCCCCGACCGCAAGGCCGCCGACCGCATAGCCGTCCAGATCCATTTCCGCAATCCGCTTCGCGTGGTCCACGCGGATGTCGTGGTAAATCGCGCCCTGGTTGATGGCAAACAGGAGCTGATGCGGATTGACGCACCCCTCTTCCTCCCGAAGCTGTGCCATCTTCTTCTTGCATCTCTCCAGCCATCTCGTGGTCCGGGCGACTGAATTCTCCACATAGCTGCGATCCGCAAGCGCCGGGGCGCATTCATCGAAGGCCATGGCAATCGTGGATCCCAGATTGGACTGGATCGTCATGGACTCCTCCGGTCCCATGAAAATCTTCGCGCCGTCCACGTGCGAATGGAACGACACGCCCTCTTCCTTGATCTGGCGCAGCTCCGCCAGAGAGAAAACCTGGAATCCGCCGGAATCCGTCAGAATCGGACGGTCCCAGGTCGTGAATTTGTGAAGTCCGCCGAGCTCCTTGATCACGGCGTCTCCCGTGCGGACATGCAGATGGTAGGTGTTGCAGAGCATCACCTGCGTCTTGATCTCGCGGAGATCATCCGCGGACAGCCCGCCCTTGATGGCGCCCGCCGTCGCGACATTCATGAAAACAGGGGTCTCAATCGTCCCGTGCACCGTGGTCATGTGCGCGCGCTTGGCCCTGCCATCGGTATTGAGAATCTGATACGTGTAATCCTGCTGTGGCATATTGTTTCCTTTTTCTTTTTATTCTTCTGTGGAATAGAATCTCCGGACATTCTCCGCCCGCGCGGACATGTTGGAGAGCATGGCATCCAGCACGGTCAGCGCGCACATGGTCTCGCAGACCACAACGGCCCGCGGCACAACCGTCGGATCATGGCGCCCGTGAATCACCAGCGCCTTCGGCGTTCCGTCGAGCATCACGGTCTCCTGCGGCTGCGCGATGGACGGGGTCGGCTTGAAGGCCGCCGTCAGCACGATGTCCGAGCCGTCCGAAATGCCGCCGAGAATGCCGCCCGCGTGGTTGGTGCGCTTGCTGATGATGCCGTCCTCATTGGTGTAAAAAGCGTCGTTGTTCTCGGAGCCTCTCGTATAGGCGGCGAACATGCCGTCTCCGACGCCGACGGATTTGCAGGCGTTGATTCCCATCAGCGCATCCGCAAGCCTTGCGTCGAGCTTCTGCATGGTCGGATCTCCGATCCCCGCCGGAACGCCGGATATCACGCCCTTGACAATGCCGCCGATGGAATCCTGCTCCTCGCGGCAGGCCTCGATCAGGCGGACCGCCTCCTCATTGGCCTCTTCGTCCGGCATGCAGGTCGGTGTTTTCAGGATCAGCTCCGGATCAAAACGGTCCGGATTGATGACCACGTCGCCGATGGCCGCCGTATAGAAGCAGAAATCGATGCCGAGCTCCTTTAAAAACTTCTCGGCGATGGCTCCGGCCGCCACTCGCGCCGCCGTCTCCCGCGCGGAGGAGCGCCCGCCGCCCCGGTAGTCCCGGAAGCCGTACTTGCACTCGTAGGTATAATCGGCGTGTCCCGGACGGAAGCAGTCCGCGATCTCGCTGTAGTCCTTCGGGTTCTGATTGTTGTTGCGGATCAGGAGCGCAATCGGCGTTCCCGTGGTCTTTCCCTCGAAGGTTCCGGACAGAATCTCCACCAGATCGTCCTCTTTGCGGGGACTTGCAATGCTGCTCCGTCCGGGCTTTCTCCTGTCGAGATAAACCTGAATGTCTTCCTCCGTCAGCTCCATGCCTGCCGGAAATCCGTCCAGAACGGCCCCGACGCCGGCCCCGTGCGACTCTCCGAAGGTGGTCACGCGGAGAATGTTTCCAAAATATGAACCTGCCATAATCTTATTCTCTCTGTCTGCAGCTGCCTGACACCGGTCGGTTTCTGACACTGCTGCCTCTCTTATGTCTGACACAGCCCGTTTTCGCCAGACAGGCCGTGCATGGTTTTCAGTTCTGCTCGCCGACGAGCTTGTGGAAAATAACGCAGTTGGGCCGGTCCACGTGAAGCTCCCGCCCCTTCATGATGATGAGTCCCTTCTTCAGATCACAGGTAAAAAACGTCATCGTGTTGGACTCATGGTTTAAGGAGACCAGATGCCGGTTGTCCGGGAAAAGCGCACAGTCCTTCGGATAGTCCCCCGAAATCGGAAGGCACAGAACCTTGGAGAGCATGCCCGTCTTCTCATCGATGGAAAAGATCGCCGCCGAGTTGTCTCCGGCATTGGAGGTCACCAGATACTTGAAGTCATCCGACAGGTTCAGCGCCGAAGCGGCCGCGTCCGCCGAATGATAGTTGTTCAGCGTGGAAATCGTCTGCACCTTCTCGAATTCCGGCTCATTGTTCTTCACCGTGTAGCTGTAGACATCAATGGAGCACTTCATCTCATTGACGATGTACAGGAAACGTCCGTCCTTCGAGAACTTGATGTGGCGCGGAGCCGATTCCAGTTCGCCGTGAATGATGTCCACCTGCTTGATCTTGCCGGTCACGGCGTTGAAGGCATAGACATTCGTGTGATCCAGGCCAAGGTCCGCGGCGCAGAGGAACTTGTTGTCCCTCGTCATCTTGACGCACTGAACGTGCGGGCGGAAATTGCGCTCCGCAACCGAGCCCATGCCCTTGTGGTAGACCTCGTCCGTGATCTGTCCGATTCTGCCGGTCTCAGGATCCAGCTTCAGCACCGTGATTTTCCCGTCATGATACCCTGCAACGAACAGCCAGGAATCCGTGTAGTCCGTGGAAAGATAAGATCCCCGCATGCCGTTGATCGACGCCTTGTTGATGAACTCGAGGTCGCCACCCTTCACAATCCGGTACGCTTCCACCCCGAAATCCGTGATGGAATACAGATATTTCTGATTGTGCGCGATGGTCACATAGGAGGAATTGGTGATCTCCACCTGATCCTTCTCGATAAAACGCCCTTCCTTCATATCCACATCGTAAATGCGGATGCCGAAGTTGTCTCCGGTCGAGGTCGTGTAGGCGGAGACATACGCCACATACTTATCCTTCGCCGCTGCCTCCCTGCGCTTTTTCACCGGAGCCTTCTTCTCCTGCTCCATCTGCTCCATCTGCTCTTCCTGATCCTTTTGTTCTGTCATGGCACAGCCTCCTGATGTCTTGTCGCTTCCGTGTTCTGCCGTTGACCCGCCTTACTTCTTCTGACCGAACCAGTCCTGCGTGTCGTACATATGTGTGACACGGAATTTCTCATCTTCGCCCAATGTCATCTCAATGATAGCACAGTTGCCGATTCCCTGATTCCAGATCTCGTCCAGAGGAAGATATCCGGCCCATTTCAGAAGAACCCGCATCGCGCAGCCGTGGCAGCCGACCAGAATTCTCTCTCCCGGGCGGCTTCTCTTCAGATCCTCCATAAACGAAGCAAGCCTTGCCTCCAGCTCTTCGAAGGACTCCGCGCCTTCCGGCGGAACGTATTCCGACGGCTTGTCAAAAAGATGCCCCACGGCCGGGGCCTCCTTGTCAAAGGGCGTCTCATCCAGAGGGCCGAAATCCATCTCCTTCAGCCGGTCATCCAGATGAAACTGCGAGCGGTCCAGTCCCGTCACAATCTCAATGGTGCGGGCCGCCCGGTCAATCGGGCTCGAATAGACGGCGTCAAAGGTAAGGCCGAGCTTCCTGACCCGCTCCCTTGCCTTCTCGGCCTGTTCGATTCCTCTGGCGTTCAGTGACGTGTTCACCTGTCCCTGAAAAAGATGACGGGCATTCCAGTCCGTCTCTCCGTGCCGCATGATATATACCTTCATCATTGATGCAATTCCTTTCATTTCTGATCAATCCGAGTGTCGCGAGGAGAAATCCGCGCAGCCAATTCCGAGTGTCACGAGGAGAATTTCGCGCAGGCGAATTCTCCGATGCGGGAGGCGCTGCCATCAGGCAGGGCCGAGTGCGCTAATCGGTTGATCTGCGAGGCGACATACCCGGCCCCGTACCCGTTGTCAATGTTGACCACCGTAATTCCGTTTGCGCAGGAATTGATCATGGTAAGAAGCGCCGAGATTCCCCCGAGGTTCGCGCCGTACCCGACCGAGGTCGGAACCGCGATGACGGGGTTCTCCACCAGTCCCGCGAGAACGCCCGCAAGGGCTCCCTCCATACCGGCCACCGCGATGACCACATTGGCCTTCCGGATCACCTCGAGCCTTGAGAGCAGGCGGTGAATGCCGGAGACGCCGACGTCATAGATCCGGTCCACGTTCCCTCCGAGGAACTCCGCGGTCTGCGCGGCCTCCTCGGCCACGGCAATGTCCGCCGTTCCTCCGGAGCAGACGGCGATTCTTCCCCTTTTCGTAAGAACCCTGGAGGGATCCACCGCCTTCAGAATCCGCGACACCGGATCATATTCCGCAGAGGGGAGTTCCCTTTTCACCAGCTCCGCCTGCTCCGCCGTCGCGCGGGTCCCCATGACCAGCCCGTTTTTCTCATAGAGTGTCCGGAAAATCCCCGCAAGATACGCGTTCTCTTTCCCCGCGCAGTACACGACCTCCGGATACCCGGACCTCGTCTGCCGGTGCAGATCGAGCTTGGCGTAGCCCAGGTCCTCATAGGGCTTTTCCTGAAAAAAACGGTCCGCTTCCTCCACGGACATCGTGCCGCTTTTTACCTGTTCCAGTACTTCCTTTGCCGTCATTGTTATACCTCGCTGAGGCAAAATCCGCGATACCAGAGAGAAGATGTCCTCCGGCATCCTCGAGTGCGGCGGTTTTGCCGAATGCGGCAGCCGGTGCGTCAGCACCGATGCTGCTGTTTGAAAGCGTCCTGTCGATGCCACTTTCAAACTTTCATCTTCTCCACGAGCTTCGGATCCAGCGTCTCATTCATGCTGCCCGTGCGGTAGCCCTGCAGATCCATGGTCACATAGAAAAAGCCGTAGCTCTTGAACGCCTTCGTGATCTCCTCCCGACGGGAAAGGAGCGCCTCGAATTCCGAAGGGTCCACCTCGATGCGCGCGAGATTGTCATGAATCCGGACGCGCAGCTGATGAAAGCCCATGTTCAGGAGAAGCTCTTCCGCCTGATCCACCATTTTGAGCTTCTTCTCCGAGATCGTCTCGCCGTAGACAAAGCGGGATGCAAGGCAGGCGTAGGACTGCTTTCTCCAGGTCGGAAGCCCGAGTTCCTTCGAGATCTCGCGGATTTCTTCCTTTGTAAGACCCGCTTCGCGCAGCGGAGAACGGATTCCAAGCTCTTTGATCGCGATCATGCCGGGGCGGAAATCGCCGGTATCATCCACGTTCGAACCCTCCGCAACCTCACGAAGCCCGTTCTCTTCTGCGAGCTTTTGCAGCTGCTCGAACAGCGAATGCTTACAGAGGTAGCACCGGTTGACCGGATTCTCCCGGTAGCCCGGGACGTTGATCTCATTGGATTCGAAGACGATCTGCCGGATGTTCCTCTGATCGCAGAATTCCCTGGCCTCCCTCGCCTCGCGGGACGGGAAGGTCTCCGAGGCCGCGGTAAAGGCCGCCGCTTTCTCTCCCAGAACGTCATGCGCCACGGTCAGGAGCAGAGTGGAATCCACGCCTCCGGAAAAGGCGACGGCGACGCTCTCCATTTCCCTCAGAATGCTTTTCAGTGTCTCGTATTTCTGCTGTGTCAGCTCTCTCATTGTGATACCCCACTGAGGCAAAATCCACGATATCAGAGAAAATTTCACGGAGGTGAATTCTCTCTGTATACAGAGTGCCGCCAATCGGCACTCTAAGCAGGAGAAGATGTCATCCGGCATCTTTGCGTGCAGCGGTTTTGGCGAATGCGTCAGCACCGATGCCGTTTCCGATATCGTTTTCTGTTCCGTTTTCGAACAGAATTCGATTAAAAATACGCTCTCTCCGGCGTGACCACCAGATCCATCGGAATGTCTTCCTGGCCCATCGGCACCTCGTCCACGATCTGCTCGTTAAACGCCATGCCGATCGCCATTTTCTTGCGGAATCCGGCAAGGTACCGGTCGTAATATCCCGCTCCGAAGCCGATCCGGCCGAGTTTGGCGTCAAACGCAAGCCCCGGAACCAGAATCATGCAGTTCTCCGCCGAATCCAGTGAAATGTGCGTGGTGTACGGAAAGAGCTTCGCGGGATCCGCTTCCGGCTCCAGAATGCCGCGCTCGTTCCTTACAAGGAGCGCAGGATCCTCGCAAAGGAAAAAGTCCATTTTTCCGTGCGGAAGGACCTTCGGCACGTAGACCTTCTTCCCGTCCCGGATCGCCTGCCGGATCAGTCCCGAGGTGTCCACCTCGGAGCCGAACGACACATAGCTCAGAATGCAGACGGCGCTCTCATACAGCTCTGTATTCAGAATGATGTTCGTGATGGCCTGGTTCTCCGCCTCCCGGGTTTCTGCCGGAATGGAATCCCGGACCTCCTTCATCTTGCTCCGCAGCTCTTCCTTCTGCCGGTCAAACTCCATCTGACTGGTAATCATCAGTAGGTTTCCTCCACATATTCAATGAGATCAAAGGCAGGATCCTCGTTCGCGCAGAACAGGGTTCCCACATTCTCTCCGTTTACCACGTCCGCGATCACGCCGACGCCGTTTTTCGTATTGACAATCAGCATATCACAGCCGGAGGCCGTTGCCATTCTGGCCGCATGAAGCTTCGTGTTCATGCCTCCGGTTCCGACACCGCTTCCCGTTGTCTCCTTGCCCATGCTCATGATCTCTTCCGTAAGCTCCGGGACGTACTCGATGAACCGTGCATCAAGATTGCTCCTCGGATCATCCGTGTACAGGCCGTCGACATCCGAGAGAAGGATCAGAAGATCCGCCTTCAGAATGGAAGCGACCATGGCCGACAGGGAATCGTTGTCGCCGAGCTTGTACTCGAGCGTTGCCACCACGTCGTTCTCATTGACGATCGGGATGACGCCGAGCTCCAGGAGCTCTTCGATGGTTCCCTCCAGATTCTCACGGCTCGTCGGATTAACAATCGTCGTCTTGGTCATCAGAACCTGGCCCGTCAGCTGATTGTACTCCTCGAAGAACTTCTGATAAATCATGATAAGCCTGGCCTGGCCGATGGAGGCGCAGGCCTGCTTGCGGCTCATTCTGCCCGCGTCGCTTGCAAGGATTCCGCGGTCCTCCCCGAGCGCCTCGCGTCCCGCCGCCGTCGCGCCGGAGGAAACCAGAATCACTTCTTTTCCCTGATTCTTAAGATCCGCGAGCTCCTCCGCCAGATGGTCGATCCTGTGATAGTCCAGACGCCCGGTTTCCTTGTGAAGAAGGGAGGACGAGCCGATCTTGACCACGATCCTCTTCCGGTTCTTCAGGCCGCTCCGGTAGGCGAGATTCTCCTGGTGAAGCCGGGTTTTCTTTTCCTCTGCGGCGCAGTCCGTTTCCTCCGGTGCCTTCTCCTGTCCGGACTGCGTTCCTTCCGAATCCTGTCCGGAGATTCTCTCTGTCTTTTCCTGCCCCGCTTCCTTCTGCATCACTTCATTCTGAACAAACAGCTGCTGACAAAAATGCACAATCCGCTCCTTTTCTCACATTCCGGCGCTTTTACCGGAACGGCAGGTATTTTCTTCCAATCGCTTCCGCGGCTCGGATGCCGTCCACGGCTGCCGACATGATGCCCCCGGCATACCCGGCTCCCTCGCCGCATGGGTACAGCCCCGGAACCGCGGACATGCCGTCCTTCCCGCGGAGGATCCGGACCGGAGAGCTCGTTCTCGATTCCAGCCCGATGACGTAGCATTCCTCTCCGTCAAAGCCTTCCATCCGCCGGCCGAACTGGTGCATTCCCTCGACGAAATCCTCCGAGAGCTGCCCCGGCAAAAGCCCGTGCAGGGCCCCGGGCGCAGACGCTCCCCGGATGCAGAGCTCTTCGGACGAAGGAATCGTCTCGTCCTTTTTCCCCGCCTCAAACGAGGAAAACCGCTGCACGGGAACCCGGCCCTCTGCAAGCTTCCAGGCCCTCTCTTCGAGCCTCTCCTGAAAGGCAAGGCCGTCCAGAACGCCGTCTCCTCCGAAATCCTCCGGACCCACGGTCATGACGATGGCGCTGTTGGCTCTTGCCGCATCTCTTTTATAATCGCTCATGCCGTTGACGGCAAGGCGTTTTAACTCCGACGACGCATTGACGACAAAGCCGCCCGGGCACATGCAGAACGAATACACGCCGTGGCCGTCCGCCGCCCTTGCCGTCAGCTTGTAACTGGAAGCGGCAAGATGCAGGCGCGCAAGCTCCGCGGGATCCGAAATCCCGTACTGGGCGTGGTTGATCAGGGCCTGCGGATGGGAGACCCGAAAGCCCACGGCGAAATTCTTCGCCTCCATCGGAACCTTCCGATCATGCAGCATCCGGATGGTGTCCCGCGCGCTGTGGCCGGGAGCCAGAATCACGGCCTCCGTTTTCAGAATTTCGCCGGTTCCCCGGATCCGGACGCCGCAGATTCTGCCGTCCTGCAGAAGAAAGCCGTCCGCACAGGTTTGAAAACGGATCTCTCCGCCGAGGCGCTCAATTTCTTCCCGAAGGTTCCGGATCACGCCGCGCAGCCGGTCCGTTCCGATGTGCGGAATCTGTTCGTATGCAATATCCTCCGGCGCTCCCGCCGCAAGAAAGCAGCGAAGGACCTCCGTGATCCGCCCCTCCTTGTCCTTGACGTTGGAGGTGAGCTTTCCGTCGGAAAAGGTTCCGGCGCCGCCCTCGCCGAACTGGATGTTGGACTCGGGATTCAGCTCGCCGCTTTGGAAAAAGTGCTCCACGCTCCTTACGCGCTCTTCCAGCTTCTCTCCGCGCTCCAGAACAACAGGCCGGTATCCTGCTCTGGCAAGCTCCAGCGCACAGAAAATTCCGGCGGGGCCAAAGCCGATGACGACCGGCCGGCCCTGGATCTCCTTAGCACCCTCTAAAGGCCCGGGAAACACATAGGGCGTCTCCTCCGTCAGCCTGAGATTCGAGGATCCCTTTGCGAGCCTTGCCGCCAGCCTTTCTTCCTTCTTCTTTGAGGAGAGCTGAACGCGGACCGAATAGACATCAAAGAGCACGGGTTTTTTCCTTGCGTCCACAGAGTGATGGGAGAGCTTCCATGTAAAGCTCTCTTCCTTTGGAAGCCGCAGTATTTTCCGGATTTTCCCTTCCAGAAGGGACCGGTCACTTCCGCAGGGAAGCTTGATCTGGCTGATTTCGATCATTGTGATACCTCGCTGAGGCAAAATCCGCGATATCAGAGAGAATTTCGCGAAGGCGAATTCTCTCTGTATACAGAGTGCCGCATGGCAGCACTCCAAGCAGGAGAAGATGTCATCCGGCATCTTCGAGTACAGCGGTTTCGCCGAATGTGGCCCATAAATTTATGAAATCCGTCTGCGCGCCGCGCGCCCCGCAAGAAACCCCGAGTGCATGGCCCACGTCAGGTTGTAGCCTCCGCAGATTCCGTCCACGTCCAGAATCTCTCCGGCAAAAAATACGCCCGGTGCTCGGCGCGACTCCATGCTGCCCGTAATCTCGTCTAGCGGGATCCCTCCCGCCGTCACCTGCGCCTTCTCAAAGTCCGCCGTCTTCGTGATTCGGACCCTCTTGTTCCGCATTCGGTCAAGGAGCTTTTCCGGGATGCTGCGGTCCTTCAGATTGCCGATCTTCCTCTCGCGCACTTCGCCGAGGCCCGCGATCAGATACGCCGCGATTTTGTCCGGCACGAGGCCGAGGCAGACGTCTCCCAGCGTGTCGCGGTCCGACATCCGGGAAAGGCGCCTTGCTTTTTCCTCTTCCCAGGCGCTCTCGGAGAGCTCCGGAAGGAAATCCAGCACCGTGGTGATTTCTGTTCCCGGCGCATCCCGCAGCGCCCGCGCCGCGTAGCGCGAGACCTGGAAAACCGGAATCCCGCTGATACCGTCCGCCGTCATCTGAATTTCACCGGCATCCTCCGCTGCCAAAGCGCCCCCCGTAAAGAGCTGCACGCCCGCCGCCGTCCGGACGCCCGCCGCAAGTTTCCGATCCGGATCATCCGTAACAAGAGCGCACAGGGCGGGAACCGGGTCTTTGACCGAATGCCCGAGACTCTTCGCGATCCGGTAGCCGTCCCCAAGACACCGGTAGACATTGGAAACCATGCCGCCGCAGGCAAGAATCACGGCGTCCGCCGGAATGGAAAAGCTTCCCTCCGGGCCCTCGCCTGTTACCGTAAAGGCTCCGTCCGCCTTCTGTCGAACCCCGCCCGCACGGTATCCGCGAAGAATCCGGATCCCGGACCGCTCCGCCCGACGAAGGAGCGCCTGAAGAACCGTTGATGCCTGGTCGGTCCGCGGATAGACATACCCGTTTCTCTCGTGCACGAGGACGCCGAGAGATTCCATGAACTCCGTCATCTCCCTGTCCCAGCCGCTCTCATAAAGCGGCATGACGTTCTTTCCGTTTCCGCAGCGGTAGCAGTCCGCCTCCTGCACCCGATTGGTGAGGTTGCAGCGTCCGTTCCCGGTCGCGAGGATCTTGCGCCCGGGCTCTTTTCCGGCATCCAGCACCAGGATCTCCGGACGTTCTCCGCAGGCGCTTTCCGCCCCCGCTTCCTCTCCGGCGGCCGCAATGGCGGCGCAGAGGCCCGCCATGCCGCCACCGACGATGACAAGTTTTCTCTTCAAAGGCGTTTCCCTTTCTACTGTCCTTCTGCGGCCCCCAGGAGGACCGCCAGATCTCGGATCCAGGCCCCGCCCGGAATCCGGTCAATGTTGCGAAGATCCGCCGCGCGAAGGAAAATGCTCAGAACCACATACAGAATCCAGAACACGCCGAGCATCACCAGAAAGGCAATGGCGGCGGGCAGAATCATCAGAAGATAATCATTCAGAAGCTCCAGCGGAATCACCGCTCCCGCCGCGCACACGGCAATCAGGATGTCCTCCGTAAGAAACGAGGCGTCCATTCCACCGAGAATGCCGTTCCTCCCGAGGAAATAAAGAGCGAACAGGAACACAACGCCCATGACCACCAGTGGCCACACATTCACGGTGATCCCGACTCCCGCCGCATTCAGAAGAACCTGCGTCACGATTCCGGCAAAAAATGCCGCTCCGCCGGAGACGAGAACCACGCGCCTTTCCCCGCACCGCCAGTACAGAACGAGCACCAGAATCACCGTCTGAATCAGGAAAATCAGAAAGCTCCCCGCCTTCAGCGAGAGCACCGCGGCCTCCTCCGCCTTGAAGGTCAATCCGGTGAAAATACCGGCCGCCTCCCTGGCCGCACCGAACAAAAAGGCCGAGGCCGGAATTCCGACATAAGCGGATAGCCGAAGCGTCATGAGAAGACGGACGCGCATCAGCTTCTTTTTCCCCTGTTGGTACGCGCGGACCGTCGTCATAATAAGGTGCGTAAACGGCATGGCGGTCAGAAGGCCGAGCCCCGCGCAGATGGGAAGCCCCACACCGATGAAGCCGCCCCACATGGAGACGACCAGCGCCGGGCGAAGGTTATGTGAGCCCAGCCACATGCGGTACCCGACAAGAACGACAAGGAGCAGAATCAGAGCAGGTCCGAAACCGGGGAGGAGCCTCGCTGTGCAGTAGCGGAACAGCTCTTTTTTGTCCTCGCTTCGTCCCTCCGAGAAGAGATCCTCCTGCCGGTAGCGGTAGCTCCGCTGGAGTCCCCGCACGGCAAGAAAGGTCAGAACCCCGAGAAAGATCAGGGAGACACCCGCCGCCGCGGCCAATCCCGCGCCGATTCCACAGGCGCAGTACACCGCTCCCATGTCATCGTTCCGAAGAAGCGAGCCGACCTTGCTCCCCCGGTGCGCGCCGACAAGCCCCAGGACCATGCCGAACACGAAGAACAGCGCCGTCAGCAGCCAGAGGATCCCTCTGGAAGCGCGCCCCGCGCCGATCCCGCGCAGGAACCCCTTCATGGCTCCGAGAAGCGGCAGCAGGACAAGGACCGGCGTGAACACCTGAAACACAGGCGAAAACAGTGTGTTTCCCAGAATTTTCCCACCGAGGATTCCCGCACCGGCAAAAAACAGAACAAAGGCCAGCACCGCACAGAAAAGCGCGAATTTCATGACACAGAAAAACAGTGTGACGGCGTCGCCGTATTTTTTCCTGGAAATGCGCTTCTCCGTCTGCTCCGCCGTGAACTCCTCCACGCAGATCAAGGAGAATGCCGAGGAGACCGCCGCGGTCAGCATGGGAAATCCCGCATAAAACATAACATCGCTGCCGTCTTTGAGCGAAAAGACGACCGCGATGATGCAAAAGGTCAAAAGAAACAGCATAAAGGATACGAGATCCGTATCATATTTTTTCACGCGACTCTTCTCTGCCACGAATGATCATCCTCTCAGCCTTCCGGCTCCTGTTCTCTGGTAATGCCAAGGTCCTGCAGGACCGCCTCCTGTCTGCCGAACATGACCGCGGCATCCGCCTCTGTCATGTGATCGTACCCGCACAGGTGGAGCATGCTGTGCGCAATGAGAAAGGCGAATTCCCGCTTTCTCGAATGTCCGTACTCCTGTGCCTGCTGCGCCACGCGGTTTAAGTTCAGCACGATGTCGCCGAAAACCAGATTCCCGCTCTCCGGATCCAGACAGTCCGCCTCATCCTCCGTGACCGCAGACCAGTCTCCGGGGCCCGCCGCTCCCTCAAAAGGAAGATTCGGGAACGAGAGCACATCCGTCACCCTGTCGATCTGCCGGAAATCCCGGTTGATGCTGCGGATCTCCTCGTCGCCCGTGTAGGTCAGCGAGACCTCCGCGTCATACGGGCAGTGCTCCGTCTCCAGAACCCTCTCGCAGACCTCCTCCGCCAGCTTCCGCCGGTCAAAATCAAAGGAAAGCTCAGGATCTGCGGTATTCTCTTCGCTGATGGTCAGCACGACTCTGATGCTTTTCATATTCCTCATACGCCTTTACAATCTTCTGCACAACCGGATGGCGGACCACATCCCTCGAATCCAGCGTGACGAACGAAATTCCTTCGATGTTCTTCTTCCCGAGAACCTTCGTCGCAACATCCAGACCGGACACGGTTCCCCGCGCGAGGTCCTTCTGCGTCGCGTCTCCGGTGATGACGGCATGCGAGCCGAATCCGAAGCGGGTCAGGAACATTTTCATCTGCTCCGGTGTCGTGTTCTGCGCCTCATCCAGAATGATGTACGCATTGTCCAAGGTCCGTCCGCGCATGTACGCGAGCGGTGCCACCTCAATCAGCCCCTTTTCCATGTTCGTCTGGAATTTCTCCGCACCCATGATCTGGTACAGGGCGTCGTAGAGGGGCCGCAGGTACGGATCCACCTTGCTCTGCAGGTCACCGGGAAGAAAGCCCAGCTTCTCGCCCGCCTCGATGGCGGGTCTTGTCAGAATGATCCGCTCCACTTCCTTGTTCTGGAACGCCGTGATGGCCATCGCCATGGCAAGAAAGGTCTTCCCGGTTCCCGCCGGTCCGTTGGCGAAAATGATCAGATTGTTCCGGATGGCCTCGATGTACTTCTCCTGCCCGATGGTCTTGGGCTTGATCGGCTTTCCGGAGGTCGTATGGCAGATGACATCGCTGTCGAGTGCCGGAAGAAGGTCCGGATTCTCTCCGGCCTCCTTCTTCATTTCGAGCACATAATTCACGTTCTGCTCCTCAATCGGTGTTCCGCGCTTTGCAAGGCCGGCCAGCTGATTCAGCGTCAGCACGGCCTGATGGACATTCTGCTTCCCGCCGGAGACCTGCACGCCCCCGTTCCGGGACAGAACGGTCACCCCCAGTTCGTCCTCAATCCTGCGCACGAACCCGTCCCGCTGGCCGAAAATCTCTCTCTGAATGTCCGCACTGTAGGGGAGCTCCTCCGTCCATGTGCTGCCTTGTTCCCGCGTCTGACTCTGCGCCATATCCGTCCTTTATACAAAATAATGAAAAGCACAACATCCCTGCTTTTCCGAAATCTGTTCAACACCGCATCCCGGATTCACTTCGTAAATCCTCTTAAAATCAAACTGCGTTAAACAGATTTCAAATATGCGTCGATTTCCTTCGCGGCCTCTTTACCGGCACCCATCGCGAGGATGACGGTTGCGGCTCCGGTCACGGCATCGCCGCCCGCGAATACGCCCTTCTTCGTGGTCTCCTCCGTTCCTTCCTTCACGATAAGGCGCCCTCTCTTGTCTGCGTCAAGGCCCTCTGTCGTGCGGTGCAGCAGCGGGTTCGGGGAGGTTCCGAGCGCCATGATCACCGCGTCGCATTCGATTTCGAATTCCGATCCGGGGATTTCCACCGGGCTTCTTCTCCCGGAGGCATCCGGCTCGCCCAGCTCCATGCGGATGCAGCGGCATCCTCTCACCCAGCCGTTCTCATCCACGAGAATCTCGACCGGATTGCAGAGAAGATCAAAAACGATTCCCTCTTCCTTCGCATGTCCGACCTCTTCTTTTCTTGCGGGAAGCTCTTCCTCGCCGCGGCGGTATACAATGTGCGTCTCCGCACCAAAGCGCCGTGCCGTGCGCGCCGCGTCCATCGCGACGTTTCCGCCTCCGACAACCACGCACTTCTTCGGGCGCATGATCGGCGTGCGGGAATCCTCGGAATATGCTCCCATCAGATTGGAGCGGGTCAGGAACTCATTGGCGGAGAACACGCCCAGAGCCTGCTCGCCCGGAATATTCATGAATCGGGGAAGACCTGCGCCGGAACCGATGAAGACCGCGTCATATCCTTCCTTGTCCATCAGATCCTGCACCGTCGTGGAGTGTCCGACCACGCAGTCGGTCTCGATCGTAACGCCGAGAGCTTCCACGTTCTCGATTTCCTTGGCAACAACGCGCTCCTTCGGAAGACGGAACTCCGGAATGCCATAGACCAGAACGCCGCCCGCCTTGTGCAGGGCCTCGAAAATACGAACCTCATAGCCGAGCTTTGCAAGATCTCCCGCGCAGGTAAGACCGGACGGGCCTGCTCCGATGACCGCAACCTTCTTGCCGTTCGGCGTGCTGTGGTTCTCCGGACGGATTCCCATCTCCTTTGCGGTGTCGGCGGTGTAACGCTCCAGCTTGCCGATGGAAACGGCCTCGCCCTTGATGCCGCGGATGCACTTCGACTCACACTGGCGCTCCTGCGGGCAGACACGGCCGCAGACCGCAGGGAGTGCGGAGGACTCGCTGATGACCTCATAGGCGCCCTTTACGTTGCCGTTTTTCAGCTCGGCAATGAATCCCGGAATGTTGATGGAGACAGGGCATCCCTGCACGCACTGCGGATTCTTGCAGTTCAGGCATCTCGTCGCCTCTGCCTCTGCTTCTTCCTTGTTGTAGCCAAGACATACTTCTTCAAAATTTGTTGCCCGGACCTTCGGATCCTGCTCGCGGACCGGAACCTTTTTCATCATATCAACCTGAATCGACATATTATACCTCGTTTTACTTTATACAGATGAATGCAACATCAGCCGCGTTCGAGTGCCTTATTTACAATGTCCGCATCCGCCTTCGTGCGTCTCGCCTTCCTGCTCCTTCAGAAGAAGTCTTCCCTCTTCGGTCTTGTACAGGCGGGAGCGCTGCATCGCCTGGTCAAAATCCACCTTCCAGCCGTCGAACTCCGGTCCATCCACACATGCGAACTTCACCTCTCCGCCGACCAGAAGACGACATGCGCCGCACATTCCGGTTCCGTCCACCATGATGGTATTCATGCTGACCATGGTCGGAATTCCCAGCTTCTTCGTCAGCTGGCAGGCAAACTTCATCATGATCATCGGTCCGATGACAACGCAGTGATCGTAGTGCTTTCCCTCGTCATACAGCTGCTGCAGGGCTACGCAGACATTGCCGTGAATGCCGTAGGAGCCGTCATCCGTTGCAAAATAAAGATTTCCGGTGACTGCCTCCATCTCCTTCTCGAGAATGAGAATGTCCTTCGAGCGTGCGCCCTGAATGCAGTCCGCATCCACGCCGTGCTCATGAAGCCATTTGAGCTGATGGTACACCGGAGCGGTTCCGACACCGCCGGCGATGAAGAGGATCTTTTTCTTCTTCAGCTCGTCAAGCGGAACATCCACAAGGTCCGAAGGATTGCCGAGAGGTCCCACCACATCTGCGAAGCGGTCGCCGACCTCCAGCCGTGCCATGCGCATGGTCTCTGCGCCGACGGTCTGGAACACGATGGTAATGGTCCCCTTCTCCTTGTTGTCGTCGCAGACGGTCAGGGGGATTCTCTCGCCCTCTTCATCCGCACGGACGATCAGAAACTGACCGGGAAGTGCCCGCTCGGCGACTCTCGGAGCCACAATGTCCATCAGATAGACCTTGGGTCCCAGAAGCTCTTTTCTTGTGATTTCAAACATAATCTCTATCCCCTTTCATCTTACTGTATCCGCCGCGGCCGTTTCCCGCCCCGGCTTCGTGAAAAAATCCCGCTCCTTGCGGAATGCTCTCATGCGAATTCAATGTGTTTTTCCGTTTTTTCTTTTCCGGTAATTTCAATGCGCTTTTTCCGATAATTCTTTTCCTTCCGTCCGGAATCATCCGATCGGATACAGCGTTCCTCCGGAATACAGGTTCACCGTCCCGTTTGCGCCGTTGACGGCATAGGTCCGTCCCGTGGATACGGTGTTGCCGTCCGAATCCGTCAGATTCTCCGAATACATCAGGAAATTTCCCGTTCCGGCGATCTGCTGCAGTCCCGTGTAGGTGAAGCTGTAGCGGGCCGTTCCGCTCGGAATGGTCCCTGCCGTGTCCACAATCTCGCCGCGGTGAATCAGCGCCACCAGGATATAGTTGATGCCGTCGGAAGAGCCGATGGACGAAGAGATCTTGTAGCTGTAGTCCCGTTCCACGACCTCGGAGCTGACGCCCTCCTCCGTGATGACGGCGAATTTGAAGGTGGAATCTCCCTGCGGCATCCTGACAGGACCGGTATACTCCTGATCCTCTGCCGTCGGATCCTCACCGTTCGTGGTGTAGTAGATTTTCCCAGGAGAAACATCCTTTCTGCTGTCCTTCTCCTTCTTCCCGGAACTTCTGTCCTTTCCCTTGCCTTCGGCGTTCTCCGCATTCTCTCCTTCCGCAAACGAGACGGTAATTTCCATCTGCTTCGCGTAGGTTCCGGATTTCGGCGTGACCTCCGGCGGCAGAGGAACCGTGCTGTCTATCTGATAGTGCTTCGTCACCACCTTGCTCGACAAATTGAAGTGGTTGACATAGACCGCCGAAACGTCATAGGTTCCTTCCGTCAGTTTGATCGGGGCGGTATACAGCATGGAAGAGGTCGTCGGAACGGATCCGTCCAGCGTGTAAAAAATGGATCCGTCTCCCTGATCCGACAGGGTCAGCGTCAGGGTGTCCTCGTAGGTTCCCTCTTCTTCTGAAAACTCCGGATCGAAAAGTGCGTACTGCAGGTAGTTCTCCACCACCTGCGGCCTCGTGCATTTGGATAACAACTCTGCTATTTTATCATATTCCTCGTAGGACGCGTAGATGGCAATCATGCGTCCGTACGCCGCGACCACATCGTCCTCCGTGGAGGCATCGTCTTCCAGCGCCATACTGGCGGCTCCGAGAGCAAGGCCCTCCTCGCCCGCCTTCTGCAGATATTCCGATTTGCGAAGGTACAGCGCGGCATCGCTCGCCGCCTCCCCGGTGTCCTCGTTTCGCCCGGGTCCCAGTGCGATGGCCTTGTCGATCTCATCCGCGGCCTGCTGATATTTGCCGTCGCTGGAGAGCTGATAGGCGCGGCCGACATAATAGGATTTCGTGTGCGTCCTGTGGTACAGATCGCGGGAATAGAAGAAAATAAGAAACGCACTCGCGCAGAAGGCTCCGATCAGGAAAACGATCATGAATTTCACATAGCGTCTTCTGGCCGCATATTTTGCAAGGCGCTGTGCCCTTCTCGCCTTGTGCTGCTGCCTTGCCTCCTCCGAAGAAACCGTTTCTTCCACGGCCGCAGAATCGGCTCCGTCCTCCTGAGTCTCTTCCGGCTGTGCGTTTTCTCCCGGAGCTGCCTCCCCGGTTACCGCCTCAAAGACAGCCGTATCCTGTTTCTGGAGAGAGCTCTCCCCGGAAGCTTCCGTTTCCGCAGAGGTCTTCGGCTCGCCCTTTTCCTCCGCAATGACCTTGGCCGCTTCCGCCATTCCGCTGCTGATCTGCTCTTCGAGCTTCGCCTCATATTCCGGAACAATTTTGATTTCCGTCGCGCAGTTCTCGCAGAACAATGCGCCGTCCGGGATTTCTTTTCCACACTTGGGACATTTCATCCGATTGCCGATCCTGCCTTTTCTCCTGTCATCCGTTCCTTCACCCGGGGAGTTTCCTGCCCGCAGATCCAGAGGATTTCAGGGAGCACCTTTCCTGTCCTTTCGACGTCCCGAATCTTCATCGGAACCTTCGGAAATTTTCCCGTCAACCGCGCTGCAGCCGGATGGCATCCACGCAGTTGTACATCAGCATGGCAATGGTCATCGGACCGACGCCCCCCGGCACGGGAGTCACGGCTCCCGCCGTTTCGAGAATATCCTCTGTATTCACATCGCCGCAGAGCTTCCCGTTCTCATCCCGGTTGATGCCGCAGTCGATGACAACCGCGCCGTCCTTAATATACTCGCGATCAAAGAATTTCGGCTTTCCGATCGCCGTGATCAGGATATCCGCGCGGCGGCAGACCTCTTTCAGATTCTTCGTGTGGGAGTGTGCGATCGTGACCGTCGCGTTCTCACGAAGCATCAGCATCCCCATGGGCTTTCCGACGATGTTGCTCCGCCCGACGATCACGCATTCCTTTCCGTCACAGAGAATGCCCTGCCGGTGCAGAATCTGAATGATTCCGGCCGGCGTACAGGAGACAAAGCCGGGAAGGCCGATGGAAAGAGCCCCCACGCTCTGCGGATGAAATCCATCCACGTCCTTCTTTGGATCAATCCGCCGGATCACCCGGTTCTCATTCATATGGGAAGGAAGGGGGAGCTGCACCAGAATTCCATTTACCTTCGGATCCTCATTCAGCTCATCCACCTTCTGCAGAAGCTCTTCCTCCGTGGCTGTCTCCGGGAGCAGAATTTCCCGGTTGATGATGCCGCACTCCGTGCAAGCACGGAGTTTGTTGCGGACATAGACCCGGCTCGCCGGATTCTCCCCGACCAGGACAACCGCCAGCGTCACCTCGGTGCCCTGCTCCTTCAAGGCGGCAACCTTCTCTTTGATTTCTGCCCGGATCGCCGCTGCGATCTCTTTTCCGTTAATGATCTGTGCCGACATAGAAACCTCCGTCTCCTAGATGCGGTCGCCGATGGCGTATCCGTTCTCTCTGCAGTAATCTTCGAACTGCTCCGGCGTCATCAAAATAGCCCTGGATTTTGTTCCCTCCGAGTCACCGACTACGCCGGCGTCACAGAGCTGGTCCATGATTCTCGCCGCCCGGTTGAAGCCGATGCGGTATCTTCTCTGCAAAAGTCCGATCGAAGCGTTGTTCTTCTCGATGATGAATGCCCCGGCGCTGCCGAACAGTTCGTCCACGTCCGACTCCTGTGAAGCCGCCGCGTCCGCACCGGAAATTCCTCCCGCCGCGCCTGCGGCACCGGCCTCCATCGCATCGATTTCCCGCTGGTGCTGCGCCGTCTCCTCCTCGGATGCCGGATTGTTCTCCGCAAGGAAATTGACGACATCCGTCACCTCGTCATCCGAGACAAAGCATCCCTGCACCCGGTTCGGCTTCGGAAGCCCCTGCGGGAAAAACAGCATATCGCCCTTTCCGAGAAGCTTCTCCGCGCCGTTCATATCCAGAATCGTCCGGGAATCCACACCGGATGAAACGCGGAACGCAATGCGGCTCGGCATATTCGCCTTGATCAGGCCCGTGATGACGTCCACGGAAGGCCGCTGCGTTGCGATGATCAGATGAATGCCCGCGGCCCGCGCCAGCTGCGCCAGGCGGCAGATCGCCGTTTCGACGTCGTTCTTGGCAACCATCATGAGATCCGCAAGCTCATCCACGATGATGACGATCTGCGGCATAAAGTGCATCACGGCTTCCTTCTCTGAATCCGCGCCGCTTTGCTGATGCTGCTTCACCAGCGCGTTGTAGCCCTTGATGTCGCGCACCCTCGCATCCGCAAAGGCGCGGTATCTCGCCTCCATCTCGGCAACGCCCCAGTTCAGCGCCGCTGCCGCCTTCTGCGGATTCGTGACCACCGGGATCAGAAGATGCGGAATGCTGTTGTAGACCGACAGCTCCACGACCTTCGGATCAATCATGATCAGCTTCACCTCTTCCGGTCTGGCATGGAACAGTATGCTCATGATGATGGTATTGATGCAGACCGACTTTCCGGATCCCGTCGCTCCGGCGATCAGAACATGCGGCATCTTCGCAATATCACCGTAGACCGGCTTGCCCGCGATGTCCTTTCCGACCGCGAAGGCGAGCTTCGATTTCTGGTTCCGGAATTCCTCCGTGTCCACGATGTCACGCAGAGCGACCGGCTGTGCCTCCTTGTTCGGCACCTCGATGCCGATGGCGGATTTTCCGGGAATCGGCGCCTCAATGCGGATATCCGTCGCCGCCAGCGCCAGCTTGATGTCGTCCGCGAGCGAGACAATCTTGCTCACCTTGACGCCCATCTCCGGGAGCATCTCATAGCGGGTGACCGAGGGACCCTGCGAGATATCCGTGATCGTGATGTTCACGCCGAAATTGCGGAGCGTCGTCTGCAGTGTCTGCGCGGTGCTCCGGAGCTCGTCGTCCGAATCCGCCCGCGAGCCTGCACCCGGATGAAGCAGGGAAATCGGCGGGAACTGATATTCCCTCTTCCGGACTGCCGAAGGCGCCGGAGCGGCTGCGATTTTCTCCTCCCGCTTCTCCGGGGAGGGCGCCTGTGCCTGTTCTCCCGCCTCCTGTGCCGCGTTCAGCTCCGAAGGAGTATTCTCCCGCTCTGTATGCACCGGCACATCCTGCATGGAAGAATCTTCCTGCTGCGTTTCCTCCGCCCTGCCAGAGGTCATGTCCGGACCATCTGCAGGTGAAGACACCTGTTCCTGCTCTGCACCGGTTCCTTCCATCGGCCGCACGGTGTCCGGACTCTTCGCCTGTCCGGGTTCCGGATCCTTCCGGATCACCCGGATCTGTGGTACCTCTTCGTATTCTTCCGGTATTTTCGTTTCTGTTTTCGTTTCCGCCGCGGCATTTCCGGCAGTCAGTTCGTGCAGAGAATCGTCTCTCTCCGCACTGCCAGCACCGGAGAAATTTTCCGTCTGCACCGTTCCGGGAGTCCTGCCGGACTCTTCAGATTCCACTGAAGAGTCTCCCGAAGGTCTCCCGGAGAGACCGGAAACCACTGCATCCATTCCCGCATCTGGATCCTCTCCGTCGCGGTAGATCGTGGCCCGCAGGATCTCTCCCGCAGAATCCGCCTCTCCCTGCGTCTCCTCCTGCCTGGGATCATGCACCGGAAGCGTGTCCGCCTCTGCGGGCCGCAGAAGATCCTCGTCCAGATAGTCCTCCGGGCGGATCTCATGAAGCTCTTCGGAATCACGTCTTGCCTTTTTCTCTTCCTCGCGAAGGCGCTGCTCCGCAAAGGCCTCGTCCTCTTCCGTCCCCGCCGGTTCTGCCGGCACCGGAGACGGCGTCTCCACCGGTTTCCCGGCTTCTCCGGATTCCGGAGAGGAACTCTCACTCAGAAGATCCGCCTGCGGCGCAGCAGCCGCTGCCGCGCCTTTTGACTCCATCCCGGCAGCGGCGGCAGCAAAGCTCCCCGCTCCCGTTTCCCCGACCGGAGTCTCCGGCATTTCCTGCTCTACGGCAAAGGCCTCATCCTCCGACAGGTCCGTATTCCACATATTGGCTTCTGGAGACGCACCCGCACTCCGACCGCGTTCCCGCTCACGCTGCCTTGCAAGCTCTTCTCTTCGCCGTGCTTCCTCCCTCTCACGAAGAATGCGCTCGCGGCGTCTTTCCTGAAGATCCTGGTACCGCTCGCGGCTCTCGTCATAATGGGAACGCTGCGGCTCCTCTTCGTATTCCGGATCTTCGGCTTCCTCGAATTCCTCCGGATGCTCCTCCCGGTAGCGGTCTTCCTCTTCCATCCGCTCCAGGCGGTGAAGTCTTGCATCCATCGCCTTGTCCCTCGCAAGCTCCAGAATGGAGCGCTGGGCGAGGACATAGGCGCAGCCCACCGCAGCAACCAGAAGAACCAGAATAGTTCCGAACGTCTTGAGAAGCCGATACAGCACAAAGGCAAGGGTCCCACCCAGGATGCCGCCACCGGTGCGTCCCTCAGCGCTTCTCGTATAGATTCCGGCCGGATCGTATCCCGTCTGCGCGGACAGATCCGTTCCGATCAGCTCCGCAAAAATGCAGATGATGAGGAACAAGCCCAGGATCGCCAGAATTCTGGCCGTGATCTTGTCATCGCGCTGGCTCATCAGCACATAGTACAGGTACAGACCGAACACCAGTACCGGAAGCAGGTACGCCATCACGCCGGTCAGGCCGAACATCAGATTGGAGAAAAAGCTTCCCACAATGCCGAGGTTCATGAAATTGCACAGAAACAGAAAAATCATCAGCGCAAAAAGCGCGATCAGTGTCACATCGCGCTGTACCACGGAGGGCTGGTTTTTCCTGCCGCGGCCTCCTCTGCGGGTACCCGAAGACGCACGTCCCGAAGATCTTCCGTAGGACGCACTCCTCCCTCTTCCCGAAGAAGCTCTGGAGGCAGAAGTGCGCGTGGAAGAACTGGAAGTTCTTCCTGCCGTGCTTCTGGACGACGCAGCCCTCGATGTTCCCCGGCTTCCTGCCGATGCCCGGCTCCCGCTGCTCCTTCTTCCTGTTCCCGATGAAGTTGTTCTTTTCCCTGTGTTTGCTGCCATGAATCCCGTACAACCCGTAACGATTCCGCGCACCCTGAATTTCCCTGCGGAAATCCCCGAACGCTGCCGTTCGAAGACGCCGAATCATTACTGCAAATCCGGCAATTCGCCGGATGCGCCAAGGATCTCAGAGGTCGAAATCATCTTCCTCTGAGATCCGCACATCAAAATCATCTTCTCTTGCGTCCTTCAGATCCTCCGGATCCGGAAAGTCCGCTTTTTCCGCAAGTTTGTCCCATTCTCCCTCTTCTACATCCTGAATGGGAAATTCCAGCTCCTGCCTCCGGCCCTTCACTGGGTCCGGAAGCGGGTTGTGAATCTTATTGTCCTCAGTCATCACTGTCCTGATTCTCCCAGTTGTGATAGACGTTCTGGACATCATCACTCTCATCCAGCTTACTCAGGATGATGTTCAGGCCCTTGACGGCATCGGGATCTGACACGGTCACATAGTTCTGGGGGATCATCGTGATCTCGGCGCTGAGAGTCGGGATACCTGCATCCGCAACCGCCTTGGAAACCGCGTCGAAATCCTCCGGAGCCGTCAGAATGACAAGAGAATCCTCATCCTCCTGAATGTCCTCGGCACCGGCATCCAGAACAACCATCATCAGATCATCGGCAGAGCCGTCATACTCCTCGCGGTCCACCACGATCTGGCCCTTCTGGTCGAACATGAAGGAGACGCTTCCCTTGGTGCCCATGGAGCCGTTTCCCTTGGAAAATGCGGAACGGACATCGGAAGCCGTACGGTTTACGTTGTCCGTCAGGGTCTCCACAATGATGGCAACCCCGCCCGGGCCGTAGCCCTCGTAGGTGTTCTGCTGATAGTTGACATTGTCCACGTCTCCGGCTGCCTTCTTGATGCCGCGCTCGATGGTATCGTTGGGCATGTTGGCTGCCTTCGCCTTGGCAACAACCTGGGCCAGCTTGAAGTTGTTGTTCGGATCCGGGCCGCCTTCCTTGACGGCAACGGCGATCTCACGGCCGATGATGGTGAAAACCTTTCCCTTTGCCGCGTCGTTTGCTTCCTTCTTATGCTTGATGTTTGCGAATTTGGAATGTCCTGACATTGTTTTTCTCCTTTATTATCTGTTTTGTATCTGTTTATAACTGTTCCGCAGGCGGCCAGAATCGTGAGGCGAAGATACCATCGGATATCTTCTGGCATCCGCCCCTCCGGCCGACAATCCCGCAGATTTCCGCAAGGAAATACGGGATATGCCGAGGCGTTGTATCTGCTTGAAAAGCGTCCCGTTCCGGCTGACGCCGACCGCCGTTTTCTAAGAGGTTATTCTGGTCAACGCAACTCTCTGCACCTGCCGGTCCTCCACCGACAGCACGTGAAAACGGTACCCTCCGTAATCCGTGGTGAAATGCTCGTTTGCCTCCGGCACCTTGTCCATCTGCGACATCAGAAAACCGTTGACGGTTTCATACCGGTCATCGTCGAATTCAATTCCGAACCGCTTCGTCAGGTCCTCCAGCGGCGTTCTGCCGTCGATGATGAACTCGTTCTTGTTGGCTGTCGGCGTGATGTGATTCTCATCCACATCATACTCGTCCATGATGTTGCCGACGATCTCCTCCAGGATATCCTCCATGGCGATCAGACCGGAGGTCTGCCCGTACTCATCAATGACGATGACCATCTGGGTCTTTTTCTTCTGCATCTGGCGGAACAGATCGTCGATGTCCTTGGTCTCCGGAACGAAATCCACCTCGCGCAGAAGCCCGTCACAGTCGCGGAGACGTTTCCCCTCCTCTGCCGGATGCTCCTCCCGGTAGCGCACGGCATCGCGGAAATTCATGATGCCGATGATGTTATCAATGTTCTCGCGGTAAACAGGGAAACGCGAATTGTGCTGCTGCAGCATGAAGGTCATCGCATCCGAGAGCTTCATTTCATCTTCCAGCGCGATGATGTCATTGCGGTGCGTCATGATGTCCGCCGCTTCCTTGTCCGAGAACTCGAAGATGTTCGTAATCATCTCCGCTTCCGACTGGTCAATCACGCCCTGCTCATGACCCTCATTGAGCATGGAGCGGATTTCTTCCTCCGTCACATCGCCCTGCAGAGGATTGCCGCGGATTCCAAGCAGAAACAGAATTCCCTTGGCGGAGACGCTGACAAGGCGCGTCAGGGGAAGTGCCGCGATCATCAGCACATGAAACACACTGCCGCCGCGCAGCACCCATTTCTCCGGGCAGGCGCTCCCAAGACGCTTCGGAATCTGCACGCCGACCACCAGAATCACATACAGGACAATCAGCCATGCCAGAATAAGAGACAGAATCTGAATCCAGCCTCCCTGCAGTCCTTCCGGAAGCAGCGTCTCCAGACGGCTCCGGAGAAGCCGCGACATCGCGAGTCCGTAAACCGCGCCGACAATCATGTTGACGCAGGCCGTCACCAGCTGGACCGTGTCCACGTAGTCCGCCTGGTTCTTCAGAACCGCGTCCAGAATCCTGCGCCTTCGCGCGCGGATCTTCTGCTCTCTCTCGGAGGAAGCTCCCTGTTCCGCGTTCTCCTGGGACTCCTCTTCCTCCGTCTGCGGACGAATCGCCCGGACTGCCGCACCGAAACCATATACAATTGCATCGAGAATCAGCAGTACTGCCAGAATCAGGGTCAGACAGGCCGCCGACAGTTCTACCATAAAAAGGATTCACCTCTCCTTCGTTTCCGAATCGGCAGATGCCGAACAAACATAAATTTTAGCATACAACCATTGCATTGCGCAAATTCACATCTCCCGCAGCTTCCGGATCAGATCCGTCGCAAGGATGGACCGCGGGCTTTCCTCCTTCGCAAGCGCATCCGCAAGGCGTCCATGAAGGTATGCGGCAGCCGCAGCCGCAGGAAAGGCCTCCATGCCCGATGCAAGGCAGGCCGCCGTGATTCCGGTCAGCACGTCGCCCGATCCCGCCGTTGCAAGGCCGTCGTTCCCGGAGGTGTTCAGGTACTGCACGCGGTGCCCTGCAGAGGAAACCAGGGTTCTTGCGTCCTTTCCGATGACCGTGCAGGAAAAACGCTCTGCGAACAGGCGAAGCCAGGTGAAGCGGTTCCTCTGAACCTCCGCAACGCTCTTGTGGAACAGCGCCGCGCACTCCGCAGGATGCGGTGTCAGGATGACCGGAATCTTTTCTCCTGCCTCCCGGAGCTCTTCGTACAGGCCATCCCCCTCCGCAAGGAGGCGGATGGCATCCGCGTCAATGACGAGCCCGCGAAGATTCTCTGCCGCATGCTGCAGGACAAACCGAAGAAGCTCCCGGCAGCCTTCCGATTTCCCCATTCCGGGGCCGATCGCCGCAACATCCGCCCACTTCAGGCAGGACAAAAGCTCTTCCCGCACGGAGTCTTTCTCCGCGGCTCCGAGCCCTCCTTCCGGTGCGGACGGATAGGTGCTGCACATGGCTTCCGGAAGCGTCTCCTGCAGAATCACGCGGTTGTCCTCATGCGTGAACACCCGCACCATCCCGGCTCCCGTCCGAAGAGCCGCCCCCGCGCACATCGTGCAGGCGCCGGACACGCCGTGGGAACCCGCGATCACAAGGATTTTCCCGAACGTTCCCTTGTTGCCGTCGGACCTTCTCTTCGGAAGAAGGGACATCGGATCCTCGTTCAGGTACGTGAATACCTCCGGAAGAGAATCCGCAGAGACCTCCCCGTCTATCCCATCAACGTCTCCTGTGGGCATGCCTTTTGTAAACGACCTCTTTGTAATTCCGATTTCCCTTCTCACGATTCTTCCGCAGAACTCACAGCCGGGATACAGGAAATGCCCTCTTTTATAGAAGGAAAACGTAACCGTCACATCGGCCTGCACCGCGGTTCCCAGAACCTCTCCCGTCGAGGCGGAAATTCCGGACGGAATGTCCACCGCGTAAACCCGGGCTCCATAGGTGCGGAGATCCCGGATGACACCGATCGCCGCGGCCGCTTCTCCCGTCACTTCCCGCGAGAGCCCGGTCCCGAAGAGCCCGTCGATGACGACATCCGGGCGGAATTCCTCTGGAAGACATCTTTCTTTCGCTGCCTTTGCGGATTCGCCGCTCTGCACCCGTGCCGGAGAAGCTCCTCCCGGTACCTGCGGCGTCCCGTTCTGCCCTCCGGAATATCCCCTTTCCCAGAGAGGCTGCATCCTCTTTCCGTAAGCTTTCAGAATCCGGCACTGGATTTCCATGGAAGAAAGCACCTCGGTTTTCTCCCTGTCCTGTCTCTTCCCGGTCTCCGGGCCACAGCCGGAAGCCCTGGAAGCTGGCGTATCCGGATATTCCCTTCCCTGCAGCGCTTCGGAATCGGCCGCAATTCCTGTCGCAAAAAACTCGACATCATAGCCGAAATCCAGCAGGATCCGCCCCGCCGCGACTGCGTCCGCACCGTTGTTTCCCTTTCCTGCGATGACGGCAACGCGGACCGCCTCCGGAGCCGTCAGCGGGAAATCCGCACGGACCGCCTCTGCCACGGCAAGTGCTGCCCGCTCCATCAGAACAATGGACGGAATTCCGATCTTCTCACTGGTGTTCCGGTCCGCCAGAGCCATCTCTTCTGCTGTCAGCAAATACTCCATACTGCTCCTCTGCTTCCTTTTACGAATGTCTGCCGAAAAGCCGGATTTCCTGCACTTCCGGCAATCCCATGCGTTTTGATTCCCTGCCTTTTGGACAAGCCTCTCGGTTTGTGTTTTCGTTCTCCCGGGCCTTGGTTTTCGTTCTTTTTGGAAAGAGGCCTCCCTTCCGGGAGGCCTCTTTCCATCATAAAACCGCAGCTTCTGCGGTCATCCGTTTTCATCTGTCCCGATCATTCGGTTTTCCAGTCGGTCCGCGCGTCTTATTCCTATCCCTCACCGTGGCAGCCGGTGCGACAGCACCGATGCTGCAGTTTGAAAGAGACATATCAATGCCACTTTCAAACTTATACCTCACTGAGGCAAAATCCGCGAAGGCGGTTTTGCCGAATGTGGCAGCCGGTGCGTCAGCACCGATGCTGCTGTTTGACAGTGACATATCAATGTCACTGTCAAACTTTGCTCTTCTCCGTCTCATGCCGCTTGATGTTGTAGGAAAGCCGCATCAGCGAATCGGACAAATGAACATTCTCCACCTGAATCGTCGGCGGAACATGAAGATCCGTGTGCGCGAAGTTCCAGATCGCCCGGATCGGGCACTTGGAGAGCTTCTCCGCAATGCGGACCGCCTCCTGCTTCGGAATCGTGAGAACCACAATCTCAATCGCATTGTTGCGAATGAACGTCTCCAGCTCATCCATTCCGTGAACCTCAACACTTCCGATCTTCCTGCCGATCAGCTGTTCATTGCGGTCGAACGCCGCCTTGAAATAAAACCCGCGGTTGCGGTAATTCATGTAATTCACCAGCGCCGAACCAAGATTCCCGGCACCGATCAGAATCATATTGTGGGTCCGGTCCAGTCCGAGAATCTTTCCGATCTCATCATAGAGATACTGCGTGTTATAGCCGTATCCCTGCTGACCGAAGCCGCCAAAATGGTTAAAATCCTGGCGGATCTGCGAAGCCGTCACATGCATCAGCGTGGACAGCTCCTGCGATGAAATCCGCTCCACGCCCTGTTCCTTCAAATCGCCCAGATACCGATAATAGCGAGGCAGACGGCCGATGACCGCCTGTGAAATCTCCTTGCTTTCCAATTTCCATCAATCTCCTTTGACCATAAAGCAGAATTTCTGCCATCATGATTATAGGTAATTGTTAAAAAATAGTCAATTGTAATGCTTCGATTGATTGTCCGTTCGCTCCTGGCACCGTGAGGCTCTCAGTCCTCCTCCCCATACTCATCCTCCCAGTCCTCATAGGCCTCATCTTCATTGTCATAGTCCTTTCCAGGACGCGTCAAAACAAACCTGTTCCAAGTATATACCATACCAGTGATTCCGGATCTTTAACCTTTTCCAGAATGGCAATATTGCGTGACCCCAGAATTTGTGCAACAACCTGTTGCACGAATTCTCAATCGGTAAAATATGATACAATTTTCCTGATCTATGTTTTGGGAGGGTACCGATCACCTGACAGTCCGTCCGAAGATCTGTTCCACTCAATTGTTTAAGTTTTCAAAAAGGGTCGTAAAAAATTGGAATCATCAAAAGAGAGCGCGTCCGACATGCCTGATAAAAAAATGCTGTTTTGCACCTTCCTGAAAATCGGTGCCTTCACCTTCGGCGGCGGCTACGCCATGATCGCTCTTCTCGAGCGCGAATTCATTGAGAAAAGGAAGTGGCTCACGCGGGACGAGTTCCTCGACATGATCGCCGTCGCGGAATCCACACCGGGCCCCATGGCCATCAACAGCGCCACCTTTGTCGGCTACCGTCTCGCCGGTTTTGCCGGTGCGGCGGCCTCGACCGTTGCCGTCTGCATTCCTTCCTTTGTCATCATCTACTGCATCTCGCTGTTCTTCGACCGGTTTCTCGCGCTCTCCTTTGTCGCCAGTGCCTTCCGCGGGATTCAGGTGTGTGTCGTATACCTCATCCTGTCCGCCGGGCTGAAAATGCTCCGCAGCATAGAAAAAAACGGCTTCTCTGTGCTGATCCTGTGTGCGGTTCTCACCGTGATGATCCTCTGTTCCGTCACCGCGGTAAGCTTCTCTTCGGTGTTCCTCATTCTCTTCAGCGGCGCGGCGGGACTCGCCGTGTCCCAGGTGCAGAAGACAGCCCGGCATTCAACAGATCATTCATCGACGGTCCGCAAGTAGGTTCCATCTGTCCTGTATTCCGAAGCCACCGGTCCGCCACACCGATGCCGCCGCATTCATCCATCCGCCGGACAAACACTGCGTTTTAAAATCCGTCCGAACCGGAGGTACAAGAAGGGAATCCCATGATTTACTGGAAGCTTTTTCTGAATTTTCTCATGATCGGCTGCCTCTCCTTCGGGGGCGGCTACGGCATGATCTCACTCGTCCGTGAAACCGTTCTGAAGAATGGCTGGCTAACCGAAGACGAATTCCTGAACTTCATCGCTGTCTCCGAATCAACGCCCGGCCCCCTCGCCGTCAATATGGCAACCTTCATCGGTTCCTCGCAGGGCGGAATTCCCGGGTCTCTTCTTGCCACGCTGGGCGTTGTCCTTCCGTCCTTTTTCATCATTCTCCTGATTGCATCCGTTCTGAAGAATCTGATGAAATACCCCGCCGTCTGCGCCTTTCTCTCCGGAGTCCGTCCCTGCGTGGTTGCCATGATTCTGGCGACCGCCCTTACCATGGCGCTCTCGAACCTCTTCGGCTTCTCCTCCCTCGGCGACGCCGTCACGCCGGACTGGAAGGCTCTTCTCGTGTTCGCAATTCTCATCGGAACACATGTCCTATTCCAAAAAATACGAAAAACCGCACCGTCCCCGATTCTCATGATCGTATTCTCCGCCGTTCTGGGCATGGTTCTCTGGAGATAAAGTTTGAAAGTGACATTAATATGTCACTTTCAAACTGCAGCATCGGTGCTGACGCACCGGCTGCCGCATTCG
>CAVKEB010000013.1:0-57585 GCA_963655255.1 bacterium
CACGTTTGGGACCTCTTTTCTTGTTTTTACTTTCCTACAAAAACTTTACACTAGCGGAAGGATGACCGTTCGGAGCAGGACGGGTGGCAGGATGACGGAAGAGAACCGGAACGGGTTTCTGCCGAATTTGTGAGAATGATCAGGCATGGAAGTGGCAAAATGCACGGTACGCTGAAAAATTTACAAAAAAGAAGAAAAACATAAAAAGAAATTGGATATAAAGCACAAGAAAAGCGCTGCCATTCCTTTTGATTTAAACGATGGTGTGCTATACTAAAAAAGCTTAAGGCAAAAGTTGAAAGGTTTTACCTTTTGCCGCAGCAAATAAAATCGGTGCTGAGGTGATCGAAGTGATCAAAAAGGAAATGATAGCGATGCTGCTGGCCGGAGGCCGCGGCAGCCGCCTTGGAATTCTGACATCCAAGATGGCGAAGCCAGCAGTTCCATTCGGAGGGAAATACCGTATCATAGATTTCCCGCTGAGTAACTGCATCAATTCGGGAATTGATACCGTTGGTGTCCTGACCCAGTATATGCCGCTGAAACTGAATACTCATATCGGAATCGGAATTCCGTGGGATCTGGACAAGCTGGCGGGCGGTGTGTCGGTGCTCCCTCCTTATGAGAAGATTGCGGGGACGGAGTGGTACACGGGAACTGCGAATGCCATTTATCAGAACATGAGCTACATGGAGAATTACCATCCGGATTATGTTCTGATTCTTTCCGGTGACCATATTTATAAGATGGATTATGAGTCCATGCTGGACTTCCACAAGGAAAATCACGCGGATGTCACCATCGCCGTGATGCCGGTTCCGATGGAAGAGGCGAAGCGCTTCGGCATCATGATCACGGATGACAAGAAGCAGATTACGGATTTTGAGGAGAAGCCGGAGCACCCTCGCAGCAATCTGGCGTCGATGGGAATCTATATTTTCTCCTGGAAGGCATTCAAGGAAGCGCTGGAGACCAACAAGGACACTCCCGGTCTTGATTTCGGCAAGCACATCATTCCTTACTGCCACGATCAGGGCGAGCGTCTGTTTGCTTATGAATTCAACGGCTACTGGAAGGATGTCGGAACGCTGACCTCCTACTGGGAGGCCAACATGCAGCTGATTGATATCGTTCCGGAATTCAATCTGTATGAGGAATACTGGAAGATCTATACCAATGTGGAATCACTTCCTCCGCAGTACTATGGGCCGAACAGCAGTATTTCGCGCTCCATTGTGGGAGACGGGAGCGAGATTTACGGAGCAGTGGATCAGTCCGTGATCGGCAGCGATGTTGTGATCGGAGAAGGTGCCCGGGTGCACAATTCCATCATTATGAATGGCGCGAGGATTGATGCTGGATGCTGTCTGGAGAAGGCAATCGTGGCGGAGAGAGCGCATATTTCGGAAAATGTTGTGATTGGCGAAGGCGAAGAGGTTCCGAATGAGACGGATCCCGGCATTTACCGGGACGGACTGACGGTGATTGCCGAGGACGCGGAGATTCCGGCAGGCGTCTCCATTGGGAAGAACGCGATGGTCAACGGCATTACCAGGGCAGAGGATTATCCGGACGGCAGGCTTGAGAGCGGCCGAACTCTGAACAAGGAGGGAGGCGCGGTATGAGAGCAATCGGAATTATTCTGGCAGGCGGCAGATCCAATCGGATGAAGGAGCTGTCGAGAAAACGGGCAGTCTGTGCGATGCCGGTGGCGGGGAGCTTCCGCAGCATTGATTTTGCTCTGACGAATATGGAATATTCGAGGGTACAGAAAGTGGCGGTGCTTACCCAGTACAACTCGAGAAGCCTGAATGAGCATCTGAGCTCCTCCAAGTGGTGGGATTTCGGAAGAAAACAGGGAGGCATGTTCCTGTTCACTCCTTCCTTTACCAGTGAGAACGGAAACTGGTACCGCGGAACGGCGGACGCCATTGCGCAGAACATCAGCTTCTTGAAGAATTCGCATGAGCCCTACGTGGTGATCGCCTCCGGCGACTGCGTCTACAAGATGGACTACAACGAGGTCCTGGAATACCACGTGAACAAACGCGCGGATATTACGGTGGTCTGCAAGGAAATGCCGGCGGACTTCAATGTGGAGCGTTACGGCACGGTTACCATGGATGCGGACGGCAGAATCACCGAGTTTGTGGAGAAACCGATCGTCGCGAAGTCCAACACGATTTCCTGCGGCATCTATGTCATCCGCAGGCGTGCCCTGATCGAGCTTCTGGAGAGAAGCGAGGAAGAGGGACGCTTTGATATCGTGCAGGATATCCTGATCCGCTATAAGGATATCAAGCGGATTTACGGCTATAAGATGGACCAGTACTGGAGCAACATCGCTTCTGTGGAAGATTACTTCCGGATGAACATGGATTTCCTGAAGCCGGAGGTGCGGGACTATTTCTTCAAGCAGTATCCGGGAATTCACTCCAAGGTTGCGGATCTTCCTCCGGCGAAGTTCAACGTGGGAGGCGCCGTTCATAACAGCCTTCTGTCCAGCGGCTGCATCGTGAACGGAACCATTGAGAACTCCGTTCTGTTCCAGCAGGTATATGTCGGAAATAACTGCGTAATCAGGAATTCGCTGATATTGAATGACGTATACATCGGGGATAATGCTTACATCGAGAACTGCATCGTGGAATCTGACAGCACAATTCAGGCAAATTCTTATTATAAAGGAGAGGATGGGATCCGGATTGTTATAGAGGAAAAAGGCGAGCGCTATCGAATATAGAGGGATTGTGATGAGAATTACAGATGTTAGAGTACGCAGAATTGCCCAGTCCGGGAAAATGAAGGCTGTTGTTTCAATTACACTTGACAACGAATTTGTGGTACATGACATTAAAGTAATTGAAGGCGAGAAGGGATTGTTCATTGCGATGCCGAGCAAGAAGGCATCGGACGGTGAATATCGCGATATTGCACATCCGATCAACGCAGAGACAAGAGCACTGGTAGAAGAGGCCATCCTCCGGAAATATCATGAGTGCCTGGAGGAAGGGGAAACCGGAGAATAGATCAGGAAAAACCGGGATGTCGGGAAAGACGGGGCGTCAGTTCCCGCAGACGGAGCCGTGACAGCAAAGATTCCGGGAACAGGAGACAGTGTTCCTGCAGAAGAGAAAAACGAGGGCAGCAGAGGAAGAGCAGAGGCTTTTCTTCTGCTGCCCTGTCTGTCTGTGGAGGGGAGAAAGAGCCTGCAGCAGACTTTTTGTGGTATACTGCATCCGCACCGTGGTTTGTAAGAGGCAGGGAAGAAATATTCGGCAAAACCGCTGCACTCGAAGATGTCTGATGACATCTTCTCCTGCTTAGAGTGCCATCGGGCGGCACTCTGCATACAGAGAGAATTCGCCTTCGCGAAATTCTCTCTGGTGTCGCGGATTTTGCCTCAGTGGGGTAGAAAAATGGATTCAAACTGGTATCTGATTGTAGGCCTGGGGAACCCGGGAAAAGAATATGACGGAAGCCGCCACAATGTCGGCTTTGAGGTGGCGGACCTTCTGATTGATGAGTTTCACATTGACGGACCGACGAGGTTCAAAAAATCTCTGGTCGGGAAGGGCAGAATCGGAGATGCGAAGGTCGTTGTCATGAAGCCGATGACATATATGAACCTGTCCGGTGAGGCGGTCCGGGAAGGCCTGGATTATTACAAAATTGATCCCGCCACGCATCTGATTGTGATCTCGGATGACATTGATCTGGAGCCGGGGCATCTGCGCCTTCGCCAGAAGGGAAGTGCGGGAGGACACAATGGCCTGAAGAACATCATGCAGCATGTGGGAGACGGCAATTTCATGCGTGTCCGCATCGGAGTCGGAGCAAAGCCGAACCCGCAGTATAATCTCGCGGATCATGTACTCGGACATCCGAAGGGCGAGGACAAGGAGAAGATCGACGAGGCGAAGGAAAGGGCCGTCAAGGCCATTCAGGATATTCTGGAGGAAGGAATCCAGAAGGCGATGAACCACTACAACTGATATTGATTCGGAAAACTGCAATTTTGCATCGCCAGGCTGCAAGGTAAGGACGATCACATGAGAACACTGACAGAACCTCTTCATGAGGCACCTGAATATCAAAAGCTCCTGGAGGCATTGGCACAGCCGGGAGCGAAAGCGCTGGCGGACGGCTGCGTGGCCTCCCAGAAACTGCATCTGGCGGACTCACTTTCGAAGGAACCATCTCTGGCTCCGTTTGCGAGATTCCGCCTGCTGGTCACCTACTCGGACAAAAGAGTGCGGGAGATTCGGGATGAATATCTGTTCTATGACCGGAATGCGGTGATTTTTCCGGCAAAGGATCTGATTTTCTATCAGGCGGATCTTCGCGGCCGGGAACTGGAAAAAGAGAGAATCCGGTGTCTCCGGAGACTGATGGAGGGACGTCCCACTACGGTGGTGACGACCTTTGCCGCGCTTATGACGCCGCAGGTTCCGCTGCCCGTTCTGAAAAGCAGCGTCCTGCTTCTGGAGAAGAAGCAGAATTTTTCTCTGGATGAGCTCGCAAAGAAGCTGGTCCGGCTGGGCTATGAGAAGAATTTTCAGGTGGAAGAACCGGGACAGTTTGCGGTACGCGGCGATATCGTGGATATCTTTGATCTCACGGAAGAGAATCCGTACCGGATTGAATTTTTCGACGAAGAAGTGGACTCGATCCGCAGCTTTGATCTGGAAACCCAGCGCTCCATCGAGCAGCTGGAGATGGTAAAAATCTATCCGGCGACGGAACTGATCCTGTCCGACGCAAGACTCTCCGATGGCATTGAAAGAATCCGGGAAGAGGAGAAGAAGACCGAGGAGGCACTTCGCAGACAGGGGCATACCGAGGCGGCGCACCGTCTTGCCCGGGAGATCGGGGACCTTTGCGAGGAAGCTCTGGAGTACCGGGAATTCAGCGGTCTGGAAAGCTATATTCACTATTTCTATCCGCAGACGGATTCGTTTCTGGAGATGTTTCCGGAAGGCAGGACCATGATCTTTCTGGATGAACCGGTGCATCTGCGGGAAGAAGCGGACGCGGTGGAGCTGGAATTTCATGAGAGCATGGTCAGCCGGAGCGAGAAGGGATATGTCCTTCCGGGACAGATGCAGCTGGTTTCGAGCGCGGAGCGGATCGCGTCTGAAATGGACCGTTACCGGTGCCTCGGTCTGACCGAGCTGGCAACCGGGAACAGCTTCTTCCTTCCGGAGTGCATTGTCTCCATGCATGCCAGAAGCGTTGCCGCCTATAACAAGAGCTTTGATACGCTGGTCGCGGATCTGAAGAAGTACAAGCTTCAGAAATACCGGATGGTGATCATTTCGGCGTCCAGAACGAGGGCCAAGCGCCTTGCGGGAGATCTCACGTCGCACGGCCTGACGACATTCTACAGCGAGAATCCGGACCGCGTTCTGGAAGACGGCGAGATCATGACGTATTACGGGAACATTGCCCACGGTTTTGAGTATCCGCAGATCCGCTTTATTGTCATCGCGGAGACGGATATTTTCGGGACGGCCCGGAAGACGAAGAAAAAGAAGCACCGGTACGAGGGCGAGTCCATCCGCGATTTTGCCGAGCTGAAGGTGGGAGATTATGTGGTTCACGAGGATCACGGGATCGGCATCTACCGCGGCGTTGAGAAGATCGAAGTGGACGGCATCGCCAAGGATTATATCCGAATCGAGTACGGCGGCGGAGGAACGCTCTACATCCTGCCGGGGGAACTGAAGTCGCTGCAGAAATACGCGTCGCAGGATGCGGCGAAGCCGAAGCTGAACAAGCTCGGGACGCAGGAATGGTCCGCGACGAAGAATAAGGTAAAAGGGGCAGTTGCCGAGGTCGCGGAGGATCTGGTGGAGCTGTATGCCAAGCGCCAGGCAATGAAGGGACATGCATTTGGCAGGGATACGGTCTGGCAGCGCGAGTTCGAGGAGATGTTCCCCTATGAGGAGACGCAGGACCAGCTGAATGCCATTGCGGACACGAAGCATGACATGGAGTCGGACAAGATCATGGACCGGCTGATCTGCGGTGATGTCGGCTATGGCAAGACGGAGATCGCCATCCGTGCGGCATTCAAGGCAGTGCAGGACGGCATGCAGGTGGCGGTTTTGGTACCGACCACCATCCTTGCGCAGCAGCACTTCAATACGTTCACGGAAAGAATGAAGGAATACCCTGTCTGCGTGGAAATGATGTCGCGCTTCCGCACATCCGCGGAGCAGAAGAAGACGATCGAAGGCCTGGCCTCCGGCCGGGTGGACATCGTGATCGGGACGCACCGGATTCTGTCCAAGGACGTGAAGTTCAAGAATCTGGGACTTCTCGTCGTGGATGAGGAGCAGCGGTTCGGAGTCACGCACAAGGAGAAAATCAAGAAGCTCCGGGAAAATGTGGATGTCCTCACTCTGTCGGCAACGCCGATTCCGCGGACGCTTCACATGAGTCTGATTGGCATCCGGGACATGAGCGTCCTCGAGGAGGCGCCGCAGGACCGCGTCGGCATTCAGACCTATGTCATGGAATACAACGAGGAGATGGTCCGCGAGGCGGTTCTCCGGGAGATTTCGCGCGGAGGTCAGGTCTACTATGTCTACAACCGGGTGAATGATATCGCGGAGGTGACGGCAAGGCTCCAGCAGCAGATTCCGGAGGCGAGAATTTCCTTTGCGCACGGGCAGATGAACGAGTCGGAGCTTGAGAAAATCATGTACGATTTCATCAGCGGCGGTATTGATGTGCTGGTCTCCACGACGATTATTGAGACCGGACTGGATATCTCCAACGTCAACACCATCATCATTCATGATTCGGACCGGATGGGCCTTTCCCAGCTGTACCAGCTGCGCGGAAGGGTGGGACGCTCGAACCGGACAGCCTACGCATTTCTGATGTATAAGAAGGACAAGACCTTAAAGGAAGTTGCGGAGAAGAGACTGGCGGCGATTCGTGAGTTTACGGATCTGGGGAGCGGTTTCCGAATCGCGATGCGGGATCTGGAAATTCGCGGCGCGGGAAGCGTTCTCGGACGAGCGCAGCACGGCCATATGGCAGCAGTCGGCTATGATCTGTACTGTAAGATGCTGGACACCGCAGTCAAGCAGGCGAAGGGCCTGCCGGTGCCGAAGGAGAAGAATACCTTCGTCAATCTGTCCGCAGATGCCTTTATTCCGGATAGTTACGTCATGAACGAGGCGCAGAAGCTCGATATTTACAAGAAGATCGCAGCGGTTGCCTCCGTGGAGGACTGCGACGATATCCGGGATGAGCTGCGCGACCGCTTCGGCGAGAAGATTCCGGCATCCGCCGAGAATCTCCTGCGCATCGCGCTGATCCGTTCCATTGCGGGGAAAATGGATATGGCGGAAATCGTGGGAGGAGACGGGAGCATCCGGATCACGATGAACCGGGATGCGGCCGTTCAGGTGGCGAATATTCCGGGATTCCTTGCACAGTATCAGGGGCGGCTCCAGTTCTCTCCCAAGGGAATGCCGAAGGGCGAGCTGAAAGGCCAGCCGTATTTCACCCTGCGCTACGGACTTTCCGGCGTCACTGCCCGTGACGAGGAGGAGCTGCTGACGCAGGCGGAGGAATTCCTGGTGAATTTCAGCGAGAAACTCCGTTAATCACAAAGCCCGGAAGAGGCCGCTTCTGCGGTTTCTTCCGGGCTTATTTTGAAAAGAATCCGCAAAGAAGATCCGGCTCCAAAATTTTATGCACAGATTGTTTCCCGGAATGTTAGAATAAAATCAAATGTGCGCAAGGCAAATGAAAAATTCGGCGGGCTGACGGAAGCGGAGAGAAGATCTTATGGATATTTACGGTATTCTTGCAATTATCGGAGGACTGGTCCTGTTCCTCTATGGCATCACGACGCTGGGGGAGGGACTGAAGAAGGTCTCGGGCGGTAAAATGGAAGACATCCTCCAGTCATTGACCTCCAACAAGTGGAAGGGAGCGCTCCTTGGCATGCTGGTGACGGCAGTCATCCAGTCCTCCGGCGCCACGATTGTCATGGTGGTCGGTTTCGTCAATTCCGAAATCATGTCGCTTGGCCAGGCGGTCGGCGTCATTCTCGGCGCGAACATCGGCACGACGATTACGGCGTGGCTCCTGTCCCTGACGGGCATCCAGAGCGACAACATTTTCCTGTCTCTCCTGAAACCGGCGAACTTCTCACCGATTGTCGGTCTTGTCGGTATTTTCCTGATGATGTTCTGCAAGAAGCAGAAGCAGAAGGACGTCGGCGGAATCCTGACGAGCTTCGCCGTCCTGCTCCTTGGTATGACGGCGATGTCGCAGGGGGCGGCGCCGCTTGCAGATAATCCGGAGTTCGTCGGACTCCTCACCGCATTCTCCAATCCGATTCTGGGCCTTCTGGTCGGTCTGATTGTTACGGTTATTCTGCAGAGCTCATCGGCGTCCATCGGTATTCTGCAGTCTCTGTCTCTGACCGGTGTTCTCCCGATGGGAAGCGCCATTCCGGTCATCATGGGTGAGAACATCGGATCTGCCATCACCGGCATCATCGGTGCCATCGGCGCAACGCGCAACGCGATTCGCGCCTCTCTCCTGCAGCTGTTCTACTGTCTGATCAAAACCGGCGTATTCATGGTCGGTTTCTATTCCCTGAATGCATTCTTCCATTTCCCGATTATGGAGCAGACCGCAAATCCCGTGATGATTGCGGTGTTCCACAGCGTCTTCAATATCATTGCCGTGCTTCTGATGCTCCCGGCATCCGATGTCCTGGTGCGTCTGGTGCAGAAGGCACTCCCTATTACGGAGAAGGAACGCGCCGTCAGCGAGAGAAAACGCGAGCTGCAGATGCTGGATCCCCGGTTCATCACCTCGACCTCCTATGCAATTGATCAGTGTCAGAAGGCAACGGTCCGGATGGCGGATTATACGCAGGAAGCGCTGGAAACGGCTGTGGATCTCGTTCTTCATTACAATGAAGAGGGGGCCGCGAAGGTGGATCAGCTCGAGCGCACGGTGGATGACTACGAGGATCAGCTGAACAGCTACCTCTCGAGTATTTCCGGCAAGACCTTTACCGCGAAGGATTCTCATATGTTCACGCTTCTGATGCACTGCATCGGTGATTTCGAGAGAATCAGTGACCACGCTCTGAACGTCATGCAGAAGGCGAGGGAAATGAATGAGAAGGGCGAAATGTTCTCGCCGCGCGCGCAGGAGGAGCTTCAGATCTTCGAGTCGGCATTAAAGGACATCATGGAGCGGACGGTGCGTGCGTTCCGCGAGGACAATCTTCAGATCGCGGCGACGGTGGAGCCTCTGGAAGAGGTCATTGACGGACTGAACATGGAGATCAAGCGCCGTCATGTAAAACGTCTGCGCAAGGGTAAGTGCACGGTGGAGACCGGCATGGCGCTCGAGGACATCATCACGGACTACGAGAGAATCGCGGATCACTGCAACAACATTGCCGTGCATCTGTCGCAGCGGACGGAGGACGGGTTCGATACGCATGAATATCTGGAGCATCTGGAACACAATGCAAGGCAGGATTTCCGCACGAACGTCTCGCTGTTCGAGGCGAAGTACCGCCTTCCGGGTCTGGAGGAGACGGCTGCTTCTGAGCCGGAGGAGACTCCCGCGGAGAATTCCGAAGAGCCGAAGGAAACGGTCGAACCGGTGCTGACACCTTCCGAGAAGTTCAAAAAGAAGGCAAAGGAAAAGAAAGAAGAAAAGAAGGCGTCCAAGAAGGACGCGAAGAAAGAAGTCAAGAAGGCGAAGAAGAACAAGGAATAAAGGAAAGAGCGGCGGAATTTCCAAGACCGCAGATCAAAAGCCCCCGGGACGGCAGGAAGTCATTTCACTGGCTGTAATCAGTGATGATCCTGTTCCGTTCCGGGGGCTTTTCAGTGTGTATTTTTATGGAACCAAAATCAGCAGCCGACCGGGAGATCCCCGACTGTCTGCCGCTTCGGGACGCGTCGTTATCGTATCTGTCCGCCGTGGTCCAGAAGAGAGAGCTTGGTGTCATAGAGCCTCTGGGAGAGATCTACATAGACCTGGTGAGGGTTGTCCAGACGTCTGGATTCCTCCCAGAGCGTGTCCTGCTCCTTCAGGCAGTAATCGCGGATTTCCATCGTGGGCCGGGATTCATAGACGCACTTGCCGTTCTGGAACAGCGGAATCAGCATCTCGCGGAGCGTGAACTCGCCGGGATGAAGCGTGGTCTTCTTCCAGGGTTCCCCGGGATCAAAGAGAAGAAGCGGTTCATCCTCGCGGTAGGTTTCGTCGGCGAAGCAGATGAGATCTGCCTTGATCTTATGGCTGTCCTTCTCGTAAACACGATAAATCTTCTTGTTGCCGGGGTTGGTGATCTTCTCTGTATTCTCCGAGAGCTTGATCTTCGGCTCAAAGGATCCGTCCTCTCTTTGTACGGCGGCAAGCTTGTAAACACCGCCGAAGCTCGGGTTATCCTTCGCGGTGATGAGGTGCGTGCCGACGCCGAAGGAGTCGATGCAGGCGCCCTGCTGGTACAGGGAGTTGATGAGGTGTTCATCGAGATCATTGGAGCAGCAGATCTTCGCCTGCGGATAGCCTGCCTTGTCCAGCATCTTCCGCGCCTTCTTGGTCAGATAGGCAAGGTCGCCGGAGTCCAGACGGATGCCGATATGATCGAGGGGAAGTCCCTTTTCCTTCATATAATCAAAGGTCCGGATGGCGTTCGGAATGCCGCTTCCCAGCGTGTCGTAGGTGTCGACAAGGAGCGTGCAGGCGGACGGATAGAGCTCCGCGTAGGTCTTGAAGGCCTCGAATTCACTCTCAAAGCTCATGATCCAGCTGTGCGCATGCGTGCCGAGAACCGGAACATTGAACAATTCGCCGCACAGTACATTGGAGGTTCCGGCGCAGCCTGCGATTACGGCAGCTCTTGCACCGTACGTTCCGGCATCCGGTCCCTGCGCACGGCGCAGGCCGAACTCCATGATGGGAGCGCCCTTGGCTGCGTAACAGATCCGGGCGGACTTGGTCGCGATCAGGCTCTGATGATTGATGATGCACAAAATAGCGGTTTCAACGAGCTGTGCCTCCATGATGGGAGCAACAACCTTGACGATGGGCTCTCTCGGAAAAATCAGAGATCCCTCGGGAATGCAGTAAATGTCCCCGTGAAAATGGAAATCTGCGAGGTAATCCAGAAAATCCGCATCAAAAATGCCGGTGCTGCGCAGATATTCGATGTCCTGTGAGGAAAAGTGCAGATCCTCAATGTAGCGGACCAGCTGCTCTACGCCGCACATGATGGAATATCCGCCGCCGAAGGGGTTGTTGCGGAAGAACGCATCGAAGATGACGGTCTTGTTCTCATCACGATGCTTGAAATAACCCTGCATCATGGTGAGCTCGTAGAAGTCAGTCAGGAGTGTCAGATTCTGTCTGTCCATGATTATCCTTTCATTCCGGGTCCGCGTCTCTTCTGAAAATCAGACCGACGGTTCCTGTGTGGAACCCGGCCGGCGCGAATCTCTCTTTGCATTTCCGGTTTCCCGGTGTTCCTGCCATTTCTCATTGTGCAGCAATATCGGAAACGGCTTCTCAGACAGTCTGATGATACACCATCCGTCCGGAATGTGGTGAAAAAGTGCAAAAAATCAGGAATTCTCATAATTTCCTAGTCAGGTCGCTTGCTTGACACTGTTTTTGACAGGGCCGTATAATTTGTAACGTTCAGCACATGGTGATTCTTGACGTGAATTGACCGCTTGCGGGCATATTCACGTTCAAGATCAGCATGCGGCCAAGCCCGTGAGGAGAAATCCGCGCAGGCGGTTTCTCCGATACAAGGTGTGAATTGCGGTTATTGCAATTCACACCAAACAGGAGAAGTCGTCATCGGACGACTTCGAGTGTCAGGGGCTATGGCCGACCGCAGCGAGAATTTTCGAAGAAAATGCGAGCTACAGTGCTGAACCAGAAAAGATGTGAATCGGCTGCTTGCAGACAGATTCCACTACATTGTGTTCCGCAGACTGACGAGAAAGGTCTGCGAAGGAGGTCTTATGTACAACAAGGTAAACCCCGATCTGAATTTCGTGCAGCGTGAGCAGAACACGGCGAAGTTCTGGGAGGACAATGACATCTTCAACAAGAGTGTTCGCGAGAACGAGGGACACCCGATTTACATGTTCTATGACGGTCCGCCGACGGCAAACGGCAAGCCGCACATTGGACATGTGGAGACCCGTGTCATTAAGGATATGATTCCCCGCTACCATACCATGAAGGGGGAGCAGGTTCCGAGAAAAGCCGGCTGGGATACGCACGGCCTTCCGGTTGAGCTGGAAGTCGAGAAGGAAATCGGAATCGAAGGCAAGGATCAGATTGAAGAGTACGGCATCGAGCCCTTCATCAAGAAGTGCAAGGAGTCGGTGTGGAAGTACAAGGGAATGTGGGAGAAGTTCTCCCGCCAGGTCGGCTTCTGGGCGGACATGGATCATCCTTATGTTACCTATTATGATGACTACATCGAGTCTGAGTGGTGGGCTTTGCAGCAGATCTGGAACAAGGGGCTTCTTTACAAGGGATTCAAGGTCGTTCCCTACTGCCCGAGCTGCGGGACGCCGCTTTCCTCTCATGAGGTGGCGCAGGGCTATAAGACCCTGAAGGACCGCACGGCAATCGTGCGCTTCAAGGCAGTCGGCGAGGATGCGTATTTCCTTGCCTGGACGACGACGCCCTGGACGCTTCCGTCGAACATCGCGCTCTGCGTGAACCCGGAGGATACCTACATCAAGGTGAAGGCCGCGGACGGCTACACCTATTACATCGCCGAGGCACTGGCGGACCAGGTGCTCGGAAGCCTTGCAGAAGATGGGAAGCCTGCCTATGAGGTTCTGGAGACCTATAAGGGAAGCGATCTCGAGTACAAGGAATACGAGCCGCTGTATCAGTGCGCGAAGGACTGCGTGGACCGTCAGCACAAGAAGGCTTTCTTCGTCTATTGTGATGACTATGTCACCATGACCGATGGTACCGGTATTGTTCATATTGCACCGGCATTCGGTGAAGACGATGCCAGAGTCGGCCGCAAGTATAATGCACCGTTCGTTCAGATGGTGGACGATCATGGCCGCATGAAGCCGGAGACCGGAAAGTTTGCCGGCATGCGCTGCAAGCCCACAGAGGCAGAGATCAAGGAAGGCGCTGTCAGCTGCGATCCGGAGGTCCTGAAGGACCTGGATGAGAGAGGTATTCTTTTTGCCGCTCCGAAGGTGGAACACGACTATCCGCACTGCTGGAGATGCGGAACGCCTCTGATTTACTATGCGCGTGAGTCCTGGTTCATCAAGATGACCGCGGTCCGCGATGACCTTGTCCGCAACAACAAGGAAATCAACTGGGTTCCCCCGACCATGGGAGAAGGCCGCTTTGGCAACTGGCTGGAAAATATTCAGGACTGGGCAATTTCCAGAAACCGCTACTGGGGAACTCCTCTGAATATCTGGGAGTGCCCGGACTGCGGCAAGCAGATCAGCGTCGGCTCCCGCAAGGAGCTGGCAGAGCTCTCCGGCAATCCGGAGGCGGAGCATACGGAACTGCATCGTCCGTATGTGGACCAGTACACCATCAAGTGCCCGGACTGCGGCGGAGAGATGAGACGTGTGCCGGAGGTCATTGACTGCTGGTTTGATTCCGGCGCGTGCCCGTACGCGGAACTGCACTATCCTTTTGAGAACAAGGAGCTGTTCGAGAAGCAGTTCCCCGCATCCTTTATTTCCGAGGCAGTCGATCAGACGAGAGGATGGTTCTATTCCCTGCATGCGGAGGCAACCCTTCTGTTCAACCGCCCGGCCTTCAAGAATGTCATCGTCATGGGCCTTGTTCTGGATGAAGACGGCAACAAGATGTCGAAGTCCAAGGGCAATGCCGTGGATCCGATGAATGCGCTGGAGACGTATGGCGCGGATGCCATCCGCTGGTATTTCTATACGGCAAGCGCACCGTGGCTGCCCAAGCGTTTCTCCGGAAAGGCGGTCAAGGAGGGACAGAGCAAATTCCTCGGAACGCTCTGGAATACGTATGCCTTCTATGTGCTGTACGCGGAGATTGATCAGTTCGATCCCACGAAGTACACGCTGGACTACGATAAGCTGTCTGTCATGGATAAGTGGCTTCTGTCGAAGATGAACTCCATGATCGAGAAGACGGATGCCAACATGGCGGCCTACAAGCTTCCGGAGGCTGCGGCTGTTCTGGAAGAGTTCGTGGATGATATGTCCAACTGGTATGTCCGCCGCGGCAGAGAGCGTTTCTGGGCAAAGGGCATGGAGCAGGATAAGATCAACGCCTACATGACGCTGTATACGGCCCTGAAGAATGTCTGCCTGTGCGCAGCGCCGATGATTCCCTTCATGACGGAGGAAATCTATCAGAATATTGTCCGGAGCGTGGACAAAAATGCACCGGAGTCCATCCATCTTTGCCGGTTCCCGGAGGCAGATCCCGCAAGAATCGATGAGAAGCTGGAAAATGACATGGATGAGGTCCTGAAGATTGTTGTCATGGGCCGCGCATGCCGCAATGCTTCGAACCGCAAGAACCGCCAGCCGCTGGCACAGATGTACATCAAGGCGGATACGCGGCTGGATGATTTCTATAAAGAGATCATCGAGGATGAGCTGAACGTGAAGAACGTTGCGTTTACGGACGATGTAAGGGCGTACACCACCTATACGTTCAAACCGCAGCTTCGCACGGTCGGACCGAAGTACGGAAAGCATCTCGCCGGAATCCGCAAGGCTCTCTCTGAGCTGGACGGCAATCAGACGATGGATCAGCTGAACGCGGGAGAGAATCTGAAGTTCGAGGTGGACGGCACTGAAATCGAGCTCTCGAAGGACGATCTTCTGATCGAGATGGCTCAGAAGCCCGGCTATGTGTCGCAGGAGGACGGCGGCATGACCGTTGTCATTGACACCAACCTGACGGAGGAACTGATTGAGGAAGGCTATGTCTACGAGATCATTTCCAAGATTCAGACCATGCGCAAGGATTCCGGCTTCGAGGTGATGGACCACATTCATCTGGCTCTTTCCGGCAACGATAAGCTGTATGAGATCGCTTCCAGAAATTCCGCATCCATCTGCACGAAGGTGCTGGCGGATGAGATTCAGAAGGATGTGAGGCTCGCCAATGAGAAGGAGTGGGATATCAACGGAGAGAAGCTTACCATCGGTGTAGAGAAGCAGTAAGAAACAGAATGGAGTGGACCGCCGGAAAGCGGTTCACTTCTTCATGTTGGCGGACGTCCCGGCATCATCGGGACAGCAGCCTGACAGTTGAGACAGACATCTTGGGGAACTGGCAACCGGTATTTCAGAAGCAAGACAAAGAGGAGCAGAGAAAGAATGATTAAAAAGACGCAGATCAGTTTTGACAAGGAACTGTTCAAGAGAAGTGTGGAGTACAACGTCCGTACCATGTATCGGCGTGAGATGGACGAGGCCACGAAGGAACAGGTTTTCCAGGCAGCGGCATATGCGCTGAAGGATCAGATCGTAGACGACTGGATGCGGACGCAGAAGGAATTCGACGAGAAGAACCCGAAGACGCTGTACTATCTTTCCATGGAATTCCTGATGGGCAGAGCCTTTGGAAACAATCTGATCAACCTGCAGGCTTATGAGCCGGTTGCGGAGGCCCTGAAGGAGCTCGGCTTCGACATCAATACAATTGAGGACCAGGAGCCGGATCCGGCACTTGGCAACGGCGGTCTCGGAAGACTCGCCGCATGCTTCCTGGATTCCCTCGCGACCCTGAATTATCCGGCATACGGCTGCGGCATCCGTTATCGCTACGGCATGTTCAAGCAGAAGATCGTGGACGGTTATCAGGTCGAGGCACCGGACAACTGGCTGGAGAACGGAAACCCGTTTGAGCTGCGCCGTCCGGAATATACGCAGGAAGTTCACTTCGGCGGATATGTAACCTCCTATCCCGGAGAGAACGGACGCACCCTGTTCCGCCAGGAAGGCTACTCGGCAGTGAAGGCGGTTCCCTATGACATGCCGGTGATCGGTTATGGAAACGGATTCGTGGACACGCTCCGGATCTGGGACGCGGAGCCGGTAAACAGCTTCCATCTGGATTCCTTCGACAAGGGCGATTATCAGAAGGCAGTGGAAGAGGAAAACCTTGCGAGAACCATCTGTGAGGTTCTGTATCCCTGCGACGATCACATGCAGGGCAAGGAACTGCGCCTGAAGCAGCAGTACTTCTTCGTATCGGCATCCATCCAGCTGGCAATCAAGAAGTTCATGTCTCGGAATGAGGACATTCACGACCTTCCGAAGAAGGCTGTGTTCCAGATGAATGACACGCACCCGACCCTGACGGTTCCGGAGCTGATGCGGATCCTTCTGGATGAGTACAATCTGGAGTGGGACGAGGCATGGGCCATTGTGCAGAAGTGCACGGCATACACCAACCATACCATCATGGCAGAGGCTCTGGAGAAGTGGCCGATCGAGCTGTTCTCCCGCCTTCTTCCCCGTGTCTATCAGATTGTGGAGGAAATCAACCGCCGCTTTGAGAACCAGGTCCATGCAAAATACGACAATACCGGCGTGGATGTCGGCTACAAGATTTCCAAGATGGCTGTGGTTTATGACGGACAGGTCCGCATGGCGAACATGGCGATCGTTGCCGGTTTCTCGGTAAACGGCGTGGCAAAGCTTCATACGGAGATCCTTAAGAACGAATCCCTGCACGATTTCTACGAGATGTTCCCTGAGAAGTTCAACAACAAGACGAACGGCATTACGCAGCGCCGGTTCCTTCTTCACGCGAACCCTCTTCTGGCATCCTGGATCACGGAGCACATCGGAGACGAGTGGATCACGGATCTCTCCCATATTGCCGAGCTCAAGCCCTATGCAAAGGATGAGAAGGCGCAGCGCGAGTTCATGCAGATCAAGTATCAGAACAAGGTCCGCCTTGCGAACTACATTCTGGAGCACAACGGAATCGAAGTGGATCCCCGGTCCATCTTCGACGTTCAGGTCAAGCGTCTCCATGAGTACAAGAGACAGCTTCTGAACATCCTGCATGTTATGTACATTTACAATCAGCTGAAGAAGGATCCGAACATGGATTATCCGAAGCACACCTTCATCTTCGGTGCGAAGGCGGCAGCAGGATACCGCAATGCGAAGCTGACCATCAAGCTGATCAACAATGTGGCGGATGTCATCAACAACGATCCTTCCATTCAGGACAAGCTGAAGGTTGTATTCATTGAGGATTACCGTGTCAGCAACGCGGAGATCATTTTCGCGGCAGCGGATATTTCCGAGCAGATTTCCACAGCCTCCAAGGAAGCATCCGGAACGGGCTGCATGAAGCTGATGCTCAACGGTGCCCTGACCATCGGAACGATGGACGGAGCCAATGTGGAGATGGCGGAAGAGATGGGCAAGGAGAATATGTTCATCTTCGGCCTGTCTTCTCAGGAAGTTATTGGCTATGAGAACAACGGCGGCTATGATCCGAACGAGATCTTCAACAACGATCAGAACGTTCGCGAGGTTCTGGTGCAGCTGGTCAACGGCACATACTCCCAGGACAACCCGGAGCTGTTCCGTCCGCTCTACGATTCTCTGCTGAGAAGCCAGCCCGGGTGCCCGGCAGACCGCTACTTCATTCTGAAGGACTTCGAGTCCTATGCGGCGGCGCAGCGCGCCATCGTGGCGGCCTATGAAGATAAGCAGAAATGGGCGGAGATGGCGATCACCAACACGGCAAGCTGCGGAAAGTTCTCCTCTGACCGCACCATCGAGGAGTATGTCCGGGACATCTGGCATCTGGAGAAGGTGCAGATTCCTGCTCCGGAGGTCAAAAAGACTGCAGCGGCGCAGCCAGTTGCCAAAAAGACCGTTGCGGCGAAGCACAAGTAATCTCCCGGGAAGGTGCCGGTGTGAAAAGACGTCCGCAGAAGCAGGACGAACCGCTGTCCCGGCGTGGGATTGACCGGAAAAGTATAATTGTATACAATATTCACTGACACTCACAGGGCGGAGTTTTCTGTCCTGTGAGTTCCTGTATACGGATTTTGATAAGGGAAAAGGAGACAGAGAATGGTTACAGTACATAAGAGCGGAGCCTATTATCTCGGAGACGGAACATGGGTGATGGATGATCCGGAGGCTGGGGAGAAACTATCGGCGGCCGGAATCCATGAGAGCAGGGAAGAAGGCCGCGACAAGACGATGGCATGGAACATTCTTGCTGCGCATAACCAGTCCGGCGACCGTGACAAACTGAATATCCGGTTCGACCAGCTGACAAGCCATGACATCACCTATGTCGGGATCATTCAGACGGCAAGAGCTTCGGGGCTTACGAAGTTCCCGGTTCCTTATGTACTGACAAACTGCCACAATTCGCTCTGCGCGGTGGGCGGTACGATCAATGAGGATGATCACATGTTCGGCCTGACCGCAGCGCAGAAGTACGGTGGCATCTATGTTCCGCCGCACCTTGCGGTGATTCACCAGTACGCAAGGGAAATGATGGCATCCGTCGGCGGAATGATTCTCGGCTCGGATTCTCATACCAGATACGGAGCACTTGGAACCATGGCGATGGGCGAAGGCGGTCCGGAGCTGGTGAAGCAGCTCCTGGGACAGACTTATGATATCAAAAGGCCGGAGGTCATTGCGGTTCATCTTACGGGAGAGCCGAAACGCGGCGTTGGTCCGCACGATGTCAATATTGCGCTGATCGGGGCTGTTTTCGAGAGCGGCTTTGTCAAGAACAAGGTCCTGGAGTTCGTCGGAGAAGGCGTTCATCATCTGTCCGAGGATTACCGGATCGGCATTGATGTCATGACAACGGAGACGACCTGTCTTTCTTCGATCTGGGAAACCGATGAGAAGACGAAGGAGTGGCTCGCCCTTCACGGAAGGGAAGAGGCATATCGCAGGCTGGAGCCGGAGCGCGGCGCCTACTACGACGGCGTGATCGACATTGATCTGTCCCGTGTGGAACCCATGATCGCAATGCCGTTCCATCCGTCCATGGCTTATTCCATTGAGGAAGTCAACCATAACCTGAAGGATATTCTCCACGGCGTGGAAGAGCGGGCAAAGGTCTCCTTCGGAGATCAGGTCCATGCGGATCTCTCGGATAAAATCGTGAATGGAAAGCTGCGGGTGGATCAGGGAATCATTGCGGGCTGCGCGGGCGGCGGCTTCGAGAATATCTGCGAAGCGGCAGGCATTCTGGATGGAGAGGACATCGGCAATGACAAGTTCTCCCTGTCGGTGTATCCGGCTTCGCAGCCGATCTACGCGGAGCTGATCCGCAACGGCGTCGCGGCAAAACTCATGGATGCCGGCGCGGTGCTGAAGACGGCGTTCTGCGGGCCCTGCTTCGGTGCGGGAGATACGCCTGCCAACAATGCGTTCTCCATCCGGCATTCGACGCGGAATTTCCCGAATCGCGAGGGTTCGAAGCCTCAGAAGGGACAGATTTCGTATGTGGCGCTGATGGATGCGCGCTCCATCGCGGCGACGGCGGCACATCAGGGATTCCTTACCCCGGCAACAGAGATGGACAAGGACATTCCGACCTATTCGTATCATTTTGACTTGAAGATTTACGAAAAGCGCGTCTTTGATTCCAAAGGACAGGCAGATCCGGATGTGGAGCTGCAGCTGGGCCCGAACATCCGCGACTGGCCGAAGATGGAACCTCTTCCGGAGAATCTGGCGCTCCGTGTCGTAGCGGAAATTCACGATCCGGTTACGACAACGGATGAGTTGATTCCGTCCGGAGAAACTTCGTCCTACCGTTCTAATCCGGAGGGACTTGCGGAATTTACGCTGTCCCGTAAGGCACCGGATTATGTGGAGCTCGCCAAGGCTGTCCGGGAGGGCGAACGCGCGCAGGTTGCGGGAACCTGCATCGGAAAGGCCCTCCCCGGCTTCCATGACATCATGATGGCAATCCGGACGAAATTCCCGGAGGTCAGCAAGGCCAACATTGGCATCGGTTCGACGATCTTCGCCGTCAAACCGGGCGACGGATCTGCCCGTGAGCAGGCGGCCTCCTGCCAGAAGGTTCTCGGCGGCTGGGCGAACATTGCCAACGAATATGCAACGAAGCGTTATCGCAGCAATCTGATCAACTGGGGAATGCTCCCGTTCGTCATTGCACCGGGAACCCTGCCGTTTGAGAAGATGGATTACCTGTTCTTCCCGAAGATTCGCGAGGCTGTTGCGAACAGGGAAGAGAAGATTCAGGGATATGTGGTAAAGGATGGAACGCTTCTGCCGTTTACGGTGACGCTGGGAGAGCTCACGGAGGAGGAGCGTGAGATCATTCTGGACGGGTGCCTCATCAATTACAACCGAAGGGCCCTGCAGAAATAAGCTGCCTGCAGGAATTTCTCTGCCCGGGTACGGTGATGATTCCGGAGCCTGGCGGCACGTTGTATACAGAGAGAATTCGCCTTCGCGAAATTCTCTCTGGCATCGCTGATTTTGCCTCAGCGGGGTATAAAATGCAGAAAGCACAGGAGGAGATGACCGTATTGATGTACAGCGCGGGAAAATATATGCTCATGGCGATGTACGCAGTCACACTGTGCATCACAATGAGGTATTATCTGGGACTTCTTCAGGAAACGGGGTGGAGCCGGAAGGAATATCTGCGGATCCTGCTCCGGGAGAATCTGCGCTGGCTCCCGCTTCTGTTCATGATTATCCCGGCGGCATCGCTGTTCATGGGTTATCGGACGCTCGGAATGGCACTGATGTTCGTTTATCTTCTCGGCATCTGCTTCCTGTTCGGACGAACGAAAACGGAGAAGAAAGAGGGCAGGAAGAAGGTTCTTGGTCTGTTCTTTTTGTGGGGAGCGCTGTGGGGCATTCTGTTCTTCGGGGGCTTCGCCATTGCAAAATCACAGATCCGGGTCATGCATCTGATCTGCGGGACTGCATTCCTTCTCCAGCCGCTTGAGGCTCCGCTTCTTGCGGCCCTCGGTACACCGGCAGAGCATCGCCTTGGGAACAAATACATCCGGAAATCAGGGGATCTCTTAAAACAAAGGAAGGGGCTTCAGATCATTGCGGTTTCCGGGAGCAGTGATCAGGAGGAAATGGGGAGAATTCTTTGTTCCCTCCTCCTGGGGCATTACCGCGCCGCTATGGCAGAAGGAACCGTCCACACGGCGCTGGAAGCGGCAAGGGTCATCCGGGAGATGAAGGATCCGGGTCTGGAGGTTCTGATCTGTCCGATGGAAACGGACAGCCGGGAAGAGCTGGAAGCCATTGTGCGGACGCTTCATCCGGAGATTGCGGTTCAGACCTCGGTGGATTTCGGTTCGCTTTCAGAAGAAACGGATCCTTCCGGCGAGCATGGAATCCGAATGATCAACGGAGACGACGAGGCTCTGCTGCAGTGCGTGAAGAGAGAAAAGGTCCTGACCTATGGATTGGGGGAAAACTGTGACATCCGGGGCCGTATTCTCTCAGTCGGCAGCATCGGGACGAGGTTTTCCGTCTCGGATTCTGAAAGAGAGGGAGAAGAATATACGACAGCGCTTGTTGGCGAGAGGAGGATCCGGCTTCTGGTTGGGGCCATTTCAGCCGCGTGCGCACTGGGAATGTCGGAACGGGAAATCCGATATCGGATGTCGGCCATTGTACCTTCGCCGCACCGCATGCAGCTGGTGCCTGTTCCGAATGCCATGCTCCTGGATGACAGCGGGAATACCGATCCTAATCAGGCGGAAGAAGCCCTGCGGACTCTGGAGGAGTTCAGCGGGGAGCACATTCTGGTGACATCCGGATTTACAAGGCTCGGAGCCATTCAGGAGACGGCAAACCGGAGGCTTGGAGAGCTGGCGGCGGAAATCTGCAGCAGGATCATTCTGGTGGGAGACGATGTGCCTTACGGAATCCGTGCGGGAATTCTGGATGCAGGATATCAGCCGGAGCGTCTGTATGAAGCGGCAGACAAAGAAGAGGCCGCTGCGCTGATCCGCAGCTGGCCTTCGGACGGGGAGCGTGTGATCCTCTCGGAACGGTGTGTTTTCGAGCAGCCGGGTGACGCAGAGAAATCCGGGCCGCCGGCCGCCGATCATCTACTTCATTCCTTTAAAGCACTCTGATGCCGGAAAAGTCATTTCCCTGATAAATCACGCGGCCGGATGCGAGGGTGCAGCGCACCACACCCGGAAGCTCTTCTCCGATGAACGGAGAGTTGTTCGATTTGGAATGGAAGGAGTTCTCTGTGATCCTGTGGCGTGCGGACGGGTCGAAGATCACGACATCCGCGCAGGCTCCGGGAGCCAGCGTTCCCGCAGGGAGATGATAATAATCCGCCGGGTTGCAGGTCAGAAGAGCCAGCATCTCCATCATGGTGAGGTAACCGGGTTCGACCAGTTTCTGAATGGAGAGTGACAGCGCTGTTTCCAGGCCGATCATCCCGCTGGGCGCTTTCCAGAGCGGAGTTACGGATTTTTCCCCGGCGCTGTGCGGGGCGTGATCCGTTGCGATGATATCAATGGTTCCGTCCTGCAGACCGCGAATAATGGCAAGCCGATCCTCCTCTGTCCGCAGGGGAGGATTTACTTTTGCAAGACTTCCGGCTGTGAGGACCGCATCTTCCGTGAGGGAGAAATGCTGCGGCGTGGCCTCCGCGTGAATCAAGGGATTCCGGGTCCTTGCCCTGCGGACCAGCTCGACCCCTTCCTTCGTGCTGATGTGCTGAATGAGAAGACGCGCTCCGAGATCCGCGGCAATGCGCGTATCGCGTTCCACCATGGAAATCTCCGCCATGCGGTCCGAGCCGGTGATGTGAAGCTCAAGAGCTGCCCTGCTGCCCGCGTTGATGCCGTTCTCCCGGATATACTGCGGGTCTTCTTCATGGAGACTGACGGGAATGCCGAGTGCATCGGCCTTTTCCAGAGCGGCGCGGAAAACCGCCTCGTCCAGAATGGGCTTTCCGTCATCGGTAAAAACAAGGGCTCCGGCACGGGCGAGAGCCTCGAGATTATTGATTTCCTGCCCGCTCATTCCTTTGGTGACATTGGCGGCACTGAAAATATGGATCGCTTCTTTTTCCCCTCTGGAGAGAATATCCGTCAGCGTTTCCACGGAGTCGACCGGAGGTTTGGTGTTGGCCATCAGAATGACCGTGGTATATCCGCCTGCGGCGGCGGCGAGGGATCCTGTGTGCAGGTCTTCCTTGTACGTGAAGCCGGGATCGCGGAAGTGGGAATGAGTGTCCACCAGTCCCGGCGCCACGATGCAGCCGGAGGCATCGATCACGCGGTCTGCTGTCAGCTCTCCCTGCGGAGCATGACCGAGAAATTTCCCGTCATCGCTGATGAGAAGATCTTCCTTTCCTTCGAATTGTGTCCTGGGGTCCATGATGGTTCCGTTTGTGATCAGTAACATAAGTCTTTTCTGCTCCCTTTTCCTGGTATCTGCAATTTGTTTTTATCCAAACTTATCCGAAAGGCTTCCGAATCCCGGTGAAATCGGCCCGATAACTGATTTTAGCATATGGTATACTGATACACAGATGCAAATTTGGAAGTGACATTGATATGTCACTTCCAAACTGCAGCATCGGTGCTGACGCATTCGGCAAAACCATTGCACTCGAAGATGTCTGATGACATCTTCTCCTGCTTAGAGTGCCGCTTGGCGGCACTCTGTATACAGAGAGAATTCGCCTTCGCGAAATTCTCTCTGGTATCGCGGATTTTGCCTCAGCGAGGAATAACGATGATCTTTCACGTGGTCGTGAATCCGGCGGGAGCCTCTGGGAGAACCGGAAAAATATGGAAGAGGCTGGAGCCGGTTTTCGCCAAAAGCGGACAGAAATATGAAGTACATTACTCCACGAAGGAGCACGGCATTGCCGGGATCTGTCATGAGCTGGAGCGCCGGTATCCGGAAGGATGCTGCATTGTCACCGTGGGAGGAGACGGCTCGGTCAATGAGGCGGTCAACGGACTGGAGCACCCGGGGAGAATCCTTTTCGCGCATATTCCGGCGGGGTCCGGAAACGATCTGGTGCGGGACATGGCGCTTCCCGGGAATCCGGAGAAGATTGCGGAGAAAATTCTGAAGGGAAAGGTCTGCCGCACCTGCGACATCGGAGAAGTCTGTTATGAGGACACCGGGAAAAGCAGGCGCTTCGCAGTGAGCTGCGGCATCGGTTTTGACGCAGGGGTCTGCGAAATGGCGGGACATTCGCGCTATAAGGCGGTTCTGAACCGGATCGGTCTCGGCAAGCTGATCTATATTGCTTCAGCATTCCGGGTTGTGCGCGGACAAAAGAGCGGGAATGCGGATGTTACACTGGAAGGGAATGGCAGCAGGCAGGAAATTCATTACCGGCACCTGTTCCTTCTGGCAGGAATGAATCACCAGTACGAAGGCGGAGGCTTTCGGTTTTCTCCGGAGGCGGATCCGGATGACGGCGTGCTGAATCTGTGCGTTGCGGATCCGGAGCGCAACCGCGCCTTCTACCGGATTTTCCCCTTTGTTCCGTTCGGACAACATGAACGGTTTTCCTGTATTCATGCGCTTTCCGGAAACAGCATTGAAATCCGGTCCGACGAACCTCTCTGGGTCCATACGGACGGAGAAGTAGAGAGAAAGGCGGATCACATCCGCATCCGGCTCCTTCCGGAGAAGCTGCATTTTCTGGAATAGGAAAGATCTGCGGGGAATCCTGCCTTCTCTGACGTATTTGAAAAGTCTGGCGGCTTCCGGCAGGAAAATAGAAGCCCGGAGCTTGTGGTGATCAGGAGAAGTCGAAGTATTCCAGGTTCTTCGTCTTGAACAGTTCGAAAACGGCCTGGGCGAGATCCGCGTCCTCCACCGGTGTAAAGGTGTTGTCTTCGAGGTTGGCATTCTCGACCTTGAAGATCAGAACCTGATCCGCGTCTTCATCCGTGGGGATCAGAACCGCATAGCTGTCTGCCGAATATTCGATGAGATCCAGAAATTCGAAATCGATTTCATTTCCCTGATCGTCGGTCAGGGTGATGATCTCTCCGCGCTCCGCCGCATCGCCTGCAGAGGAAGCGGGGGCTTTTCGGGTGTTTTTCTCGTTCGCTGACATATCGGATGCCTCCCTGGGAATGTTATACTGTAAACACTGGAATTACATTGTATCAGAAAGATTAAAAACATGCAGAGTGCCATTGATTTTGGAAAAGATTTCCTGACAGCCTTTTTTAATAAAAAAGATGCGGATGCGACCAGCGCGTTTCTGGCGGATGACATCATCTGGATTACGCCGAATGAAATCCGGCATCTGAAGAGCGTGCGCTCCATTCATGAGTTCCTGCGGGAGGCGCTGCAGGAGGATCCGAAGGCGTACAACGTGGATATTGCGTCCATCCGCTCAGCGCCGGGACTGGAAACGACCACCATCGCCGTGTTTGACGTCAATCTGATCCCGAAACACGAGGAGTCGTCCGTCAACATCCGCTGCACACTGGCTCTTCACCGGGAGGGTGTCGGCTTTTCCATCGTATACGTAGGAATGTCGCGCAAGTATCTGCGGACGGATGTGGAGCAGATCCGGAGCTTCGCGGATGCACTTCCGAGCGGTGTGATGACACTGACGGTGATGGGCAATGACATCCGTGTGATGTATGTCAGCGGCTGGTTCCTCCGAAGGCTCGGCATGGAAGAAGCGACTGTCTATGAGAGAATGGACCAGAACGTCTTTTTCATGATGCCGCAGGAGGATCAGAAGCGGATGCTCACACTGGTGGGAGAGATGGGTGTCCTGAAGAAACCGAAGCCTCTTGCCATGCGGGTGATGCTTTTTGCAAACGACGGGAAGACGAAGATTCCATGCCACATGTCCATTACGGCGGCCTACAAGGACGGCAGCAGGACGGTGCTCTATCTGACCTTTGATGAGATCAGTGATGTGATGCAGGAGGCGGAGAGGGAGAAAAAGAAGGAAATCCGCGCCCTGAAGGCGAAGCTCGCCGAGAAGGATAAAAATACCGGAAAGCCGCGTGCGGCGGATGCCGGTGAAATTGAGGAAAGAGCAAGACAGCAGATCGAGGAGGCAGCCCGGATTGCCAGGGAGGAGTCGGAGGCGGCAGCGAAGCTGATTCGGACCAAGCTGGAACAGGCGGGCAAGGAGAAGAAGGCGGCTGTCGAGCAAACCAGACGGGAAGTCGCGGATCAGTTTACGGCGGCCTGGAAGGAAGAGAAAAAGAAAAACAGCGAGGCAAAAGAGGCGCTGGAGAAGGAGCTCGCCGCGGCAAAGGAAGCGGCGGAGACCGCCGAGGCGGGAAGAAAAGAGCTCGAAGAGAAATTGCGTGCGCTGGAAGCGAAGAAGAGCCAGTCCGACCGTGAGTATCAGGACCGCATTCTGAAGCTGGAGTGGAAGGTCTCCGGAGCGGAGAAGAAGGCGCAGCAGTCCGAAGAAGACTGGGAGAAGCGTCTGGAAACCGGAATTGAGGAGGCGCGGAGGGAAGAAGCCGGGAAGGCGGAAAAGGAACAGGAAAGCCTGCGCCTTCAGATGGAAGAAAAGCTGGCAAAGGAAAAATCGGGAAAAGCGGAGCTGGAGGGAACCGTCCTCCGGATGCAGAAGGACCTGTCCCAGAAGGAACTGTCTCTGAAGAAGAGGGATGTGGATCAGAGGATCCTCTCGAAGGAGAAGGACAAGTCCATTCTCCGGATGGAGAGCCTTCTGCGCGGACAGATGGGCAGCATCCAGAGTGCGGTCCGGACGGTCCGCGGGGAGAAGAATCCGGAGCAGATCCGGGAGCAGGCAGAGAAGATCGAGGAAGCGGCTTCGGTGATGCCGGAGTATATGAGCGATCTTGCCGCGATTTCGAAACTGAATCCGAATGGACGGATGCCGACCGCGGAGGACCGTTTCTCGGTGAAATCGTGCCTGGATCTCGTGCGGCTGGTGATCTGGCCGCAGTGCAGGCAGAAGGGAATCATTTTCTCGGTGGAAATGACGGAAGGAATGCCGGAAGAGGTGATCGGCGGCAAGGCGGGCCTCGAACTTGCCTTCCTGTGCATTCTGGAGAATGCGGTGGAGAACACGGCGGGCGGCGGAACCATCACCCTGACCGCGTCCGCGGATGCCCCGGTGAGAGGAAGCGCATACTACCACTTCCGGATTGAAGACAACGGCTGCGGGATTTCAGAGGAGCGTCTCCCGGTTCTCTTTGACCAGCCGGAGAGCGAGCTTTCCATTGCCCGGAAGGTCATCGGAACCATGGGCGGTTCCATTCAGGTGCGAAGCCGCCTCGGCGAAGGTGCAAGCTTTGAGATCCGCGTGAATCTGAAATTACAGTGACCGCTCACTTCAGCGTCACATGCCGCCCGTTCACCTCTACGGAGTGAATGTTGCGGTTTAAGTAAACGGAGAACCGGGTGACGCCGCTCTTGCGGATCGTGGCATCCAGATTCGGATTCATATCCTGAAGCTCCTGCTTCAGGACGCTGATATTGAGATCGTCGGTACCATGCCGGTGAAATATGGCGAGGATCTGCTTCTCAATTTCGGAATCCGCCGTGATCTTCTGCGAGATCCACACGCCGCTGTCGCGCGTTGTGACGGTAAGCGAGGGAAGATCCTTCAGGAATTCCGAGAGCTTGCTGTAGTGGTAGTTCCGGATATCGAAGTCCGGGAAAATTTTGACGAGCCGGGAGCCGACCTCGCCGAGACCGGTTTCCTTTCCGTCGGCGGCATTGTCCGTGATCATCTTGACAATGGCGGATTCAATTTCGGATTTTGCCGTGAAGCCGGGCTCGGCGGACTCGCCTTCCTCTTCGGAAGCCGCATCGCCCGGGAGGAAGTCGTCACAGGAGCCGCCGGAGTAAGCGGGAACCGGCTCCGGAGCAGCCGCTGCGGAGGAAGAGCGCTTTTTTCCGGAATTTCCGGATGCTGCGGAGGCATTTTTGCCGGAAGAGCTCTTGGAAGAAGCATTTTTCTTTTTGGAGGTTTCCCTGCTCTTCGGACGGGAGGAGCCTTCTTCCTCCTCGCTGTCACTGTTTCCGCTGATGACATCCAGGAAGATGAAGCGTTCGCAGGAGACGCGGAAGGACTCCGGCGTCTTCTTCTCACCCATGCCGATGACGACCTTGCCGGATTCGCGAAGCCTTGTCGCGAGTTTGTTGAAGTCCCCGTCGCTCGAGACGATGCAGAAGCCCTGTACGGAGTCGGCGTACAGGGTGTCCATGGCATCAATAATCAGTCCGATGTCGGAGGCGTTCTTGCCGGGCGTGTTGTTGGGCTGCATGACCGGCGTCAGAGAATATCCGGCGGAGCATCCGAGCCAGGAGCGCAGCCGGTCCTGGGACCAGTCTCCGTACATGCGGCGGATGGTGATTTTCCCGTATTTGGAGAGCTCGCTCAGAATGACGGGAATGTATTTGGAACTGATGTTGTCGGCATCAATCAAAAGGGCAATGTTGATATCTTCCATAGGTTATACCTCGCTGAGGCAGAATGAACTTACCTTTCCTGCAAGCGTCTGTTTTCTTCAGAAAATGCGGGCGGATGGATCCGCCGGACAGCAACATATGTCTTTGAGCCTTTGAAAAAAAACAGACGCAACGTATAATAGTGTCCGTGAGCGCACAAGGCGCTGTTCTTATCTGATTATAAAGGATTGAAATCTGCAATGCACGAACTTCCCGTTGTTCTGGGACTTCTGGATACCGCACAGAGAGCCGCAGAGGCGAATCATCTTGACCGCGTGACCGGAATCCGCCTGAAGATCGGAGAACTTTCGGATCTTGTGGAGGAATGTGTGCAGATTTATTTTGATTCCGCATCGGAGGGAACCGTCTGTGAGGGAGCGCAGCTGGAGTTCGTCCGGGAACCGGCAAGGCTCCGGTGCACGGCGTGCGGTCATGAATTTCTGCATGAGGCAGCCTTTTCCTGTCCGGTCTGCGGCGGCAGCGCCGAATGGATCCGGGGGTCAGGAAGCGGATGCGTTGTGGAGAGCATTGAGGGAGAAGCCTGAGAGCCGATACGATCGGTAAATTTCTCAGAGGCCGGTCGGCGCGAAGCCGTCAGAACAAAAGGAGCACAGAAATGATTAAGAAAGATCTGAAAGATTATGTACGTACCATTCCGGATTTTCCGCAGGAAGGCGTTATGTTCCGTGATATTACGACGGTTGCGCAGGATGCGGACGGCCTGCACATGGCCATTGACACCATGCAGGATCTGATTAAGGATGTGGATTTTGATGTGGTTGTCGGCGCGGAGTCGAGAGGCTTTATCTTCGGAACCCCGATTGCCTACAATCTTCACAAGCCGATGGTGCTGATCCGCAAGAAGGGGAAGCTTCCGTGGAAGACGGTCTCCGTGGATTATGCACTGGAGTACGGCACGGCCACGCTGGAAATGCATGAGGATTCCATTCAGCCCGGTCAGAAGGTTCTGATCGTGGATGACCTGATGGCAACCGGCGGCACCGCGAAGGCAATGATCGAGCTGGTGGAGAAGCTTGGCGGCAAGGTTGCAGGCGTTCTGGTTCTGATGGAGCTGGAAGGTCTGGAGGGCCGCAAGGCACTGGAGCCGTATCCGGTATTCTCCGCAATCAAGTACGAGGGCAAGTAATTACCTATGGCCAAAAAATACATCTCATGGAACGTGAACGGCCTCCGCGCCTGCGTCGGCAAGGGCACCTTCTATGAATTTCTGCAGAAGGAAAATCCGGATGCGCTCTGCCTTCAGGAGACGAAGCTTCAGGAAGGCCAGATCGAAATGGATCTTCCGGGCTATCATCAGTATTGGAATTACGCAGAGAAAAAAGGCTATTCCGGCACGGCTGTTTTCGTGAAGGAGGAGCCTCTTTCCGTGAGTTACGGACTCGGCATTCCGGAACATGACCATGAAGGCCGGGTGATTACGCTGGAGTATCCGGAGTATTACCTAATCACGGAGTACGTTCCGAATTCCAAGCAGGAGCTGGAACGTCTGGACTACCGCATGACCTGGGAGGATGCGTTTCTTTCCTATGTCAAAAAGCTGGAAGAGAAAAAGCCGGTGATTTTCTGCGGGGATCTGAACGTGGCGCACCGGGAAATTGATCTGAAGAACCCGGCATCCAATCATCACAATGCGGGCTTCACGGATGAGGAGCGCGGCAAAATGACCGCGATCCTGTCCAGTGGATTTACGGATACCTGGCGTTATTTTCATCCGGATACGGAAGGCGTGTATTCCTGGTGGTCCTACCGGTTTCATGCAAGAGAGAAGAACGCAGGATGGCGGATTGACTATTTTATCGTGTCGGATGCGCTGGTGCCGGATCTGCAGGATGCAATGATCTACACGGATGTGTACGGATCGGATCATTGTCCGGTCGGGATCGTAATCGATAAATGATAGAAAAGCTGTTCAGCACATATCAATTTCTGACATAATGACCGCCTGCGGGAATATTTGTGTTAAAAACTGATATGAAACCAGATCCAGAAGGACTCTGAACGGTGACAACGGGGATTTTCGCAAGAAAATTCGAGATTTGCATAAAAGAAAGAGAAAAGCGATGGCAGAAGAGAAGAAAACGCCGGACGGAAAAATTCCGATGCCGGTGGCAAATTTTAAGGTGGATGCCAATCCCGGCAGCCACGTGAAGAGAATGATCGGCGTGGTCAGCGGAAAGGGCGGTGTCGGCAAGTCTTCCGTGACCGGCCTGTGTGCGCTCTGGTCGCTGCGTCACGGCTACCGGACCGGCATCATGGACTGTGATATCACGGGGCCCAGCATTCCGAGAATGTTCGGTGTGACCAGCGATGACATCGGTGTTGAAGGAGTCCGCCCGGATGGAGAGGGCGGAACGCTGATTCCCGCGGAGACTTCCACGGGAATTAAGATCATGTCGATGAATCTGCTGATGCAGAACGAGGAGCAGCCGGTGATCTGGAGAGGTCCGGTGGTTGCCGGTGTCGTCAAGCAGTTCTGGACCGATGTGAAGTGGGGCGATGTGGACTATATGTTCGTCGACATGCCTCCGGGAACGGGCGATGTTCCGCTGACGGTGTTCCAGTCCCTTCCGATTGACGGCATCATCATTGTGACAACGCCGCAGGATCTGGTTTCCATGATCGTGAAGAAGGCGGTCAACATGGCGAAGGACATGCAGATCCCGATTCTCGGCATTGTGGAGAACATGAGCTATGTTCCCTGCCCGCACTGCGGAGAGAAGGTTTATATGTTCGGTGAAAGCCACGCGGAAGAGGTGGCAGAGGCGGAGAACACCGTTCTGATTGATTCCCTTCCGATTGATCCGAAGATGGCGCAGGCAATGGACGGCGGCACCATGGAGTTCTATGAAACGAAGGCGCTGGAGAAACTCTCGGAGGTTCTCCCGAAGCTGGACTGATCTGAATAAGAAAGCAGCGCAGGAAAGACCGCGGGCGTGAGCCTGCGGTCTTTCTTGTTAAAAATTTAACTTGCACAATCGCGGATGCGGTGTAATACTAACACTGCGCTATATCCATGAGAGATAACCAGGACGTTGTCCGATTTTCCGAACATAACGGGCGGGAAGGGTTATCCGAAAATACGGAACAGCAGCAGGAGGAATTACATCATGAAGAGCAGATCTTTATCCATCATTCTCGCTCTGGCAGCAGCACTGAATCTGGCTGCATGCGGAAAGAGCAGCACGTCCACGCAGACACCCTCTGCGGCAGACACTCAGACAGAGACATCAGCATCCGGCGATACCGAAGATGCCGCAGCGGTTCAGGACGGCGGGAGCTTTGTCTACGGACTGGCGACTGAAGTCGACAATCTGGATCCCTTCACGGCGACCACGGCGGATGCCAAGAGCATTTATTTCAATATTTATGAAGGCCTTGTGAAGGTACAGACAGACGGCACCTTTGCGGGAGCGGTCGCATCGGATTATACGGTCAGTGACGATGCGAAGACATACACCTTTACGCTACGGGACGGCGTGCAGTTCCACAACGGCAGTCCGGTCACGGCAGATGACGTGCTGTATTCCATTCAGCATGCGATCGACAGCAAGATCACCGGCTATGACAATGTGGACACCTTCGAAAAAACAGACGATCACACCATTGTCATTACGCTGAAGAAGGGCGATACCGATTTCCTGGCGGATGCTTCGCAGGCCATCGTTCCCAAGGATTCGGACAACAATGGCGAGCTTGCCCTGAACCCCATCGGAACCGGGCCGTTTATGTTCGAAGATTATGCGGTTCAGGATCACCTGACACTGAAGCGGTTCGAGAACTACTGGGGAACACCGGCACATCTGGATGAGGTGACGGTCCGTTTTCTTGCGGATTCCTCGCAGGAGCTCGTAAACTTCCAGTCCGGAGCCATTGACGGCTTCACGGCGGATGCTTCTATCACGGAGCAGGTGGACCCGGCGACCGCCAATCTGAACGTCGGCAATTCCAATGCAGTCCAGGCCCTGTATCTCAACAATGCGGCGGCTCCCTTTGACAAGAAGGAGGTGCGCCAGGCTCTGTGCTACGCCATCGATCCGCAGGATGTGATTGACACCGTGGATTACGGTTACGGAACGAAGATCGGAACAGCGATGATTCCGGGACTTTCGGTTTATTTTGACGATTCTCTGACGGATACCTATGAGGCAGACCCGGAGAAGGCAAAGGAGCTTCTGACCGAAGCCGGATATCCGGACGGCGTGACCTTCACCGTTACGGTTCCGTCGGTCTATCAGGTGCATGTGGACACCGCCCAGGTTCTTGTGAATGATCTGGCCGAGGCCGGCATCACCATGAACATCAACCAGGTGGACTGGGCGACGTGGCTGGAGAATGTCTACACCAACCGCGACTATGAGGCAACCATTGTCTCTGTGGACGGAGCCATTGCCTCGCCGACCGCGTTCCTTTCCAGGTACCTCTCGGATGCAGGCAACAACTTTGTCAATTTCAAGTCGGATGAGTTCGACCGGCACTATGCGGCGGCAACGGAGGCCATTGATGAATCCGTCCGCGAGCAGGAATTCAAGGCCTGCGAAAAGGTTCTGACGGAGGATGCGGCCAGCGTCTATCTGCAGGATATCGCCAATATTCTTGTTTATGATAAGAAATTCACCGGCTATGCGGGATATCCGCTCTATGCCGTTGATTTCTCAGCCATTTATCAGGTTCAGTAATGAAACCGCGGCCGGAGCGTTCCGAAAGGGATGGTCCGGCCTTTGTGCTTTTCATCCGGTTGTTGCGATCCTGCGGATGAGGGATTACGGATGCCCGCATGCATGTGTGTGCGGAACGTCCGGGCAGCCCGTTTTTGACGCTTTCGGGAGGCATGCTTGCGCTATCTGGTAAAAAAAATATTCATTCTCATTGTGACGATGTTTCTGATCTCGGTTCTGACCTTCTGTGCGTTTCACATTATTCCGGGAGATCCGGCACAGCTGATCCTGGGGACAACAGCTTCGCCGGAGAAGCTGGACGCCCTGCGGACACAGCTTGGAACGAATCTTCCTCTGGGAGAGCAGTACCGGAACTGGATCACCGGCTTTATCCGCGGCGATTTCGGCACATCTATCCGCTATTCCATGCCGGTAAAGAGCCTGATTGAAGGGCATGTCACGGTGACGCTCATTCTGGGCCTGATGGTTATTCTCTTAACGCTCCTGATTTCGATTCCGCTTGGAATTTTCACAGCGAAGAAACGCGGCACCTGGGCGGAGCAGGTCCTCGGCTTTTTCAACATTCTGGGGCTCTCTGTTCCCGGCTTTTTCCTGAGCATTCTTCTGATGTGGGTGTTCGGCCTGGTGCTGCACCTGTTCACGCCGGGCGCCTATGTCAGCTATACCGACAGCATCCCCGGGTTTCTGCAGTATATGATTTTTCCGGCGATTGCGATTGCCATTCCGGAAATTGCCACGCTGACAAGATATGTGCAGACGGCGGTGCAGGAGGAAATGGATAAAGATTATGTCCGGACCGCCCGCGGAAAAGGAGCCGGGATGGAACGGATTCTGTACCGGCACATCCTGCGGAATGCGATTGTTGCGGTGATCCCGCTCATCGGCATGATCGTGGGAAGCATTTTTTCGGGGAGCATCATTGTAGAGCAGGTATTCGCGGTGCCGGGAATTGGAAGACTTCTGATTTCCTCGGTGACGGGACGGGACTTTCCGCTGACGCAGACACTGGTGATGTACATTGCACTGATTATCGTGCTGACGAATTTCGCCGTGGATCTTCTGATTCAGGTCATTGACCCGCGCATCCGGCTGGCGGACTGAGAAAACGCGGCCGATGTCACCAATCAGGGAAAACAAGAGCTGCCTTCCCGACAGCAGGCAGCAGAATCGGATAACAGGATGAAAAATGGAAAATGGGAACTCCGTATCGGATTTTTCCTTGCGGGAATTGTAATTTTTCTTGCCGTACTCTCGGTTTTCTGGACGCCGTACGGCATCAATGAAATGGATAAAACAGCGCGCATGGCGGCGCCGTCGCTCCGGCACTTGTTCGGGACGGATAATCTGGGACGCGACGTCTTCTCGCGGGCCATCGTGGGCGGACGATTCACGCTTCTTGTTGCTGTCTGTACGGTGGGCGCCTGCACGGTGATCAGTACGGTGCTGGGATTGGTTTCCGGCTATGTCGGAGGGGCTGTGGATGAGGTGATCATGCGTCTGATCGACGCGGTCAATTCTTTTCCGGGCATTCTGATTGCCCTGGTGATTGTGACGATCATGCGGCAGGGCAACTACACCATTGTCATTGCGCTGTGTGTCATGTTCATTCCGAGTTTTACGCGGATTGTCCGGACCGGGACGCTGCAGTACAAGGACGCGGATTTCGTCCGGAACAACAAGGTGTTCGGAGATTCGGATCTGCGGCTCCTTCTGGTCCATATTTTCCCGAATATTCTGCCGCTGCTGCTTTCCTCGGTAATTGTCGGACTGTCCAACGCGATTCTGGCCGAATCCGGCATGAGTTATCTGGGGCTGGGCATTCAGCCGCCGACGCCGAGCTGGGGGAGGATGCTGTACGAGGCGCAGAGCTTCCTGTTCCGTGCTCCCTGGTGCGCGCTGGCTCCCGGTTTTATGATTGTGGTGACGATCGTTGCCTTCAACTGCATCGGCGACGGTCTGAAGAAGAGGTTTCTGGCATGAGTGAAGAACATTCCGGTGAGAGCCTTCTGAAGGTGCGGGATCTTTCCATTTCCATTCGGGAGGGGATGAAATCGTATACTGCCGTGGACCGCATCAGTTATGAGGTGCGAGAAGGTGAAATTCTCGGCATGGTAGGAGAATCCGGCTGCGGAAAAACCGTGACGAATCTGGCGGTCATGGGACTTCTGCCGCAGGTTCTGTCTGTTTCGGGAGGAAGCATTCTCTATGACGGAAGAGAGCTGGCGGGACTTTCGGAGGAAGAGCGGCAGAAACTGAACGGAGATGAAATCTCCATGATTTATCAGGAGCCTCTGACCAGTCTCAATCCGCTGATCCGGATCGGAGATCAGGTGGGAGAGTCTCTTCTGATCCATCACCCGGAAATCAGTCAGGAAGAGCGGAACGGGCGTGTGCTGCAGGCACTCGCAGAGGTCGGTCTCCCGGATCCGAAAGAGGTGATCCGCATGTATCCGCATCAGCTCTCCGGCGGAATGCGCCAGCGCGTCTGCATTGCGATGGCGACGATCTGCAGGCCGCGTCTGATGATCGCGGATGAACCGACCACGGCACTGGATGTTACGGTGCAGGCAAGAGTTCTCCGGCTTCTTCGTCACATCAACCGCAAGTACGGAATGTCCATGATCTTCATTTCCCATGACCTTGCCGTCATCCGGCAGATCTGTGACCGCGTGATTGTGATGTATGCGGGCAGGATTGTGGAAGAGGGACCGGTGGAGGACATCCTGCAGAATCCGGCGCATGAGTACACGAAGGGACTGATGCGGTCCATTCCTCGCTTTGATTCCAAGGGGGCGGATCTTCCCGCGATTCCGGGGCATGTTCCCTCCACGGAGGAGCGCCGTGATCCCTGTCCGTTCGCACCGCGCTGCCCGAAAGCCCGGGAAATCTGCAGGAGAGAGGTTCCGCCGATGATGAAGGTGTCAGAGGATCATAAGATATATTGTCATGCCGGGATTCGTCCGGAGATGAATCAGTCTGTTTAGAGCAGAACATTCAGAAGAGTGTTTCATGAGAAGTTTGAAAGAAGAAAAGGGAGAGATTCTGGAAGTCTCCCATGTGAACAATTTTTATTACGATAACGGACTGGGGATCCTTTCGAAGAGAAAGAAAAAGCAGGTTCTCCACGATGTTTCCTTTACGATACACAGGGATGAGTTCTTCGGACTGGTGGGAGAATCCGGCTGCGGCAAGTCAACGCTGGGCAATGCGATTCTGAACCTGATTCCGTTTGAAGGATCCATCAAGGTGGCAGGAGCGGAAGCGTCCGCGACGGACCGGAAGACCTTTACTTCCAGAGTGCAGGCCGTTTTTCAGGATCCGATGAGTGCGCTGAATCCGCGCAAGACGATCGGCTTTACGCTGCGGGAGCCGCTCCGCGCCCATGGAATCGGAACGCCCGGAGAGCAGATGGAGGCGGTGAACCGGATGCTGGAGCGGATCGGACTGGATGCCTCGTATGCGGACCGGTATCCGCGGGAGCTTTCCGGAGGACAGAGGCAGAGAGTCTGCATCGGAGCGGCGCTCATGCTGAATCCGGAGCTTGTCATTGCGGATGAGGCGGTTTCCGCACTGGATGTCTCGGTGGGGGCCCAGATTCTGAATCTTTTCCGGGATATCGACGCGCAGCGGGATTTTGCCATGCTGTTCATTTCCCATAATCTGAATGTCGTCTATTATCTCTGTGACCGGATCGCGGTGATGTACCGCGGGCGGATCGTGGAGCTTGGAACTGCGGACGAGATTTATCGCAATCCGCAGCATCCATATACGAAGCTGCTCCTGGCGGCCATTCCGGACTGGAACAGCCGGATTGAGGATGACGGAACGAAGACAATGGAAGAGATCCGGCAGGAGGATGCCGATCTGGAAACCGTGAGGGAGGATGTCCCCGGGGCCTGCTGCTTCTATCCCCGCTGTCCGCATGCCTGCGAGAAATGCAGGAAGTGTCCGGAAATGATCAATGTGACACCGGACGCCGAAGAAGAGCATCTGGTGAGCTGCTTCCTTCGGCAGAAGGAAACCCGGTCGGAACGCCCTGCGGAAGATCCGGACACGGAGAATACGAAAGATACCGGTGCAGAATCAGAACATTCATGATGGACGGAACGGTTCGGCATGCGGAAGGATTGGATCATTGGGAAGAGAAAGAGGAGAAGAGATGCTTCTGGCACTGGATACGGGAAATACACATACGATTCTGGGCTGCATCAATGAGCGCAATGAGGTGATCAGCACGGTGCAGATCGCGACGAACATCAACGAGACCGCCTATGAATATGCGGTTGAGATGAAATCCATCATGGAGCTGGCGGGCATTGACCCGAAGGGATTCGAAGGAGCCATCATTTCCTCGGTGGTTCCGCAGGTCAACGTGGTTTTGTCCAAGGCGGTGAATCTGATCACGGGGCTGACGCCGGTCATCGTGGGTGCTGGCGTGAAGACCGGTCTGAACATTCGTCTGGATGATCCGGGCACCATTGCGGGAGATCTGGTAGCGACGGCAGTCGCGGCAAAGGAGGAGTATCCACTCCCCGCGATTATCATTGATATGGGGACGGCGACGACGATCACCGTGGTGGATGCAAAGGGAGATTATATCGGCGGCTGCATCATGCCGGGGACCGGAATCTCCCTGGATGCGCTGACCAGAGAGACCTCACTCCTTCCCAGTATTGATTATTCGGCCCCGAAGAAGGTGATTTCCACCAATACGGTGGATGCCATGAAGAGCGGCATTATTTACGGATCGGCGGGAGCGCTGGACGGCGTTGTGGACCGCTACATTGAGGCACTCGGAGGAGCAGTGGGGAGCATCCTCGCAACCGGCGGAATGGGACGGCTGATCGCTCCGTACTGCCGACATGAAATTACGGTGGATAACCGGCTCCTTCTCAAAGGCCTCGGATACATTTATCGCATCAATGAGAGAGCCAGACAAAGAGGAGCGGGGAAACGGGGAAGGTAACCTCATGCCGCGGGCATGACTGTGCACGCGGCCGGCTGATGCTCAGCGGATATCATGTTTTCTCACGTACCACTCATAGTAAAGGAAGAACGCGATTGTCGAAATCGTCCAGCTGACCGGATAGCTTGCCATGACGGTTTTCATGACATGATGAACCGGCACCATGGTGTAGATCCAGATAATCCGGATCACGCACACGCCGAGAATCGTGATAATCGTAGGAATCAGGGCGTCTCCCATGCCCTGCAGGGTTCCCGAGAGGATTTCAATGGTGATGTAGGTGATGAAGATCGGCGCCATGAATTCCGCAATCTCAACTCCCTGACGGATGACGGCCGGATCATTTGTGAAGATCCGCACGAAGAAGTTCCGTCCGAGAAGAATGCCGCCCGAGAGCACGACATCGAAAATAAGCGTAATCAGCATGGCCTGACGGGCGCACCTGCGCACGCGGTCCTTTCTTCCGGCACCGTAGTTCTGACCGACCAGAGTGGTGGTGGAGAGGCCGAGCGAGTTGATGATCATCCAGTAGATGGAATCCACCTTGCCCCAGACCGTCCAGGCGGCGACGGTATCCGTGCCGAAGCCGTTGATGGCTGTCTGAATGAGAACATTCGAGAAGGAATACATCAGGGAGCGCAGCGCCGCAGGAATGCCGATCCGGAGAATTTTCTCTGCATAGAGGCGGTCCAGACGGATTTCGCGGAGGCTGACATGAACCATATCGCCGGTGTGGAGCAGATAGGCGAAGGCCCAGAATGCGCTGACATACTGGGAAAGGATGGTCGCGAGTGCCGCTCCGGCAACACCCCATTTCAGGAAAACAACCATCACGATATCCAGCACGATGTTGGTGAGCGTTCCGGCGACGAGGTACAGGAACGGGCGTCTCGAGTCGCCGACCGCCCGGAGAATGGAAGCTCCGGTGTTGTACAGCATGTTTCCGATCATGCCGCATGCGTAGATGCGAAGATAGATTTCGGACTGCTGCAGGGTCTCCTCCGGTGTGTCCATGGCGCGGAGCATGATCCCCGCGAGAGAGAATACGACAACGGTCAGGATGACGCCGAGAATCAGGGCCAGTGAAATTCCGGTATGAACGGCCTTCTGCAGCTCTTTCTCGCGTTTTGCGCCGTAGAACTGCGCGACGACAACCGTGACGCCGGACGTGATTCCGACGAAGAGACCGACGAACAGATTGATCAGCGTAGAGGTGGCGCCGCCGACGGCGGACAGCGCGAGCTTGCCGACAAAGCGTCCGACAATGATGGCATCTACGGTGTTGTAGAGCAGCTGGAAAAAGGTGCCTGCCAGAAGCGGCACGAAGAAAATCAGAAGCTGCTGCCAGATTACGCCGGTTACCATCGGGTTTTCCGTGATGCTTCCTTTCTGCTGCGCCTTTGCAGAGATGCCCTGACTCGAATTCTGTGCCATGTTTATACCTCGCTGAGGCAAAATTCGCGAAGGCGATTTTGCCGAATTCGGCAGCATCGGTGCGTTAGCACCGATGCTGCCGTTTGAAAGTGACATGTCGATGTCACTTTCAAACTCTTATCCCCGTCCTGTGATCTTCCAATTGCGAAGCCGTTCTTTTTTCCGCAGATTTCCGGGATCCCTTTCGCGGGTTCCGGCCCGGTTCCTTCTGCAGAATCTGAATTGCGCGGCAATTTTCAAGTATAGCGCGGCAGACGCTGCGGCGTCCAGAGGAAGCTGCGCCGTGATGCCCGGAACAGCCGCATTTTAGTCATTCCGGATTACGGAATGCCCCGGTGAATCATATCCGTGCCGTATTTGGTCTGCACTGCCTTCATCATATCATTTAGACGGTTTTTTTTCTCCTGAATGGCCGCCTGTTCCTTTTCTTTTTTCTGCTGCTGAAGGAATCCGTCGAAATCCATCTGCCGATATTCTCCGTGATCCAGGGTGCTGACACCGACCCCGATCAGCCGGACGCCTGCTCCCCGGTCAAAAATACCGTTCTCCTCATAGAGAAGGCCCTTCAAAAGCTCTTCGGCACTCCGGCGGATCACGGAAGCATCATTGGTGGAAGAGGAAAGCTTCTTCTGCCGTGAGTGACGGCGGAAATCACTGGTCTTCACGCTCACGGTAATCGTGCTGCCGTAAACGTTGTCCCGCTGAAGACGGAGAGAGACTTTCTCCGACAGATGCCGGATGAGCGGAAGAGCGAGGCTTTCGTAATTCTTCACAGTGACATCTTCTGCCGTGGTCGTTTCATTGGAGTAACTCTTGGCGTCCCCGCTCTTCGGCTGAACCCGTTCGCTGCCGATTCCATGTGCGGCGCGGCAGATATATTCGCCGCCCTTCTCGCCGAGAAAGGACTGAAGTACGGAAAGATCTGCCGCCGCGGCATCTCCGATGGTGACAATCCCGATTTCGGCAAGCCTTTCTGCCGTCTTCGATCCGCAGCCATAGAGGGAACCGATGGGAAGAGGCCACATTTTCGACCGGATTTCCTCCGGCCACAGCGTATGCGTGCGGTCAGGCTTCTGGAAATCACTCGCCATTTTCGCAAGGAGCTTGTTCGAGGAGATTCCGACATTGATGGTAAAGCCGAGCCGCGTTCTGACTTCCTCCCGGATCGCTGCGGCAAATCGTTCTGCCTCGCGGCGTGTTCCTGCCGCCTCCGTCATGTCCACATATGCTTCATCCACGGAGGCCTGCTCCACGAGATCCGAATATTCGTGGAGAATGGAGAGGAAGGCCTGAGAATACTGATGGTAGGTCTGCCAGTCGGAAGAAATCAGAACAAGACCTGGACATTTCTGCAGCGCTTTCATTACCGGCTCTCCGGTTGTGACACCGAACTTCTTCGCCGGGATGGATTTGGCCGTGATGATGCCGTGCCTTGTCTCCACGTCTCCGCCGACCGCGGACGGAATTGTCCGAAGATCTACAGAGGATGGATCTTCCTTCAGACGTTTGACCGCGGACCAGGATAAAAACGCACTGTTCACATCCACATGAAAAATAATCCGTTCCATTCGCTGTTCCCCCGCTTTTCTCATTATAGGGGAACGTTCGACATTCCTGCAAGAATGTATGTTTGTGCGATTTATTGTTATTCGATATATTTTTATTGACATTCAATACTATCCGGGCTATATTCAAACCAGTTTCGATGACGGCGCCAGATTATAAACCGGGGGCCGGTTTGCAGGCGGGACGAGATCTGTTTCGGTCAGTTTGCACCGGGCGGTAAGCCGGGAATCTGCAGAGCAGAACGCTGCCCGCAGAGGAAGAGGCGGCCGGAGAAACGGAAGCAGCGAAGAATTATGATGTGGCCGCGGACAGCCGCGGCAGAAAGGAAGTCATGAATTTTAAAATTACCAGGCTTGCCATTGCCGCAATGGCCATCCTCTGCGCCGGAATGTGCCTTGCGGGACCGAAGCTGACCGTATTCGTCATGCAGCGTCCTTCACCGGTGACAGAAGGAGTGGTCCGATATGTCATGATCCTCGGCATCGGGTATCTTCTTGCCGTGCTCGCGTTCTTCTGCCTTGTCAGCCTGTACCGGCTGATCGGACGCATTGAGCGGGACGAAATTTTTATCGGGGAAAACGTGAAAAGCCTTCGCATCATTGCGCGGGAGGTTGGCGCTGCGGCGGTTCTCTCGCTGATTCTCGGCATCTTCTGCACGACCCTGATGCTCGCGGTTGCCGTGATGGCGGCCTTTATGGTGCTCATCATCCGCGTGATCCGGCACAGCTTTGAGAAGGCCGTTCGGATGAAGGATGAACTGGATCTTACGATTTAAGAAATGATGCAGCGGTTCAGCACCCGCTGATTTCCGGAAGGAAATCCGGGATGTGCGAAACCGTGGTCCGTTTAAGAGAAAGATGTGAAGCTTTATGATACGTGTCAATCTTGATGTAGTTATGGCCGCCAGGCATATCAGTGCGGGTGCTCTGGCAGACCGGATCGGACTGACTCCGGCCAATTTGTCCATTCTGAAGAACAACAAGGCCAGAGCCATCCGCTTTTCCACGCTGGAAGCCCTGTGCCGCGAGCTTGGCTGCCAGCCCGGGGATATTCTGGAATATGTGCCGGATGAGGAGGAACGCGACCGGTGATGCAGTGGGAAGGAGAGATCCCGGATGAGAGATCTTTTGGCCCGATGCAGGGTGTTTCTGTCGCAGCGGTACTGAGAAATGTCGGAAAATTCAAAGAGAAAGGAGCCCGGGAAATCCGGAGAACATGATGATGAAACGTGAAACCACTGTTTTTCGCGCAGCGGCACTGATCAGCTACGCAATCGGTTATCTGTATGTCCGCTTTGTTCTGTTTGGCACCGCAGAATCCATGGAACGGTTCTGGCCGCTTTTATTCTGCATCCTTCTGACTGCTGCCGTGGAAATTTTCTCCCGCACTGCAGAAAAGCGGGGATCGGAACCTTCCGCGGACTCTCCTGTGAAGGGGAATCTGCCGGAGGCCGCGTTTTTCGCTGCGTGTGCACTGGTTCAGTCTGCTGCTTATGCTGTCCGCGGCCTTCACGGAGACACCTTTGCTCCGGTTCAGATCTTCTTCTGGCACTTCACACTGATCTATTACATTCTGTGCCGGACCGGAATGCTCAGCGCGGGGCACAGCGGCATTCTGTTTCTGCCGGATGCCTTCGCCGGACTGTTCTGGCTCCCCTGGTCCAATATTTTCCTTCGGATTGTCTGCGTGTTTCGTCGCGGAAAATCAGCGGGGATGCCGCAAAACACCGGTTTTTTGAGATCTTCCTGCGGAGCGGGAAAAGGCGGGCAGAAGGAGGGAATGGCTCCGGAGAAGGGGCAGACCGAAAATGAATCTTTGAAGAAAGTCTCTCCGGGAAGACATGTCCGGCTTCAGAAGGTTCTGACCGCACTTCTCAGTGCGGCTGCTGCGATTCTGGTTTGTTCCTATGCCTGGTCGGAGCTTTCGGGCGTCACGAATTCTTTTGCCGGAATCGGAATTTCCCTGTCCGATTTTTTCCGGGAATGGTTTCGGGGGAATTTCATTCAGCGGATTCTGTGGGATTTTCTTCCGTATTTTCTGATCTCGCTTCCGGTCAGCGCCTGGCTGTTCGGCCTGACCGGCGGAGGACTCCTCCGAAGGAACCCTCCCGTTGAGGAGGAGAAGATCCGGAAGGAAACTGCGGGGCTGCATTTGCTTCCCGGCTGGTCCGCCTGCATGATTTTCGGCACTCTGACCGCGGTGTATCTGCTGTTTTTCGCCGTATCCGTCCGGGAAATCGGGGGTCAGATTCTGTCGGTCCGGTTGTCCGTCACGGATGCCTGCCTCTATGCGGTGAGCGGATTCTGGCAGCTCGTCCGCGTGGTGTCGCTGAATTTCGTTCTGCTCCTTTTCTCCTGCCTGTTCTTCCGGGTACCCCTGTGGGAGGAGAAGAGGACGAGAATTCTTGTTACCGTGCAGTTTGCCTGCTCGCTTCTCTTTGGACTCCTTGCCTTCTGGAAGCTGTTCGTCTGGTATCTCGGAACGTTCGGAACAACGCCGCGCAGAGCGCTCTCCGGATGGATGGTTCTGATGCTGCTTCTCTGGACCGTACTGGCGCTGATCCGTTTTTACCGGAAAATTCCCGCAGCGCGTATTGCCGTTCTTGCCGCGGCGGCATCCTTTTCCGCCTTGTGTCTGCTGCCGGTGGGATAGGTTTGAAAGTGACCTCGATAGGTCACTTCCAAACAGCGGCATCGGTGTTGACGCATTCAGGAGGTACTTTTTCAGAAAGCTTCCTGGAAAAACAGGCGGCCGACAGCGGCCGCCTGAGGGAAATTCATATTCTGCGGATCAGTTCCCAGATTCCGAGGAGAAGATCGGAAGAGAAGAGCTTCCTCGCAAAGCGGTGCACGGTACACACGATGCCGGGCGTGGAAACCGGCATATTCAGGGCCGCATCGGTCAGTGCATGGCGCACCACATCCTCCCGGGGGGATGCCAGCGGGAAGCTGCGTATCGCGGATCCCTCCGGGGAATCTTCCTGCTCTTTTTCGGCAATCGGGATAAATTCGGTATCCTTCACCCAGTACGGACAGACTGCGGTCACGGAAATTTTCCGGGGAAGGAGCTCAATGCGGAGGGCCCGGCTGTACCGGTACAGGAAGGCCTTCGTTGCCGCGTAAACATTCAGATAAGTGAACGGCTGGAAGGCTGCCGTGGAGCAGATTTCCAGAATCCGCGCGCCCTTCTCCATATAGGGGAGACAGATCTGCGTCATATCCACGGCTGCGCGGCAGTTCAAATCAATCATCCCGTCCAGTGTTTCCAGCGGCATGTCCTGTGTCGCTCCGATCTTCCCGAAGCCTGCCGCGTTGATGAGAAGCCGCACGTCCGGCGGCTCTTCCTCCAGAAGATTCCGCAGGGCCAGAATGGATTCCTTCTCTGTCAGGTCATACGCCAGAACGCGGACCGGGAGTGCGGTTTCCTTTTCCAGCTCGCGCAGGCGCTCTTCTCTGCGTGCGATGATCCACAGCTCTTCGGGATGTTCCTCGAAAAGCGGATCCTGATTCATGGCATCCGCATCGAGCCGCCGCACGAATTCACGTCCCAGTCCGCTGGATGCTCCTGTAATGACAGCGATTTTCTTCCGACTCATTTTATACCTCACTGAGGAACTTTATACCTCTTATTATATCGTTCGTTTCTCTGTATCTGCTTCCATTATACAGCACGGCCCTCCGGGAGATGGTGAACTTTTTATGGGACCTGCAGATTCCTGACTATTTTTCACTTTCGCAGAAGTGGAAAGACTGTTATCATAATAGTGACAGTTTTTGCACTTTTTATTTCTGATGTTATGTGCAGAAAATACAAAAAGGAGAGCTTCCGCGGCTATGGGGTGGCCGGGGGGCAGAGAGGGGGACAATATGTCAGGGAACATGTCGGAAAAGGCTTCGCATCCGGATCATTCTGAACGCATCTGCATCATCGGCGGAGGTCCCGCCGGAACATCCATGGCGATGTACCTGCAGAAGAGCGGGTACCACAATTATGTGATTTACGAGAAGAGTGACCGTGTCGGCGGAAAAGCGTTTTCTCCGCTGATGAAGGTGAAGAACAAGGATGGCAAATGGGAGGACCGCACGATTGAAATGGGAGCGGTCATGGGATGCGACACGTATTTTGCCGTGCATGAATGTGAGGAGTTCGGACATACGAGTCATCTGGACGGGCCGCCGATGGGCCGCCGGTTCATGAACACGGACGGAACTCCGCTGAAGAGCAGCAAGCTCGCGCTTCTTAAGAAGGTCATCAAGATGAACAAGCTCTCGAATCTTCTGAAGAAGAAATACGTCGGCTACGATGTCAACGGACACCGCGGCGTGGCGCAGGGCCGGTATGAGGGCCTGTGTCCTTCTCCGGAACTGAAAATGGCGCACATTGAGGGCGAGAATGAGAACCTGAAGGATCTGTCCATGCCGTTCTCGGAGTTCCTGAAGATGAACGGCTGCGAGGATGCCGAGATGGTCTGGAAGGGACCGTTTACGTCCTTTGGCTATGGCTATTTTGATGAAATTCCGGCGGCCTATGTCCTGAAGTACCTGGATGCCTTCACGGTCCGCCAGTTCCTGTCCACCGGAAAGCTCTGGACCTGGAAGAACGGCACGCAGTCCATCTGGGAAGGCGTGAATGCACATCTGGAGCACCCGGCCGTTTTAAACAGCGAGGTGACGAAGATCGAGAGAAAGGACGGAAAGGTCTATGTTTCCGTCAACGGAAAAGAGGCGGAGGAGTTCGACCGCCTGATCATCTGCACGCCGCTGGAGATGTTCCTGGATTACGGTGATCCGACGGAGGAAGAGAAGGCACTGTTCTCGAAGATTGTTCACAAGGAATACTTCACGATGGCGGTCCGGACGGAAGAGGAGAAATCCCCGGAAATTTCCTATTATTATTTCGACAACATGACCAACGAGACGCGTGGGCACCTGATGGTCTTCTATCACCGCTGGCCGGATGCGGGTCCGCAGCCGCTTGTGACCTTTACGCTCCGCAATCATGAAGGCATGGAGGATGTGCCGTTTGAGGAGGCCCGCGACACGACGCTGAAGGATATGGAGAAGTCCGGCCTGCCGGTTCAGAAGACGGAACGCATCGATGACTGGTATTATTTCCCGCATGTATCGTCGAAGGATTATGCAGACGGCTGGTACGACAAGGTGGAAGCGCTGCAGGGAGAGAAGAACACGTACTTTGCCGGTGAAGTGATGAGCTTCGGCGACATGGAGGAAACGGCGGAGTATTCCAGAGATCTGGTTCGCCGGTTCTTCGCATAGAGAGCAGGGGATCAGGGACGGGGATCTGAAAAAATTCCCCGCAGCCCGTGCAGATGCCGCAGACAGGAGTGCGGCAGGAAAGGTAATGACATGAAAGAACAGAAAAACCGCATGACCAATGAACGGGATTATCATCAGGTTCATGGTTATACCGCACCCGATAAGGAGAAGGAGCAGCTGATCAAGCGTCTCGGCGAGATGATCACCGACCGCTATGCCGTGAAGCTCACCCACTCCATGCAGACCGATGATCCAGAATACTGGGCGCTGGACGAAGTACTGACGAAGGAAGAGGCGAAATTCATGCTCAGCTTCGGCAAGACCCGCGTGAATTATTCCGTGGAGGAGCTTGCGAAGAAGAACAGCATGACGGTGGAGCAGGCGCAGAAGATCATTGATCATCTGGTCTGGACCGGCGTCGTGGAGCTGAACCGCGAGAATGAGGACCATCACCTGCAGTACAATGTCCCGATCTTTGTTCCTGGTTCCGCGGAATTCATGATGATGCAGGGTCCCCTGACGGAGAAGCATCCGAATCTTGCCACCTTCTTCAATCTGATGACGCAGATGCCGCTGGAAGGCATGACGCCGATGGTTCCGCTCGGCGGTGCCGGAATCGGCATGCATGTCATCCCGGTGGAGAAGGCCATTGAGACCCAGAATCAGTCTGTCAGTGTGGAGCATCTGTCCCACTGGCTGAATAAATATGACAAATATTCTATCGGTCTGTGCACCTGCAGAAAGCAGCAGGAGATGCGCGGCGAGGGCGACGGAGAGGTTCCGGGCGAGTTCTGCATCGGTGTCGGCGACATGGCGGAATTCTGCGTGACCAGAAACACGGGACGCTATGCCACCTATGACGAGGTGATGGAGCTTCTGGAGCGCTCTGAGCGGCATGGCTTCGTTCATCAGATTACGAACGTGGATGGTGAGAACAAGATCGTCGGAATCTGTAACTGTGCTCCCGGAGTCTGCAATGCGCTCCGGACATCCCAGCTTTACAATACACCGAACCTTTCCCGCTCGGGATACCGCGCGCACGTGGACAGGACCAAGTGTGTGGCCTGCGGCAAGTGCGTGGAGGCCTGTCCTGTGGGAGCGGCAAAGCTCGGACAGAAGCTGTGCCAGAAGGACGGCACCGAGGTGACCTATCCGAAGACGCTGCTTCCGGATGCACACAAGTGGACCGAGGACAACTGGAACATTCATTACCGTGAGGATGCGAAAATCAACTGCTATGATTCCGGCACCGCACCCTGCAAGACCGCCTGTCCGGCGCATCTGGCCATTCAGGGCTATGTGAAGCTGGCGGGTGAGGGGCGCTATCTGGATGCGCTGAAGCTGATCAAGCAGGATAATCCGTTTCCTGCGGTCTGCGGAGCCATCTGCAACCGCCGCTGCGAGGATGCCTGCACGCGCGGAACTGTAGATGAGCCGATTGCCATTGATGAAGTGAAGAAGTTCATTGCGGCACAGGAGCTTAGGAGAGAGAAGCGGTATATTCCGATCTGTGAGAATCCGGAAGGAAAGATGTGGGGGCCGGATTATAAGATGGCGGTCATCGGTGCGGGCCCTGCCGGCCTTACCTGCGCCTATTATCTGCGCGAGCGCGGATATGACGTCACTGTTTTTGAGAAGGAAGAACAGCCCGGCGGCATGCTGGTTCACGGCATTCCGAATTTCCGTCTGGAAAAAGATGTCCTGCGGGCGGAGATTGATGTTCTGCGCGAAATGGGCGTGGAATTCTGCTGCGGCGTCGAGGTCGGAAAGGATGTCACGGTGGAGCAGCTGCGGAAGAAGGGCTATAAGGCTTTCTACCTGGCAATTGGTCTGCAGGGCGGACGCAAGGCCGGTGTTCCGGGAGAGGATGCGGACGGAGTGCAGTCCGGCGTGGCATTCCTGAAGAACGTTGCAAGGGGAATGACGGCAGACGGAGGTTCTGATTCCGTCCGGCTTCCCGGTGATGTGGTTGTCATCGGCGGCGGAAATGTTGCGGTAGATGTGGCAAGAACAGCGGCGCGCTGCACATCCGGAAAGGTGACGATGCTGTGCCTTGAGAGTGAGAAGGAAATGCCCGCGGCGCAGGATGAGGTCGAGGATGCGGTCAGTGAGGGCATCGAGGTCAGAAACGGCTGGGGGCCGAAGGAGATTCTGACGGAGAATGTGACGGCAGAGGATGGAAGCGTTTCCCACAGGGTAACCGGCATTGTCTTCAAGCGCTGCACACAGGTCAAGGATGCGGACGGCAGATTCAATCCGCAGTATGACGAGAACGAGACCATCACGATTTCCTGCACGACGGTTCTGCAGGCTATCGGCCAGGCTCCGGAATGGGGAACCCTCCTGGAAGGCAGTAAGGTGGAAACCGGACGCGGCGGCTGCGCGGTCTATGATCCGGTGACTTTCCAGACCGGCGAGCCGGATATTTTCGTCGGCGGCGATATCGGCCACGGCGCAAGGTTTGCCATTGATGCGATCGCGGATGGCAAGAAGGCGTGCGAATCCATGCATCGCTTTGTTCACAAGGGACAGTCCCTTACCATCGGCCGTGATCTGCGGGAATTCAAGGAGCTGGACAAGGACAACATTCAGATTCCGTCCTATGATCATGCTTCCCGTCAGGTTCCGGGACACAAGGCGGGAGACCCGAAGGGAACCTTCCATGATCTCCGGGAGCCTCTGACTGAAGATCAGATCCGCACGGAGGCAGGACGATGCCTTGGCTGCGGAGCGACTACGGTGGATGAGAACCGCTGCATCGGCTGCGGCCTGTGCACGACACGGTGTGAATTCGACGCCATTCATCTGGAACGCGATCTTCCGGAAGCTTCCCACATGGTCCGGACAGAAGATAAACTTCCGGTTGTCGGCAAGTATGCGCTGAAGCGTGAATTCAAAATTCTTTTTAACAAGAATAAAGGGAATCAGCAGTAAGAAGGAAGCCGGCGGAAAATCCGCAGGGTGACGGGAAGGGCTCCTTCTGCCGGACGGGCAGAGGGAGCTTTTGCCTGTCCGGGCGCCGCTGTTTGATGAAAAGGAGCGGAAGAAACCGGGCCGGGCGGAAGGAAACAGCGGTTCGCTATGGCCGGAGGAATGAGAAAAGGAGAAATCTTCATGCACGAGATGGGAATTGTCACACATCTTGCCAAAACGCTGGATGAGACGGCGAGAGAAAACGGAATTGTCCGGATCGGGTCGGTGACGCTTCAGGTCGGCGAAGTATCCGGGATCATGACGGATTATTTCGGGGAATGCTGGGACTACTTCAAGGTGCGGTCTCCTTATCTGAAGGAGTCGAAGCTGATTCTGGAGACGATCCCTGCCGTGACCTGGTGCGATCGCTGCAAGAAGACCTACCCGACCGTGCGCTATGGAAGAGAGTGTCCCTATTGCCATGGAGGTGAAACGTGGCTTTTGAAGGGAAATGAGTGTATCATCAAGGAGATCACAGCGGAAACGGACGAAGAGGAGCGAAAAGATGTCAGTGACAGAATTGAGCACAGCGGAAGAGAGACGGAAAAACGCGGCGGAGCCGGCGGGCAGGACGCTGAACAGGCCGAAGAAACCGGCGGCGCCGACGCCTTCACCGGAGGCTCTCCGGCTTCAGTACAACTATGAGCTGGAACGGAGCCGTGAGATTTCCAGCAGCATCAACCGGCTGACCATACTGGTGCCGATCATGATCGCGGTGGTGTGCTTCCTGGTCGGAGTGATCGCGCCGATGTGCACCGAACGGATTTCCATGAAGGTTTATCTGATTCTGGGGACGACGGATATCATCGTTCTTCTGGGGGCGCTGGTCGTCGCCTGCACCGTGCATTTTTATATTCTGAATCCCGCGCCGTCACAGCCGGAAGAGATTGAATGGATGACGAAGATGAAGCGCGACCTCCAGCGCGGCAACAACTGGAGAGCGTGGCTGGTATTCGCGGCAACGATTCTGATCTATGTGTCGGCAGCGGTAACGCTCGGAATTCTGATTCTGTGTCTGGTAGGGAGATAGAAGTTTGAACGTGACATCGATATATCGCTTTCAAACTGCAGCATCGGTGCTGACGCACCGGCTGCCTCAGCGAGGCAGAAAAACGGATCGACAGGGAAGGAACCCTTTCGATCCGTTTTGCATGAGATGTGAACCGAAACGCGGCAGAAACAGCAGAACCGGGTCTCAAGGAATCGGGAATCGTCAGATTTCCGGCAGGTAATTTTCCCTCGCGATGCCCTCTGACACGGCGGCTACGGAGGATTTTCCACGGAAGGAGAGCGGTTTTCCTTCCAGATCCGTGATCTTTCCGCCTGCGGCTTCGAGAATGCAGCCGCCTGCAGCATAATCCCAGAGGCAGAGGCGAAGTTCGAAGAACATACCGGCCTTTCCGGAGGCCACGGAACAAAGATCCCATGCGGCGCTTCCGCTGCGGCGGAGATCAATGCAGCGGGAGAGATAGTGACGGCCAAGCGCAAAGGTCCTCTCAGAGAGCTCCTCATAATACGGGGCGGTTCCCATGAGAATCAGACTGTCCGCCATGGAATCCGAAGAGGTATGAATGGCTTCTCCGTTTTCCCAGGCACCGACTCCGGTGACTCCGGAGAAAAGCCGATCTGCGAAAGGATTGTAGATGACGCCGAGCCAGGGCTTTCCGTCCCGCAGGAGGCCGATGCTGGTGACGCTCGGCTGATAACCCTTCATAAAGTTGGACGTTCCGTCAATGGGGTCAATCACAAAGGTGAGGCCTTTTTCATATTCCGGAAGGAATCGCTCTTCTCCGTTTTCCTCTCCGACAAAGTGAGCGTCCGGCACGACCTCCTGCAGCGTTTCTTTCAGGAACTTCTGCACACGGGCATCATATTCGGTGACAAAATTCGCGTGACCCTCCTTTGCCCGGTGACTTCTGGCATGACCTGCTCCCTCCAGAATGATGCTGCCGGCTCTTCGGGCAACATCTGAGAGTTCGGTTAACAGTATGGATGCGTTGTCTGACATAGTGACCTCCTGAGGGCGTTCCACGGGGAAGGATGAAAACAGTCCGCTGTCGGAGGCGGCGGATTGAATTCGGAGTGGCTGTGATCTGTTGTGGAATGTTATACTTGAAACAAATTCTTACATTATTATAACGGATTTCAGGATGGAAAAAAGCAGGAAGTGCGCAGGCGGGCATGCGGCGCAGCAAAATGCAGATGCTCAATACCGCAAAATGACGGAAACGCCGGTGTCGCGGCTGATTCTGACACTGGCGGCTCCGACCATCATCAGCATGATGGTCACCAATATTTACAATACGGCAGATACGTGGTTCGTCAGCCGGGAGGGAACCTCTGCGGCGGGAGCCGTGAGCGTTGTGTTCTCGCTGATGGCAATTTACCAGGCCTTCGGCTTCATGTTCGGCCACGGTGCCGGGAGCAATATTTCAAGAAAGCTCGGCGAGAAACGCGAGGAGATGGTGAAGACCTATGCGTCCACCAGCCTGTTTCTGTCCCTGGCGGCGGGAGCGGCCGTCTCTGTGGTGGGACTTCTTTTTATGGATCCCCTTCTTCGCCTTCTCGGGAGCACGGAGACGATTCTTCCCTACGCAAGGCAGTATGTGCTGTGGGTTCTCATTGCCGGGCCGCTCTTGTCCGCAAGCTGCGTTCTGAACAACATTCTCCGGTATGAGGGGCGGGCGTTCTACGCCATGATCGGACTGATGATCGGAGGAATCCTGAACATGATCGGAGACCCGGTCCTGATGTTCGGACTGGGACTCGGCGTTGCGGGAGCGGGCATCAGCACGGCGGCGTCGCAGCTGATCAGCTTCCTCATTCTTCTCGCAATGTTCCGCGGGGACAAGACGATCAGCCGCTTCCGGCTTCGTTACTTCGCGCGGAATTCCAAAGTGGTGACGGACATTCTGTCGGCAGGCTTTCCGAGCCTGATCCGTCAGGGACTGAACAGCTTCACCACTATCCTTCTGAACCATCAGGCGGCGCTGTACGGCGATGCCGCGATTGCCGCGATGGGCATTGTCAGCAAGGTGACCTTCTTCATCTCCGCCGTTGCCATCGGTGTCGGGCAGGGCTTTCAGCCGGTGTCCGCCTTCAATTACGGTGCGAAAAAGTACCGGCGTGTGGTGCAGGCCTTCCGGTTCACGGTGCTTGCGGGCACGCTGATGCTGAGCGTGATGGCGGTGATCTGCATTGCGGTTCCGGCCCCGATTGTATCCTGGTTCCGGGATGACGCGGATGTTGTTGCGATCGGCGCGGCGGCCCTCCGCTATCAGGCGATTTCCTGCCTGTTCCTCAGCTATTCCATTGCGGCCGGCATGCTGTTCCAGAGCATCGGCGTGAGCGGCAGGGCGGCCTTCCTTGCGGCGCTCCGGGCAGGCGTCTGCTTTATTCCGCTGATTCTTCTTCTGCCGCATCTGTTCGGAATCGCGGGAATCGAGCTGGCACAGCCGTGCTCGGATATCTTGTCTACGATCATCAGCGTGGGGGTGACGGAAGTGTACCTGAGAAAACTTCTGAAGAAATGCTGATTTGTACAGATCCTTTTGAAAAAGCGCAGGCTGCCGCATTTGACAAAAACGCATTCGAGGATTTTGCCTCAACGAGGCATAAAATGACAAAAAACTGCGGCCAGGAACAGAATGAAAGGCGCCGCGGAATCAGAGTGAAACACAGGCTGCAGATCCGGGGAGAGGGAGAGCAGCAAAAGGAGGAAATGTGGAAAACAAAAAGTATGATGTCATTATTGTCGGAGCGGGGCCGGGAGGAATTTTCTGTGCCTACGAGCTGATGACCAGGAATCCGGAGGTCCGGATTGCCGTATTTGAGTCGGGCAACCCTCTGGAGAAGAGAAAGTGTCCCATCAACGGAACCACGGTAAAGACCTGCATCAAATGTCCGACCTGCGCCATTATGAACGGCTTCGGCGGCGCGGGAGCCTTTTCGGACGGAAAATACAACATCACCAATGACTTCGGAGGATCTCTGTACGAGTACATCGGCAGAGAAAAAGCAACGGAGCTGATGGAGTACGTCGATGCCATCAACATGAGTCACGGCGGAGAGGGGACGAAGCTCTATTCCACAGCGGGGAGCGGGGCATTCAAGAAGCTCTGCATGCAGAATCAGCTCACGCTCCTGGAGGCCTCGGTGCGGCATCTCGGGACGGACATCAATTACGTGGTGCTGGAGAATCTGTACCGTGAGATGAAAGAGCGCGTGGATTTCTTCTTCCGCACGCCGGTGGAGACGATCCGCGTTCTGGATGGCGGCTATGAGGTGACGTATGAGGGCGGGTGTGCTCAGGCGGACCGGTGCGTGGTTTCCGTTGGCCGGAGCGGCTCCAAGTGGATGGAGCATGTCTGTCAGGAGCTGGAAATCCCGACGAAATCCAATCGCGTGGACATCGGTGTGCGCGTCGAGCTGCCCGCGGAAATTTTCTCCCACATCACGGATGAGCTGTATGAAAGTAAAATCGTGTACCGCACGAAGAAATTCGAGGACAATGTCCGGACGTTCTGCATGAATCCGAACGGCATTGTCGTCAATGAGAACACGAACGGAATCGTGACCGTCAACGGACACAGTTTCGAGGACCCGGAGAAAAAGACCGGCAATACCAACTTTGCCCTTCTTGTTTCGAAGCACTTCTCGGAGCCGTTCAAGGACAGCAACGGATACGGCGAGAGCATTGCGCGGCTCTCCAATATGCTGGGCGGAGGCGTCATCGTACAGCGCTTCGGAGATCTGGAGCGCGGCCGCCGCAGCAACCAGAAGCGGATTGACGAGGGCCGGGTTGTTCCGACACTTCGGGCGACGCCGGGCGACCTTTCCCTCGTTCTGCCGAAGAGAATCCTGGACGGCATCATCGAGATGATCTATGCGCTGGATAAGATTGCGCCAGGAACGGCGAATGAAGACACGCTTCTGTACGGCGTGGAGGTGAAGTTCTACAATATGGAGGTCTCTCTGAATGATCGCCTGGAGACCCGTTATCCGGGGCTGTTCATCATCGGGGACGGAAGCGGTGTGACGCATTCCCTGTCCCACGCGTCGGCAAGCGGCGTGTACGTGGCGGACGAAATTCTGGCAGACAGAAAATAAAAAATCCTGAACGATCGGAAAGAAACAGAGCACTTTCCCGATGTTGTCGGCGGAAGGTGCGGAACGGATATCAAATAACATTTTATGATGCCCTGCGGGGCCCGTCCGAAAATGGCCGCAGGTGAAAGGAGAAGTTTGAAAGTGACATCGATATGTCGCTTTCAAACTGCAGCATCGGTGCTGATGCACCGGCTGCCACATTCGGCAAAACCGCCTTCGCGGATTTTGCCTCAGGGAGGTATAAAAATGTCAGACGTATTTTTTACAGATTTCAGAACACACATTGGAACGCCTCTTCCGGAGAAACTGAAGAAGCTGTGCCGGGCTGCCGGGATCGGCACGATTGACATGGAAGGAAGATTTGTTGCGATCAAAATGCACTTCGGTGAGCTCGGCAACATTGCGTATCTTCGTCCTCAGTATGCCAAGGCCGTTGCGGATCTTGTCAAGGAGCAGAAGGGACTTCCGTTCCTTACAGACTGCAACACGCTGTATCCGGGAAGCCGCAGGAATGCACTGGAGCACATGGACTGCGCGAACATCAACGGGTTCAACACCATCACAACCGGATGTCAGGTCATCATCGGCGACGGCCTGAAGGGAACGGATGATGTGGTGGTTCCGGTGCGGAATGGAGAATACTGCAAGGAGGCCTACATCGGCCGTGCGGTGATGGATGCGGATGTCTTCATTTCCCTGACACATTTCAAGGGACATGAGGCGACGGGCTTCGGCGGTACGCTGAAGAACATCGGTATGGGCTGCGGTTCACGTGCCGGCAAGATGCAGCAGCATAACTCCGGAAAGCCGCATGTCAATGAGGAGTTGTGCCGCGGCTGCCGCCGCTGCGCGAAGGAATGCGGTTCGGATGCCATCAGTTACGAGACCGGGAAGGCATGGATCAATCCGGATATCTGCAAGGGGTGCGGCCGCTGCATCGGAGCCTGTTCCTTCGACGCAATTTCCAACGACAACGAGAATGCCAATGAGATCCTCGGATGCAAGATTGCGGAGTATTCGCAGGCGGTCTGCGACGGAAGGCCGTGCTTCCACATTTCTCTGATCACGGATGTTTCGCCGAACTGCGACTGCCACGGAGAGAACGATGCGCCGATTCTTCCGAACATCGGTATGCTGGCCTCCTTCGATCCGGTTGCACTGGATCAGGCCTGCGTGGACCTGTGTCTGAAGGCGCAGCCGATCCGGAACTCGCAGCTGGGAGATCATCTCGCGGATCCGCACTTCCACGATCATGGAGACCACTTCATGAACAGCAATCCGAACGTGCGCTGGAAGGAGACGCTGGAACATGCGGAGAAGATCGGTCTCGGAAGCCGCGAGTATACGCTGAAGACGATTCATTGAGGAATTCGAGGCCGCAGCAGGTTTACTGCGGCCCTGGCAGGAGAGGCAGCAGACAGAAAAGGAAAATGTCTGCTGCTTTTTTGAACCGGTCTGCAGGAAAATCAGCCGTTTTGTGTCAAACAAAAGAGGCGGAATCGTGACAGGAGGGGAAAAGATGCATCCGTATGATGCGGAAAAATGGAAAAAGAGGGTGGAGGAGGTCATTGCGAAGGGCCCCTATCAGGACAACTGGGCATCTCTGATGCGCCATGAGACGCCGAAGTGGTTCCGGGATGCCAAGTTCGGAATTTTCATTCACTGGGGCCTGTTCACGGTGCCGGAATACGACAATGAGTGGTATCCACGGAACATGTACATCAGGGGAAGCCGTGCGAACCTTCATCAGGAAGCAGCCTACGGGCCGCTGAATCAGTTCGGCTATAAGGATTTTATTCCGATGTTCCGGGCAGAGAAGTTCGATCCCGGGGAATGGGCGGAGCTGTTTCGGAAGACGGGCGCGAAATATGTGGTTCCCGTGGCGGAGCATCACGATGGATTTCAGATGTACCGCAGTGAACTTTCGCATTGGAATGCGGCAGAAATGGGACCCTGCCGCGATGTCACCGGAGAACTGACGGATGCGATTCGAAGGGAAGGAATGATTGCCGGCGTCTCGAGCCATCGCATTGAGCACTGGTTCTTTTTGAGCCATGGACGTGACTTTGATACGGATGTGGCGAAGGAAGCGGACGACAGGACCAGTATGTACTGGCCTTCCCAGCCGGTGCCGGATGACAGGACGGGCTGGGACAATCAGGCGGAGCCCGCGCCGTCTGCGGAATTTCTGGAAGACTGGATGTTCCGCACGGTGGAGCTGATTGATCGTTTTCAGCCGCAGGAGCTGTATTTCGACTGGTGGATCATGCACGAGAAGGCACGCCCGTATCTGAAGAAAATCGCGGCGTATTACTACAACCGCGCCGAGGAATGGGGAAAAGAGGTGCTCCTGATCAACAAAATGGGGGCGTTCATGTACGGCACGGCGGTCCGCGATACGGAGCGCGGACAGTTCGATCTGCCGCAGCCGGATCCGTGGCAGACCGATACGGCGATTGCGAAGAATTCCTGGTGCTATACGCGGGACAATGTTTACAAGAGCGCCGCTTCGATTCTGGCGGATCTTGTCGATGCGGTCGCCAAGAACGGCTGTATGCTCCTGAATGTCGGGCCGAAGGCGGACGGTTCGTTCTCGGAAGAGGATCGACGGGTTCTGGAAGAGATCGGCAGCTGGATGGAGACAAACGGAGAAGCCATCTACGGCAGCAGGACGTTCCTGGTACCCGGGGAAGGCCCGACACCGTGTAAAAAAGGCGCGTTCTCGGATGCAGAGGATACTGCCTGGACATCGCAGGATTTCCGGTTCACGCTGGCAAACGGGTGCCTGTATGCCATTGCACTCCACCCGGCGAAGGACGGGCATTACCTGGTGAAGATGCTCCGGAGAAGAGAGGGCGTCACGCAGATGGAGTTCAACGGTATTATCCGGAATGTGACACAGCTGGGCGGAGAGGCCGGAAAAGGTACGGAAGGGAAGCTGTCATGGAACAGAAATGAAGAAGGACTTTCCATTCAGACCGCGCCGTCGGAGAAGGCGGCACCGGTTGTGTTCCGGATTGAGTGCGAATAATGTGCAATCTTATTCCTCACTGAGGCAAAAACCGCGAAGCCGGTTTTGCCGAATGTGGCAGCCG
>CAVKEB010000014.1:0-56404 GCA_963655255.1 bacterium
CTTCACGTCATGGGTACCTCTACCCACTTGATTCCTACAGTAAACTTACGCTGCCCATCCTTCCGCTCCCGGTTGGTTTTTTTTCGTGCAGTTACTATAATTATGTATAACCATTACACCGACAGATTAGCATGTTCTCAGGATGCGGCTTTCTTCGCATCCGGAAAGGAATGATCATGTATCAGATTGACTTTCAGCACCCGATTTCCGTGTATTTCTGCGGAATCGGTGGAATTTCCATGAGCGGTCTCGCAGAGATTCTCGCAAGCCGCGGTTTTACCATATCCGGTTCGGACCGCGCCGCCTCTCCCATTACGGAGGAACTTTCTTCTCACGGCATTCGCGTTCTCATCGGTCAGAAGGCAGAGAACATCACGCCCGATCTTGACCTCGTCGTATTCACGGCCGCCATTCATCCGGACAACCCGGAATTTCAGAAGGCGCAGGAACTCGGAATCCCTCACCTGACAAGAGCAGAACTTCTCGGAGAGATCATGCGCAATTACGGCTGCCCGGTCGCCATCGCCGGTACGCACGGCAAAACCACAACTACCTCCATGATCTCTGAAATTCTTCTCGGCGCAGAGGATGATCCCACCATTTCCGTGGGCGGAATTCTGAAATCCATTCACGGCAATGTCCGCGTCGGCCACTCCGACTACTTCGTCGCCGAGGCCTGCGAGTACACCAACAGCTTCCTGTCCCTGTACCCGAAAATCGGCGTCATTCTGGATGTGGATGCGGATCATCTGGATTTCTTCAAGGATCTGAACGACATCCGTCACTCCTTCCGCAAATTCGCCGAGCTGATCCCCGAGGACGGAACTCTTGTCATCAACAGCGACATTGAGAATGTTTCCGAACTGACTGACGGCCTGAAGTGCCATGTCGTCACCTACGGAAGCGATCGCGCCAGAAGTGAATATTATCCGGTCAACATCCGTTACGACGAATACGCACACCCGACTTACACCTGCTGTCACCGCACCGCGACCGGCGGGCACACACAGCTGATTCACCTTCAGGTGCCCGGTGAACACAACGTCTATAATTCCATCGCCGCCGTCGCCGTCGCAGATCTTCTCGGCGTGGACCGTGAGCACACCGGCAGGGCGCTTTCTTCCTTTGAGGGAACGGACCGCCGCTTCGAGTACAAGGGAGAAATGAACGGCGTCACCATCATTGACGACTATGCGCATCACCCGACGGAAATTACGGCAACGCTCACGGCGGCGGCCAATCTGCCGCATGACCGCATTTTCTGCATTTTCCAGCCACACACCTACACGAGGACGAAGGCGCTTCTGAATGAATTCGCGAATGCCCTCTCCCAAAGCGACGTGGTCATTCTGGCAGACATTTACGCGGCCCGTGAAACCGACACGCTCGGCATCAGTTCGCAGACACTGGCCGATAAAATCCGTGAAGGCGGTCACAAAGAGGTATACTATTTTCCCACATTTGAAGAGATCGAAAATTTTGTCCGGAAAAATTGCCGAAAGGGTGATTTGGTGATAACAATGGGGGCCGGAAACGTGACAGATATCGGGCCTGCCCTGCTGTCCCAGAACAAATGATCGAAAGTTATCCACGTTATCCACAATTTAAGGTGCATAACTTCTGTGGATAACGGGGCATGGGATTCCGCTTTCCGGACCTCTTATCCCCGTTGTCCGCAATTTCCACAAAAAAGCACCGAAACCGCCGCCCGGAGGAGCCCGATTTTTTCTGTTCAGTTTTACCATTTTGGCAGAACGGAGCAGATGCTATACTCTCGGATATCCAATAGAAATAAACCATATATCAGCGGGGGCGGTGAAGAAGATGGGAGTTTTTGCCATTTATAATGACCATGCGGCGGATTCGACCGTAATTTCGAATCTGTTTATTGATGAATACATGAAGGATGCGAACGATGCGCAGATGAAAGTATATCTGTACCTTGTCCGCATGATGTCAGCCGGTCTTCCCACCAGCATCCCGGACATCGCGGACCGCTTCAATCACACAGAGAAAGAAGTTGTCCGCTCCCTTCGCTACTGGGAACGCAAGGGCCTTCTCACCCTGCAGACCGATGCGTCCGGAAACCTTGCGGGCATTTATCTGCGTGAGCCGAAGCCTCTTTCTGCCGGAAATGACCATCAGGTCATCTCCATTGCGCCGATTCTCTCCGCCGGAACCTCCCGGGGCGCGGCACCTGCGGGCACAGCCGGCCGGAATGCCGCGCTGTCCAGGGACACTGCGGAGAACGCGGTTCCCGTGTCCATCGAGAATGAGGCAAAAGCCGCTGATTCTCCCACCTCTGCAGGCGTAACCGCCGCGCAGATGGAGGAATTCCAGAAGAACGAGAACAGCCGCCAGCTGATTCTGATCGTCGAGCAGTATATCGGAAAGCCTCTTTCCGTAAGTGAAGCCAAGACCATCTACTTTATCTCCGAGCAGCTGCATTTCTCGGAAGAGCTCATTGACTATCTCGTGGAGTACTGCGTCGGACTCGGCAAAAAAGATTTCCGCTACATTGAGAAGGTCGCCCTGAACTGGGCAGAAGAGGGAATCTCGACCGCTGCGCAGGCACAGAAGTCGGTTCAATCCGGAAACCGTTCCGGAAAATCCTCGGGCAGGTCTTCTTCGCGCTCCTTCCAGGCCTTCGAGAAAACCTCGTATGACTTCGATGAGCTGGAAAAACAGCTTCTGAACAACTGATTGTCACTCCAAAGGAGATCCACTTGTCTCTTTCCAAAGAAGAATACGACAAATTGATGATGGAATACTCCAGGAAGCGGGATGCACACCGTCATGAGCTTTCTCTCCGGAAGGCCAGAATTTATGCGCAGATTCCGCGGTATCAGGAACTGGACCGGCAGATCCCGGACCTTTCCTATGCGGCTCTGGAGGAGAAGCTTTCCGGGAAAGAGGCCTCCTTTTCCCTGAAACAGAAGCTTGATGCCATCGCTGCCGAGAAGGCGGCGCTCCTGAAGTCCGCCGGATATCCCGCCGATTATCTGCAGCCGCAGTACGACTGTCCTGACTGCCGGGATACCGGATATGTAGACGGCCAGAAATGCCACTGCTTCCGCCAGAAGGAAATCCGGATTCTGTACCGGCATTCCCATCTGGACCAGCTTCTTAAGACCAACCGGTTCGACCGGATGTCCACTTCCTTTTACCAGGGAGCGGATCTGGAGCATTTCAAGGGGGCCGTGCAGACCTGCCGGAAGTTTATCAAACATTTTAATTCCGACTATGAAAATCTCTTTTTCTATGGTACAGTCGGAACCGGCAAATCCTTTCTTTCGATTTGTACGGCAGGCGAGCTACTGAAGCAGGGCCATTCCGTTCTGTATTTCAGCTCTTCGTCGCTGTTTGACACCATTTCTTCGTACATGTTCAATCCGGAACGAAAGGCGGAGTATCACGGTTTTCTGGATGATTTGTACGAATGCGAGGTTCTTGTCATTGATGACCTCGGCACGGAAATGACCAATAATTTTGTCGCGTCACAGCTGTTCTCTCTCCTGAACGAGCGCGACCTTCGCCGGAGAGCAACGATCATTTCCACCAACCTCTCTCTTCAGGAGCTCCGGGACCGCTATGCCGACCGCATTTTCTCCCGGATCACCAGCAGCTATACCCTCATGAAGCTGACGGGGCCGGACATCCGGGTCGCCAGGAAAATGAGAAAATCATGAGCAATACAAAAAGATGCCGCATCCACCTGCGGCGGAAAGGGCAAAATGGAGCAGATCAAAAAGCATGATAAGAGAAACCTGGAGTCGATTCCGGTAGGTTCCCTGGGCCTTGTCCCCGTGACCGGATGTGAGGAGATGGGAAAGGAAATTGACTATTTCCTGACACAGTGGCGTGCGGAGCGTGAGAGCGAGCACAAGAACAGCCTCGCATTCGCCGGCTATCAGCGGCCCACCTACATCGTGAATGTGGATCTTCCCCGTTTCGGCACCGGCGAGGGAAAGGGCGTCATGCAGCAGTCTGTCCGCGGCATGGATCTCTACCTTCTGGTGGATGTTGTGAACTACAGCAAGACCTACCGCATGTTCGGCGAGACCAATCACATGTCCCCGGATGACCACTACGCCAATTTAAAGCGCGCCATCGCCGCAATCGGAGGCAAGGCGCGCCGCATTACCGTCATCATGCCCTACCTGTATGAGGGCCGCCAGCATAAGCGTTCGATGCGGGAATCTCTGGACTGCGCGCTCGCTCTGCAGGAACTGGTGCACATGGGTGTTGACAACATCATCACCTTTGATGCGCACGATCCCCGTGTGCAGAACGCGATCCCGCTGTCCGGCTTCGATACCGTTCAGCCTACCTATCAGTTTATCAAAGGACTTCTCCGCCATGTCGACGGGCTCCACATCGATGCGGATCATATGATGGTCATCAGCCCGGATGAAGGCGGCATGAAGCGCGCCGTGTACATTGCCAACGTTCTGGGCCTCGACATGGGCATGTTCTATAAGAGAAGAGACTACACACAGGTTGTGGATGGCCGCAACCCGATTCTCTCGCACGAATTCCTCGGCTCTTCCGTAGAGGGCAAGGATATGATCATCCGGGATGATATGATCTCTTCCGGCGAGAGCGTTCTCGAAGTCGCAAGAGGGCTCAAGGAACGTCACGCAGGACGGATCTTCGTCTTCTCCACCTTCGGCCTGTTCACCGGCGGACTGGAGAAATTCGACCAGGCGTTCCGTGATGGTCTGATCGACCGCGTTCTGACCACCAATCTGATTTATCAGTCGCCGGAGCTTCTCGAGCGTCCCTGGTACATCAGCTGCAGCATGAGCAAATATATTGCCTACATCATTGATACCCTGAATCACGACAGCTCGATCTCGGATCTTCTGGATCCTTCTGCAAGAATCCAGAAAATTGTCAGCCGCTATCAGGAAAACGGCCTGCACATTCCGGAATAATTCTGTTTCCGGACATACAGCCGACATCTGCATTGCCGTTCTTTGTTACGTTTTCTCCAGTTGATCCGCCGAAAGTTCCCGGCGCGGTTTCTCATGGCAGTAACGCGGCGGAACGCAGTATTACAAAAGAACGCTGAAAGAGTTTACGAAAGGCTCTCTCGGCGTTCTCTTTGGTATGCGGCCAAGCTTCGAGGGGCTCTGGCCGACAACATCGAAGATTTTCGTGAGAAAATTCGAGATGTTCTGAACCCCCTACTGCGATGCGGCCGCCGACACATAGCTCAGGAACCGGTTCCCGGCCGCACTCATGACGTCTTTTGCCGTGTCAAGATTCATCAGATGCACGCTTCCCGCAGAAGGATCATACAGCTCCACGTTCTCCGGGCCGTATCCGATGATCAGCACCACTTCATCGTTTCCTGTCTCGGCATATACCGCATAATGCTCCCCGACATAATACAGCACCTCCTCCAGCGTACAGCCGGAGAGATTCAGAATATCGTATCCCTTCAGCTCCTGCTGCAGAATTTCCAGAGAGGTCATTCCCTGCTCCAGAAGTCCCGCCACATCCGCGGAAAGATTCTCCGAATCCAGGATCGCCTGCAGACATCTTTCTCTGCTGCTGCGCAGCGCCGTCCCCTCCTCCATGGAGGTCAGCTCGTCGATCTCACTGCGGTCCGGCCTGCTCTTTCTCCACAGATACCGGTCCTCTCCGTCCACGACCACGCCGCTTCGTTCGGCGCTCGCCGCTTCAATGGCTGCCGAGAGCTCATACTCACAGCCGAGGAACTCCTTGCTGCTGTAAACATAGTAGCGGTTCATTCCGGTCTCCGCAGAACCGCTTCCGGAAGACTCCCCGGTCGTTTCCGCCGTGGTCTCCCGCGGCGACAGCTCCCTCGAACCCTCATACAGAATTTCCTGCGGACGAATGTAATGGCAGGAAGACCAGTCGCTTTCTCCCGTCTGAATCTGAACCACAACGCCATATCGCGAGCTGCTCTTCGTCTTCACCAGAGAGGTGCTGTCTTCCTGTGCGCCGCTCAGGATCTCGTCATCCGCCGCAGCCGCATAGGTATTCTGTTCCCCCTGCACCTTCTGCACACGGTTCAGAACAATCTGGCTCTCCTTCACCTCGCAGGAAACCACATAATAGCCCTCCTGATGGTAGTCCTCCAGCACATTCTGTTCCGGATCCACAATATAAATGTGATCCATCGGTTCCAGCGTGATTCCGGAGGCATCCTCCGCAATATCGCTCCCCTGAACGGTTCCATACACCAGATCCTCTCCCAGAAATCCCAGAGGGACCGCGCGTTTTCCGGAAGAGGGCTTCACGGTTGTCCGGACCTGCCCGTCCAGATTCAGGAGGAGGATGTTTCCCCCGGCATCTCCTTCCTCCGTCTCCTCCATCGCGATCATTTCACCGCTCCCCGAGATCACCGTCCGCCGGTCCGAAAGATCGGATTCCACCTTCCGGATGCTGCAGGCGTTGACGTCGATTTCATACAGGGCATCGTTCAGGAACAGGTAAAGAGATCCCTTTCCGGCATCATAGTAGGACAGCTGGCCGATCCGGTAATTCAGAAGCTCCCAGGAGCCGTCATACGGAACGAACGCCTTTTCCTCCAGCGTGTGGTAATTTCCGCTGTATCGGTAGAAGGATACTCCCATTTTGCCTTCGTGCCGTCCGCTGTTCATGTATCCGTAGATCAGAAAATCCACGCTCCCGTCTTCGGCAACATCCAGGATCCGGATATCGTGTTCCGCGTTCGTCTCTCTCTCTCCGGTATCCCCTGCATTGTCAAAACCGAAGATATAGACCAGGAGCTGCTCCGTCAGAGACACCTCATAGAGCCGTCCGTCGTGGACAAATGCAGTGACGCTCCGCTTGTCATTCTGCACCGCCTGAAGATTCGCATCCGCAATTCCGAGTGTCAGGAGTCCATCCGCGCCTTCCGGCTTCTGCGGATCGAAATCTTCCGACATGGTTCTCTCATAGTCCATCAGGTAAAACCGGTCGGTCCCCTTGCGGAGCTCGAAATACTCCTCACACCGGAACAGCTTCTGCTTCCCGTTCTCCGACTCCTCCGGCTCCGCAGAGACATAGTAAGTTCCGCGGATTCCGTAAATTCCCGTCTGCACATCCTCCAGGGAAAAAACGGGTTCCGTCACCTCGGACGGCGCCAGATTCCCCCACGTCACCTGATCCGCGCTGCTGTTAATCGTCACTTTGGAAAGAGAGCTGCTCGTCTTGTCCTCTTCCGGTTCCAGATAGGTCAGAAGGAAATCATCGGCGGTTTTGTCAAACGTCTTCTCATGGAAGGTTTTCGCGAATTTCAGAGCATCCTCTGCCTCTGTCAGCACGGTCTTGTCGTCCGAATAAGAGAATCTCGTGTAATACCGGATATCCGATTCCTCCTCCGTGGACAGAAGAAGAACCAGAAGATATTCCGTATCCGGCTCAATCAGATTCTTGAAGGAAAGCTGTGCCGAAGCGGTTCCGTCCTCATTCTCCTGATATTCCACCTGATCTTTCTCAATCAGACGCTCCCCCGTGATGTCCCGCACCTCCATGCTCATGGAAGTCAGCGGCGCACCGTAAAGCCGGACCTGCACGCCGATTCTGCGGTCTGAAGAAACGGGGGTCAGCACCGGCCGCATTTTCCCGGGGTCCTGATCTCCGGTCATCCCGTAAAGGGTATTAAAAACAGTACTGCCGGTATCCATGGATACTACCGGCAGTACTGCACCAGACATCTTGGTCGTGGTCTGTGTACTGCTCCCTCTGGAGAAAACCTCCATCAGAACAAACGAAACACAGAACAGAGCAAATGCATACAGGATTCGATAAATGGTATTGCGCATAAATTACTTTTTGGCTGCATCGAGGCGGACCAGCGCGCGATAGAGCTTGGCTTCCATCCGGACTCTTTCCTGTTTGGAAAGCTCTGCGTCCTTCAGCTTCTCCTCGGCGCGTTCCTTCGCGCGGGCTGCCCTGTCCACGTCAATCTCTTCCTCCCACTCCCAGGTCGTCGGAAGCACGCGGCAGGTCCCGTTCATCATGGAAATCATTCCGCCGATACAGGCCGCTGAGCGTTTGGAATTATCTCCCATTGTGATCTCAGCCGTGCCCATACCGATTGCGGTGCAGTAATTGGTATGTCCGGCAAGGATCGCCACATCACCGTCAATGGTGCGCAGCTTGATCCTCTGCACTTCTCCGTCGTACTCCAGACCGTCCAGAGAGACGACCTGCATAGGGAAGGTTGACATATTCTATCCTTTCTTCAGGTTGCGGCAGCCTGCTCCGCCTTCCGGAATACATCGTCAATGGTTCCTGCCATCAGGAATGCACTCTCCGGAAGGTCATCGCACTCGCCGTCAAGAATCATCTTAAACCCGCGAATCGTTTCTTTCAACGGTACATACGTTCCCGGAATGCCCGTGAACTGTTCTGCCACTGAGAAACTCTGGGACAGGAAATTCTGAATCTTGCGGGCGCGGTAAACCGCCTTCTTATCGTCATCCGAAAGCTCGTCCATACCCATGATGGCAATGATGTCCTGCAATTCACGATAACGCTGCAGCACCTGCTGCACTCCTCTTGCCACCGCGTAATGCTCTTCTCCGACAATCTCCGGGGAAAGGATCCGGCTGGTGGAGTCCAGAGGATCTACTGCAGGATAAATACCGCGGCTTGCGATCTCACGGGACAGAACCGTCGTCGCGTCCAGATGCGTAAACGTCGTTGCCGGTGCAGGGTCCGTCAGGTCATCGGCCGGGACATAGACCGCCTGAACCGACGTGATGGAGCCCTTCTTCGTCGAGGTAATCCGCTCCTGCAGAGCACCCATCTCCGTTGCCAGTGTCGGCTGATAACCGACGGCAGAAGGCATACGTCCGAGGAGGGCCGACACCTCCGAGCCCGCCTGCGTGAAGCGGAAAATATTATCAATGAACAGAAGCACATCCTGATTCTTCACATCGCGGAAATACTCCGCCATGGTCAGACCCGAAAGTCCGACGCGCATTCTTGCTCCCGGCGGCTCATTCATCTGTCCGTAGACCAGGGCCGTCTTATCCAGAACGCCGGATTCCTTCATTTCTCCGTACAGGTCATTTCCCTCACGGGTCCGCTCTCCGACGCCGGTGAATACCGAAATGCCACCGTGGGCCGTTGCCACATTGTGGATCAGCTCCATGATCAGCACCGTCTTGCCAACGCCTGCTCCGCCGAACAGGCCGATCTTGCCGCCCTTTGCGTACGGGCAGATCAGATCAACGACCTTGATTCCGGTCTCGAAAATCTCCTGTGCGGGAACCTGTTCCTCGAATGAGGGAGCCGCGCGATGAATGGACCATTTCTCTTCCGTCTTCGGGGCCGGCATATTGTCAACCGGCTCTCCCAGAAGGTTGAAGACACGTCCCAGGCACTCATCGCCGACCGGTACCGAAATCGGTGCTCCGGTATCCACGGCCTCCACGCCTCTGGCCAGTCCGTCCGTCGAACTCATGGCAATGCAGCGAACGACATCATCACCGATCTGCTGCGCTACCTCGGCGATCAGTTTCCGGTCCCCGACAGAAAGCTCGATGGCATTGTTCAGCTCCGGCAGCTCGCCTTCCGCGAACCGAATATCCAGAACAGGGCCCGTGACCTGTATCACCTTTCCTTTGTGTTGTTCACTCATTTCCTGTTATCCTTTCCCTGTCAGAAAGTATTTTTCAAACTTTATGCGCCTTCCGCACCGGCAACGATCTCCGTGATCTCCTGCGTGATGCTCGCCTGTCGTGCCCGGTTGTAATTCAGGCTCAGCGTGTCAATCATCTCTTCCGCATTGTCCGTCGCCGCCTCCATCGCCGTTCTCCGCGCCGCCAGCTCACTGGCTACGGAAACATTGATACTGGAATACAGAAGGCCTGCCAGATAATCCGGAACAATCGCATCGAACACCGTTTCGGAATCCGGTTCGTACAGAATGAGGTTTCTTGCGCCCTTCCTGTCCTCTCCGGCATCTTCCTTCTCCGGCTCTGCCCTGCGGCTTTCCTCCGCCAGGCGGTTTCCGCTCGCATCAGTAAAATCCGACAGCGGCAGCATGGAGGTAACTCCCGGCGTCTGCGTCATCATTGATACAAAATCCGTAAAGCACATGCTGATGTGTCCGAAGTTCCCCTTGGCGTATTCCTCACAGATCAGCCGGGAGATTTCAAAGCAGTCCGATGCGCCGATGGACGCAGCCTCCGCAAAGCTCTCTGTCAGAATCGGAATCTTCTTATGATGGAAATAATCCACGGATTTCTTTCCGATTGGCAGAACCGTGTAATCCCTGTCCTTTGTCTCCTCCTCCATGAACTTAAAGAGGTTAGCGTTGTAGCCGCCGGCCAGACCGCGGTCACCGGCAATGACAATATACAGCCATTTGTCGTTCCCGCTCCTCTTCGTGTATCTGGACTGGAACTCGGTATTGCTCCGTGCAATGTCTGTCAGCGTATCATGCAGAGTTTCAAAATATGGCTTGCTCTGATCCGCTTTCTGCTTTGCCCTCCGAAGCTTGGACGCTGCCACCAGCTGCATTGCCTTGGTAATCTGCATGGTGTTCTGAACGCTTTTGATCCGCAGCTTCACGGCCTTCATATTCGCAGCAGCCATGTGTTCACCTTTCGTCAGTCCGCGGGCGGAGAGCCCGCGGCATTTCTTTCATACAATACCCTTTGCGCCTGCCGCCGGAAGCGGCTCAGGCAGAAGCTCTGGAAGAAAGGAAATCCTTCGTATAGGTCTCCAGCGCTTTCTTAAGATGCTCCTCCGTATCCGCCTCGAGCTTGCCCGTGCTGCGGATGGCATCCATGGCGGAGATCCCGTCTGCATCCTGATCCAAACGGAGGTACAGCCCCTTCTCATATTCCGCAACATCCGTTACCGGAATCTCACTGAGGATGTTCTTGGTAACCGCATAGAGAATCGCCACCTGCTTCTCCACCGGAACCGGCGAGGAGTTCTTCTGTTTCAGAACCTCTACGATGCGGGCACCCTGATCCAGTCTCGCCTTGGTATCCTTATCCAGATCTGAGCCGAACTGCGCGAAGCTCTGCAGCTCACGGTACTGGGAATATACCAGCTTCAGGGTACCGGCCACCTTCTTCATCGCCTTGATCTGCGCGTTTCCGCCGACACGGGATACGGAGATACCCGGATTGACTGCCGGCATAATTCCGGAGTGGAACAGCTCCGTCTCCAGGAAAATCTGACCATCCGTGATCGAAATGACGTTAGTCGGAATGTAGGCGGAGACATCGCCTGCCTGCGTCTCGATGATCGGCAGCGCCGTCATGGAGCCGCCGCCCTTTTCCGCGGAAAGTTTCGCCGCGCGCTCGAGCAGTCTTGAGTGAAGATAAAAGACGTCGCCCGGATACGCCTCACGTCCCGGCGGGCGCCGGATCAGAAGGGAAAGTGCACGATATGCCACAGCATGCTTGGACAAATCGTCGTAGACGATCAGGACATGCTTCCCCTTGTTCATAAAATATTCACCCATTGCGCAGCCTGCATAGGGCGCAATGTACTGAAGCGGTGACGGCTCCGATGCCGTTGCCGCAACCACGATGGAATAATCCATCGCGCCGTTCTTCTTCAGCTGCTCAACCAGATTGGTGACGGTTGATCTCTTCTGACCGATGGCGACATAGATGCAGATGACATCCTTGCCCTTCTGGTTGATGATCGTATCGATCGCAATGGTCGTCTTACCGGTCTGTCTGTCTCCGATGATCAGCTCACGCTGACCGCGTCCGATCGGAATCATGGAATCAATTGCCTTGATTCCGGTCTGCAGAGGCTCCTTGACCGGCTGACGGTCCAGGATTCCGGGTGCCGGAGATTCCACCGGGCGGAATTCGCTGCTCTCAATCGGACCTGCTCCGTCGATCGGCTGGCCGATGGCGTTCACAACACGCCCGATCATGGCATCTCCCACCGGAACCGAGACAACGCGGCCCGTTCTTTTGACCGTCTGCCCCTCGCTGATTCCGACATCATCACCGAACAGAACCGTGGACACGCTGGTTTCTTCGAGATTCTGAGCCATTCCGTATGTCCCGTTCTCGAATTCCAGCAGCTCGCCGGATACACAGTTCACCAGGCCGCTGACACGTGAAATACCGTCGCCGACTGTCAGAACCGTACCGGTTTCATTCTGAATGATCGCATTCTGATAATATTTGATCTGACTGCGGATCACTTCGGATATTTTCTCAGGTTTCAGTTCCATTCAAACCACATCCTTCTTGTACTGTTGCCTATTCTGCCGCATCCCGCCCGCCAAAGAGCGGTGCTCCCTGCGCGGGGCATCACTCTTCCCGCCGTTTCCGGTGTCCCGGGATGACTTTATGTGCATTTTCTGTTCCTGCCGCTGTGTCGCTACAGCACAGTTTCATCCAGTTTTCTTCTCAGATCGGAAAGTCTTCCCCGGACCGTTCCGTCATAGAGCTTTCCTTCCATCTCCACGCGGAGGCCTCCGAGAACCTGCGGATCCGTCCGGACGCGGAGAATCACTTCCTTGCCGCTCATTTCTTCCAGACGCTTTTTCAGTTTCTCCTGCTGCTCCGGATCCAGATCCACAGCGCTCACCACATTCGCTTCCGTGATTCCGTGCGCTTCGTTGTAAAGTCCCCGGTAGCATTTCTCGCAGGCACGGAACTCTCTCAGGATTCCGCGCTCCGTCAGGATTTTCAGAAAGTTCAGAAGATACGGATGCAGAGCATCTCCGAACGCCTGATCCAGAAGTCCCAGCCGTTCCTTCTTCGGAATAGAGGGCTCCAAAAGCAGGCGGACATAATCCGGATACTCGGCAAACAAATCCTGCACCGTCTCCATTTCCTTCATGACCCGTTCCGACAGATCTTCGGAAACAGCAAGGTCATACAGGCTCTTTCCGTACAGACTTCCGGTATTCGTCATGTTGTCTCTCCTACCTTGTCGAGGAACTCATCAATGAGCTTCTTGTGATCTTCCTCGCGGATCTCCTTCTCAACGACCTTTCCGGCAATATCCATGGCAAGTCCGCCGATCTCATCCTTGGCTTCGTTGATGGCTTTCTTCTTCTCCTGCGCAATGTCTGCCTCTGCGCGGGTTCGGATTCCGGCCGCCTGCTGCTCCGCCTCACGGATCGTCTGATCTGCCTTGGCCTGTGCTTCCTTCTGTGCATTCTGCAGAATAACCGCCGCCTCGCTCCTTGCATCCGCAAGACTGCTCTCATATTCCGCCTTCAGGCCATCCGCCTCTTCCCGGGCAGCCCGCGCCTGTGTCAGTTCCTTCTCGGACAGGGCCCGCCGCTTCTCGAGAATGTTGTTGATCGGCTTGAACAGAAACTTCTTCACAAGCAGCATGGTCAGAAACAGGTTCAGGATCGTCGCGATGAATGTCCAGGGGACAATCGTAACGAGACTTTGTGTTTCCATAACCGCTCCTTTCGCCGCCTGCTTACTTCAGGTAGTTCATGAACATTCCGGGTGCTACGAAGATCAGAAGAAGGCCGGTTACGAAGCCGTAGATACCGGTAGTCTCTGCAATGGCGCAGCCCAGCAGCATCGTGCTGGTGACATCGCTCTTGCACTCCGGCTGTCTGCCGATGGCTTCCAGTGCCTTTGCAACGGCGTTGCCTTCACCGATACCAGGTCCGATACCTGCGATCAGTGCGCATCCTGCTCCGATGCCGCATCCTGCCAGTGCAATACCTCTTGCCAGTAACTGAAAATCTCCCATGATGTACCTCCTGTTTGCATAATTGGGTGATAGAGATTTTATAACCGCCTTATTCCTCTGCCGCGTTTGCGATATACATCGTTGTCAGCATGCAGAAGATAAATGCCTGCATGAATCCGGTAAACCAGTCAAAATACAGTGATGAGATTGCCGGAATACCTACATCCAGAATCGGGATGTGGGAAAGAACCCTGCCGACCGCTCCCGGAATCAGTCCGAGAAGTGCGGAGGATGCCAGTGCCAGTGCCCAATAGATCAGGCCGTCAATGACGACGCCCGACAAGATGTTGCCGAAATGACGGCACGCCATGGATACCGGCGTTGCAAGTTCCGAAAGAACATTGAACGGTGTCATCACCGCAATCGGCTGTGTATAGCCCTTCAGATAACCGCCCAGTCCGTTGGTTTTGATCTTCGTCGCAGTGATCATAATGAACACCACCACTGCCCAGGCCGCCTCTGTCGAAAGGTCCGCCGTCGGGCTCCAGACGCCTACCAGACAGATCAGATTGGAAATGATACTGGTGGAAAACAGTGCCGCAATAAACGGAATCAGTGCGTCGAACTTCGTTCCGCCCGTGTTATTCCGCACGAAATTGGTTGCCAGCTCCACCAGCCATTCTGCAACCGCCTGGCGCTTCGTGATATGTTCCACTTTCAGATCATGCGTCAGAAACAGGCACAGCACCAGAATGATTCCCATGACCACCCACGATACAACCAGGGTCTCCGTGATCAGAAAATCGCCCAGAATCGGGATTCCCGTGTGGATCCTCGCAAAAATTTTCGCGCCTTCGATCGAAAATTCCATGGATTCGTATCACCTCTTTCTTTCCGCCGCTTCCGGCGCCTTTTCATTCTCATCCGCTTCCGTTTCGCGGCCTGTCTCATCCGCTTCGCTGTCTGCGGCTCTCTCCGGTTCCTGTACCTCTGCCGTCCTGCCTTCCGCCTTTTCCTTCGCGCGCATCTTCTTGTAATCAGATACGCCCTTTCCCCGGATCAGTGCCCCCGGAACCAGGAGCGGAAGAATCCCCGCCACGAAGTTGAGCCCCGGCACAACAATCACCAGAATGACGAATACGAGCTGTCCCAGCGTGCGATAGCGGTAGCTGAGCGTCATCTTCCTCTTGGCATTGTCATAGTTGTCATCTCCCGCCGCCTTCTCCGCGACGACCGCCATCAGAAGGAAATTCCCGACGGCAACAAGACATCCCAGAACGGCGCTCAGGATGACGCCGATGCCAAACGGCACCTTCGGCGTCAGAAGATGCAGCACCCAAAAAACAAGCACCAGGAGAACGGTTGCCGCCGATGTCCCTTTCGCAACGAATGATGTGGATTCCTGCACTGCATCGGATAGCTTCATTTTCTGATTGTTCCCTCTTCCTGTTCGTAAGCCGGTTCTAATAGTGCCGGTTGAATGCCGTTTTCTCTTTCTGCTTCGGATTCTTCTTCATGGCAGACAGATATACCTTGTATGCCGTCATGAATGACGATCCCAGTCCCAGAACAAACCCCGGAAGGTAAACCCAGTTCCCCAGACCGCATCGCGAGGTGAGCAGATAACATGCCGCCAGACACATCAGCACCGGCGTAACCAGAGACAGCCCGAGCTGTCCGATCAGGGAGAGGTTTCGCATGAACCTCGAAAGATCTCTCATCTGCCTGTATCTCCCTTCCTGTGCATCCGCGGCTTCCCGTCTTGAAACGTTTTCGTCAGAGTTTCCAAAACTGTCCGGATTTTCTTCCGTAAACAAAATAGATGATACACGTTTTTCTTTTGTGATGCAATGGAATTAATTGCAGAATAGACAATGATACAGATTGACAAATTGGAAAAATGGTATTTTTGCACAGATTTGATTTTTACTTGAAAAAAGGCAGCGAAAGTCTCCTGTTTCGCTGTCTTTTCGATCATCAGTAGAAAATATGGCCGCCGATGGTGTACTTGGGCGTGATCTGCGGGATGGGCGTACGGAAAAACAGACAGTCGCCCACCGTCGTCTGTCCTGCCATTGCCGCATCCGCCGCGCGGTAGCAGGAGTCGGTTGCCCGGTTCTCCGAAAGGGCCAGGGCAAGCCGCCCCGTCATTGCCGGTTCAAACTGCCACTTCTGGTAGATGACGCCGGACACCGTCCCCGGGAAGGCGCCGGACATCACGCGGTTCATCACAACCGCGCCGACCGCGACCTGTCCGTCATAGGGTTCTCCGCCCGCCTCGCAGTAAATCAGATTCGCAAGAAGATAGCGGTCTCCTTCTTCGAAGGCAATGTCTGAAATGTTGCGCCAGGTTGAGGCATTGGAAAGTGCCTGCAGCCGTTTTTCTTCCGCAAGCTGCTTCTCCAGTGCCGAAACGGTCGCATTCTGTGAATCCAGCTGATCCTGCAGGGCATCCGCCGCATCCTGGGCGGATGAAATCTGTGCGTTGGCCGTATTCAGTGATCCTGCTGTCTGCGATACCAGCCCGGATACCTGATCCGCCTTGCTGCTCGCCTGCGAGCGCAGCTCTTCCAGCTCGTTCTGCTGCTCGTTCAGCGCGTCCTGCTCCTTCTGCAGTTCATCCTTGCGCTGCTGAATTTCCTTCGCAGTCTTCTTATATTGTTCAAGGACCTTTGCATCGTAATGGTTGAGCTCCTGAATATAGCTGCTGCGGTTCAGAAGTTCTCCGTACGAGCCCGACCGCAGCAGAATCTCCAGGTAATACTTATTCCCTCTCTCGTACAGGAAGCGGATTCTTGCCTTCATGGAATTGTACTGCTCTTCCTGCGCCGCAACGGCCTCCTCCAGCTGCTTCTGGGTTTTCTGAATTTCTTCCTGCTTTGCTGAGATCTCATCCTTCTTGTCGCTGATTTTCGCAGAAATTTCTGCAAGATTGCTCGTAAGATCACTCAATTGGGAATTCAGACTGCTCAGCTGGCTGGACAGGCCGGACTGCACATCCTGGAGATCGTCCAGCGTATCCTGGTTCTCATCGATCGCCTGCTGCGTCTGGCTGGCTTCCTTCTTCGCCTTGTCCAGAGCCTCCTGGGTCTCCTGGGTTGCATGCACCGTCATACTTTCCAGTGCCAGAGACAGCACAAGGACTCCGGAGAGGAATTTTCCTCCCCGGAGCATTTTTTCAAATAAAGGTATGGACTTTCTGTGTCTGGAATCTGCCTTGTGCTGTTCGTGCATAAAAAATGTGACTGCTCACACCGACAGTTCGATGTGACGGCCGGTTGCCTGATACTGCTCATACGTCACTCCGGCAGCATCAAACATGCGCTTGCTGGCGACATTGGAATCGGAACCGGCGTACTTGTCGCTCTTGTAGATGACCTTGCGGATCCCCGCCTGAATGATCGCCTTGGCGCATTCATTGCAGGGAAACAGTGAAACGTACAGTGTGGAGCCCTCCAGCGAACCTCCGCGGTAATTCAGGATGGCGTTCAGCTCGCTGTGCGTCACATACGGATACTTCGTCATCAGAAGATCTCCGTCGCGCTCCCACGGAAACTGGTCATCGTCGCAGCCGACCGGCATGCCGTTGTATCCGATCGACAGAATTTTATGTTCGCTGCTGACAATGCAGGAGCCGACCTGTGTATTGGGGTCCTTGGATCTCATTCCCGCGAGCTGTGCCACTCCCATGAAATATTCATCCCAGGAAATATAGTCCGCTCTTTTTGACATACGGAACCTCTCCGATTCGTGTTGTTTTACTTCGTGCCGAAAATACGGTCTCCCGCATCCCCAAGGCCGGGAACAATGTAGCAGTGCTCATTGAGATGATCATCCATTGCGCCGATGTACAGATCGACATCCGGATGTGCCTCGGTAAATGCCTTCACGCCTTCCGGTGCCGCAATGATGCACAGGAAATGAATCTTGGTGCAGCCATGCTTCTTCAGCTGGCTCACCGCATCAATGGAGGAGCCGCCGGTTGCCAGCATCGGATCCACCACAAAGACCTCACGGTCTGCGCAGTCCGCCGGAAGCTTGCAGTAATATTCCACAGGCTTCAGAGTCTCCGGATCACGGTACATTCCGATGTGTCCGACCTTTGCGGCGGGAATCATCTTCAGCATGCCGTCCACCATGCCAAGGCCTGCGCGGAGAATCGGAACCACCGCCAGCTTCTTGCCCTTGAGCTGCTTCGCCGTGCAGTGTGCAACCGGAGTATCAATCTCCACATCTTCCAGTTCCAGATCACGCGTTGCCTCATAGCAGAGAAGCATTGCGATCTCGCCGACCGTCTCACGGAACGCCTTGGTTCCCGTGGTTCTTCTGCGGATAAAACCAATCTTATGCTGAATCAGCGGATGATCCATTACAACTACCTTAGCCATGTTTTCCTCGATTCTGCGCTTTATGCGCGATTTGAATGCTGCCGCCCTGCGGCATAACTGCTTCCGGTTCCGATACCTGTATCTGTTTCTTAATTGTTTTTACTGCTTTTTCTCATATTCCGCAATCTTGGCGATACGTCTTGCATGACGTTCCTCTCCGGAAAATTCCGTGCCGAGGAACGTATCCACCACATCCATTGCCACATTGGAGCCGATTACGCCCGCTCCGATGGCAAGGACATTGGCATCGTTGTGGAGTCTCGTCAGTCTCGCCGTGGTGACATCGTGGCAGAGTGCACAGCGGATTCCCGGAATCTTGTTAGCCGTAATGCTGACACCGATTCCCGTCGTGCAGATCACAATTCCCTTCTCCGCCTCCCCCGCGGCGACTGCCTCTGCGGCAGGTCCGGCAAAGTCCGGATAATCGCAGGATTTCTTCTCCTTCGTTCCGAAATCCCTGACCTCGTACCCCTTTTCCTCCAGGTGGCGGATCACCTCCGTCTTCAGATCCAATCCGCCATGGTCACTCGCAATTGCTATCATGTTTCCCCTTCCCGCCGCAGTCCGTCTGCGGCAACATGAAGAGAATTCCGTAAAATGCGGAATCTCCGGTGCAATTTCCCTCCATGCCGTTTCCGGCACGTTTTTCTTTTTTCGCTCCTATACCTGCACGATTTTCTGTCCGGCAGCCTTCATCAGGCGGTTCATGATCGCCATGCCAAAGCCGCCCTGACCATCTGTGCTTCCGGAACCGTCTCCGATTTCCTGATCCCGGAATGACTCGGAATACATCACCGTGCACTTCTCATCGTCAAACTCACGCAGGATCCGGAAAAGTTCCCTTGCGATCTCATCCTCATCCCTGCGGCTTCCCGCGCTCTTGACACAATCCGCATGATACAGGCCTTTTGTCTCATCGGTGCAGATCACGCCGGTCTTCTCTCCGGCCGCTCTTGCCTCTGCAAGTTCTTTGTTGATGTATTCGGCCACCTTTCCGGGCGCACCCTCCACGATCGTCAGATCCCCTTTGGGCGCATAATGGCGGTATTTCATGCCCGGTGCCTTCGGTCTCTCCTTGGAATCCGCAGACAGAATCGTACGGTCTACCGAAACCTCGCCCAGAACATCGGAAAGCATCTTCTGTGTGATGTATCCGGGCCGGAGAATCATTGGCTCTTCTTCCGTCAGATCAATAATGGTGGATTCCAGGCCGATCCCGACCTCTCCTCCGTCAATGATCATGTCCACTTTCCCGTCCAGATCTTCCTTACAGTATAACGCAATTGTCGGAGAAGGTCTTCCGGACTTGTTGGCGGACGGCGCCGCAATGTATCCGCCCTCCGCGGCGATCAGGGCCTGTGCAATCCGGTTGCTGGGAAAGCGGATTGCCACGGTGTCAAGCCCGCCCGTCGTCTCATAGGGCACCCGGTCATTCTTCCGGAAAATCATGGTAAGCGGTCCCGGCCAGAAGGCCTTCGCAAGCTTCATCGCCGCCTCCGGCATTTCCTGTACAATCGGAGGAATGTCTTCCAGCCTGCACACATGTACAATCAGCGGATTGTCCGACGGTCTTCCCTTCGCCGCATAGATCTTGCGGGAGGATTCCGGATTCAGCGCATCCCCGCCCAGACCGTACACGGTCTCCGTCGGAAATGCCACCAGGCCGCCTTCCTTCAGAATCTGCCCGGCTCTTCGGATCGCCTCCTCATCAATATCATCTTCCGTCATGGAAACATACTGCGTTATCAATTCTGTCACCTTCTCATTAATAAATTCCTTGTATGAATTCCTTCCGAGCTTTCCCAAACGGCATCTCGAAGAAATCTTTTCACAGGCAAGCTTGCAAAGCTTCCTGTTTGAATTTTCTCAGAACAGCATCTCGAATATCCATCCGATAAGATATTGCAGTTCCCCGCCGCGGCAAGCAAGCTTGCCGGACTGTTTCCTGCAATATTCTGCCGCTCTGACTTATTGGTTCATGTAGTTGCTGATGGTATCCCACACATCCGCGGTTTCAAACTGAAGGCGCCACTCCGCGACTCCCTTGATCCCGAGACTCTGCATGACATCCAGCTTCTGCTGAATGGACTGTGCGTCTTCCACCCAGATCCGGATCTTTTTGCCGTCCTCCGTGGTCTCCGCATAGTTCTGACCGGTTTCCGCGTTCCAGCTCTCCGTCATTCCGTGTGCCTGAATGAAATCCTGAATATCCTGCATGCCGAGAGCTTTGGAGCTGATCTGTCCGTCCTCTGTCTCCCAGATTCTGCTGTAGAACGGAATGGCATTGATCAGGCGGTCCTTGGCAATTCCGTCATCCAGAGCCATCTGAATTCCCTGGGTCACATAAGAAATGGATGCAACGCTCCCTGCCTCCTGGCTGCCCGCGTAGTGTTCGTCATATCCCATGATCACAATATAGTCCGCAAAAACGCCCTGCTCATCCAGATGATAATGCGAGTTGAAGGAGAAATTCGGATAGCTGTCCACGGACAGGAAAATTCCGGCATTCCGGCAGGCAATGGAGAGCTCCCGGATAAACTCAATGTAGTCCTCTCCGTTTTCTTCCGGAATCAGTTCGAAGTCGACGTTGATTCCGTCAAAGCCATAGGTCTGTGCTTCCTGAATCAGCTGCTGGATCAGATTCGTTCTGGAATCCAGCGTCGTCAGGAAGGTGTGGTTGTCGAGCTGCTGAAGCGATGCGGAATTGATGTTGTCCACAACAGCCCAGACCTGGCAGCCCATGCTGTGTGCCTGGGTGACATAGTCCTGCGTGGCAGCCTTCTCCATATTGCCGTCATTGTCACTGACCCAGTACCAGGTCGGCGCCACGATGTTCACCGCCTTCGTCTGCGCCATATAGGAAGTAAGCGTCACATTTCCCTGAGAACCCCATACGTTGTGGAACGCCATATTGATCTTTCCGTCAAACGTAAGGTGCGTGAACTCCGGCTCCGTATAATCAGTGACCGGAGAAGGCGTCTGTGTCTTGATGTCAGAGAGTCTCCGATTCTCCACATAGCCGATGACCGAGTCCGCCGATTTTACCTTGGACCAGGTGTCCATCTGCTCCAGAACCGTCACCTGATCACCCTTTTCCAGCTGCTCCATCACCGGACTCTTGATGCCGCCTGAGGTGCGGATCTGTGTCTTCCGGTTGATGGCTGCCGTCGTCTCTTCCTCCCAGCTGGTATCAATCTGCAGGCGGGTCGGATCCTCAAAGGCCGTCATTCCGAAATTGGTATACTGCTTCACAAAGTCAAGGGCGAGGTAAATGGTCCCGTCCACATTCACAGCCGGAGCATAGTCCAGAGTCTGGGTTCCTCCTTCTGCCGTGGAAACCTCGCTGCTTCCGATCACCGTCTCCAGCTTGTCCGTCGGGAAGCAGTACAGGATCATGCCGGTTTCATCCTGTGCGTTCTGTTTTCCATAATAAAAACGGCTGTTCAGCTGGCTTTTGACATCGTCCAGCTTCATATAATAGACGCCGTCAATCTTCTTCGCATGGATGTCCGAGAGCTCATTCCCCCAGACAATCGGCACATCATCCTCGCCCTGCACGCCAAACTGGGCCGCAAGATCCGCCTTCTCTGTCGAATACGAGTACCGGTCCAGAAAAAGTTTCGCACCGAATGCCACGCCCAGAACCAGGATCATCAAAATGATGGCAAAAACCGGTGACGCCGACTTTTTCTTCCGCCGTCTGCCGCCCTGCCGTTTCGGTCTCTCCGGTGCCTTCCTGGAAGAGGCAGAGCGCTTTTTGCTGCTCTTCCTGTTCCCCGCAGAGGATCTGCCGGTTGCTGCCTTCCTTCCGGCAGATCCCTTTCCGGAAGTTCTCCGTTTCGAGGATCTTCTTGCCCGATCCTCTTCATAGCGGTCATCTTCATAGCCGTAGTCATCCGCGTAGGATTCGTTTCCGTAACCGTATTCATCGTAGCCGCCGAAATCCGCGTCATAACGATCATCCCGACGGTCGTCATATCCGTCATAGCCGTAATCCGCGTCCCCGTAATCCTGAAAATCGTCGTATCTGGAACCCATGATTTCCCCCAATGCCTTTATATTTCGGCTGTATCCAAAACTAATTTATTATAGCAGACATTTCCTGTACTGTCTCCCTGCAGATCCCGGGTCTGCCATCCGCATGCGGTTCTGCATCCGGATACCCGCCGTTTCAGCATCCCGGCTTCTCTCATGAGAATGCCAAGACGGCGTGACAGCATCCCGCTTCCCTCTCACCGCATCCCGCACGGCGGGGACCCGTAGGACTTCCTGCGGCTGCAGGAAGACGGAATTACTGCCACACCAATAGATCCGCCCTGTAAGGGCCCAGATATGGAGAATGATATGGTTAAGACATAAGAACTGTTCTGTCCCTTGGGCGACTTCCAGGTGAAATCATCCTGCAGGCAGAAAAGATTCTTATAAAGACTGCGGAATCCGGCGGCCAGAAGGTTTTCCCGTGAAAATTCATCCCATCTGGTTTCCGTACTCCTTCCGAAAAGAAAGCGGATCGCACCTCAATCGTAAATTCTCAATAGATTCATTTTCTGAATGGTTCCCGGCCGTTTTTCATGATGACTCCGGTATGACATATCTCTCAGGTTTTCTGTGAACCCTGTCTCTATGAAAAGCGTCCCTGTTCCCCCCCCATCGAACAGTACATAATTGTGAGTTTTAATATTTCATTCTTTCTCTGCATTCTGGAGATTATCTCTGACGGACAGATTCTGTCCTGTTAGACGAGTGGACAATGGAAGCCCACTTATAAATCGTGAAGCATGAAATAGGATATAATAGATAAGATTCTGTTCGGACGGGAAAAGATCATCGCCTCCTTCTCGATGCCTGAATTGCCCGTTCCTTTCGGCAGATTCATCGTATCGGACCCTTTTTCCGTTTGCAAGGGCCCGCACTCCAGAAACCCCGTATCCTTTTGTTTTCGTGAATTTTCACAACAGCGGGTGTCCTTCTCTTTCCCGGACGGATTTTCACACCGGAAAGGGACGAGCCGTGAAACTTTTCTAAACTTTATGCTCGAACGATTGACTGGCAAACCGTTCTGCCGCTAAACTATTAAGACTAATCGGAAGTGCGAATTCCTGCCATTTCCGACTGACTAATCGGAATTGCGGATTCCTGCTATTTCCGACTGACACGGGATGCAGCCGCCATCTGCGCCGGATTGCCGACGTGTTTCCCGTATCAATGCCAATATACGGAAGGAGGTTCCTCTGTATGAAAATAGAGAAAATAAGCGACAGCCAGATCCGGTTCACGCTGACCGGCGAGGACCTGGCCGCGCGTCAGATTAAATTAAGCGAGTTAGCCTATGGAACGGAAAAGGCCCGGAACCTCTTCCGGGAAATGATGCAGCAGGCGGCTTCCCAGGTCGGTTTCGAGGCCGACAACATTCCGCTGATGATCGAGGCTGTTCCCATGAACGGCGGCAGCATTGTTCTCATTGTCACAAAGGTGGACAACCCGGAGGAGCTGGATACGCGCTTTTCCAGTTTTGCTCCTTCTGTCGGCTCTTCCGAGAGTTCCGCGGATTCGCTTCCCGGCTCCTTTGAACAGCTTCTTCATTCGATCACCGGTTCTCACAAAACAGCAGAGGAGGCAGACCCGGCCCGGAACACCGCACCCGCAGGGCGCCCTTCCGATGAAATGAAGGAGGCCATGCAGAAATTCCGCGATTATGCGCTCTGCAACCGTCTCTACTCCTTTGACAGCATGGACCGTGTGATGGAGGCGGCTTCCAGAGTCAGCGGCTCCTACACGGGCGAGAGCATTCTCTTCGGCAGAACCGGTGAATATCTCCTTCTTCTGAAAATGAAGGATGTCGCCGAGGTCAGTTCAATGCAGCACGTCCTCGCCGCGATTTCGGAATATGCGTCCATGCTCCCGATCACCTATGCACGCCAGCAGTACCTCGAGGAGCACGGCAATGTTCTTATTTCTTCGAGCGCCCTGGCGCAGCTCGCCCGCATGTCCGGCTGAGCCGTGATAAGCCCCCTCTTTTTCATTAGTTATGCCTAATTTATATTAGATCTGTCTAATATAAATTAGGCATTTTTATCAAACTTTTACCGCATCCGCAGCCCCGAATCGTTGCAATCTCACAGCCCGAATGATAGACTTCTAGACGATAGATCCGCATGAATGGGCGTATTTTGCCTGTTGCCCGGTCATGCATCAAATCATATAGGAGGAAACCAAAATGGCAAGAAAGTATTTAACCATGGATGGTAACGAAGCCGCCGCACACGCAGCCTATGCGTATACGGAAGTTGCTACCATCTACCCCATCACACCGTCATCGGTTATGCCTGAGCACGTTGACGAATGGGCAACTGCCGGACGTAAGAATATCTTCGGAGACGTAGTACACGTAACCGAGATGCAGTCTGAGGCAGGTGCTGCAGGCGCAACGCACGGTTCCATCGTGGCCGGTGCCATGACTTCTACCTTTACCGCTTCCCAGGGACTTCTTCTGATGATCCCGAACATCTACAAGGTTGCAGGTGAAGGCCTTCCGGCTGTCTTCAACGTATCCGCACGCTGCGTTGCAACCCACGCTCTGAACATCTTCGGCGATCACTCCGACGTCTATGCATGTCGTCAGACCGGTGCCGCTATGCTCTGCGAGAGCTCTGTTCAGGAAGTTATGGATCTGACTCCTGTTGCTTACTGTGCAGCAGTTGACGGAAAGCTTCCTTTCATCAACTTCTTTGACGGCTTCCGCACCTCCCACGAGATCCAGAAGATTCAGGTATGGGATTACGATGATCTGAAGGATCTGATTGATCTTGACAAGGTACAGGAGTTCCGTGACAAGGCTCTGAATCCGAATCATCCCCGCCAGATGGGTTCCGCACAGAACCCGGATATCTTCTTCACGACCCGTGAGGCTTGCAACACCACTTATGATGAGATGCCCGCGATCGTCCAGAAGTACATGGACAAGGTCAATGCCAAGCTCGGCACCGACTACAAGCTCTTCAACTACTACGGCGCAGCAGACGCTGAGCAGGTCATCATCGCAATGGGCTCCGTCAACGAGACCATCGAAGAGACGGTTGACTACCTCAACTCTCAGGGCCAGAAGGTTGGTCTTGTAAAGGTTCGTCTGTACAGACCTTTCAGCGCAGAAGCTCTCATCGAGGCAATTCCGGATACGGTCAAGAAGATCTCTGTTCTCGACCGCACGAAGGAGCCCGGCTCCATCGGCGAGCCTCTGTACCTGGATGTTGTTGCAGCTCTGAAGGGCTCCAAGTTCGATCAGGTTCCGGTATACACCGGCAGATACGGCCTTGGCTCCAAGGACACCACTCCTGCACAGATCATCGCTGTTTACAACAACACCGAGAAGAAGAGATTCACCATCGGCATCGATGATGATGTAACACATCTTTCTCTGCCTACCGGCAAGGAAATCGTTACCACTCCCGAAGGAACCGTATGCTGCAAGTTCTGGGGCCTCGGCGCAGACGGTACCGTTGGTGCGAACAAGAACTCCATCAAGATCATCGGCGACAACACCGACATGTATGCACAGGCATACTTCGACTATGATTCCAAGAAGTCCGGCGGCGTTACCATGTCTCACCTTCGTTTTGGTAAGAAGCCGATCAAGTCGACCTATCTGATCCATCAGGCAAACTTCGTTGCATGTCACAACCCGGCATACATGCGTAAGTTCAACATGGTTCAGGAGCTGGTTGACGGCGGATCCTTCCTGCTGAACTGCTCCTGGAGCGACGCTGAGCTGGAAGAGCACATCCCCGGACAGGTTAAGAAGTTCATGTACGATCACCACATCAACTTCTACACCATCGACGGTGTAAAGCTTGGTATCGAGACCGGCATGGGCCCGACCCGTATCAACACCATTCTTCAGTCTGCATTCTTCACGATCACGAAGATCATTCCGGAAGAGCATGCCGTACAGCTGATGAAGGACGCTGCTCAGAAGACATACGGCCGCAAGGGTCAGGATGTCGTTGAGAAGAACTGGGCTGCAATCGATGCCGGCGCCAAGAACTGGCACAAGGTAGAGATTCCGGAGAGCTGGGCAAATGCAGAGGATGAAGGACTTGACTTCAAGAAGGTTACTTCTGACCGCAAGGATGTTGAGGCATTCGTCAACAACATTCAGCTTGCTGTTTCCGCACAGGAAGGCAACGGCCTGAAGGTTTCCGATGTTCTTCCTTACGTAGACGGCTCCACTCCTTCCGGTGCTGCTGCATTCGAGAAGCGTGGTATCGCTGTCAATGTACCTGTATGGAATGCCGAGAGCTGCATCGAGTGCACATTCTGCTCCTATGTCTGCCCTCACGCTGCAATCCGTCCGATCGCAATGACCGAAGAGGAAGCAGCAAAGGCTCCCGCAGGCACTGTTACCAAGGATCTGACCGGAATGCCCGGCTACAAGTTCGCGATCGTTGTTTCCAGCCTTGACTGCACCGGCTGCGGATCCTGCGCGAATGTATGCCCTGGCAATATGAAGGCTGCAACGCTGACCATGACCAGACTGGAAGAGGCTGAGCCGCTTCCGAACGAGCAGGCTGCATTTGACTACGCAGTCAAGCTTCCGATCAAGGACGACGTTGTTGAGAAGTTCAAGGAGACCACGGTAAAGGGATCTCAGTTCAAGCAGCCGCTGCTTGAGTTCTCCGGAGCCTGCGCAGGCTGCGGCGAGACACCTTACATCAAGCTGATCACTCAGCTGTTCGGTGACAGAATGTATGTTGCCAATGCAACCGGATGCTCTTCGATCTGGGGCAACTCCTCGCCTTCTACTCCTTACACCGTAAACGCAAAGGGACATGGTCCTGCATGGTCCAACTCCCTGTTCGAGGATGCAGCAGAGTTCGGTTATGGTATGTTCCTGGCCAACGATGCGATCCGTGCTCAGCTCAAGGCGAAGGTAGAAGCCTGGGGCGGCGAAGGCAGCAAGGAGTACCTTGACACCTTCACCAAGGGCGCAGAGAACGGCGCTGCTACCGATAAGCTGATCGCAGCTCTTGAGGCAGACGGCTCTGATGCAGCAAAGGATATCCTGAAAGAGAAGGATTACCTCGCTAAGAAGTCCCAGTGGATCTTCGGTGGTGACGGATGGGCATTCGATATCGGCTACGGCGGAGTTGACCACGTACTTGCTTCCGGCAAGGATGTCAATATCTTCGTTGTAAACACCGAAGTTTACTCCAACACCGGCGGACAGTCCTCCAAGGCTACTCCGGAAGGCGCAGTTGCTCAGTTCGCAGCAGCCGGCAAGGAGACCGTACAGAAGGATCTTGCAGCAATGGCAATGAGCTACGGCTATGTATACGTTGCTCAGATCTCCATGGGTGCAGACCGCAACCAGTGCATCAAGGCAATCGCAGAGGCTGAGGCTTATCCGGGACCGTCCCTGATCATCGCTTACGCTCCCTGCATCAACCATGGTATCCGCAAGGGCATGAACAAGGCTCAGGATGAAGAGAAGCTGGCCGTTGAGACCGGTTACTACAACCTGTTCCGCTTCAACCCTGCTGGCGGCGACAAGAAGTTCACTCTGGACTCCAAGCCCGCAACCAAGGAGTACAGCGAGTTCCTTGGCGGAGAGGTTCGTTACACCTCCCTGCAGCGTAAGAACCCTGAGAGAGCTGCAAAGCTCTTCGCAGAGGCTGAGGCTCACGCAAAGGCTCACTATGCTTACCTTGAGAAGCTCGGTGCCCTTTACAACAACTGATGCCGACTGAATTCCGGATAAGACAGGCTATAGAAACTTAGCATTGTCTAACCGATACGGCTGGTTGTAAGATGAACAAGATCAAAGGACAGGCATCCTTGGATGTCTGTCCTTTCTTCAAAAAATGAATGTATATTCTATACGCGAACACTTATAAGGAGGTTAATTACTATGGCACGTGTTATTGGTGATGCTTGCATCAGCTGCGGCTCTTGCGCTGCTCAGTGCCCTGTTCAGGCTATTTCCCAGGGCGATGCACACTACGAAATCAATGCAGATTCCTGCATCGATTGCGGTGCTTGCGAAGCGCAGTGTCCTGTAGGCGCTATCTCTGAAGGCTGATATCTTCTCTGTCTGAAGAGTGCAGATTTTAGGCAAAAGGGCGTCAGGTTTTCAACTGAAAACCTGACGCCCTTTTTCATCTGTATCTTCTTTTTGCCTGTCGTCTTTTTGTTTGTACTTCTCTTTTCCCTTTCTGCCGCTGGTATCTTTCGTATCTTTTCCTCTGCCAGCTTCATCTCCGGCCGCCGTTTCTCAGCGTGTCAGCTGTTTTCCTGCGCCGCCCAATCATCGTAGGGGATCGCCCGGATCGACGGCACACCGTAGTATTCCTCGTAGAAAATATTGATCCAGTATCCCGGATCATCGGTCATTTCCATCTTCTCAATCGCGGAATATTTATTATAAAAGTCCGTATGCACCAGCGGAACCGTAATCGCTTCCGCCCCTTTTTCTTTCTGCTCTTCGATATAGGCAATCCGGTTCGTTTCATCTCTCCAGATTCTGGCGAGATTCGTCCCCTCCTCTACGTACATGAAGAAAAACTGAAGAAGGAGCGCTGCCAGAATGCCGAGCCCCGCCGCCCGCAGAAGCCAGGCTCCTTCCCGGCTCTCATCGGACATAATCCTCCGCATGGCGCCGATCACTCCGATCAAAAGGAACAGTCCCGCCCCGAAGAACGCTCTCGGCTGCGTCTGTCTCGTCATCATCAGCGCATAGGAGGTCGCGGCAAACAGGAACAGATAGAGAAGAAGCTGTCTGCATGCCCGCCGGTTTTTCTGCATGGCAAGCAGGATCAGACATACAAGTGCTGCTGCGAGCAGAATGCCGAAATACTCATGAATCACCAACGTGATCTTCTGTACCCGCGCGAGCAGTCCCAGAAAGCCCTGATAATTTTCCTCCTCGGCATAGGAGGCCCGCAGTCTGCCTCCCGGAGACAGAACCATCACGGCAAGACCCAGAACGTTTCCGAGGATGCCTGCCAGATAGGCCGCCGGAAGCCCCTTCTTCTGCCGTGAGGATGAATTCTCTCCGTCTTCGTCCCCTGACAGATTCCGTTCTCTGTCCTTCTGAAGCTCCCACGCCGCAAGGATCAGAAGATACAAGAGACACCCACCTGAGGTATTCTCATTGCACCAGCCGGCAATCACTCCCAGGAGCAGCATGAGAACGGCTCCAACCGGCGCCGGAAGGCGTTTTCCCCTTTTCCCGGAGGATTTCACCGGCTGCCCCGCCCGTTCCAGAATATCGCGTTCCAGGGCCATAAACAGAAGGATCAGCATTGCTCCCCAGAGATAGTTGCAGGCTCCGTCCTCCCACAGAATCGTCTCCGAAAAGTCCACTGCATACAGCCATAGTCCCAGCTGAACCATCAGAAGCGTCCAGCAGTCATACCGTTTCTCCGGCGAAATCAATTTCCACATCAGAAGAGAAACAAAGACGAAGGCAAGGCTGTTCGCCACTTTGAAAACCGGTGCCGGGAGAAACAGGAACACGCGCAAAATAAAATGCACCACGCTCCGTCCGTTCCAGGTCATGTACTGGTGATATTCCTGTGCGAAAAGATCCAGGAAGGAATCTGCCTTCTGAACCTCCATTGCATAGGCATAGTCATCCGAGAGCATCGGAGTAAAGAAATTAAATATGAAAACTGCCAGAAAAGAAAGAAGGAGGATCAGGAAAAACAGTTGTTTTTCCCGATCCCGTCCGCATCCTGCCCTTTTCTTCCCGGCTTGGAATCTTTCTGCCATAGCTACCTCTTTTTCCTACTCCGGACTGCCTGCCGCGCCAGCCAGGTTGGCAAACTTCGTCAGCTCCGGCAGCCACTTGAGCTGCACCGTGCCGATGGGGCCGTTTCTTTGTTTTGCAATGATGATCTCCGCAATTCCCTTGTCCGGAGAATCCTCATGATAATACTCATCGCGGTAAATGAACATGACGATGTCCGCATCCTGCTCGATGGCTCCGGACTCGCGAAGGTCAGACAGCATCGGCCGCTTGTCGGTTCGCGATTCCACGGCACGGGACAGCTGGGACAGGGCGATCACCGGAACATTCAGTTCACGTGCTACCGCCTTCAGGGATCTGGAAATTTCCGAGATTTCCTGCTGGCGCGAGTCGGAATTCTTCGACCCGCTCCCGCTCATCAGCTGCAGGTAGTCGATGATGATCATGTCGAGGCCCTGCTCCATCTTGAATTTCATGCATTTGGAGCGAAGTGCTCCCACCGTGATCGCCGGGGTGTCATCCACCATCAGATGGGATTCTCCGATCGTCTCCGCACCTTCAATCAGATCCGCCCACTCTCCTTCGGTCAGATCGCCGGTCCGGATCTTCTGTGCATCCACGTGACTTTCCAGAGAGAACATTCGGTTGATCAGCTGTTCCTTCGACATTTCGAGAGAGAAAATCGCGACATGTTTTCCCTGCCGGACACCGCAGTTCTCCGCAATGTTCAGGACAAAGGCCGTTTTTCCCATGGAAGGCCTTGCTGCGATCAGAATGAGATCCGCGGGCTGAAGTCCCGCCGTCTTATTGTCCAGATCCGTGAATCCGGTCGGAATGCCGGTGATATTGCCGTTGATTTTGGAAGCCATGACGATCTTGCGCATGGCGTTGGAAACGATCTGACGGATGGTCTGAAAGTCCGATCCCTTGTTCCCCTGTGACAGACGGAAAATCTCCTCTTCCGCCTTCGTCATGACGGCCTGGGCGTCCGAGGTCCCCGCATAGGCATCGTTCGCCACATCCTCGCAGACACGGATCGTCCGCCGCATCATGGCTTTCTCCGCCACGATGCGTGCATAGCTGACGACATTGGCAGAGGTCGGCACCTGGGCAATCAGTGTGCCCAGCGTTCTCGCATCGTACATCTCCGGAGGCAGATTCTTCTCCTTGAGCTTCTCCTGAAGCGTGACCGGATCCACGGCCATTCCGCTCTGCTCCAGCTCCAGGATCGCCTCATACATAATCCCGTACTGCCTGGAATAAAAATCATCCTTCGTCAGGATCTCCATGACGCTGCCGATTGCCTGCTGGTCCATCAGCATCGCGCCGATGACGGACATTTCCGCTTCCAGATTATGGGGCATTACCCGTTTTACCGCATCTTCTTCCGGCATCTCATTCCTCTGTCCGCAAAATGTGCGGGCCCTGACTGTTTATGCTTCCTTGACCAGAACGTACAGCTTGCCCGTCACTTCGGGATGAAGCTTGATCGGCACCTCATGCATTCCGAAGGACTTGATGGGCTCTTCCAGTACAATCTTCTTCTTGTCGAGTTCAAGGCCGTGCTGCTTCTTCGCCTGCTCCGCGATCTCCTTGGAGGCAACCGAACCGAATACCTTTCCGTTCTCCCCTGCCTTCATGGTCACTTCGATTTTCAGCGTCTCCAGCTTCGCGGCAAGAGCCTTTGCCTCGGCAAGCCGCTCCGCGGCGAGCTTGTCCTCATGCTGCTTCTGAAGCTTGAGCTCATTCTTGTTCTTCTCCGTTGCCTCCACGCCGACATGCTTCGGCAGAACATAATTTCTTGCGTAACCGTCACTGACATTGACGATCTGTCCCTTTTTTCCAAGAGATTTGACATCTTCCAGCAGAATAATTTTCATGATGATTTCCTCCTTGATGCTTAACTGTTCCATACCTGACGACATCGAGGATTTTCGTAAGAAAATTCGAGATGCGCTGAACAGTCACTTTATTTTCTCTTACAGCTCTCCGTCCTCGATCATGGAATCAATGGTGTGCCTGAGGAGCTCTTCCACCTCTTCCACCGTCTTGCCTTCCATCTGTGCACCGGCGATGTTCATATGACCGCCGCCGCCCATATGCTCCATGATGATCTGTACATTCAGCTCGTCAATGGATCTCGCGCTGACAAAAACCTTGCCCTGATACTGCGTAAGGACAAAGCTTGCCTTGATGCCTTTGATATTCAGCAGTTCATTGGCCGCCTGCGCACCCACAATGGTCGGGCTCTCCAGGCCCTCCGCCGGACAGGTGGAAATGGCGTATTCCTCGCGGTAAATCTCCGCCTGCGAAACCGCATCCGCCTTGGCCTTGTACTCCGCCGCGTCCTCGCGGAAGAGCTTGCGCACCCTGGTGACGTCCGTTCCGTTTCTTCGCAGGAATGCCGCCGCCTCAAAGGTCCGGACACCGGTTTTGCTCTGGAAATTATTGGTGTCCACCACCATACCCGCATACAGGGCATCCGCCTCTTCCTGACTCAGCTTCAGATTGTCATCCACATACTGCAGGATCTCCGAAACCATCTCACAGGCACTCGACGCGTAGGCCTCAATGTAGGAAAGGGTCGCATTCTCAATCGACTCGCTGCCCTTGCGGTGATGATCCAGAACCACAATGGACTTGCACATTCGGAGGAGCTCCGGGCACTCCGTGATGCTCGGCTTGTTCACATCCACCACAACCAGTGCCGAATCATCCGTCACACGCTGCATCGCCTGTTCACTCGAAAGAAACAGATCCTCCGGATAGTCGCTGTTGCCCGCAAAAAGATCCACAATCGGCCGAAGGGATGCGGACACCTGGTTCAGAACAATGTGTGCCTCCCTGCCGAGGGTCTGGCAGATCCGGTACACGCCGATTCCCGCGCCGACACAGTCGATGTCGCCCAGCCGGTGTCCCATGATGAACACCTTGTCCCGGGACGTGATGATTTCCTTCAGTGCCTCTGCCTTGACCCTTGCCTTTACGCGGGTCGTCTTCTCGACCTGCTGCGTCTTGCCGCCGTAATAGATGATGTTACCCGGCATCTTCACCACCGCCTGATCGCCGCCGCGTCCGAGAGCAAGATCAATGGCGTTGCGGGCGAATTCATAGTTCTGTGCGTAGGACAGTCCGTCCACGCCAAAGCCGATGCTCAGCGTGATGGCCATCTCGTTGCCGATATTGACGGTCTTCGCCTCTGCGAGCAGTGCAAAATGTGCCTCCTGAAGCTGTGCCAGAGCCTGCTTGCGCAGAACAATCAGATAGCGGTCCTTCTCCACCTTGCTGCAGATTCCGTCAACCGAAGCAATGTACTTGTTCACCTGACGATCAATCAACGCGATCAGAATAGACTTGCGGACGTCCTCCAGACCGTCCAGCGCCTCATCATAATTGTCGATATAGATAAAACCGACGACAACGCTCTGGTTGTCCACTTCCTGAATGGCAAGCCGCTCCGCCGTCTCATCAAACAGATACAGGGCAATCAGCGCTCCGCCGTAGCCGCTGTCCGCGATGATGTCCGAATCCTGCACCATCGAATCCATCGGAATCCGCTTCATTTCCACACGGAAGCTGCTGCCCTCGTAATCGATCTTGAGGCTGATGCCGTCTTCTCCTGTGGGAAGCGTGTCCTTCGTGAGCGGCGGGAAGAATGAGCTGATCTGCTTCCTCACCGTGCGGTCCTGATGCACGACGCGGTCAAACTCGTAGTTCGTCCAGATGATGCGGCCCGTGTCATCCAGAACACAGTACGGAATCTCCAGATTCTTCAGGAGCCTTTTCTGAACCTGTCCGTACTCCGTCGCAAAGCTGACCATCTCATTGACAATGAGCGTTCTGCTGTGCAGGCGGAGCGCAATAACCACCACAAAATAGCTGATAGTGAAAACCAGAAGCACCAGACCAGACGGCCAGTGCATAAACAAAATCAGAATATTGATGAGAAGCAGGAAAAATCCCAGCCTCATCGGAGCATCGAAATATCCGGATACCCGCTTCTTGAATTTCATCTGATTGCCCATTCTTTTCTACCCCGCTGAGGCAAAATCCGCGAAGGTGATTTTGCCGAATGCGGCAGCCGGTGCGTCAGCAAGAGAAGAGCTCCGCACCATGTTCTGCGCATATATTCGCAACTGCTCCGGTCCTCCCGGATTCCCTGCCGCAGCTCCGATTCTTCCAGCGGCAACAGTCATGTAGATTATATCATAACTGCCGAATGGCAATGCTTCCGATCTCCATGCCGCTTTCCCCGAAGAAGAGTTTCACCTGAAAGGCGTTGACAACCACGGAATCCGGGAGCTGAATGTCGATTTCCTGCCATTCCCTGTCTTTTCCCGACAGAGAAACCGTTCCTGCCAGGAAACGGTCCTTGTAAACCGTCACCGGAATCTGGGCAAGCTCCGGCGTGCCCGCCGAGGCCCGGACCTTCATCTGAAGATGATAGTGTTTCTCCTTGACATCGTCATGGTAGGTCCCGTCCGCCATCTCATTGATGCTCACTTCCAGGACGCAGGTATTCCCTCTTTTGGTGTCCACGAGGGAAGGATCCAGCTCTCCGCTCTCCGGCACCGGGACGGCATTGCCCGCCATACCAGCAAGCTCCGCGGCGTCCAGGCTCTTCTCCAGTTCGGCATCCAGCACGGTCCGGATGCCGCGCTTTCTCAGCATCGCCGGAGTATTCAGAAGGAAACGACAGATGTTCATGGCACTCTGCTGCAACTCCCCTCTTGCAAGGCTCCCGTCCGAAAGAGCGGCCAGAGAATTGTCTCCCATGGCATTCCCTTCCGCATCCGCGGTCACCATATACAGATCATTCTGCGCACGGATCATTGCCGCCGTATCGGTCTGGGAGGCCTCCTCCATCGAACCGACCCTCGCCCACCAGTCCGTCATCACGATGCCGTCAAATCCCCAGTCCTTCCGCAGAATCGTTGTCAGAAGGTCGTAGCTGCTCGCGTTACGTTCTCCGTTCAGCGGATTGTAGGTCGTCATCACCGAGCGGGCATGTCCCTCCCGCACCGCGATTTCAAAGCCCCTGAGGTAGATCTCCCGAAGCGCTCTTGCCGACACCACGGCCTCAATCTCATTGCGCTCCGATTCCTGATTGTTGCAGGCAAAATGTTTGATGGTCCCCGTCGTCCCGTAGCGTGCCATGCCCTTTAACTGGGCACTGGCCATCCTGCCGGTAAGAAGCGGATCTTCGGAAAAATATTCAAAGTTCCGTCCGTTCAGCGGATGACGGTGAAGATTCATTCCGGGTCCCAGGAGTGTTTCAATCCGGTCTCTGCGAAGTTCCATTCCCTCCCAAGCATAGAGTTCCTCCAGAAGAGGCAGGTTGAACGTTGACGCCAGCGCTGTCCCGCACGGCATTGCGAATGCAATCGTTCCGCTGTCCATCCGGATTCCGCTCGGTCCGTCCGCACAGCACCCCGTCGGGATGCCGAGCTCCTCCAGATGTCTTGTCACACCGCCGAAGGCTCCCGCCGTACCCGGCGTCACCTTCGGTGAGCACATCCCTTCTCCGCGGACAATGGCACACAGATCCTCATCCGAAAGCTGTGCCACAAAGTCGCGAAGCTCTGCCTTTCCTTCCGCGACATCCGTCAGAAGAATTCCGCGATCCCCTGTAACCGGGATTTCCTCCGGGATTCTCTCCTCCCGGCGCTTTTCGGGGGTCACCGTGCGGACCGGTACATCTTCCGTCTCTTTGGTGAAAATCTCCTCCCGAACCGGCTCCATTTCGAAGGAATCCGGATCCGGCTCCGTAATCTTCACTTCCATCGCCGGGCGAAGCCTGCGGAATGCGGTTTCCGGGGCCAGTGCCTCTTCGCACTGCTTCACCACAAAGGTCTCCGCAATCCGGAGCGCTCCGGCTCTTCTTGTGCTTCGCACATCCGTGCCGGCATAGAAGGTATATTCTCCGGCCTCCATCACCCAGGCATTCGGATGGCCGGTTGCACCGCTGTCATCAAAGGAAGCAAGACTTTCCAGCGGAATATGCAGAAGAAGTCTCTCGCTCTCGTCGGGCCGGAGATTTTTCGTCTTTGCAAAGGAAACCAGCTGTCTTGCGGGCTGGCCGAGTTTTCCCTGCGGCTTCTCCAGATAAACCTGAACGACCTCCTTACCGCAGGTACTCCCGATGTTGACAACCCTCGCGGCGGCAAGAATCTCCCGCTCCGCCGCCTTCAGGGCAATGCTCATGGCAAAATCCGTATAGGAAAGCCCGAAGCCGAACGGATAGCGCACGCGGTCTCTGGCAAAGGTCTCAAAATAGCGGTAGCCGACGTAGATATCTTCCGCATAGAAGTTCCGCTTCGTCCCGCCGTAGTTCTCTCCCGCCGGATAATCCGAAAGGTCACGGGCAATTGTGTCCGGAAGCTTGCCGCACGGAGAAACTCTCCCCGTCAGAACATCCAGCACGCCGTTTCCGCCCTCCTGACCGCCCTGCCATACATACAGGACCGCAGCGGGAGAAAATTCATCCACCCAGTTCATGTCCATGATGTTGCCGACATTCAGGAGAACAATCGTGCGTGAAAAGGCTCCGCAGACCTTCCGGAGAAGCTCCCGCTCGTTCCCGGTCAGAAACCAGCTTCCCTCTGCGGCGCTGTTGTCCTTGTCCTCTCCGGCCGTCCGTCCGATCAGAATCAGTGCAGCGTCATTCCGCTCTGCCGCCCCGGCAACCAGTTCCTCCGGCAGTTCCATCTCTTCCTGAAACCAGGGCTCCTGTGCCCAGCCGGTTCCCGCGTCAAAGGGATGATCCTTCAGCCACTCCTCATAGGCTCCCAGAACCTCCTCATCCAGCTGCAGTGACTCCTCGCTGCGCAGGGCATCCAGAATTCCCGTGACATATTCGGTATTCACCATTCCGCCGGATCCGGTTCCGCTCTTGTAGTAATTGAACTGATTCCGCCCGAAAACAGCAATTTTCTCTCCTGCCCGCAGCGGCAGTGCTTCCTTTTCATTGCGAAGAAGAACGCAGCTCTCCGCAGCTGCCTGTCTCGCGGCCGAGGCATAGCTTCTTAAATCAAACCGGTTTTTACTCATTTTATACCTCACGTATCGCATTTCTGTGTGGTTTCTGTAACTGTCTGCCCGGAAACGTTTCCCTGCGGGCCGGGGTAGCAAAAAGGCTCCTGTCCTTTCGGACAGGAGCCCATATCCTTCAGGTCCGTTCAGAATTACTTCTCGACGTAAGGAAGGATTGCAAGGTGACGTGCTCTCTTGATCGCAACCGTCAGTTCGCGCTGATGCGTTGCGCAGGTACCGGTAATTCTTCTGGGAAGGATCTTTCCTCCCTCGGAGATGTACTTGCGCAGCTTTGCTGCATCCTTGTAATCAATGGTATTGTCTTTTCCGCAGAATACGCAGACCTTTTTCTTTCTATGGAATGTCCCTCTGCGCTTGAAAGGCTTGCTGCCTGCAGTCTTAGTAAAAGCCATAATTTCCTCCAATCTCATCCGGGGTCCTGCACCGGATCCACCATAGCCACGACTCGTTCGAATGGAAGGCGTCAGTTAGTTAAACGGAAGCTCTTCGTCAATGCCGTCCGGGATGTTCATAAATCCGTCAATCGCACTGGAAGAGGATGCTGCATCATTGGCGCGTGCTACCGGAGCAGGAGCGCTTCCATTGTCCGCACCCGGGTAGCTGCTGTAATCAGGTCCCGCCGTCTGAGCATTTCTGCTCTCCGCGAACTCCTGATCATCCACAACCACATCCGTTGTGTAGACCTTGGTTCCGTCCTGTCTGGTATAGCTTCCGGTCTGAATCCGGCCGGAAACACAAATCTTGGTTCCCTTGTGCAGGTACTTCTCCGCGAATTCTCCCGCCTTGCCGAAGGCAACGCAGGAAATGAAATCTGCGGTCTGCTGATCGCCCTGATTGCTGCGTCCGCGTCTTCTGTCCACCGCAAGCGTATATCTCGCGATTGCCATGGACTGATCCCCCTGTGAATATCTCACGTCAGGATCTCTCGTTAAACGTCCCATAAGAACAACTCTGTTCATACTGCCTCTGCTTTCTGTTAAGCTTCGTTCTGTTTAACGCACAGATATCTGATGACATTGTCCATAATGCGCATACGCTGCTCGATCTCTGCGATAGCGGAACCCTCGGCATCGAAATGAATGAAGGTGTAGTATCCCTCGTTCATCTTCTGGATCTCATAAGCCAGTCTCTTCTTGCCCCAGTCATCAACACCGGTGATGGTGCCTCCGAACTTCTCGACAAGTGCCTTGCAGTTATCGATCACTGCAGTTCTCGCCTCATCATCAATCTGCGCATTCACAACAACGGCTAACTCGTATTTGCTCATGTGCTGTACCTCCTTCTGGTCTCCGGCTCTTACCTCTGTCCGGTAAGAACAAGGATTGATAATAGCTGCTGTCCGTCTCCCGCCCAACGGGCAGAATCCGAACCGGGATGAATTCCCACGGAATAATATAGTACCATGAGTTTCTGCCGGATGGCAAGCGTTTTTTCTCAGTCAAGACTGCCGAACACTTCGCCGATCGGAGCGCTGATCACAAGATCCGCCTGCGCATCCCGCGAGGTCGCGCTCTTGTTGACCAGAACCAGCTTGTTCCCGCGATAGTAATCAATCAGACCCGCCGCCGGATACACAACCAGGCTGGTTCCGCCGATGATCAGGACATCCGCGTGCGCAATCGCCTCCACCGACCGGTTCAGGATTTCCGAATTCAGTCCTTCCTCGTACAGAACGACATCCGGCTTCACTCTCCCGTCGCACTTCGGGCACACCGGGATCTCTCCCTTCCCACAGTGTTCCAGCATAAAATCCACGCCGTAAAATTCGCCGCACTCCTCGCAGTAGTTCCGCAGAACGCTCCCGTGAAGTTCGAGCACGTTCCTGCTGCCCGCGGCCTGATGAAGCCCGTCGATATTCTGAGTGATCACCGCCTTCAGTTTTCCCTGTCGTTCCCATTCCGCGAGCTTTTTGTGTGCCTTGTTCGGCTGCGCATTTCGTCCGGGAAGGAGAATCTTCTCATAATAAAATCGGAAAAATTCCTTCGGGTGCTCATTGTAGAAAGTATGGCTCAGAATGGTCTCCGGCGGATAATCGTACTTCTGATGATACAGACCGTCCACACTGCGGAAATCCGGAATTCCACTTTCTGTGGACACACCGGCGCCCCCGAAAAATACAACATTGTCCGAATTCCGGATCAGTTCATTCAGTTTTGCTGTTTTTTCTTTTTCATCCATGCTCATTTCCCCACGAACAAAATGCCGTAGTAGATCAGAACGATTCCGAGAACTACGGTCAGGAGTTTCACGGACGTAAGCGGATGGAACATCAGGATCAGACCGACCACCAGAGTAATGGTTCCTCCGATGATTTTCATCGTCGCCAGTGTCCCGAAGGAACGTCTCGCAATGACACTGACCAGCAGTCCGATTCCCGCCGCCGAGAGTGCGAGCCCGATGACAACCGGAAGAATCGAAATCACAATCTCCGGACGCGTGATGAAGACAAGACCCACAATCGCACTGACGGCACCGCCTGCCGTTCCCGCAGGAGAACGGCTTCCCGTCATCCCCAGGATAATCTCGACCGCACCGCCGACCAAAAGGCACCAGCCAAGGATGCTGCAGACGGACAGAACCGTCGCGCCCGGCCACAACAGAAGAATCACGCCAATCACCAGCATCAGAATGCCGGTTGTTTTTCCACCTTTTTGAAACATATTTATACCTCACTGAGGCAAAATCCACGATACCAGAGAAAATTTCGCGAAGGCGAATTCTCTCTATGTACAGAGTGCAGCCAAGCGGCACTCCAAGCAGAAGAAGATGTCATCAGACATCTTCGAGTGCAGCGGTTTTGCCGAATGTGGCAGCCGGTGCGTCAGCACCGATGCTGCTCCGTTATGACAAAGAGATGCTCCACGTGTTGCAGTATGCCTCATCTGCGGGGAGACGGATCAGATCGCTCCGGCAGGCAAAATCCTCTACGATTCCCTCACGGGAAGGAAGCGTCACCCACGGCTCCACGCACAGGAACGGCGCTGTGGTCTTGACCGTATGCCACAGGCCCAGATACGGCATCTGCGGGAAGTGGAAGGTAACGCTTCTCGTTCCGCAGTCCGAAGCAAGACGCACCGTATCTCCCATATGTTCCAGTACAACTGCATCATCATCAAACAGATCGTGATGAAGCGGGATCTTTTTCCCGTCGATCAGCGGATAGTGGTCACGCCGTGTTTCAACAAGGACCTTGTCCGAGAACGCCACGCGGTCCGGCTCGCAGGCATCCTGAAACTCCAGATAATAATCCTCAAAGGTCAGACCGTCTTCCAGCGGGACATTAAATCCGGGATGTGCTCCCAGACCGAAATACATCATTTCATCCGAGAAATTCTGCACACGGTATGTGATGTCGATTCTGCTTCCGATAAGCTCGTAGGCAACCCGGAATTCGAAATGGAATGGATAAATCTCATACGTTTCATCCGTGTCCGTCAGCTCGAAGACGATCCGGTTGTCCTCCAGTTCCACGAGATCAAACATTGCCTCCTGGCAGAAGCCGTGAATCGTCATGGGATATTCCCTGCCGTGAAGCTTGTATTTTCCATCCGTAAAGCGGCCGACGAACGGGAACAGTACCGGCGAGTGCCGTTTCCACAGTTCGGGAACCCCTGCCTGCCAGAGATATTCCTTCCCATCTTTCTGTACGGAATGGAGTTCTGCTCCGCGATTCGATACCGCAATCGAAATCTCTCCATTGGAAAGTTCAAACAGTTTGTCTTCCATTGTCATCATCCTCCTGATTATTGTGCTGTTTCGGCCACAGTTCGCGGTGAGCATCATGAAATTCATTCAGATATGCCACAATTTCCTGCAGTCCCTCTTCCGTCACGGGAAAGTCCCGTTCCGTTCTTGCCTCTTTCGGTGCAGACCGGTAGGAATCCGGTTCCGGCCAGACCGTCACATGAAGCGTTGCCTCTCCCCGCTTATCCGGCGGCGTGAAGTGAACGTTTTCCAGCGGCTGCCTTGCCACGCGAAAGCGCATTCCGCGATAGCTTCCGAAATAGGCCTCTCCGTATTCGTAATGGGTCAGCGAAAACAAATCTTTTTCTTCCAGTGCCATGTCTGCCTTCCTCTTTTTCTTTTACCATCCTATCACATTTTGTAATTGTTCAGCACCTGACGATTTTCAATGCGAATCGTCTGCCCACAGACTGATTCGCATTTGAAATCGGCAGGCGGCCAATGCGCGCAGCGCATCTGGCCGGCCGCATCTCGAATTTCCCTTACGAAAATTCGAGATGTGCCGAACAGTTATTACCTGTTTTACATTGTAAGCCTGCTTCCGGCAGGATAATATGTAAGGACGGTGGTCGATGCGAAATGAAAGCACGATTGGCATAAAAGAAACGTTACAAGAGAGGGGAACACAATGAAAGCACTTATGAAGCTGGCCGGTATGGGCCCCGGCTGGCAAAGACGCACGTTAATCTGTATTCTCGGTATTCTCGGTCAGGGCTTCTTCCTGTCCTTTCTGATTGATCTCGGACTCGGAACCGATCCGTTCACCTATATGAATGTTTCCATCTCCGACCGGATCGGCTGGACATTCGGAAACTGGCAGCTGACCCTGAACCTGATTCTGCTGATTCTGGTTCTTCTCACTTCGCGGCTCCGGTATCTCGGCATCGGCACCATCGCCAACATGGTTCTCATCGGTTACATTGCCGATTTCTGCCGGATGCTCTGGGCCAGATGGATTCCGGAGAAGATTTTTACGAATCCATCCTCCCGCTTTCCGCTGTTCGCACTGACGCTCGCCCTTTTTATTGTCGCCTGCTCGATCTACATGAACTCCGACATGGGACTGGCTCCTTACGATGCCCCTCCCGTTATTTTCTGCCGGAAATTTTCAAAGCTTCCGTTCTTTACTGTCCGGATCGTGTGGGATTGCGGAGCCATTCTGATCGGCACCCTGGCAGGCGGCCGCCCTCCGATTGCCTGCCTCATCATGGCAGTTGCTCTCGGCCCCGTCATTTCCGCCGTCGGTGCCGGCATGAAAAAGCTGTTTCCCGGACTTTTCGACTGAGGCAAAACTTCTGTTTACATATTCACTCTGCGGACACGGGGTTCATATCCGGCCTTCTTCAGGGCCTCCAGAATCTGTTCCTTGTGCTCCGTGCCGAATGCCTCCAGCGTGATCTTCAGCTCCACTGCGGCGCTCCGGTTGATGGAAACGAACTGGTTGTGCTCCAGCTTGATGACATTGCCGTTGGCCTTCGCGATGACGCCCGCGACCTTCGTCAGTTCGCCCGGCTTGTCGGGAAGCTGTACGGACACCGTAAAGATCCGGTTGCGCAGAAGGAGTCCCTGCTGTACCACGGAGCTCATCGTGATGACGTCCATGTTGCCGCCGGACAGGACACAGACCACTTTCTTGCCCTTGCAGTCCACATGGCGGAGGGCTGCTACCGTCAGAAGGCCGGAATTTTCCACCACCATCTTGTGGTTTTCCACCATATCCAGGAACGCTTCCACCAGCTCTTCATCCGAAACCGTGACCACGCCGTCCAGATTCTTCTGAAGGTACGGGAATACCCTGGGTCCCGGTGTCTTGACCGCTGTGCCATCCGCAATGGTGCTGACAGTCGGCAGTGTCACGACCTTGCCCTCCTTCAGGGATGCCGTCAGGCAGGCTGCGCCCTCCGGCTCCACGCCGATGACGCGGATCCGCGGATTTAAAAGCTTGGCCAGCGTCGCAACGCCGGTTGCCAGTCCGCCGCCTCCCACGGGAACAAGGATCATATCCACCAGCGGAAGTTCTTTATAAATTTCCATTGCGATGGTCCCCTGTCCGGTTGCAACCGCCGGGTCATCGAACGGATGAATGAAGGTATAGCCGTTTTCCTTCGCGAGCTTCAGTGCGTGCTCGCAGGCCTCGTCATACACATCTCCATGAAGAACAACCTCCGCGCCCAGTGCCTTGGTGCGGTTTACTTTGATCAGAGGCGTCGTCGTCGGCATGACAATGACCGCCTTGCAGCCATAGCGCTTTGCCGCGTAGGCAACACCCTGTGCATGGTTTCCGGCGGATGCCGTGATCAGGCCCTTTTTCCTTTCATCCTCCGAAAGCGTACTGATTTTATAATAGGCGCCGCGTACCTTATAGGCGCCGGTGCGCTGCATGTTCTCCGGCTTCAGATACACCTTCGCGCCGGTCTGCTCGCTGTAGTAATCTGACTGAACCAGATCTGTGTTCAGCGTCACCTGCTTCACAATGTCGCAGGCTCTCTCAAAAGCTTCGATTGTCAGTTCTGTCATCCTTATTCCTCACTGAGGCAAAATCCGCGACACCAGAGAGAAGATGTCATCAGACATCTTCAAGTGCAGCGGTTTTGCCGAATACGGCAGCACGATATCTCTTTTCCGTGTTCAGACCTCTGCCACTGCCTCAACTTCACAGAATACATCCTTCGGAAGACGTGCCACCTGCACACAGGAACGGGCAGGCTTCGAAGGGAAATACTGCTCATACACCTTGTTGAACACACCGAACTGATCCATATCCGAAATATAGCACACCGTCTTGATGACTCTGGATGCATCTGTTCCCGCTGCCTTCAGAATTTCAATGACATTCCGGCAGCTCTGATGTGCCTGCTCCTCAATTCCGCTCTTCAGCTCTCCCGTTGCGGGATCAATCGGAATCTGGCCGGAGGTAAACACGAGATTTCCAGAAATATATCCCTGAGAATAAGGTCCGATGGCTGCCGGTGCTTTTTCTGTTGTGATTACTTTCATCGTTTCCTTTCCTGTTGCAGCTTGTCTGCAACAACACGAGGTATTTTTTCTTTGTTCGCATCTTACTCGCTTTCTCCGCAAAAGAAAAGCGTTTTACACTCCGCTCCTTTTCACATTCCCTCCGAAATCCCGGTCATACTCCGGTGAATCCGTATAAGTCCGGCACTGCTCCCGCGCCTCTTTCTCCGGGGTGTTTTCCATTCGGTCATCCATCGCCGTGATCAGGGAAACCGCGCGCGGGCATGCCTTTTCACGGAGTGCGTCGAGTGTCTTCTCCGCCTCCTGGCAGTCCGGATCCGGCTCCTTGTTCATGATGTGCGGATGGAGCGAGTCGTATTTGCCGAGGAGCTTCAGCACGGCGTAGATAAAATTGCGCTTTGCGTCATGCCTGCACAGAAGGAGTCTCTGGAAGCTCACGCAGGAGCGCAGCGCCTCTTCTACAATTTTCGCACTCATCTCCGGATAGAAAACGGCAATCGCCTCCGCGGCGGACCGGGAAGGCCGAAACTGCCGCGTCAGCACTTCACAGACGGGATTGCGTCCCTCTGCGGCAATGAGATGCCGGTCATAATCGCCCTCCAGCTCCGCATGCGATGTCACGCCGGATTCTGCCGTCTCATCAATGAACTTATGACAGGAGCTGTCCAGTGTGTAGTGGCACAGGACACCGTACAGATAAATCCGTGCGGCCCTCTTCCGCTCCTTTTCCTCTGCACTGTTCTCAGAAAGTGCGTACCAGCGCTCCAGCGCGTCTCCGAAAAACTGACGTCCCGAGAGCTCATGCATGCGGTTTCCGTACTGCGGAACCTCCCCCCACGAGAGCGGATGATAATAGAAGAAAATATCCGGGCCCTGAAGGCCGATGTGATACAGATCCGAATGCTCCGCAATCCGTTTCCGGACCGTCTCCGGAAGAAGCGTGAGTACATCGTTCCCGAATTTCTGGTGCGCATAAATAGAAGGCATAATTTCTCCAATTCCTGCAGCCGCTGCAGGGATCCCACAGACTGCTGCAGCGGTGATTTCGAAGCAGATACACAAAATCCTGCGGCAGGAAACCTGCCGCAGGATCTATTATTTCGTGCTCTTAGCGTTTATGCAAGAAAAAGCTTCGGTCACCGGCACCCGGAGCAGCCGGTCACACCGGTGCAAATTTCCGGCTTATCAGTCGCAGTACTTCTTCAGGGCCGCGCGGACAGCTCCCTTTCCTGCGATCAGCTCTGCAAAGTAAGAAACGACCTTGTCCGCCAGGCCGACCTCTTCCAGATCCACGCCGAAGATCTGCGCGTTCTTCAGAAGCGGAAGAACCTTCTCTGCGATGGCCTCCTTCGACGGCACCTCACCGAGTTTGAAATCAGCCACATACTTCTGTGCCTCTTCCAGAAGCGGATCCGGAGACGGCTCAAATGCATTGCCATTGTCGTCGATCGCCATCAGATAACGCAGCCATCCGGCCTGTACCAACGGGATCATGGTAAGGCTGGTGACATCCAGCTTCGGATCAGCCACATAAGACTTAATGGTTTCGCCATAGCGGATTGCCAGCTTCTGCGAAGTATCCGTTGCGATTCTCTGCGGCGTATCCGGCATGAAGGGATTGGGAACACGAACCTTCAGAACCGTGTCAATGAATTCCTTCGGATCCAGGACGCCCGGATTCACAACAACCGGAAGGCCTTCCTTGTACCCGAGGGTGTTGACAAGATTCATCAGCTCGGCATCCTTCATCTCCTCCGAGATCTTGGTATAGCCGAGGATGCAGCCGTAAACTGCCAGCGCGGTGTGAAGAGGATTCAGGCAGGTGGTCACCTTCATCCGCTCTACCTTGTTGACGGTGTCGCGGTCCGTGAAGATCACGCCGACCTTCTCCAGGGCAGGTCTTCCGTTCGGGAACTTGTCCTCAATGACAAGGTACTCGGTCTCCTCTGCATTTACGAAAGGAGCAACCCATGTCTTCTTGGAGGTAACAACCGGATCCAGGTCCTCCAGGCCGTCCTTCCGGAGCATTTCTTCAACAGAAGCATCCGGACGGGGTGTGATCTTATCGATCATGGACCAGGGGAAGGAAACCTTTGACTCATCATTCAGATAATCTTCGAACTCCTTCTCTGCCAGGCCGTTTGCAATCCATGCCTTTGCAAATGCCATCACCGCGGAATACAGCTTCTCACCGTTGTGGGAGCAGTTATCCGTGGAAACCATGGCGATCGGCTTTCTGCCCGAAAGGTAACGGGTGTACAGAAGAGAAACGACCTTTCCGATGTAGCTCTGCGGCTTCTCGGGGCCTGCCGCAAAATCTGCCGTAACAGCCGGAAGCTGCTCGCCCTTGCCGTTGACCAGACTGTAGCCCTTCTCCGTTACCGTGAAGGTGCACAGCTGCAGGGAATCCTTGGAGAAAATCTCCTTCAGCCTGGAATATTCCTTCTCATTCTCGGAATCCAGAATCGTGGACTCTCCGATGGAGCCGATGACAGACTTGTCGATGGTTCCGTCTGCCTTCAGGGTAACAAGAACAGAAAGATCATCGTGCGGGCGGTACTGCTTCTCCACGATTTCATAGTCAAAGCCTTCGCATACGGTGATGCCGGCCTTCGCAGCGCCTTCCTCCAGGAGTCTCTGCGCCAGATTTGCCTGAAACGCACGGAAAATGTTGCCTGCGCCAAAGTGAACCCAGACCGGATTCTCTCTCGTCTCAGCGATCATCGCTGCGCGGTCATACTGCGGAAGGTGATATCCCTTCCCGATCCATTCCTGCTGATTTTTTAAACCTTCTGTGGATAATTTCATGATTGCCTCCTTTGCGGCGCCGCCGGATTCCTGTCGATCAGAGGAATCCCTTCTGCGATCCGCGGAAATATACACGATTTCAATCCGGATTTATAACCATTCAGCTGCGGCTCTCTGCCTTGTCGATTGCCTCCCACAGGCCGCAGATGTACGCTGCACCAAGTGCACGGTCATACAGACCATAGCCCGGCATTGCAACCTCATCCCAGATCATGCGGCCATGATCCGGACGGATCGGTCCGTCAAAATGGATGTCATGCAGAGCCTTGACGATCTCATACATATCGAAGGTTCCGTCTGTGGAAAGATGTGCGGACTCTTCGAAATTGGTCGGAGAATTAAACTTCAGGTTGCGGACATGCGCAAAGTGAATTCTGCCGGGGATCGAACGGATGATGTCCGGCAGATCATTCTCCAGATTGGTTCCAAGGGATCCGGTGCAGAGGGTGATTCCATTGTGGACATCATCGACGGCGTTCAGCATTCTCTGGATCTTCGCCTTGCCGGTGATGATGCGGGGAAGACCGAATACGCTCCATGCGGGATCATCCGGATGAATGGCCATCTTGATGTCATACTTGTTGCAGACCGGCATGATTGCCTTCAGGAAGTAAACGAGGTTCTCGAACAGCTTCTCCTCGTCGATGTCCTTGTACATCTCGAACAGTTCCTTGATATGAGCCATTCTCTCCGGTTCCCAGCCCGGCATTACGGTTCCGTTCATGCTGCCGCGGATGGAATCGAACATGTCTTCCGGGTTGATGGCATCTACTGCTTCCTGCGTATATGCCAGAACCGTGGATCCGTCCGGTCTTCTTCTTGCCAGCTCGGTTCTCGTCCAGTCGAAGACCGGCATGAAGTTGTAGCATACCATGTGGATGTCCTCTTTGCCGAGGTTCTCCAGAGACTTGATGTAAGCATCAATGTCCTTGTCGCGGTCTGCGCTGCCGGTCTTGATGGCATCCGAAACGTTGACGGACTCAATGCCGCTGATGTGCAGTCCGGAAGCCTCCACCTCTTCCTTCAGAGCGTGGATCTCTTCCTGTGTCCAGAGTTCACCCGGCTGCTTGTCGTAAAGCATCGTGATGACGCCGGTTGCGTATGCGGTCTGTCTGATCTGCTTGAGGGTAACGGTATCAAATTTGGAACCGTACCAGCGCATTGTCATTTCCATAATCGTAATCCCCTTTCCTTGGTGAAGATGATTCTGTGATTCAAAGGTGTTCTTCATTCAACTGTCTTTATTATTGCGAATCCGTGTCAGAAATCCATTGACTGGTTTGTTGTTAATATTGTAAATGTTGCGATCAGGCGTTAAGATTTGATGAAGGCCTCCTACCGCAGAAAAATGCCGCAAAAGAAAGGAAATCGTAATGAAAGGAAATCTTCGCTCCGCGTTTAACACCAGGCAGTACATGCAGTCCAAGGATTTCGAAGTCTTCTATTACAGCGACCTGCATTTCCACACACTCCCTGCGCACACGCACAACTATTATGAATTCTACCTGTTTCTGGAGGGCGACCTGGATCTGGAGATTTCCGGACACGCCAGACCGCTCCACCCGGGTGATATGGCTCTCGTTCCTCCCGGAGTTTCTCATCACGCGCTGATGCACGACTCTGACCGCCCGTACCGGCGTTTTGTTCTCTGGATCAGCCAGGAATACGCCGCCAGCCTTCTCGCAGACTCCCCCGATTACGTCTTCCTGATGCAGCGGGCAGCCACCTCCGGCCGGTGCTATTACCATTTTCATGAAGCCGAATTCTCTTCTATCCAGGCCCGCATGATGCGGCTTCTGGAAGAGCTTCATTCCAACCGCTACGGCCGCAGCGCCGCCGTCCGCCTCGCGCTCAATGATCTTATCCTCTACATGAACCGCATTATTTATGAGAGGGAACACCCCATTGTCTCCGGTTCCGGCGATCTCATGCAGGAGCTGACACTGTTCATCGACGGACATCTGACAGAAGATCTGTCTCTGGACGTTCTCGCGGACAGAGTCTGCCTTTCCAAATATTACATTGCCCATTACTTCAAGGACAATCTCGGCATTTCCATTCATCAGTACATCACGAAGAAACGGCTGCAGGGCTGCAGCGAGGCCATTGCCTCCGGGGCGGATATCACCCGCACCTTCGACGAATACGGATTCCGGGACTATTCCAGCTTCTACCGGGTTTTCCGGAAGGAATACGGCATGTCGCCAAAGGAATACCAGGAAGCTCACCACATGAATGCGATCCGGTCCGGAGTACGAACCTGACCGCAGTATGAATTGCAGCGCAGATGTCCGCTTGCGGTCAAATCTGGGCTGCAATTCATACTGTGCGAAACAGAGAAACAGATGTTTGAATCTGACCATCCTTTTTCACAGGCTCAGAGAATAAAATACAGCGTGGTTGGATCAGTTGATTTCATTGAACAAGAAGAGGAGAGTGCCATGGCCCGGATCGGACTTGTTGTAGAAGGCGGCGGCATGAAATGCGCCTACAGCGCCGCCGTACTGGATAAATTTCTGGATGATCACATTTCATTTTACTATGTGTGCGGCGTGTCGGCAGGGAGTGCCAACGCGGCCTCCTATCTCGGCGGACAGCGCGGCAGAAATCTCCGTTTCTACACGGAACACCTCCATGAGAAGGAGTACTTCGGCTTCGACAGCTATCGGAAAAGCGGAGATTTGTTCGGCCTCGACTACATCTATTCCACGATCTCCAACCAGGGCGGCACCGACCCTCTGAACTGGGCAGGCGTGGAAGCCAATCCCGCGCGCTATGAGGTGGTCGCCACCAATGCCCTGACTGGCAAACCGCATTATTTTGACAAAAGCGAGATGCATCCGAACGACTACAGTATCGTCAAGGCCAGCTGTGCACTGCCGGCTGCCTGCCGCCCCCGCGTAATCGACGGCATTCCCTATTATGACGGCGGCGTCTCTGATTCCATTCCCGCGGATCGCGCTCTGTCCCAGGGATGCGACAAGGTGGTCCTGATCCTGTCCAAACCGCGCGATTTCGTCAAGCAGCCGGAGAAATTCAGGGCTTTCTACTCCCTTGCCTGCCGCCGCTACCCGAAGATCGTGGAGCTTTTGAACAACCGGCATATCCGCTACGCCGAAACATTCCGTCACGTCTTCGAACTGGAAAAGGAAGGAAAGGCTTTCATCTTCGCTCCGAGCAGGAATCTTCCCATGAGCACCTTCGCCATGGATGCCGCAGAGAACCAGAAGCTCTATGACCTCGGCCTCCAGGACTATGCAGCACAGAGAATTGAACTGCTGCAGTTCCTGGGACAGGATGCCTGATCCGGATTTTCCCGAATACTCTTCTCTTCATCAGGCATCCGTCTGTTTTGTCTCCCGCTTTTTAATATAAAAACACCCCGCATGCAGCTCTTGCATCCGGTAGACCTTTCCGGGATACACCGCTGCATGCGGGGTTCTTCTATATTGTCTTTCTTAAATCAGAAATACAAGCCTGCTTCCGTCAGTTCTCCACCAGCTGATAGGTCACCGTAACGGTCGCCGTCACATCATTCTCACCAGGCATGACCGTCATGCCGCCATCTGCCGCTGAGGTCTCCGCATACTGCTTCGCATCGTTCATCGTGCTGTAGCCGGAGTCCTGTCCCTCCGAGACGGAAAGAATCTTCTCCAGGCGGCACCCTTCCTTGGCAGCAAGCTTCTGTGCCTTCTCCTGTGCGCGGTCCATAGCCGCATCCAGCGCCTTGTCGTAAGCCGCCTCGGTCTCACTGTAATCGAAGTTGATTCCGTTGATGACATTGACTCCGGCATCGCCCGCCTCGTCCAGAAGCTCTCCGACATCGTCTACATCCAGATTCTTCACGGTCAGCATGGTTGTCACGGTGTAACCGGTCAGTTCACTGACATCCTTGCTGTAATCATAGTTGGCATAGAGGTCAAAGCTGCTGGTTGCGATGTCCTTCTCGTCCACACCGGCATTGATCAGAGCATCAATGACATTATTGACATCCTTGGAGTTCTTGTCCTGCGCCGTCTTGGAAGATGGATTCATCGTCTGAACGCCGATGGAAATGGAAGCCTTGTCCGGTGTCACCGTTGCCGTTCCGCTTCCCGTCACCGTAAGCGTTGCGGCATCCGCAGCTACCGTCACCTGCGCGCCCTGATCCTTCTCCGTAGATTCCAGCGTCATGGGCTCGTCCCCGGAATCCTTCTTGTCCGCATCGCCGGTCTTTTTCTGATCCGATGCAGCCTTCTCCTGGTCGGCATCTTCTGTCGCCAGAGTGGAGGCATCCTCACTGTCTTCCGTCTTGCTGTTCTTCGCCATTTTCAGGGTAGCTGCCGCATCTGCTTCCAGAACGCCTGCGTTCTTCAGCGCCGCGCAGCCTGTCATCATTCCCGCTGCCATGCAGCCGATCAGCATTGTAACCACGAATTTTTTCTTCATCATCCGACTTCCTTTCCGCCGGCAGCCGTGCCGGACTTCTTTCCGTTTTCTTTCCCCAGCCCTTCATCTCATCGGGCCTTTCAGGTCCCAGGAAAACACAGGGGATGAACGGTACTGTCATTGCGTCTTCTATATGCAGATACAGACCGGACACTCCGGATGTTGCATCGGCCGCCCTAAAATTTTCCCCGGATCATTCCGTATTCCGACTCCGGGATGACCAAAGACTCCGTCCGGCTTTCTGCCTGTTCTCATTATACAGGAACCTTTCTAAAAAAACGGTAAAATTGCAGGGCATCACGCCTTTTCCCGGCAGTCCTTTACGATCTCTTGGCAGAGGGAGAGCCATTCGCAGCCCGGGCAGGTTTCTTCCAGACGACACCTGACAAGCGGACGTGTCGCCCCGGAAAACGCTTCCCAGGTCAGAATTTGTCCATAGTGAAACCCGGTCATTCGAAGGACATTCGTATCAAACAGCGGGGGATGTTCGGATGTGCAGGCGTTCCCCCGGCGGTTGGGACAGCGCGCGCACAGATCATCCGCACCTTTCGTGATGCAAACCAACATCTCCGGATTCTCCTCCAGTTTCTCCTGCATTCCGGCCATGTTCCGGCTGAAATCATCGGAGTAGCCCTTTCCCCTGAAATTCAGAAGGCACAGCCCGTGGTGCGGACGAAGCCGCACCGTTCCGGTTTCTTCCGGCACATGACTGCCGCCCTTTTTCCGTGTTTCCGCATTCTGTTTCTCTGTATTCTCTTCCCGCTGATCTTTTCTGTCGCTCATGTTTCTCCTTTTTATGAACCTCCCTGCACAGTTTTCTTTGCTGAATGCCGTGCCCGCACAGCCTCCTGTACTGCAGGTTCTCCTTGCTGTCTCCTGCTCTTCATCCTGAACAGCAAAAACTGCTGTCCCTGCCCCGATGCGGCAGCAGACAGCAGCTTCTTCATAAATCTTATAAAACAGCTCCTTCGGCTCTCTTTTTCATAATCCGAAGCCGCGCGTCTTCTTTTCCATTTCCAGCCACATGGCCACACGGATCAGTTCTCTGCCGATGCCATTTTCGCAATTGCCTTTTCCAGCGGAAGGCTGATCAGAACGACCACGATCATCTTCAGAATGTCACCCGGCAGGAACGGAATCACACACATTCCCATTGCTGCCGCAACGCCGGTGCCGCTGACTGCGCAGAACCACGCCGTTCCGACTGCATACAGGACAACGGTTCCGATCACCATGGCCAGGAACATCCAGAGAACACGAATCTTCCCGGATTGATTCCTGCCGAATTTCCAGTACAGAAGTCCTGTCAGAAGAGCCAGAATCGGATATGCAACGATATAACCGCCCGTCATGCCCGCAATGCAGGAGACGCCCGCGCTGTAGCCCGCAAAAACCGGCACGCCGACCGCTCCGAGCAGCACATAGATCAGCTGCGAAACAAAGCCGAATTTCGCTCCCAGAAGCACACCGGCCAGCATAACCGCAAAGGTGCACAGTGAAATCGGTACCGGGCCGATCGGAACCGAAATCGGTGCAAGGATACAGGTGATGGCTGCGCACATCGCGCACAGCACAAGATTTCTGGTTTTATTCTTCTTCATTGTCAATGCCCTCTCATAGTATCTGCAGTGTTATGAAGGAAAACCGATTCATTCCCTTCTTCAGATCCATGAGCTAGGGTAGCATTCCGCTTTTATATTGTCAACCATTTGTATTTATATGGTTAACAATTTGTTTTTCTCTTTATACCCTGCATGCGGCAGAAAAAAACGGCCGTCAGACGGCCGCATTTTCACTCAGTGATGTGTCAGTACAATATGACGCGTATGATAGGCGCGATGCGTTCCTTCCATGATCGCCGCATATTTATCCGCCAGCGTCACGACAAAGCCCTCCACCGACCTCGGCCTTCCCGGACGGACCGGCCACATATGCGTCTCAATGATCTTCAGCGTTTTGTCGTCATACTGGCCCAGAATCTTCCGTGCAACCTCCACGGAATCCACCGGATGCTGCTGGCTGCACTGGAAATTGTTCCGATACTTCTGATGCCGTCCCATGATGCCAAGATCATGGCACAGCGCTGCGCGCACAACATCCCGCATATCTGTCCGCACGTGAATTCTGGCCAGAAGAAGGCACAGAACAATGCTGACGACGGCTACATTGATGGAATGCACCGCGACCGTCGTCCGCACATGATGGATCTGGTAAAACGCTTCCTGAAATTCCGGTGTCTCCATGACATCGGTCCCATAAGCAAACAAAATCTCTTTTACATTGTGGAGTGAAAGATCCCCGCTCAACTCTATTCCTTTCCTGGTCTGCATCTCCCGCCGCCTTTCCTGACAGCCCCGCTGCCGGAAGCGGCAGAAGATTCCGCCCATTGCGGAATCAGTATATCATTTTCCTCTCTGCCCGTCTGTGAAAAAAATCTGAATCGTTTCTGAAAGAATCTCTGTTCCGCAGCCGCCGTATTCCGCTGGAACATCAAAACATCCGAAACAGGTCTACGAGAGAGGAGCTTTCGCTTAAAGCTCTCCCCGGTTTTTCAGCTCCCGAAGAAGGAGCGTCAGATACATGGTCTTGGCATCGCGGATCGTTCCGGCGAGAACTCCTTCCGTCAGTTCCTCCAGCGAACATGTCTTCACATCCAGCTCCTCATCGCTGTCCAGATGCTGACCACGGAACACTCCTTTTCTGGCATAGTACAGCTCAATGACTTCCGTATCATACGCCGGTGTCGGCATCATGGAGCCCAGATACTTCCAGTTCGTTCCCTCATAGCCGGTCTCCTCCACGATCTCACGCTGCGCGGTCATGAGCGGATCCTCACCCTTTTCCTTCTTGCCGGCGGGATACTCCAGTGTCTCCTGTTCCTGCGCATAGCGCCACTGACGCACGACATAGAATCTGCCGTTTTCATCCTCCAGCGCAATTCCGACGCCGCCCGGGTGCTCCACAACTTCCCGCTCGACGATCTGCCCGTCCGGCATCCTCGCTTCATCCCGACGAACATGAAGGATCTGTCCGTCAAAAACCGTTTCCTTCTTCAATGTCTTCTGTGTGAGATCCCGCATGACGTCACCTCATCTTCCGTTCTCAGATCATCCGGTATCCGCGCCAGGTCAGCGCTTCCTCCACGCCCTCTATGTCCTGTGAATGAAACACCGCGATCGGTTCTCCGCTCGCGCGGTCATGAGACATGTAAATATAATCGATATTGATCCCTGCCTCCGCGATCGCTTTCAGAAGGGCATTCAGACCTCCGACCTCATCCGAAATCACCGCCGCATAAACACTGTCCGCGTGGCACAGGTATCCGGCCTTCTCCAGAATCTTCTGCGCCTTCTTGCTGTCCTCCAGAAGGAAACGGACAATTCCGAACTCCGCACTGTCATTGACAATCATCGCCTGCAGGTTGATGTCGTTCGCCATCAGAATATCCGTCATCTTACTGAGCGCACCCTTCTCATTCTCTGAGAAAATTGAAATCTGTTCCAGCATAATACCTCCGCCCGGTGTTCCCGGTCTCTTTTCAAAATTTTCAATTCATTGTAGGCTTCTTCTTCCGGACATGTCAACGCGCCCCCGCCATGGCTCCCTTCTCCGGGGATTCTGACTTGTTTTTTGCAGGGAAAGATGGTATCTTTTTGTTAATTGATGCTAACAATTGTTAACTTATGAGCCTGACTGGTGCCCGGACGGCACCGTTCTCAAATGCCGCGCCCACCGCGGCATTCGGCAAAACCGCTGTACTCAAAGATGTCTGATGACATCTTCTCTCTGGTATCGCGGCTTTTGCCTCAGCGAGGTATAAATGATGACCATCGGCAGATCCGCAGAGGATTATCTGGAAGCAATTCTTATGATTCATGAACGGCAGGGCTATGTCCGTTCCACAGATGTGGCGGAACAGCTCGGCATTTCCAAACCCAGCGTTTCCAACGCAACCAAGCGGCTTCGCGAGAATAAGTATCTGACGACCGACGCCGCCGGCATGCTGGTTCTGACCGACGCCGGCATGGAGGTTGCGAGCCGGATTTACACAAGGCACAAGGCCCTGACCGACTTCTTCGTGAAGATCGGCGTCTGCCCGGAGCAGGCCAGGGAAGATGCCTGCAAGATTGAGCACGACATCAGCCAGGAAACCTTCGAGGCGCTCTGCCGCTACGCAGGTGAACACGCCGAGCACGCGTAAAATATACATGAAACGCCAGAAATAAGTACTGAAGATCCAAGAGGGGGACGCCTTACCCGGCATCCCCCTCTTTTTCTGTGTTCGTTTCACCCTGAACAAGATCTGCTTCCCGCACCTTCGTGCGGTATTCGCGGGGCGACATATGCATCTTCTCACGAAAAACACGGTTGAAGGTCCGCTGCGACTCAAAGCCGGAGTCAATGCAGGTCTCCGTGACAGACCGGTCACTGTAGTGCAGCATACCGCACGCGCAGTCCAGGCGCATCTCATTCAGATATCCGTTGAAGTTCGTTGAGAACACCGAGGAGAAAATCCGCGAAATCGTGTACGGGCTCACATACAGATGCTCCGCCATGCTGGTCAGCGTCATCGGCTCGCGGAAATGCGCTGCCGTATACGCAACAATCTGATGAACCAGATCTGCCTGGCTCTCATCCGGACGCTCGATCAGATGGAGTTTCGGAAAGCTCCTTGCCAGAATCAGCTGAACAAAGGACTGCTTCACAATTCTCTCCGTCTCCCGCAGCACATTCGCCGGAGCCTTTTCATTTAAGGAAGGAACCTTCACGGTCTGACGAAGCCGGACGCCCTTCTCATCCATTCCATATTCATGATACAGGCGGCGAAGCGCGTACTTCGTATCCTCGTCCACCTGCGCCGCCGGGATCACCGGATTCGACGGCTGTGCATCCGACAGCTTCTTGGCAAAATCTCCCGCAAGGGAAAGCGCCGAGAGAAGATAAAGGCTTGCACACGTCTTCGGATCCCCGAAGCACTGCGCATGATGGATCTTGCCGGGAAAAACAATGGCAAGATCTCCTTTTTCCATATGGAAGAGTTCCTCGTCAATTCCGATCTCCAGTGTGCCATAAAGGACATAGACGATCTCCACCAGATCATGAATGTGCGGGGTAAAATGCTTTGATGGCCGATAATAAATCTCCAGATCATTCGGAATCGACTCGTAAATTGGTCTCATAGAGTACCTCTTTTCAACGTTTGCAGCAGATTCTGCATCTCCGGTCCAGAATCCACATGCCCGATTTTGGCTAGTTTTTTTTGAATTCTGGCACGTATTATATCAAAGGCGCTGGTATCATACAATCATCACAAGGAACAAGAACCAAACGAATTAAACAAAAGAAGTTCTTCTTCCTGTGATGTTCAAACGCCTACGCTGAACGGATCGGCACCCCCCTCCGCCGACCGTTCTGAGACGATAAAAACTCCACAATGAAATTTGGAGTTTTCCTTTTCCCCTTGCAGAAAGAGGCATCACGAGCGACACGCCGTGATGCCTCTTTCCATGTGTAATAAGTTTGAAAGTGACATCGATATGTCACTTTCAAACAGCAGCATCGGTGCTGACGCACCGGCTGCCACATTCGGCAAAACCGGCTTCGCGGTTTTTGCCTCAGTGAGGAATAA
>CAVKEB010000015.1:0-55419 GCA_963655255.1 bacterium
TCAGCACCGATGCTGCTGTTTGAAAGTGACATATCGATGTCACTTTCAAACTTATGCCTCGCTGAGGTAAAATCCGCTATCCCAGAGAGAATTTTGCGAAGGCGAATTCTCTCTGTATACAGAGTGCCGTCAAGCGGCACTCCAAGCAGGAGAAGATGGCATCAGACATCTTCGAATGCAGCGGTTTTGCCGAATGCGTCAGCCCTTTTGATGCCACAGGCTTTTCACGAAAGTGCCATGCGGTCCGAAAGCTCTCCGCCCGCCTCTTCAAACTTCTGAAGAAGATCCTGAACCTTCAGATTCTTCTTCTCTTCCCCGGCTACGTCATAGATGATCCGCCCGTTTGACATCATGATCAGACGGTTCCCGTGCGCAATCGCATCATGCATGTTGTGGGTAACCATCAGGGTCGTCAGCTTGTTCTCTCCGACAATCCGGTCAGTTGCCTCCAGAACCTTCGCCGCCGTCTTGGGATCCAGCGCAGCGGTGTGCTCATCCAACAGAAGGACCTTGGGCTTCTTCATCGTCGCCATCAGAAGCGTCAGCGCCTGCCTCTGTCCGCCGGACAGAAGGCCTACCTTGGACGTCATCCGGTCTTCCAGCCCGAGATCCAGTTTCTTCACCAGCTCCCGGTACTCGACTTCTTCCCTGCGGCTGACGCCCCAACGGAGCGTTCTCTTCTGACCGCGTCTGGCTGCCAGCGCCATGTTCTCGTCAATCTGCATGTCGCCTGCCGTTCCCGTCATCGGATCCTGGAACACCCGTCCCAGATAAACCGCCCGTCGGAACTCCGGCAGTGCCGATACATCCTCATTGTCGATCAGGATCTGACCGCTGTCCACCGGCCACACACCGGCCACTGCGTTCATCACCGTAGATTTGCCCGCTCCGTTTCCGCCGATAACCGTACAGAAATCGCCGTCATTCAGCTTCAGGCTGACATTGATCAGCGCCTTCTTCTCATTGATGGTCCCGGCATTGAATGTTTTGGAAATATTCTTAAGCTCCAGCATGATCAGTTCTCCTTTCCGTCTCTGGCAGAACCGTTTGCTCTGCTGTTGCGTCTCGCCAGCGCGTGGAACGAGTTCCTGCGCATCTCCTTCAGATAAGGAACCGCGAGGAAAATTGCCACGACGATGGCCGTCAGAAGCTTCATGTCATCCGCCGGGAACTTCAGCCAGAGGACGAATACATAGACGAAGTAGTAAATCACCGCGCCGATCACAACGAAGGTAAGGCGCAGGATGAAACCGAGGCGCTTCCCGAGAATCGCCTCACCGAGAACTTCGCCGATGATGACTGCCGCAAGTCCGATGACAATGGATCCCTGTCCCATTTTGACATCCGCGAAGCCCTGATACTCCGCAAGAATTCCTCCGGAGAGAGCCACCAGACCATTGGAAACCGCAAGTGCAATGATCTTCATTCTCCCCGTGTTGATGCCCTGCGCACGGCTCATGTGCGGATTGATACCGGTCGCCCGGATGGCGCTTCCCGTCTCTGTTCCGAGGAACCAGTAGAAAACTCCGATGATCACGATATCCACGATCAGCGTCAGCGCGATGGTCTGTCCCAGATACCGGATGTTCGAGGTAAAGTGAACCGTCACCGTTCCCGCAGGGACCGCCTGATTGGCCTTCCCCATAATATTCAGATTGATGGAATACAGCGAAATCTGCGTAAGAATTCCGGCCAGAATATCCGGAATGCCGAGACACACGTGCAGGATGCCGGTGATCAGTCCCGCAGCAACGCCGGCCAGAAACGCAACCGGCAGAACCGCTTCCGGGCTCCACCCCTGCAGGATCAGCATGACAGCAACCGCGCCGCCCGTTGCGAAGGATCCGTCCACCGAAAGATCCGCGAAGTTCAGTACACGGAATGTCAGATACACGCCCAGCGCCATGATGCCCCAGATCAGGCCCTGCGCCAGACCGCCCGGCGCCGCATTCCACAGTGCCGTAGGATTCAGTGATGCAAAATATGCTGCCATTTGTAAACTCCCTCCATCTGTTCTGTCTGTTCGGCACAGGCCGGTTTTCCAAATCGGCCGGCAGACTGGAGATGCATTGCCAAACAGATCTCACTTGCCGCCACACGAGAAGCCTTTCGATACAAAAGTGCCGTGTGAAGCAGCTGCAAAAAAGCAGCGCAGGCACTTCGTCGCGCCTGCGCTGCCTGTTATTCGATTATAACGCAATCCCCTGATTATTTCATCACATTAAACTGTCAAAGCAGTTATTCCGCATCCGGAATCGCCGTGTAATCCTCCGGCATCGTCATGCCGATTGCCTCTGCGTAGGCAGCGCTGTATTCCTTCGTCGTTGCCGCCGCAGTCTCGATGGGCATCGTGGAAACATCTGCTCCCTCGGAAAGGATCCGGATTGCCTGCTGGCCGGTCGTGTAACCAAGGTCATAGTAGCTGATGGACAGAGTAGCCAGACCGCCTGCCCGGCACATATTCTCCTCACCGCAGATCACCGGGATTCCGGCGGGCTCTGTGATGTTGGCAACGATGGTCATATTGGACGCAGCCGTGTTGTCCGTCGGGATGTAAAGTGCATCGCAGTCGGAAACTGCGCTGGAAACAACGGACTGCAGATCGTTGGAATCCGCAAAGGTGTACTCCTCGTAAGAAATTCCGTCCTCATCCAGATACTTCTCAATCTCATTGGCCTGGAACTTGGAGTTCGCCTCCGCCGAACAGTACAGGATCGAAACCTTCTTCACATCCGGCACAAGCTCCAGAATCATCTTCTCCTGCTGATCCAGCGGCGCCAGATCGGAGGTTCCGGATACGTTCATTCCGGTTGTGCCGCTGAAATCCGAAATGTTCAGAGCTGCGCCGTAATCCGTGACCGAAGTTCCCAGAATCGGGATATCCGTCGTTGCGGAAACCGCTGCCTGCAGCGCAGGAGTCGCATTCGCGAGAATCAGGTCATAATTGTTGTTCACAAAGCCGGTCACAATGGTTGCGCAGGTTGTGGAATCACCCTGTGCGTTCTGATAATCAATCGTGACATTGTCGCCGTACTTCTCTTTCAGAGCATCCTCAAACCCCTGTGTGGCTGCATCCAGTGCATTGTGCTGAACCAGCTGGCAGATGCCGACGGTAAATTTCTGATCGGAGTCCGCTGCTGTGCTCTCCGCAGTGTCTGCCGCATCCTCTGTCGCTGCTGCAGCAGTATCCGCTGCCGCTGTGTCAGCTGTGGTATCCGCTGCCTGGCTGCCGCAGCCGGCCATTGCCAGCATGGTGCCCGCAAGAACAAGTGCAAGAATCTTCTTTTTCATAATTTTCTCCCTTCGCGTTCCGGCTTTTCGAACCGGTTTATTACATTAAAGCGCAGACGCGTTGGTGTGTCAAACTATTTTTATCATACCTGCAATGCTGCCCATTTCGGGATCCGCTGCAGGATCCTGACAAAAAATCTCCAATGTCATCCTCCGAAGCCTCGCGGCATTCCGGGAATCACATTGGAGATCTGTAAATCTGTAAATCCGATCCGGACTGCATGAATCATCCGGAGCAGCTGATCTTCATGCCTCTGCGGCATCCAGCTGCTTGTGGTGCTGCTTCTTCACCTGATACAGGACCTGATCCGCTGCCTCAATCAGTGCCTTCTGGGTCATGCCCTCCGTCCATTCCGCCACGCCGATGGAAATCGACATCTGATAGTGCTGCTCCGACCAGGTGTTGTAATAATCCAGCTTCTTCTGAATTTCTTCACAGAGCAGATCGATCTCCGCCGAATCCTCCGCCTCCGCCACAACGATGAATTCATCCCCGCCGTAACGTGCAAGATAAGGTCTTCGCTTCATGGACTGCACCGCACTCTTGAGTGCATTGGCCATCCGGATCAGTGCCTGATCGCCCTCCTGATGGCCGAAGGTGTCGTTGATTCTCTTGAAATAATCAATGTCCATCATGAGGAGAAACAGCCGGTCCTCATGACTTCGGATTTTGGAATTGATGTAAGACAGAAGGTTCTGACGGTTATGAATCTGCGTCAGCTTATCGGTAGAGATCCGTTCGCTCGTAGAGCCGACGAAAATGAACAGCAGCCACATCGTAACAAACGCACAGATCACGGGGAACTCTGCTCCGAGCAGATCCGAAATAATCCAGGAGAGTACAATGCTCGCCGGGAAGGACCCCATCTGCCGCATCTGGCTCTTCTTCGTCGGGTCCGACTCATACTCCGCCTTTGCCAGCATCCGGATTCCGGTAATTCCCGTGTAAAATACGAGAAGCGCCATCTGGGCCTGATACAGATCCTCCGTAGCATACCGCCCATAAGAGTCAATGCTGAAGATCACCTTGGTGTACCCGTCGGTGCAGACCATCACCAACATGAACATCATCGGCAGAAAGGTCACCTTTATCTGTTCCATGTCGTTGAATTCCCGGTTCCCCATCTCGGTTTCCGAGTATCCGGTCCACGCGAACACGGCAATGTTCAGGAATACAAAAAAAAGGATTTTGAAAAAATACTGAAGGCCGATGTGATCACTGACCTCCGGAGAAAGCGCCCGGATCAGTCCCCATACGGCATTGAACGTGAACGACAGAATGAAAGACCCCAGAACAACTGTGTACCAGCGCGAGGACATCGAGTTGTCCGTCCCGCGGCGAAACCAGAAAAACAGCATGCCAAGAAGTGCGACACTGAATAAATTAAATTCGGCAAACAGCATGGAATTAACGTTCATGTTCCACCCCTCAGTCCCGGTTCCTTCCTGAGCGAATCCGCATCACTACCTCATCGTGCCTCCCGGAACACCAGCAATCTTATTCACGTGCACGATTTTTAAATTATACCACAATTCTGATTAAGTTTTTGACTGTTTTCCCCAATATTTCAATTTTATTTTGAATTTTTTCGCCAGTTTTCACGTAAAAAAGAGAGCTGCAAAGCGCTGCAGCTCTCTTTTCTGTTAACGGTATTCTCTTGTACCCGCCGGGCGGTCAATCCCCGGTCATCTCTCTTCCCGCAGACATGCTGCGGTCACGAAATGCTCTCCGGAAATTCTCCGCTTGCGTCTCAGGCGAACGGCTTGGAGAAAGGATTCTCGTCCTCGTACAGAACGCCTTCCGGCTGATTGTAGCCGATCTCAGTCGGATCTACGCCGATGTACTTCAGTGCATCGTACAGGTTCTTGCCGTAGTGGCCGAACATAACAGCGCCGTGGTGAGGATAGTTCTTGCCAACCAGTACATAGCGGTAGAAACGGCCCATTTCCTTGATGCCGAATACGCCGATGCCGCCGAAGGAACGGGTTGCAACCGGAAGAACCTCGCCCTCTGCTGCATAAGCGCGAAGCTTGTTGTCAGCTGTGGACTGCAGTCTGTAGAAAGTGATCTGGCTGGGAGCAATATCGCCCTCAATGGTTCCGTCGCACCAATCCTGCGGGTGAGTTCTCGCCATGATTCTCTGGAATGCCAGATGAGGATTGGTAAGCTTCGTGGAGCAGGTATTGCCGCAGTGGAAGCCCATGAAGGTATCCGTGAACTTGTAGTCAAACTTACCCTTGATGGACTCCTCATACATGTCATGAGGAACGGTATTGTTGATATCCAGAAGAGTAACCTCATCCTGGGAAACGCAGAGTCCGATGTACTCGGAAAGTGTTCCGTAGATATCTACCTCACAGGATACCGGAATGCCCTTGCGCATCATACGGCTGTTGACATAGCAGGGTACGAACTTGAACATATCCTGGAATGCCGGCCAGCACTTGGTGGTCATCGCAACATACTTGCGATAGCCCTTGTGGGACTCTGCCCAGTCAAGGAGGGTCAGCTCATACTGTGCAAGCTTCTTGAGCATCTCAGGCTCCTTGCCTGCCTCGTAGTGCATCTCCTGAGCCATATCTGCAGCGACCTCAGCGATTCTCTCATCGCCTTCGTGCTTCTGGTAGGACTCGAACAGATCCAGCTCGGACTCTTCCTCAATCTCAACGCCCAGGTTGTACAGCTGCTTGATCGGAGCGTTGCATGCCAGGAAGTTGGACGGGCGGGGACCAAAGGAAATGATCTTCAGGTTGGAGAGGCCGTAAGCCACACGTGCAACCGGAAGGAAGTCGTGAATCATATCCGCGCACTCATCCGCATCACCAACCGGATAATCCGGGATGTAGCACTTGGTGTTGCGAAGAGCCAGGTTGTAGGAAGCGTTCAGAACTCCGCAGTATGCATCGCCGCGGCCGTCGATCAGATCGTTCTGAGACTCCTCTGCTGCTGCGCAGAGCATCTTCGGTCCGTCAAAGTGCTTCGCAAGAAGGGTCTCGGAAATCTCCGGTCCGAAGTTTCCAAGGTATACGCACAGAGCGTTGCAGTCATTCTTCTTGATATCCTCGAGTGCGTTTACCATGTCGATCTCGCTCTCGATGATCGTGATGGGACACTCGTAGATGTCTGCGGCATTGTACTTCTTCGCGTAAGCTGCAACCAGAGCTTTTCTGCGGTTCTCCGCAAGAGAAGCCGGGAAGCAGTCACGGGATACAGCAACAATACCAATCTTAATTACAGGAATATTGTTCATATCGTCCTCCATAATGTGACATAAAAATATGTAACAAAGTGATAGATTTATTATAGATCGTCCGCTTCATTTCGTCATCCATAATAAATGCTTCGTTTTTAACAAATTTTGCGTTTGCGGGAGATCTCCTTTTTCGGCGGTGCCGCCCTTCGCATGTGCTTCTCCGTCACCGCTTGCCATCTTCATTCAAAGCAAAGCCGGTCAGGAATTCCTCTTCCGTGAGCACCTCAATGCCATGGTCCAGACACAGCTGCGCGAATACGCCGTTTCCTTCCACGAGCCCGCCGTCAAACTCTCCGTTATTGATACAGCCTTTGCCGCAGGACGGACTCTTTGATTTGAGAACCGCCGTGCTGCAGCGGTGCATCCGGCAGACCTTGAGGCATCGCTGCGCGCCCTCCCGGTACTGCTTCGTGACATCTTTTCCGGACTTCGAGAAAACCCGGTCACCCCTGATTTCGCTCGGCTCTCTCGGAATCCGCAGGCCCCCCGCCGATTCCGGGCAGACCGGAATCATTTTCCCTTCTGCCACCAGCTCCGCGATTTCCGGAATTCCCTTTTCCTTCCCGTCGTACCGGCAGTGCCGCCCCGCAAGGCACGCACTCACCAGGATTTTTCCTTCCGTGTCCGCACTTTTCATCTCCGCTTCTCCCTGATTTTTATACCCCGCTGAGGCCAAAAACGCGAAGGCGTTTTTGCCGAATGCGGCAGCCGGTGCGGCAGCACCGATGCTGCAGTTTGAAAGTGACATATCGATGTCACTTTCAAACTTCCTGCCTCTTGGTCTTCGGCATCCCGTTCCGCGGAACATCCGGCGCGTTCCCCGCCGCCTTCCTATCACGCTTCCGTTCTTCTCTCCTCAGGACAACCTGCGGATCCTCCTTCCGATCTCCTCATCCTGCGTCAGATCAAAGACCATCCGGTAGCAGTCAAGCGCCTGCTGCCACAGACTGCGTGCCTCCGCTTCCTCTCCGGCCTTCACGAGAAGGGCCATCGTCACATCGCTTGCGTGAAGCGGAATGCCGGCCTTCCGGAGCTTCTCCTGCATGTCGGCAAGAGAGTACGCGGGCATTTTCTTCCCCAGCGCCTTTTCCAAATAGCGAATTTCCTCCTCTGCCTGCTCCGACGGCGCGAACAGGGTGCTGTAGCGGTACACGCATTCCGAAAGCTCCGGCTGATACTGCTCCAGATACCAGCAGCCCAGCCACCGGTAATACGCGGCAAGCTCCTGCCGGGTGCAGGCATACGGATAGAGCCGGAGTGTCTCCTCGTGCATGTCGTCCAGCCGCCCCAGATGGTAGCAGCAGCAGATTCTCGCAAGACGGATTTCGGCATCCGCCGGATTCAGCTCCTGCGCCTTGTCGTAATTCTGAAGAGCCGCAACGTAGCCGCCGCGCTTCATTTCCTCTGCAGCCTTCTCTTCGTGCTCTTCGATCCGGTCCTTCGGGATCACCGTGTAATCCGCAGGATTTTCATAATATTCGAACAGGAAAATTTCCGCGATGTGGTAGATACATACATTCATCCGCCGCCTCCGCATGCAGCTTATTCCGGATACGTCATGTGTTCCTTCGTGATTCCATACAGAGTGCGGTCGAGATAGCGGGCCGCCAGCCACTTCGCCATTCCGAGGTTCTGATCCAGATAGTTGCCGCAGTCCTTTGCCGCAGCGCCCGGAATCTCACCCTCGAAGTCACGGATAAACTCGAACATCTTCGTGATGAGCGGCGCAACATCCTCTGAAGAAAGATCCCCCTCCAGCAGCATGTAGCAGCCGGTGCGGCATCCCATGGGTCCGAAATAAACCACACGGTCCTTCCATTCCGGGTCGTTCCGGAGGAAGGTCGCTCCCAGATGCTCAATGGTGTGAAGCTCCGCCGTATTCATCACCGGCTCGCGGTTCGGCGCGGTCATGCGAAGATCAAACGTGGTAATCGTCACCTCTTTGAAATGATCCTTCCGGGAGACATAAATTCCCGGCTCCAGCTTCAGATGATTGACGGTAAAACTTGCGATTTTTTCCATATATTCTCCTTCCTGTGCTTTCCAGACATTACTGTTTCATTGAGTTGTTTTTCTGAGCACCTTGTACCTGCTGGTTTCTTTTCCTGTCAGTCCGCTTTTCCATCTTTCTGCCCAATTGAAGCAAAATCCGCGATACCAGAGAGAAGATGTCATCCGACATCTTCGAGTGCAGTGGTTTTGCCGAATGCGGAAGTTCACTTCCCGACCGGCTGCGTGAACAGCTCCATCCGCACCTTTCCGTGATCAAACAAATTGTAATAGGCGATCTTCCGGTAGTCATTCAGAAGCTCTTCGCCCCAGGCATCCTGAAGATCGTGCATATTCCCTTCCGCGTCGCGGTACCCCAGAACATTGATGGCCGGATACGACTTTCGCACACCGGAAACGAAACGGTCATAGGCGCTCTCTCCTACGCCCGCATTCTCCAGAAGGAAGCTTCGAAGATATCCCGGCGAAATGTACTCCGGTGCCTCCGGCTCCTCCGGGAGATCAAAGTTCGCCCACATGATGTAAGGAACGGTGTACTTCTTCTCCCTCTCCTCCACCGAAGCCCCCTCTTCATACATTTCCGGCTCCAGCGCCTTCAGAACATCCTCATTCAGGCTTGGCTGGTGATCGCCGAACATCAGAATGATGGTTTTCCGGTCTGATTTCGAGAAATAATCCGTAAGCTCCTCAAATGCCCGGTCGGTCTGATAGGCCAGGGACAGATATTCTTCCAGCTGGGCGTAATGGAGTTCTGCCTTCTTCGGCTCCACCGTCACATCCACGGCAGGGACATCCGTGTTGTAGCTGCCGTGATTCTGCATCGTCACATTAAAGAGGAACACCGGTCCTTTGTCCGCCTGCTTCTCATAGATCTGCTCCAGATCCTTGAAATCCGAGGAATCGCTGATATAGGTCCGGATCCTCTCCGTATAGGTCAGCCCGTCCTCCACGGAGATAAAATCGTCAAAGCCGAGAAGCGGATAAACCTTGTACCGCTTGTATCCGGATTCCAGATACGGGTGAAATGCCGTTGCCGAATAGCCCTGATTCTTCAGAAGTCTTGCAAGCGACTCCTGGTCACTGCCAATGTACTGCGTATACGGCACCGCGTCCGCACTCAGGAACGAGACGGAATTGCCGGTCAGGAACTCATACTCCGTGTCCGCCGTGGTTCCCCCGAACACCGAGGAGAGCATCCAGCCCTTCTTCACATTCGCGCCTTCCAGCGAGTGGATGTATGGAAGACCGTCCTGATTGGTCTCGAAGTTATAAACCGTGGGAAGATCCGAGAACGCCTCATCCATCACCACGATGATATCCACGGGGTCCTGCGTCATCTTCCCGGCAGCACCGTTTCCCGAAGAGCCATTTCCTGCCGGGTCCGCGGCTTCCGTCCCGGACCTCTCCATGGTTTCCTTTCCGCCTGCACCGGCTTCACTGCTCCCGGATTCTGCGGCATCCAGTCCCGCATACTGTTCCAGAATGCTCTCCGCCTCTGCCGCCGAATATCCCTCCGGCACCGGTTTTTCCAGATGGCGTTTTGCAAAAGAAAGGTAGCTCAGGGCGTATCCGTGATGCTTCGTGCCGATGTTCGTATTCCAGAGATTGACCACCGGAAGGCTGGTCAGCACAACGGTCAGGAGCACCGCCCCCGCCACAAGGTGTGCAATGCGTTTCCCGGCCCCCTTCTCCGGAAGCGTCTCCCGCTTCTCCGTGAGAAGTCCCAGGATCAGCAGAGCGAAGGTCACATAAACGAACAGAACATCCGGCGTGATGTCCAGCCGGTACTGTCCCATGACGTTTTTGGCTGTCCCCGCCATGGACAGGTCGGAGAGCTCAAACGCCTGCGCCCGGAATTCAAAATAATAGTGATTGATCATTGCGAAGACCAGCCACCAGATCGTTCCGATCAGATACCCGTAATGACCGCGCTTTCTCCCGAAAAGCACATACAGCCCCGCATAGGGAACGGCATAGATCATCAGATTCAGCGCCGCAGACCACAAATCATCCATGCGGAACCGGTCGCTATAGAGAAGCTCTGTCATACCGAAGCAGTACACGGAGAGGAGGAGAATCCGCAAGCCGGGGAGCTCCCGTCTGCCGCCCTTCGCCGGATAATACAGGAAAAGAAGGAACAGTCCCTCTGAGAGAAGAACCGCCGTGTGGTAAAGGATCTCCACCTCGTCCCAGTCCGCCGCCATATACTGCCAGAGAAACAGAACGCCCGCAAACGCCTGCAGCGTTCCGGCTGCAGCCACGACCGCCTTCGACGGATGTACAAGGCGCCCCGCCTTCCTGCTCTCTTCTCTTTTCTTCAGAAGCTCCAGCGTGATGCCTTCCACCAGAAGGCAGACCATCAGGAGCACCAGACCATTCTGCAGCTCGCCCAGTGCGATGTGCTCCCGCGGGTTGACCGTAAAGGAGACCAGATCGAAGGATACCCCGCGGATCGAAACCGGCGTGAGCGTAATGACGGATGTCTTGTCCGCGCTCCCGGCATCCTCGAACTCCACGTAGTTGTACCCATTCTGCAGGGACACGGAGGCCTGCTGCCAGCAGTCATCCAGATAGACCCAGGACCGGCATCCCGTCCTGCTGCAGTCTTCGGCCTCAAAGCGGATGCTGCGGATCGGAACGGTTCCGTCAAAAGGAAAACGGATTCTCGTATCTGCCTCGTCTGCCCGAAGCCTCGTTCCGTTCCGTGACAGATTCGTAAGGTTTTCATCCGCTTCCCCGTACAAAGTGTCCCGAGGAATCTCTCTCTGCGGGAACTCATGCAGAAGGAGAACGGTCCTTGTCGTGAAAATCAGCACAATGATCAGTGCCGTGACCGGAATGACCAGCTTTCCGGCCCGAAGATGCTTTCTGTTGTCCTGTTCTGTTTCCATCATGATGTCAATACGGATTTCTTCTCTGCTCCTAGTCAGACCGAAGGAAAGCCTTTTCCGTCTCCTGCAGGGATTTCCAAATGGATTCCATGTGCGCAGGCCCGAAGGGACTCTGTCCGACCGTATCAGATACTTTCGTCAGAAAATGCAAGATACCATTCCTATTTGGTATACGTCTTATAGAGCGCGACGTGATCATAGATGCATCTCCACTGGTTATAGGTCAGTGCCGTGCACGCAATATACCCCGTCCCGCTGTTTCCTTCCTGATAGCTCACGGCACAGTTGCCGGACTCATTGACAAAGCCCGTTTTGCCGCACACAACCGTCCCGTTCGTGTCGTGATCCTCAATGCGCCGCAGGAACCAGTTGGAAATCTGAATGCCGTCCGGATTCGCCTTCGTCGCTCCCGTCGTCCAGGTGTGCGTGGACAGAATCTTCCTGCACAGCTCGTTGTCGATGGCGGCCCGCATGATCACACTCATATCGTAGACCGTGCTGTAATGATTCTCATCGTACAGTCCGACGCAGTTCGTAAAGTGCGTGGTATCCGCGATTCCGAGCTCTTCCGCCTTCTGATTCATCAGCTGTGCAAACGCCTCCTGTGAGCCGGAGGTGTATTCCGCGAGCGCCATGGCCGCATCCGCTCCGGAAGGAAGGATGGCTCCGTAGAGCAGATCCTCCACGGTGGCCTCATCGCCCTCGCCGTAGCCGACGAAACTCGACCCGGACCGATAGGACTCATCGCAGATTTCCTGTGTGATCGTCACCTTGTCCTTCAGATTCTCCTCCGGATTCTGCATCTGCTCCACGGCGACCAGAAGCGTCATCACCTTCGTCATGGAAGCCGGCACAATGCGGTCGAACGCATTCCGCTCCGCCAGGATCTCGCCCGTATCCGTGTTGATCAGAATGGCATACTGACTGTCCACATAGTCCGACGCCTTCGCCGCTTCCTCCTTCTCCGTATCGGTCATGCTGTCCGTTCCCGACATCCCGGAGTTCTCGCTGTCCCCGGTATCTCCCGAAGCGGCATCCTCTGAGGATCCCGCCGAACTGTCCGATTCGATGTGCCGCTGCGCGTCATAAATTGAAATATCCGTGAGGCTCTTGCCGAGCTGCACGGTATCTGCGGTCTCCCGGAAGACATAAGGTGCATCAGCATTGTCCTGCGAAGGCTCACTGCCTTCCGTATCCGCCGCGGCGGAATCCTCCTCCGTCACTGCTGCCGTCGCAGTCTCGTCCGCAGATTCCGTGGAAGCTGCCAGCGCCGTGGAGGCCTCCGCTTCCTGTCTGCCTCTTCCGATCAATGAAACAACCAGAACCAGCGCCCCCGCTGCGGCGGCGCAGATCACTGCAGCCGCGATCCGTTTCTTCCTCCGAAGCTCCCGTTCCCGCTTCGCTCTGCGTCGGTTCCTTCTCCTCCGCCGCTCCTGTTCCTGCCTTCTTCTCTCCGGGCTGTCATCCTCCCGGTCCGGATCTCTCCCCAAAGCGTCCGGATTCCAGTCTGTACCGTATCTGTCCATTGCCCCGTCCCGTTTTCTCTCAATCTCAAATATGATCGATATCTGCTCCGTTCATCCCGAATTTCCCGGCGGATGTCTTCGGCGTGCATGCGTCCCTATTAGAACACATACAGATAACGATTCAGCACATCTCGAATTTCCTTACGGAAATCCTCGATGCTTCCATCCAGAGCCCCTTCGGGGCTTGGCCGCATGTCGATTTCAGCCGCAAATTTGCCCGCAAGCGGTCCATTTGCTTTTGAAATCAGCATGTGCTGAATCATTACACACAGATAGTTATTTTAGCACGCTCCCGTCTGCAAAATGTGAACGGCGCGTGAACATCCGGCGCACAGCTTCACCATCGCTCACTTCGCTCTCCGTTCCTATGCTATAATAAATTATCTATGTCATGGAACGGGCCGCTCGCACACCGCGGTCAGAAAGGCAGTCAACCAACATGAGTTCATTCAATCAGCAGACCGCAAAGGCAGAAACCGAGAAGCTGTCCATGCTCAAGAAGCTCTCCTACGTACTGGACGCGCATCAGAAGCGCCAGTGCCTCGGCATCGGCGTTCTCATCCTCATCAGCGGCGTTCTGGAAACCATCGGCGTTTCCATGATCGTTCCCATCGTCTCCGCCATCACGGCGCCGAAGACCATCACGGAATATCTGGACAAGTACCCGTTCCTGCGGCACATTACAGACTCCCTCGGACTCACCACGACATTCCGCCTCACCATCGCGATGCTGGTTGCCCTGATGGCAGTTTATATTGTAAAAAACACCTTTCTTCTGTTCGTCACCTATCACCAGAACCGCTTTATCACCAACGCGCGCAACGACATGATCAGCCGGGTCCTGCGTGATTTTCTGAACCGTCCCTACGAGGATTATCTGGGCGCGGACATTCCCACGGTCTTCCGGATCACCGACAGCGATATTCCGCAGACCTTCTCCCTGATTCTCTGTCTCCTGCAGATGTCCACCGAGGTCGTGGTTTCCATTTTCCTCGGCATCGTTCTCCTCGTCGTGAACTGGCAGATGACGCTGTTCATCGTTCTCATTCTGCTCCTGATGACCTTCATCAGCACGAAATGCATCAAACCGAAGCTGAACAGCATCGGCGCGCGCAACCAGCACATCCAGTCCCGCATCGCGAAGTGGCGGCTCCAGGCCATCTACGGTCTGAAGGATGTCAAGGTGCTGAACCGTCAGGACTTCTTCATCCGCAATTATTATGAAAGCGGCAAAATCGGGGCGGATGTCGCAACGGACTACGCTGTTTTCAATAACCTTCCCCGCCTGATGATCGAAACCGTCTTCATGGTCAGCGTGATGGGCTTTATCACCATATTCATGCTGACAGGCGGCGATATGACCGCGCTGATCCCGCAGCTCACAGCCTTTGCCGTAGCCGCAGTCCGGATCCTTCCCAGTGCCAACCGCATCAACACCTACATGGCACAGGCGGCCTACGAGGAGCCGAGCCTCAACTACCTCTACGACAACCTGACGGAGTCCAACAAGACGGCCGGCGAGATGCGTGCCCGCGCCAGCAAAATCGCAGGCCCCGCCCTGCATCTGTCGGATAAGATCGAGCTGAAGGACATCACCTTCCACTATCCCGACAGCGACACCTACATCTTCCGTCACGCCAACATGGAGATCCGGAAGGGCCAGTCCGTCGGCATCATGGGACCTTCCGGTGCCGGAAAATCCACGATTGTGGACATCCTTCTCGGTCTGCTCCACGCCGAATCCGGACAGATTCTGTGTGACGGCGCCGATATTTTCTCGAACTATGACTCCTGGCTTTCCCAGATCGGCTATATTCCGCAGAGCATCTATCTGATTGATGAGTCCATCCGCGAAAATATCGCCTTCGGCATCGACGCGGACAAGGTCAGCGAGGACCGCATCTGGGAGATTCTGAAGGAGGCCCAGCTGGATGAATTCATCCGCAGTCTTCCCGAGGGCCTGGATACCAAAATCGGCGACCGTGGCGTCCGGCTTTCCGGCGGCCAGCGCCAGCGGATCGGCATCGCCAGGGCCCTGTATCACAACCCGGAAATTCTCGTTTTCGATGAGGCGACCTCAGCCCTCGACGGCGACACCGAGGCGGCTCTGATGGAGGCCATCAATTCCTTCCACGGCAAGAAGACCATGATCATCATTGCCCACCGCCTCAACACCATTGAGAAATGCGACCGGATTTACAAGGTGGCAGATGAAACCATCACGCCCACCACTCTGGAAGGAGAACGAACTGCATGATCGGCGTAGAATTCATTCCCGGGTACGGACTCGGGAATCAGCTTTTCTTCTTTATTTCCGCCCGCTGCATTGCCGAAGATCTCGGCTATGACTTCGGAACCGTCAACCCGCAGCAGGTCGGCAATGTTGCCCAGTCCAACAAGGGCATGTACTTCATGGACCTTGATCTCGGTACGGAAATTCCGCGCGACGAGATGAAAAACTATACCCGCTTCGACGAGCAGGACGACCGCCTCTTCATGGGGAACTCCCGCCACGACATGGAGAACGGCTGCTACATCAGCGGCCCGGACGAGCGGGTCTATGGAATCAGTGACCAGACCCTCCTGTACGGAAATCTGCAGGACGAACGCTACTTCGGCAGCCACATGGAAGAGATCCGGAAGTGGCTGAAGGTGAAGCCCGAATACGAATCCGACGAGTACACCGCGGATGATCTGTGCATCATCAACATGCGGGGCGGCGAATACACCGGACATCCGGAGCTGTATCTGGACCGCCGCTACTGGCTCCACGCCATCACCAATATGAAGAAAATCAATCCGGACATGCGCTTCATGATCGTCACGGAAGACGAGGAAGCCGCCCGGAAGGTTCTCCCGGAATATGAATGCCACCACTTCGATGTCGGAAAGGACTACGTCACGATCAAAAATGCACGGTATCTGATCCTCTCGAACTCCTCCTTCTCGCTGATGCCGGTCATCACGAGCACGGAGCTCCGTTATGTCATCGCACCGAAATACTGGGCCCGCCATAACATCAGCGACGGCTTCTGGTCCTCGGAACAGAACATCTACAGTTTTCTTCATTATCAGGACCGGCGCGGCCGGATCTGGGAGCCCGACGAATGCCGCAGGGAGCTGGAGGAATATAAGAAGACCTCCCGTCTCTATGCAAGGAGGAACATCCGCCCCGGCGCATTCCGAAAGGCCTGCCAGGTGATCCGCCGCAAGGCTCTGTACGGAAGATTCTTCCTCCGCAAGATGGAGCGCTCCGCGCTCCGCCGCGCCGGAATCATCCATACCTGGAAGCTGCAATAGCCTTACCTCCTGCGGGCTTCTCAGCGGGCTCGGATTCTTCTCTCCGGGTTACGCTCAATTCCGGCTGTCGCGAGCCCCGGATGCACTGCAAATCAATCAAAAACAGGACAGAACGTCATGGAATATCGAAACGGGAAGCTTCAGCTTCCGAACGTCACGCTGGTCGCTGTGAGCAGCGTCAAGATTTATGAAACCATCAAAGCCATGGAATACTCCATGCGCGGCATCGACTTCGGCGATGCCATTCTCATCACGGACCGGAAGCCCTTCGGCCTCCCCTCCGGAATCCATTACCGGCACTGTGAGAAGATTGACGGCATTGACAAGTTCAATCATTTCATGGTCTATGAGCTTGCGCCCTACATTCGGACGGACTTCATTCTCCTCGTCCATTACGACGGCTTCGTCATCCACCCGGAGAAATGGTCCGATGAATTTCTGAAATACGACTACATCGGCTCTCCCTGGCCGCTTCCCACCAATGATTATGCCTATCGGGATTCCAAAGGGAACATCTGCCGGGTCGGCAACAGCGTCTCGCTCCGCTCCAGAAGGCTCCTCGCCTACCCATCCGAGCATCAGCTCCCCTGGGTTCCCGTGGACGACGGCTTCTACAACGAAGACATTTTCCTCTGCTGCCACTCCAAAAATCAGATGGAGGCGAACGGCCTCGTCTTCGCGCCGCTTGAGGTCGCGGTCCGCTTCGGGCGTGAACATCCTCTCCCGGAGAACGAAGGTGTGGAGCCGTTCCTGTTCCATAAGTGGAGAGGAGAGAACAAGGATTACCCGCGCTTCACGGCACCGGCAACAGAACTGCGGAATGCCGTCCGCCCGCTCCTTTTCTGGAGGAAAAGCAGCGCCTGGAAGAAAAAGCACGGTGAAAGAGGTTAACAAGGCATGGTTTACGATTGTATTCCTTTTTTCAATGAACTGGACATTCTGAATCTGCGGCTTCACGTCCTGAGTGACTGTGTGGACCGCTTTATCATTGAGGAATCGACCAGAACCTTCTCCGGTGAGCCGAAGGAGCTCTGCTTCGAGAAGAACAAAGAGATGTTCGCTCCGTTTCTGTCACGAATTGACTATGTCGTGGTCTCCGACGATGTGATGGAAGACGACGACGTGCACGTCAATCCGTCCGCCGGAAAATACGCTCCCGAGATTCCCGGACAGCCGCTCACGCACCGCCGTGACTATTTCCAGAAAAATCATCTCATGGATCACCTGAAGGGCCTGAAGGACGACGATATCATTCTGTTCGGCGATCTGGATGAGATTCCGAATCCCGCCGCATTAAAAAAGGTGATCGACTCTTTCGATTCCTCGAAGGTCTATCACCTCGCACAGCGGAACTTCTATGTTTTCCTGAATATGGAAGAAAAGCCGGTGCATCTCCACTCCATCACCGGCGAATTTCCGCAGATTCCCCCGGAGCAGCGCAAGTGGCTCGGAACCAAGGTCTGCAGCATCCGCAATATTCCCGCAGAGGGAATTGTCCGTCTGCGCGATCTCGTTCCCGTCACCGATCCCCGCTCTGTCCGCGTTGAAGACGGCGGCTGGCACTTCGGCTACATGGGCGGCCATCACGAGACCAATGTTCTGAACCGGATCGGCACCAAGATCCGCGCCGCCGCGCATCAGGAATACAACGACTCCGAAATCATCGCCGAGACCATGGACAAGCTGATCCTCGGGCAGGATATCTTCGGCCGCAACGCTCACTTCGAACGTGTGGAACTGGATGACTCCTACCCGTCCTACCTTTTGGAGCACCGGGCCGACTATGAATATCTCATCCTGCCGCCCATCACAAAGTGGGACCGCTTCACGCACCGCTTCGACCTGAAGGTCGGACGGTTCTGCAGGCGCGCCGTAAGACATGTGAAGAGGAAGCTGGGACACGGGTAACTATGCTGAGGCATTCCGTCTCATGGAAAGCAAGAAAATTAGTAGGCAATTCTTCCCTCTGCCTTTCCGGCATTCATATAATGAAGATAATACTGTTTTAAATCACTTCCATATGCCTTTACGAGATCTGGATAATACAACATATAACTTTGTACATTAAACTCCGGGCTGGCAATTCTGCCTTCGCTCATGCCATGTTCAACAAAGTGGTTAAAGATAGCGTTTGCATCACCTCCCGTTGCCTGGAGAACATCCGGATTGCACTGAACATAATATGCCTGCTGATAAATGCAGCTCCAATCCGCATTCGTCATTGCATAAATCTGGCGAATGGCATTTGTGCTCACGACAAGAGTTGACCCATTGACTGCTGTCTCTTGGATATATCCATCTGTAACCTGCCCGAGATTAGAATTTGCATAAAGTTTTTGTCCTGCTTTTGCAACAGCGTCGACAGTCGTGACTCCTACCAGGGGAAGAAGAGTACTGCTTGTTTTTGTCACAACTGGAGCAATGTACTTTGCAGCAGACCTTGCGGAATCTGTAATTCCATTTGAAGGAGATGACCATGTCGAGCTATTTGAATGACTGCCGTGACTGGAATGAGTATTGCTATGACTGCCATGATAGCTCCCACGGCTGCTTGAATGCGATCTATGTGAACTGTGAGAACTATGTGAACGATGTCTGGCATATGAGTCAAAGGCCGAAGTATAAATTACTCCGAGGACGATTGCAAGCGCCCCGACTGATAGAATTTTGTTCCGTGTAATATTTCCCTCTTCATCGGACAAAAAGTTCTCTATCGCACGGGTTACCTCAGGAAAGCCCACCGGATTGTTTTTATCATTATTCTTCATAATTTTCCTCCTTAATCGCTCATTCCACCCATTCACGCAGGGCTTTTGCTTCTTTTCCTTCTTTCATAAGAGTTTTAAATATGAGATCTAGTATTCCTCTATATATTTTGCATTTATAATCATTAGATTCAACTGGAAATATATCCCCTTTTAATGCTAAATTAACAACCGGGCATGTTCCACAATAAGGTTGATAGGCACAATCACAGCACTCAGGTAATGATTCCAAGTAACTAGCGGAAAGTAATGCTTTACATTTATTCGAACAAACTGTTTCATAATATGTGTTATGATATACATTCCCGAGCCGGAACGAAAAATCTCCCATTTCTCCCATCATACGACCTTCATCGCACGTATAAATATCTCCATTGAAAAAATATGCCAACTGTCCAACAACTCCACCGCACGGAGATCGTAATTCCATATAATTAGGATCTTCTCCATGTATAATTTTTCTCAAGAAAATAGATGCATGTCCTTCACAGAATTTAATGCCCAAACAATTTAATTGCAAAATATAGTCAAAACATGCTTTATAAAAGTTCAAAAATTCTTCTGATGTGTATCCGATATCTTTCCAATTTTTCGTAGCATATCCAAGAGGTGTCAACGGACGAATAAAGGCCGAATTAAATCCAAGATCCAGAAAAGCATCTATAATCTCTTTAGGATGTTTTAAACTGTTTCTTGTCGTCGTTTCAATCGTTCCAACTTGAATTTCAGCCAATCGCATTTCATGTATTTTCTCAACAACATCATCAAATGAAGGTTTCCCATCTATATACGGTCGATTTTCATTGTGCGTTAATCTATCACCGTCCAATGATGTTGAAATACCAATATGATATTTTCTAATAAATTTTATTTTTTCCTGATCCATCAAAAGCAAATTAGATACCAGCGAATATTCTATATGCTTCTCTCCTTTTCTAGATTCTGTATATTCTACAATGTGACGAATCACATTAAAATTGAGTAATGGCTCTCCTCCTTGAAATTCAAAAGTAAGATTGTCCTCCGGCGAAGATAAAGCAAAATCCACTGCCCTTTCCGCTGTCTCTTCATTCATATATTCAAACTGTTCTTCATTTCCCGTCCTTGCCTGACAGTACACACATTGCAAATTACAGGCATTTGTGAGAATGAATATGTGCAATGATGTTCCATGAAATAAATGACCTTTAGCGAATCTGAGACGGTTTCTCTGATCTTCCAAAAAACTCTCACGTGATTTTTCATAGATAAAACCCTTGCTGCAAAGGTTTGTCATCACTTCATCAGATTCGTTCAGTGTTCCTTTCAATATATTACCAAGAATATTCTTAGAAATAAATTCATACTGTCCCGCATCATTTGTGATAAGGTACTGATCTTCTAGTTTTCGGAAGTTAAAGAAGTTTAACATTTTAAATCATCCATTCAATATAGGATATACATTATCTACCAAGCGCAAAGTTCCTGCAAAAATACCGCCACAATTATCTTTTTCCACACATTTTTCGCACTCTTCTTTGTATCTTATCTTATAATCATCTATGCTTTTCCGATAAATTGCCCAATATTTCTGTTCAATCACACATAAAGGAAAATTATATAGTTCTACATCAATTCCATTTTGTAAAAGAAGATCAGCTGCTTTTTCTGCAAGAATACCAGCTGACTCATAATCAATCCAAACTTTATTCTGATTAATGGCAGCATCTCCCAACATTTCCAAGCCCATCAGCTTAACACTCGTAACGCCTGGTATTTCCTGGAGAATTAGATTGGTCATATTCAAAATATCATCTGCATTCAATTTGCTGATGACAAATCGGATTTCAACTTTTTCTCCGTAGTAAAGTAAATGTTTGATTCCGAGTATCGTTTGCTCAAAACTTCCATCTGATCGCGTAATTTTATCATGTCGATAACCAGTCGATCCATGTATAGGTATACCAACTGCGGTAAATCTGGATTTGTTAGCTATATAGCTTTCCATGTATTCTATATCAGCAAAGACTCGCCCATTTGTTAAAATAAGACACTCCGTTTCCGGCAATCGTTCTTTAATACTCCTCAGCAGCCGAAATATGTCCTTTTTTAAAAGAAATGGTTCACCTCCCGTTATCGTAATATGCCCTGTATTATTCGGGAGATATCTGATACACTCCATCAATGAGTCCAGAGAACATAAGCTGTCCTTCTTACGCTGCATTGAACTGCAAGGACACATTATACAGGCAGAATTACATTGCGCAGATACAAACAACGTGCAATCATCACCATTCACCGTATACCGCTCATAGATTATTCCATTTTCGCTTATCTCCAGAACATCGCCATCTGTGTACTTTTTTAAAGAAGCCAGCTCCTCGTCACCAATTATGAATGAGTTTGATGAATACGTGTCATCATTTCCGTTATTTTCATATATTGTGCAAATACTTCCCGTCAGAAGAAAGACATGAAATCCCTCTTCCACCTTTTGTTGAGCTTTTTGCAATATTGTAGTAAATAAATATATTCCAGCATGCCCATTATATTCTTTTAAATGGATCATTTGGCCATTCTCCCAAGTAAGCAATATAAAAATATTCCACATGACAAAAAGAAAATGAATGGAATTTTTCGAACGATCATTATTTCATCTCTTCCACTTTTTGTTTTTCCCCATCTTCGAATTGCCTCTGCCTGTTTCTCATCCAAACGATCTCGCATATCTTCATGTGATATTCCAGGTAATCCCTGAACTTTTGAATATTGCATAAGCATCGTTGTTCCAAAAGACAAGACCATTCCCTTTTTGACATCACATGTTGCTATTTTTTTATAATTAAAATCGCTCAAAAATATTTGGAATAATATGTACAAAAAAGTAATTATATAATATGCAAATCTCAATGGGCTGATCATCTATATTCCGGTTCCGAAAGAATATAGTAGTGAGCTTCCAGCCACAAATCCGATAACTTCCTTTCTATGAAAAAATGAAAATTTTCCAATTAAAATCAGAACAGCGACATTAAAAACGACCTGATATATTCCTAATTGAAATCCTGTTTTTCTTAAAAAGAAATCTTCGATCTTCACAAGCGTCAACACATACATACTGTTTATGATAAACTGTATCAATGCTTTCCTGGCCCTAGCCACGAAGTTTTCTTTCGAAATCACATATTCCTTTCTTAACAGATTAATCAATGTATCTCCGATTAAAAAAACAAGTCCAATAGAAAAAGCAATGACCGGAATCATCACCCCGCGTAAGGGTCCAAATGTATTTGAATACTCCTCCAGCGGAATCAACACGCCAATAAGAATCAGAAATTTACTATCTCCTGCCGCCCATATATGTGTTGCATAGAGAAGGATAGCAGTTATCGTTAAAACACCTATATTGGCCAGAAAAATTATGATTTCATCTCTAAAAAATATGCCATAATATATACACGAAAGAATGATGCCAAGTATTCCAAATATTGCTATTTTTTTATTATCAACATGATTGTCTTTAGCATCTTCAATAGAGAATATTACACACACCACTATAAGTATAATGATTCTTAAGAGTTCAAGGATTTCCATCAGTGCTTGCATTCATTAAATCAATACAATAATTTTCAAACTCATATTTGGTTAATTCAATATCATATATGCACTTATCGAATGTACATATCCAGTATTCTGTACTTTCAAATATTTGAATTTTTGCCAGCGTATTATACGCCTTCGCTGCAGATCGTATAGTGTTCCTGGTGTATATTTTTTTATTCAGTTCTAATTTTACATTGATCATCTTATTTATCAAACCAATTTTTCAAAATGTTCTCCGCCGAAATGTTTTTTCCATATAATCATCTTCTTCATGAAAATCTTCCACAACACTCGAAGCTAATGCCCTTGCTAAAGTTATTTCACGTATTTCTTTTGTCTGTTTAAAGATTTCATATCTTGCCAGCTGCGCCAATATTTCATTTTCGAAATCCTGTTCCTCAACGATACAATTTTTCTTTGGTGTCAGAGTTACAGTATAATAATTTTCCTCGCAATCCAAATGGACATAAGCCACATTTGTAAAATGATACGCGGCCTTAATCACTACAACTTTTGGATATATGCTGTCACTATATTTTAATTTCATTGGATTTTCCTTGTTCGTCGTATTCTATTCTCTATTGAATACACCAATTTTTAAATCATTTTTCCAGTTTCTTCGCTTGCCATCAGCGTTCTTATTTGTATCTCTGCTCATTCATTTTTACATTATACGTCAATTTCATGTATAATTCATTGTTTTTTATCGTATATTCCGACATATTGTTTACCCTTTCTGAAATTTTTCATCGCTGTAAGTAGAAATTTCTTTATACATTTCTTTGAAGATGATACATTTTCTATATATGCTAAAAGAGCTCCGGATTGCTCCGAAGCCCCTGCATTTTCTTATACGCTATATTGAAGTCCTGCTCTCTTTACCGTGATCAGTCAATCTTTGCCACAGCAGCGTTCACCTGCTCTACCGATATGCCGAAGCCCTCTGCGACGTCCTCAGCCCGCATCTTCCCTGCCTTTACCTGTCTGGCAAACGAATCCAAGCGGATGGTACGTTCTTCTTTCTGACCTTCTGTTTTACCCTTCTCCAAGCCTTTCGCCAGACCTTTTTCCTCGCTATGACGCATCATATCTTCAATCGCTTTGCACATGTTGACCTTCCCCTCCTTCTCTTCCGAATACTCAATGTCTGTTCCCGTCATTGCTCCGATCACCCTCGCTGCGCAGATATCCATGTTCATCCGCGGATTATCCCTCATAAATTCTTCTAGAGCTTTTTCATCCTCCGAATACTTAATGCATCCCATTACTTCCCGGAAGCTGCTCTGAAACTTCTCCAGTTCCTCTCGGCCCAGCCCCGCCGGTTCAATCAATTGAATCCGGTAATCCGGAATGTACTTCAGAATCTCCGGGTCCTGCACTTCCATCATATCATGAAGCGACAGGGGGCCGTCCCACGGCTCCGGTCCGAAATGAATCGTCAACGTGAAGACCGGAATCAACCGGTCTTCTTTCCAGAATCCCGACAGAAACACTCCGGAATTCTTTTCTCCACTCTCCTCTGCATGATGCCGCAGCGCCGTTTCTTTCATCTGGTTATAATACTCAATCGCATCGTACAGCTGGTTTCGGACCGGCATCGCATAATGAACGTGCGTCTGCAGTTCTGTTCCCAGTCTCAGCCGGTAAACCGCACTCTGATCCCGCCGGATGACCGTGTCTTTCATCAGATCACGGTACAGATTCTTTGTTGAAAGGCGTTTTTTCTTTCCGCTCTGCTTCTTCCCGGACAGGACCAGAATTTCCGACGGATCCATCTCCGACAGATTTTCCGGCCGAATCACCGGTTTCCCGTTGAACAGCCGGTAATTGAATACATCCGAAAATACTTCGTTGTCCTGCAGGTACTTCTTCGTTACTGCGTCCGCCATCCCCATAGGCAGCCTCCTTCTTTGTGCAGAGGCTCCAGTACAATACGTTTTTCTCCGGATCCATCATTGCCTGTGTGTATCCTGAGTTTTTCCGAATCTCTTTCTGAAACTTCTGCAAATCAATGTGTATGGTTTCCTTGCATAAGTTTCATTGGGATGTGAATTCAGATCAGAATACAGACAGGACCGCACGCCGTGCGGCATTCACAGATTGGATGAAATATGCAATTACTGATGATAATACGAAATCGATCTTTCGTTGTCTATAGCAAAAATTTAAGATAATCCTGCCCTGCCGGTATGAAAAAAGCTCCGGATTTCTCCAAAGCCCCCCCAGATTCCCTGATGATACAGTAAGTTCTGATTTTGGGGCTGCGGTCAGATGTTCTACAAGGTGTTCTACAGGGCTTTCACTTATATCATATCAAGGATGAGACAGGGAAACGTTCCATAAGTTCCGGCCTGAAAAAATCACCTCCACTCGCAAAGCGAATGGAGGTGACCTGCTTTCTTACTTTCCTGTATTCCTATCTTGCCGCTACCTTAAGTCCCAGCTTTGCGGCCACGCCGAAATAACCGTACATGGTCTCTTTGTCCGTCAGCACGACACTGTAATCCGTGCCTGCCGGGAAGGTCAGTTCGTACTCTGCTCCTTTATACTCAAACTGAATCGTGAATGTTGTGTCATTCCGTTCCGCCATTTTCTTCAGGAGATAATCGCTGATCGTATAGAGCTTTCCGGAATCATAGGTAAGATTTCCATTCACCGGCGCTGATATTATCTTTTTGTAGAAGTCATGCACCACCGCTGCATTTCGTGAAATAGGATGAGATGCCCTCACCGCGCCGCATCCTGTGCACCGGTATTCTTCCAGACCTTCAGCATCCAATGTCGGCTCTTTTGCAACTGTCCACTGGAAATCACAGGTATGGCTCTCCGTATGATCCTTCTTCGAAGAAGCGTTCCCGGTCGATGCAGCAGTGTCTCCCTTCGATGGAACATTTCCCGCGTTTTCTCCTCCCGGCGTATTTTCGCCGGACCCGCTCTCTCCCGGTTTACTTTCACCCGGTCTGTCCCCTCCCGGAATGTCTCCGCCGGATTCTTCATCCTTTACTACGTCAATGAAAAATATCCACTCATCCGAAGAATACGCATACACCTTCGAATCGCGGTATTTGTATTTACTGTATTTGTATTCGGTCGGATCATTCAAAAACTGCTTTTCCGTAAGAGTAACTTTAATACCCCCGGGCATATAGTCGGCAAAAAGCATAGTTCCCTCGTTATTGCTGGCACAGCAATATACAAATACCCTTTTGATCTGCTTTTCCAGCTGCTCATTCAACCGGAATACGATGGTGTCTCCCGCATAGAGCATGTCACCCTTTTTCAGGCTGCTCTCCTCAAGCGTTCTTCCTTCCGCTCTTGCCTCTATTCCTATGCCACTCCATACGCCATCTGACACGAAGAGCGCCACTACCAGTGTCAAAAGCATTCTCTTCCATTTTTTCATAATCGCTTCTCCCCTTGTTTTTCCATATAAATTGAATGCAAGACGAATTCCTTTTAAGGAAATACTACCTTTTTTATGTTTTCTTCGTCAATGCCACTCCCTGTACAATATTCCTCATCTTTTTTGTTATTTTCCGACAACTCCGGAACCAATCATGATGATATGATGTATTTTTTCAAACAGACGGTTGATCTACGGTCATGATCTTCCGTCCACAAAGTCATAAATTCATCTATGATCTGCCACTCCCTCTCCTACACACATAAAATATTTCCTGTTTACCGGATTGACGGCAACGCAAAACAGGCAGCCCGCACTGCGGACTGCCTGCATCATTTTCTCTTGTTAAACTTTTATATCATATGTTACGTGTTACGCGAGCCGTCATCTGATGATCCCATTTGCTTGCACCTTGCCCCGGCTCCGATTTTTACAGAATTTCCGCACCCTCCGGGATCTGGAATTCGTGCTCTTTTACCTGGAAACGCTCCGAGTGAATGCGGTCCTCTTCCATGAAATCCGATACATAATTGAGGAACTCCTGTACCAGCGGGCTCAGCCGCTGCTCCTTTGGCCAGACCAGAACATATTCCACGTACTTTGCAGGCTCCGTGATCACCTTGGAAACCACATGCACATTCGGCGTGTAGGTGGTCTGCGGGAAAATACTGATTCCCACGTTCTGCTCTGTCAGCGCCACCGCGTCAATGTAGTTCGACATCTCGCAGATGATGTCCGGCTCCCTTCCGATGCCGTCAAACCACTTCACAATCGCCTCAATGCGCGAGCTCCTGCGCGGAACGATCAGCGGATAATCCGCGAGCTGTTCCAGAGTGACACAGCTTCCTTCCTGCGTTGCCAGAGGATGATCCTTCGGAATGATGGCAATCCACGGTTCCTTGCCGATTACAATGCTCCCCAGATGCTCATTGTCAAACGGATAGGCAATGACCGCCAGATCCGACAAGCCCCTTGCCAGGTGCTCCAGAACGTCGTCCGAACTCCCGTTCCACATCTGGTACTTCACCATCGGGTACTCCTCTCGAAATCCCGCGATGAACCGCGCGGCGATGTAGGGGGCCCTGCCTTCCACCATGCCGAGCGAAATCGTTCCGGACAGGCCGTTCTCCATATGGGCCAGGTCCGCTCTCGTCTTATCTGCAAGGGAGAGCATCTGGTTCGTCCGGTGCAGAAGAAGGCTCCCCGCTTCCGTCAACTGCAGATGGCGCTTTCCGCGGATGAACAGCTGCACGCCGAGATCATCCTCCAGCGACTTGATCTGATTTGACAGCGGCGGCTGGCTCATGTTCAGCTTCTCGGCCGCCCGTGTAAAATTCAGTTCCTGCGCCACCACCGTGAAATATTTCAGTGAGCGAAAATCCATGTCTGTTCCCTCCCGCAGAGTTTTCCCTTCTTCCCGCGCATCCGCCAAAGACCTACGGTACCGCACGGATCCGGCGGATCAGCCCCCCGTTCTCCACACATCTGCCAAAGGCCTGCGGCGCCGCGTGGATCTGACTCCATGGTCAGTTTTCCTCAGTGCGCCGGCCCCAAACTCCAGTTGAATATTTCTATTGAATCACCTGCAGAATGCACTGGGCAATGTACTTCATTCCCGCATTGTTCGGGTGCTGCGCCACGGCCTCCTTGCTGCAGGTATGTCCGATGCCGTTGGCGTCGTAAGCCAGTTCGTTTCCGAAGACATACGGCGAGCCGGACGCCGTCACATACGGATCCACGGAAATTGCGGACAGATCCGCATAGGCAAGGCCATAGGCCGCCGCACACTGCTTCTTCACCGTCTCTTCCACAGCATTGTTCCAGAAATTTCCCACCAGAATGATCTGTGCATTCGGAGCCTTGGCACGGATATATTGTACCAGCGCAGGGAAATCCGCCGCAAACCCGTTTGCGTCCGGAATCGCGTTCTCGCCAAGCTGGATCGTAATCAGTTCCAGTTCCGGTGACAGATACGGATCTAGGAGATACAGAACCTCCGCTCTTTTTCCATAATTGATTTCCCAGATGGCATAGTTGAATGCGGCACTGTTATAGGCTTCTCCCCTTGCCGCGCAGGACGCTGCCAGCGCAGAAGACACCTGATGATAGTAATCGTTCTGCTGTGTGGTCGCACCCATCCCCATCGCATCCGGCCAGTAGCTCTGTCTCGGGTGCATGGTGATGCTGTTGCCGATCGCAAGGTAGTCATATCCGCTTCCGGGCTTCCAATAGCCGCTTGTGATCACCAGAATCAGATACTGATGATCCGACGCGGTCAGAACCGGCACGGTCATGGAGACCGCGTCCGCGCCCACCGCGGTCGGGACCTTGTAGTAGACCCCGCATCCGGTGTCATAAAAGGCCTGAAGGCTCTCGCCGGTGCGGAGGGTTCGCCCTGCCATTGCGTTTCTCAGAGTCATCTGAACCAGAGCCGTCTGCGTCCCGTCCGCCTTCACTCCGGCAGGGAGCCGGAAGGTCACGCTCCAGATGCTCGCTCTCTCCTGTCCGCCTGCCATGCTCATATAGCGGATGCCTTCATCGCTTTCCCGGGCCCCCGCATAGTTGATGATCTTCGCGCGGTCATTGTTCAGTACGTCAAAAAGTCCCGCCTGCACGACATCCGCCGCATCATCGGCAAGAAGCTTCACCCCTGCGGAAATCGTCTCCGCCTCAGGTTCCTGCACGGCCTCCTTTGTACTCTGCGCGGGTGTTCTCTGTGTTTTTCCGGTCTTAGCTGCCTTTGAGGACTTTGTTCCCCGGGGCTTCTTCGATGTCTGCGCCGTGGTTTCCGTTTTTGCGGTTTTCTTTTTCTGTGCAGCATCCGCGCTCATGCCGGGCACGGTGCCAAGGGCCAGAATCGCGGCAAGACACAGCGCCGCAAGACTGCCCATCCGTTTTGCTCTTCTGATCATGAAAAAATATCTCCGGACCGCCCCTGCTCATCGGAGCGATTTCTTACAAAGAAGGAACGATTCCGTGAAACACGAATCGATCTGCAGGCAGACGATTCGCATTAAAATCGCCGTGTGCTGAACAGTTACAAAAAAAGGGTATGCACTTTTCCAAGTCTGATGTATAATAAACATGTTCGCACAATTCCGGCAGGTGCGTACAGATGGGATGGTAGCTCAGCCGGGAGAGCGTCCGCCTCACACGCGGGAGGTCACGGGTTCGAGCCCCGTCCACCCCATTCTCTTGGAAGCCTCACAAGCCTTGTAAAATAAAGGTCTGTGAGGCTTTTCTTTTTGTTTCTTCCATCATGCGATGTGGTCTATCCGCTGCCCGCATCCCTTTAATACTGCTTCTGCATCGTGAGAACATTCTGTCCGTCCGCATACTCATAGGACACTTCGTCCATATTCTTCCGGACAAGGAAAATACCAAGCCCGCCGATCTTTCGGTCTCCCGAGGAGAGCGAAAGGTCCGGTGCCGCTTCTTCCAGCGGATTGAAGGGAACGCCCCGGTCCATCAGCCGGAGCGTAAGGACCCTGGCGTCCGGATCTGTCCGCAGCTCCAGCGTCACCTCACCGGTTCCGTCCGGATACGCGTAATGAACGACATTGACATAAGCTTCTTCCAGAGCAAGCTCTGTCTGCAGCACCGTCCTGGGTGGAACCATCTCCTCTTCCAGTACGCTGTCAAGAAACGCCGTTGCCTTCTCCAGATTCTCCATGGACGCCGCCATGGTCAGCTGCCTCTGCATCGCGTCCCCGCTTTATTCGATGGTCATGATGTCCGAAAATCCGGTGATATCGAACACATCGCGCACTTCACTGGAGGCATGCACAATTTTCATGCTGCCCTGCCTGTTCATGGTCTTCTGCGCCGACAGAACCACGCGCAGCCCCGCTGAAGAGATGTACTCCAGCCCGCTGAAATCGAGAATCAGCTCGCTGACGCCGTCAAACGCCCCCTTCAGCTCCTGCTCCAGATACGGAGCCGTCATGGTGTCCAGTCTCCCGCTCACTGCGACGGTCAGTGCAGATCCGTCTGCCTTCTTCTCAATGGTCATAAATATCCTTCCTGCCGCGATCAGTCCGCGGCTTCATCCGATTTCCCGTGTTGTGTATGTCCGCTGTTCTTCCGGCCGCTTTACATTTCCATTCGGGAACAGACGGTTCCGGTAAAACAGGCCGGATGTAAAAAACAGTTATGTTTTATTGTAGCATATCAGTTCTCTCTTTTCCCGGTATGCCTTGCCACCTTTCGCGAAAAATCGCACAACGCCCAGACGATGCTCATTCCCGCCGCAATCCCGAGTGCCACTGCGAAGGTCTGAAGGCCATAGGCGACGGCTTCCTGCGCCTTTCCTCTCGCCGCGTTCAGCATGCAGTAATAGAGACTGCTCCCCGGGATCAGCGGGATCTCCGACAGGGCAAAAAACGGTGTGGACGGTGCCTTGCAGACTCTCGCGAGAATCTCCGCGTACAGCGCCGCCGCCACACTCGCCGCAAGGCTCGGCACGAACATCCCGCTCCAGATCTGCCTGCTCCCCAGATAGCTCAGCCAGCATAGAATACCTCCCATGGCAATCAGCGGAAGGTGATCTCTGCGAACCCGGAAAATCAGGCCGAAACCGGCAGACCCCATCCCCGCCATGATCAGCTGCAGTGCAATCTGTTCCATCACATCCACCTCGCAATTCCAAGTGCGCTCATCACTCCGAGCACGAGAATCCCCGCGAGAAGCACCGCCTGGCTCAGCCGCAGAGCACCGGAAATCGTATCCCCCAGAAGGAAATCACGAATCGCGTTGGTGATCATGATGCCTGGAATCAGCAGCATGATATCGCCGATCATGACCTGATCCACATGGAGGCCTGGGAAAATCCGCCCCGCCGCACTGACCAGAAGGCCCATCAGAAAGGACGCCAGAAACGTATATACCGTATCATTCATACAGATCGGGGCGAAATACACCTGCAGTCCCCAGATCAGAAGTCCGCCCAGTGCCGCGATCACGCCGTCCTGCACCGTCCCGCCGAAGAAAACCGCAAACGCTCCCGCTGCGGCCATGAACCCGATGAGCAGTTCGATCCGGCTGACCTTCTGCCCGGTGATCTTCCGAAGTCTCTCCTGCAGCTCCTCCACAGGAAAGGGACACCTGCAGTAATCGCGGCTGAGCTCATTGATTTCATCCAGTTTTGTGAAATCATTGGCGTTCGCCGTCCGGACCCGGCGCGTCTGCGTCAGCATCTCTCCGTCCGGCATTTCCATCGTAATGACGATGCTCGACGGGATCACAAAAACATTCATCGCCGCGGCGCCGTACGCATATCCCATCCGGTTCAGGGTATCCTCCGCCCGGTAGATCTCCGCGCCGCTCCCGAGAAGCGCTTCTCCCATATCGAGGAGTACCGGCAGGATGCTGCCTCTGATTCTGTTTTGCTGTTCGCGCTGTTCTTTTTTCATTTGCTCATTCTGTTTCTGTCTGCTTCTCTGCTTCCGCTGTCTGCCGCTTTAAAATCCGCACGTCCGTGGTTCCCTGACGCGCAGGGAATATCTGCGCAGAAGCCGTCCCGGACATGCCGGGCAGCTGCCGTTCTGACACATCTCGCACACCCGCTTATCATAATTCATCTCTTCTCTGGGTGACAATACTTCCCTCTGCTGTGCTATGATGTTTATTAAATTTGTTTTACATCACAATACTGTTCATCACCGGCGATTTTCAATTTGTAAAACAGCTCTGAGACGCACGTGAACAGTCAGCATCAGATCACTCAGAAAGGACAGACTCCGCCATGAAAATTACTGAGGTAAAACTCGGCACCATTTCCGTCCCGCTGCGCGTACCGTTCAAAACCGCGCTGCGCCGCGTGGATGCCGTCAATGACATCATTGTAGAAATTCTCACCGATACCGGGGAAAAGGGCTACGGAGAGGCGCCGCCGACCGGCGTCATTACCGGCGATACCACCGGTGCCATTGTAGGAGCCATCCGCGACCACATCGCCCCCAGGCTCATCGGCCAGGACATTGACTGTTTCGAGGATGTGATTCAGACGGTCCAGAGCGCCGTGGTGCACAACACCTCCGCCAAGGCCGCGGTGGACATGGCGCTGTACGATCTGTACGGCCAGCTCTACCGGATTCCCGTCTACAAACTTCTCGGCGGCGCCAGGAAAACCATCACCACGGACATCACCATCAGCGTCAATTCTCCGGAGGAAATGGCCCGCGATGCCTGCGACGCCGTTGCGCGCGGATATGACACGCTGAAAACAAAGGTCGGCATTGACCCCTCTCTGGATGTTGCCCGCCTCGCCGCGGTCCGCGAGGCCGCAGGCCCCGACATCCGGATCCGGATTGATGCCAACCAGGCATGGACACCGAAACAGGCCGTCCGCATCCTGGACCAGATGGAGGAAAAGGGCCTCGGACTGGAGCTCGTGGAGCAGCCGGTCAAGGGGACCGATTTCGACGGTCTGAAATATGTCACCGAGAACAGCTTTGTTCCGGTTCTGGCGGATGAGGCGGTTTTCAGCCCCGAGGACGCACTCCGCATCATGCAGCACCACGCCGCAGATATGATCAACATCAAGCTGATGAAGTGCGGCGGTCTGTACAACGCGCAGAAGATTCTCGCCGCCGCGGAGGTCTACGGCATGGAATGCATGCTCGGCTGCATGCTGGAAGCCAAGGTTTCCGTCAATGCCGCAGTTGAGCTGGCCTGTGCGAAGCAGATCATCACCCGCATCGATCTGGACGGACCAGTTCTGTGCCGCGAGGATCCGATTCTCGGCGGTGCCGTTTTCCATGAGAAGGACATCACCGTCAGTAACGATCCCGGCCTCGGCATCCACGGTTTCGAAGAGGGACGGCTTACTTATCTCGAATGATCGGAAAGCATAATTTCAAGAAGAAAAAGGAAGAGACCGGAATGGGCTCTTCCTTTTTCATTTTATGAATTGTCCGCCGTGTCCGCGGCAGATCCTGCATTCGTCACGGCTTCTGTCCCCGCAGCATCTCCGGCAGAGCCTGTCTCTGCGGCGGCAGTAGTATCCGTCTCCTTGACAATCGCATTCTTCCGCAGGAAATCCGCCCAAAGCTCGTAAGCGGATGCCTTCAGATGAACGCCGTCCCCCGTGAGTTCCGCGCGAAGATCCCCGTTCTCGTCGCAGACCGCCGGATTCATGTCCAGATAGAAAATGTCTCTTCCATTGGCCAGCATCGCAATCGCCGCATTCCGCTCCACCAGATTGACATTGTTCGTCACCGGATCCGAGGAGGAAAATGCCTTGCTGACATGCATATTCCCCTCAATGTAAATGATCGCATCCGGCTCCGTCTGCCGGATCATTTCCAGAAGCGCCTTGTATTTCTCCACATAATTCACGGTTGTCGGCATGCCGATTTCATTGATTCCCATGGAGACATAGACCTTGCCGTAGGAGTGATTGTCCAGAACCTCCTGCAGTGTCTGGGAATCCTCCCAGACGCCATGGGTATACAGGGGGAGACTCTTATCCAGCACGTTGTAAACCGACAGAGATTCCTTCGCCCAGAAGCTCGCAATATCCTTCAGGGAGCTGTAATCCCGGAATCCGTCCGTCCGGGAATCCCCGATGAACAGCGCATCGGAGAAATACGAATCGTCCGGCACGCTCTGCAGATAATAATACGTTCCGTCCGGTGCGAACATCCCGCTCGCTGCGGTCTCGAAGACCGTTCCCGCCGGTGCCTGATAGGCAGTATTCGTATTCCCGTAATCCGTTGCGGGAGCAACCGGATTGTTCACTCCGTCCGGGATCTCATAGGATACCGGCGCCGTCTCCTCCTGCTCGGGCTTCGCATCCTCCGGAATCTCTTCAAAGCCGGGAAGAGCATCCGCGGAGCCGCCCACGGAAGCGCTCTCCTCCCCTGACGTTTCCGGCGCAGAGCTCCCCGGAAGGTCCGCCGTCTCTCCCGCTCTCTCCGGTTCTGCCGCCGTCTTTCCGTGCAGGAACAGGAGAAACGGCACCGTCGTCACCAGAAGTGCCGCCAGCAGCGGCATCTGGCGAAGGCTCTCTCCGAGGCCTTTCCGGTTTCCGTTTCTTTTTCCTGTTCTTGTCCCTTCTTTTTTCAAATAATCCTTTTTCTCCAAATAATCTCTGTTCAAGTGTCTTTTATCTCCGCTCCCCTGATCTGCATACTGCCGGAGGGCCTGATCTTTTTAATAGCTGAAATACATGAATCGGTTTCCCGCCGAATGGATGCTGTAGTACATGCTGACCCAGAACAGCACCGTCAGAAGTGCCGTCATCCACGGCTTTCTGCGGCAGCGGATCACGGACTTGAACACTGCCGGCACGCACAGCGCCGCTGAAACCGCAAAAAACGGCCAGTAGATGCCGAGATACTTCAGAAAGTCGCCGCTGTTCACCGCTTCGCCGCTCCCGAAAAACGGGAACAGGCGCGTAAAATACGTTCCGATCTCTCCCATCTTCGGAATGGCGAAGATCACCCACGTGAGCGGAATGACAATCAGCACATGAATGCGCCCCAGAATCCGGAGAAGCTTCTCATTTCGTGACAGGAGATATTTTTCCGAGACAATGAAAAGCCCCAGTACAAGTCCCCAGACTACATAATTGAGGGTGCCGCCGTGCCAGAAGCCCGTCAGTGCCCACACGACCAGAAGATTGAAGATGGTCCGGCCCGTCCCTCTCCTGCTGCCGCCAAGGGGAATGTAGATATAATCGCGAAACCACCGTCCGAGCGTCGCATGCCAGCGGCGGTAGAATTCTCCGATGCTCCCCGCCGCGTAAGGGTGTGCGAAGTTCTCCACGAAGGGGAATCCCAGCATCATTCCGATTCCGGCAGCCATCAGCGAATAGCCCCAGAAATCATAGAACAGCTGAAAGGAATACCCGTAGGCTCCCATCCACGCGAGGGGCATCGAGATGCTCTCGTATCCGATCTTGGAGATTTCATTCCACAGGATGCCGATGCGGTCCGCGAGCAGCACCTTCATGGCAAAACCGATGGTCAGGAGAACCAGTCCGTCCTCGAAAAGGGCCGGCGTCACCCTTCTCCTGCTGAGCTTCCCGGCGAATCCGTCCCGGTAACGCATAATCGGTCCCTGCGTCACCTGCGGGAACATGGTAAAATACGCCGCCGCCTGCACAAAGGTCGGTTTGCTGCGGATTTCTCCACGGAAGAGGTCCGCCTGATAAGAAATCATCTTGAAAAGATAGAAGGAAAGCCCCACCGGGAGCGCAAAGGAAAAGGCCGTCTTCTGCTCCTGGGAGAGAAGGGCCAGCACCTTGCACACAATCAGCACACCCGCATCCAGAGAGATAATTGCCCAGAGCTTTTGCTTCTCTCCGGACTCCCAGAGCGCACTTCCCGCCAGATAGTTGACGACTGTCAGGAGGATCAGAAGGACGGTCGCAAGAACCCCTCCCGCCGCATAAAACACAAGACTCCCGAGAAACAGCAGTGCGTTCCGATATCTGCCCGGCACCAGATAAAATGCAATCAAAAAAACTGGCAGAAACACGCCGAGAAACTGCCAGTTTGAAAATACAAGAATATTGTTCATATATGATTATCATTCCTCTCCGCCCCGCCACGTCAAAGGCAAAGGGCAAATGGCAGGCGGAGATTGTTTTCAGTTCTTCTTCACCGGATCCTGATTCCAGGTTCCGATCAGCTGCGCCTCAATGGCGGAAATCGCCTCGCTGCTTCCCTCTGCGTAAATGATCCGTCCGGATTCCATATAAATCTCACGGCAGGAGTCATTTACCGTCTCCACCTCGGCCTGATAATTCGGTCCGGTATATTCCGTCCCGTTCATCTGCTGCGCAACGCTGTCATAATAGCTCTGCGCCTCTTTGCTGTCTGAGAAGCGGACATAGCACACGGAATATCCGTTCTCTTCATCCGTTGCAAGATACGAATCCGAAAGGCTCGTGTAAGAGCCCGCTTCCTTCAGAGAAGCGCTGGTATCCTGTACCTGGAGGCCGTTATCCTCACAGATCTTCCGGAACTCCTTCCCGGTTGCAAGGAATTTCATGGAACTGCAGCCCGTCACCATGGCAAGAGCCGCAAGCGCTGCCGCCGCACACCGAAGTTTATGAAACTGACGTTTGGGCTTTCTCATTCTCAAGGCCTCCTTTCTTCGGAATGGATGCCTTTTCATTATAACCTTTCCGATGAATTTATGGCACCGGGATTTCCTGATTTTTACTCTTTTCTTCCGCCGGAAGGACCGGATCCCCCAGTCTTTTCGCGCTCTTCCGGATCACGCATTTTCCCTGAATCAGACTGATCCCGCTCCGGTATTCCTCATTTTCAAGCCGGTGCAGCAGAACATGGACCGCCCGCTTCACCATTTCATTGCGGTTGATGTCATAGGTGGTCAGAAACGGCCTGCCCGTCCCGCCTTCTTCATAATTATCAAAGCCCACCAGGGAAATATCCTCCGGAATGCGAAGTCCCATCTCCCGGAGTCTTTCCGCGAACAGCTCCGCACTGCGGTCGCTGCTGCAGAAGAACGCGCCCGGAACGCTGCCTTCCGGAATCCGCAGTTCCGACGCCTCATATAAAAGTCCTGTCTCGGGATCCCGGTCATCAATCTGCCAGCCCTCCGCATAGGAAAGTCCCCTTTCCATCAGCGCCTTCATGCCGCCCAGATATCGGTCGTCAATGCTGTTCGTCGCGCGAAGGGTTCCGACAAAACCGATGTGCTCGTGTCCCAGCTTCAGAAGCTCCTCCACCATCCTCCTGCCGCCAAGGAAATTATTGGAGATCACGCTGTCATTATCCCCGGCAAGCGACAGGGTGTCCACGAAAACCAGCGGCGTCTGCGCCGCATTCTCCAGATTCTGGACGTAGGACTGCCTCATGGAGCCGAGCACGAACAGCCCGTCCATATGCTGCCCGTCCAGAAGTCCCGGAAGCTTTTCCGCCTCTTCCTCCTCTTCGGAGACCAGCTCCAGGAGGCAGAAGCATCCCTTCTGTCCCAGCCGCATGGAAAGATCGCGGTAAATGTTCCAGTACAAAGACAGCCGGTCAGTAAAATAGCGGGATGCCGCCACCACGCCGACCGTATAGTTCAGGTTCGTACTCTGTTCCACTGCCTTGGTGCGCAGATACCCCATCTCCTGCGCCATCTCACTGATCTGCTGCCTTGTTGCCTCGCTGACTCCCTTCTGACCGGAAAGTGCTTTTGATACTGTGACAATGCTGACGCCGCATCTTGCGGCGATATCGCTCAATGTGACACTCTTGCCCATAATCTTATCCTGACTCTGTTTTTTTCGTTCTCTGCCTGTCCGTCCTGAACATTCTGAGCACGCCTCTCTTCCTCATTGGGAGAACACCTGGAGCGGATTCCAAAATCCGCCGCCGGATTTCTGTTCTCTGAAGCGAAGCAGTCAGGCGGCTGCATCCTTTTTTCCGCCTACCGCACCCGCGGCGCAGCCACGCTCTCCCGCTCCACCAGGACGCTGTCCACGTACTGAATCTTCGGGCGGCTTCCGTGCTCCGTCCGGTTCTGGATCAGAGCCTGTACGGCCTTCTCCGCCATCTTCTCCATATCGGCATGGAAGGTGGTCAGTCTTTTCCCGAGAGGATCCCCATACAGATAGTCATCATAGGAAGTCAGAGAAATATCCGTCGGAATCCGAAGGTCTCTCCGTTCCAGCGCATCTGCAAGAATGGCAGCGCCATAGTCGCTGCTGCAGGCAAAGGCGGTCGGCATTCTTTCGGGGAGCGTGATGCCCGTCTCGTTCTCGTTCTCCGCCCGCCTGTCCTCCAGAATCCATTCCGGGCGAAGCTCCAGCTTATTGTCATCGAGGCACTTGAGATATCCGTAAAAACGGTCCCGGATATTCCGGGACACCTCCGGCGTCCCGACGAAACCGATGTTCTGATGACCGTGATCAATCAGATACTGCGTGGCCCGGTACATCCCGATTCCATTGTTGGAGAGCACCGCACTGCAGTTATAGTCCGGATCCCGGAAATCCAGAAGAATGGTGCGCTCTTCTGCCTTCTGCATGACGCGCTCCAGATAGTTCTTCTCGATCCGTCCGATGATGATCAGCTGATCCGCCTTTCCGGACTCCAGACATCTGGGCAGAGACGGCTTCGCCGCCATCTCTTCCTCTCTCGTCAGAATTTCAAGGGCCGAATACATTCCATACCGTGAAAGATTGAAGGCAACCTTCTGATACATTTCCCAGTAAAAAGAAACGCCGATGCGGATGTAGCGGTCTGATACCAGAATGCCGATGGTTTCCTGCGGCTTCTCCTTTTTCTCATAGCGGGCCATATCATAGCCGCACTCCTGCGCCGTCTCCATAATCCGGCTCCGCATCTCTTCACTGACGCCTTTTCTTCCGGCAAGTGCATTGGAAACCGTAACGGTACTGACGCCGGCTTTCTTCGCGATATCACTTAATTTGACTGATTTCCTGGACATAGTGCACTCCTTCCGGCTCATCATGGCATTTCATGCGGTGCATCAGAATCCGTATGGCCTCCTGCACCAGTCCTTCCTCATCCGGAAGAATCCGCTCCTCCCGCCGCGGAGTCTCTCCGCAGATGATGACTCTTCCCTTCTCCGGAAGCGCGGAATTCTCAAAGCCCCCCGTACACAGCAGAGCGTCGCATCCGGAGGAATCCGCCTCTCTTGCATTGCGGAATACATTCCTGCGCTCATACAGCGGCATCCCGTAGAGTTCCGACAGGGCGCTCCACAGCCCGTACTCGCGGCTTCGTTCCTCGTCGGTCTCATCCGACAGAAGGAGCATCCCCGGGTTCCGGACCCCCTCCCGGTGAAGCTTCGCCACCGCGTCATACATGGCATGATATACATCGGAGACCACATAATCCGCCCGGACATAGATGCTCCACCCGCCGACTACCACGATGGGCAGCATATACCGGCTCCGGATCACAGCGATTTCATCGCTGGTCCACGGTCCGATGAGGAAGAGTCCCTCGGTCTCCGGAAGAACCTTTTCCATACTGATCACTGCCCCCCGGCGCTCCGCTTCCCGGACCAGAAGATGCGTCAGCCTTGCCCAGCGTTCCCTCCGGTTCATTGGAATATGCGGAACCGTCATCACCGCAACACACCTTTTCTCAAGGGGCTCTTCTCTTCGCTGTTCCTCATACCGGTACTGGTAACCCAGTTCATCCGCCTTGGCGCGGATCTTCTCGCGCAGTTCCCTGCTCACGCCCGGTTTCCCGGAAAGCGCGTTGGAGACGCTGACAACACTGACGCCAACGGCATCGGCGATCGTTTTTAAATTGATGCTTTTTCTCGGTCTCATCTTTGATACCCCGCTGAGGCAAAACCACAAAATCCCGATACAGCGGACATGAAACATTAAACAGATGCATGATTAAAAAGGACTTCGATTTTCGTCTTCTGTTTCGTTCCGTCTTCTTCCGCACATGTGAAAGGCTTTGCTGCCTGTACATTATGTCCCGTTTCAGTTCTAGAAAAGTATAACGGATCAGCGTTTTGCCTGCTATACATTCTCAATAATTTAGGTTATTTTAATAAAATCTTTGCAAAATCTTGGCAGAATCTTTGCGAGGTTTCCCCTCTTCTCTGTTGCTCATGCAACAGACAATCCATTTTTTCTGCTCTAGGCTGAAAAGAAAGATCTATGATATGAATTTAAGAATGTTGCTTTGCACCTTTCCGGGCCGCTCTCCGGCTCCGGATATGCTGCGGGCGCAGAAGGAGAATCACATGAAAGAAACTGCAGGGATCGTATTCCGCATTGCCGAAAAGGACGCACCGGTCCCCGGATGTACCGTCTCAAGGCCTGTCTGGCAGACCCCGGAGTATGTGATTTCCCATTTCGCTCTGGCCGCCGGAACCAGCATCAGCCCGGAGACTTACCGCTACCCGATGCTCTGGATCTGCCTTGCGGGAGATCTGCTTCCACTGGACCCGGAAGGGAAGCGTTCGGACCGCACGGAAGAATCGGAGGGGCGCTCCCGGAATCTGCGGGCTGTTCTTCCCGGGGAAGCGTTTCTCACGCCGGTGAACCGTCTCATCGGGTCCGCCACCGGCAGCGGCTGTGTTTATACGTCAATCAAACTCAAGGAGGATACACAAATGAACAACATGGTACACGCAGGAGATGTTTTCGCATTGAAGGATCTGGTCCCCTATCAGGACGGCAGGATCATCAATATGGACGTGATCAGTGACGAGAAGCTCAAACTCGTTGTCATGAGCTTTGACGAGGGCACCGGCCTTCCGGAGCATGCCGCTCCCGGCGAAGCCCTGATTTTCGCGCTTGACGGCGAGGCTGTCATCGGCTACGAGGGAAAGGAGCACCGCATCCACGCCGGTGAGAATTTCAAGTTCGACAAGGGCGGCGCGCACTCCGTCACCGCAGATCACCGGTTCAAGATGGCGCTCCTGCTCACGCTCGATTAAAGATCAGGCCGCATTCTTCAAGACGCCGTGATGCGCAGATTTCTTGTCTTTCTCTTTCCTTGTCGGACCTTCCGCGCCCTGCCATAATAACGATGAACCTGAGTTAATGACAGAGAAAACATTCCGGCATCTCTCACGAAACGGCCGCCACCAGGCAGGATCGGGGAAATTGTCCGGGCTTCATCCTGCAAGGAGGTTTTTATGTGTACTGCTGCTACCTATCAGACCACAGACTTTTATTTCGGCAGATCTCTGGATTTCGATTTTTCCTTCGGTGAAGAACTCGTCATCGCGCCAAGAGATTATGTCCTGCCATTCCGGCACCTTTCTCCCATGGAGAGGCACTACGCCATTCTCGGCATGGCACATGTGGCGGACCGGTATCCGCTTTATTACGATGCCATCAATGAGAAGGGACTTGGCATGGCCGGACTCAACTTCGTCGGCAACGCCGTCTACGCAAAGCCTTCACAGGACGCTGTCAACGTCGCGCAGTTCGAATTCATCCCGTGGATTCTGGGACACTGCGCTTCTCTCTCGGAGGCGAAATCCGCGCTCTCCGGAATGAATCTGACGGATACTCCCTTCAGCCCGCAGCTTCCCCCGGGACAGCTCCACTGGATCATCGCCGATGCCTCCGGCTCCATCGTCGTGGAATCCACTGAGGACGGACTTCATGTCTATGACAACCCCGTAGGCGTCCTCACCAACAATCCGCCCTTCCCGCAGCAGCTCTTCCTGTTGAACCAGTACATGGGCCTTTCCGAGAAGCAGCCGGAAAACCGCTTTGCTCCCGGTCTCCCGCTCCAGACCTACAGCCGTGGAATGGGAGCTCTCGGGCTTCCCGGTGATCTTTCCTCCACGTCACGCTTTGCCCGCGTGGCCTTCACAAAGCTTCACTCTCTCTCCGGAAGCTCTGAATCCGAGAGTGTCAGCCAGTTCTTCCACATTCTGGGATCCGTGGACCAGCAGCGGGGCTGCTGCGAGGTCGGAGAGAACCAATACGAAATCTCCCTCTACACCTCCTGCTGCAACGCGACAAAGGGGATTTACTATTACATCACCTACGAAAATCATCAGATTTCCGCAGTCAATATGCATCATGAGAATCTCGACGCGGCTGATCTCATCCGCTTCCCTCTCATCCAGGGCCAGCAGATCTGTTATCAGAACTAGGCGGCAGGCTTTGCCGAATTCCTGTCCTGATCAGAAGAAACATGCGCCGCCTGGCGCACTACAGCAAAGGAGCACCTGCAGCCGCAGGTGCTCCTCGTTTTTGTTATTTCAATCTCTCTCACCGCAGTGGAACAGCCTTCTGTCGTTTTACCACAGCTTCCTGCGTGCGTCCTCCGCGCCCGCAAACGGTCCGGGAATCACATCAATGCCGCGGTGGCTTCCCAGATAGTCCGTATCGAACGTGATCGGCGTTCCGTCCGGATTCTCATACGGCTCATTCGGCTCGAACGCTCTGCCGAGGATGTCCGTATTCACCATGCCGCAGCGGAAGCCGCCGAGGAAGTCATAGACATTCGTATTCAGCTTCCAGCTTCCGTCCTCATCCTGCCGGACGTCGACGGTCACCTCATGCTCCGTATCCACCAGATTGGACTTCTCATTCCGGCAGGCCTTTGCGCCGTCGAAATAGGCATTGCCGTCCACCCAGACCGGAAGATGTCCGAAGTGGGCCGATTCCAGCTTGCTCATATTCGGAACTTCCTCGTCCATATCGAACTGCGCAATCCACTCCTCATAGGTCGGGTACTCATCAAAGACATGCGTTCCGACCTCGCGGTTCTCCGCCTCCGTCTCATCGTTGCTGTCATGCCGAACGACAAACGGTGCAGACGGCCACTTCTGAACGAAAATGTTGTTGTAGAAGCGGTCATCTCCGTGAAGGATGGTCATAAAGCCCATCACCTCGGTGCGGTGCGGCATATGATACGGCGTATAGCGCCAGCCGGTTCCGCCGCCGACCATCGTGAAGGATCCGCAGATCAGGTTGTGCACCACCGCGACGCCCTGCGTTGCAATCCGCAGGGAAGCGTTGGACAGAAGGATGTTGTTGTCGATCAGAGTCGGCCCGTGTCCGACCTCCACGAAGATATCCTGGCACATCATGCCGCCTTCGAGCTGTTTGGCAAAAGCGGGCCGCTCGTTGTCATGCAGAAGGTTCTGCGTGATGCGGGTTCCCTGTGCCTCCCAGTCGGTCCAGATGCCCATCGTGCAGTTGTGAATGTGGTTGCGGCGCATGATCACGTCGATTGCGGCATGCATCTTGATGCCTGCGATCTCCGCTCCGCCGAGCTCCATCATGTTGTTGATGTGATGGATGTGATTGTCCTCAATGATGCTGAACACACCGCCCTGACGTCCGATGATACCGCCCTGTTCACAGTTGTGGATGTTGTTCCGGCGGATGATGTGGCTGCCCACCTTCTCCTTGAGCCAGCCATGATACTGTCCGCGGCAGACCGCATCGCGCTCCATCTGCGTCGGGCTCTTCACGTGGTGTCTGGTGAAGAAGTGATCATTCTCCGGATCATAGTACTTGCCTACGGAAATACCGGCGCACTTGCTGCCCCAGATCTCGCAGTCCTCAATGATCCAGCCCTTGGACCAGTGCGGTCCGATCATGCCGTCCTGATAGGCCGCGGGCGGAGCCCAGGTTGTCGCCGCCTTATTGATGTTGAAGCCGCTTACGGTGATGTAGCCGATTCCGTTCTGCTGCGGCAGGAAACACTCTCTGCGAACCGTGATTTCCACATTTTCCTTCGTGGGATCCGCTCCCTGGAAGTTGGCATAGATCACGGTTTCATTCGTATTCTCATCCTGCTCGGCATACCACTTGCGCTTCGAAGCTTCCGGATCCCAGGAGCACTCATAAACTTCCCCGGCCTCGCAGGCTTCCAGTGAAACTGCCTCGTACAGTGCCTGATCGTTCAGCCATACGCATCCCGTATGCTTGTCCCGCTTTGCAAAATACCAGTCGCCGAACACATAAGTCGTGTAAGGATTGTAGCTGCCGAACACCGTATTGTTCACGCGGGTTACCCAGACATTGCCCTTGTACGGCTTCCAGTCCTTCACTTCCTCCGCACCGGTAATTTCCGCTCCAAGAGGCTCCGTGCTGCGATAGGTGATGCGGGCCTCCTCCGTGCCTGCATGGATCGGCTCCACATATTCGCGGTAGGTTCCCGGCGCAACCAGCACCTCATCTCCCGGCATTGCCGCCTTTGCCGCCTCATGGATCCAGCGGTACGGCATCTCCTTCGTTCCGTTGCCGTCCCGTCCGGCATTGATGTCTACATAAATTTTCATAAAATACCCCTTTCTTTTCCCCAATTTCTGTTCCGACCGACACTGCCCGCAGATTCCTCCTGCGCTGCTGCCGTTCCGTCCGCCCTTCCTTCATCCGTCATCCGCCCCACGCAGAGCCGCAAGGCACAAAGGAAGAAAGTGCTGCCGTCCGGTATTGCCGCCTGACAGATTTCAATCTTATGATAAGCATAGCCTTTCGATGTTTGTCCCGCTTTCCTTTTTTTGCGCGATCGTTGCGGAAATATTGCGCGTTTGAAATCCGGAAAAGATCTCAGAAAATATCCCTGCTTTCCTTTCCGGTCTTCTGGTGAATCTCCCGAATTCCTGCCTTCTCAGCTGATCTGCCACCTCGTATGGCTTCCTTCTTCATCTTTGGTCACAATCAGCTGGTCCTCAATTTCCTGCCGCAATTCACTCACATGGGAGATGATCCCGATCAGCTTGGCGGATCCCGCCATTTTCTGCAGAACGCGGACCGCCTGGTCTCTTGCGTGATCATCCAGAGAACCGAAGCCCTCATCAATGAACATCATATCCAGATGAATGGCAGACGAATTCTCCTGAATCTGATCCGCCATGCCCAGCGCCAGAGATAACGCCGCCATGAAGGATTCTCCACCGGAAAGCGTCCGAACCTCCCGCTCCCTGCCGGTCACCGTAGAATATACCATGAGGTCCAGTCCCCGGTTCTTTCCCTCACCGGCCTGCTCCGCGTCCACCATCCGCAGCTCATACTGCCCCGCCGACATCTCACCGAATCTTGCATTCGCCGCATAGAGAATCTCCTGCAGATAGTAACGCTGAACGAAGGTTTCAATGTCCATTCTGGCGCCCTTCACCTTCCCCGAGAGACGGTTCCACAGGCTCTCCAGTCTCGCATACTCTTCCGCCTTTTGGGCCCGCTCTTTCATGCGGGGAGCCAGCGCCTTCTGCGCCCGAAGATCCGCCTGATACGTTTCCCGTTCCTCATCCAGCGTACTTCTGGCCTCTGCAAGTCTTGTCTCCGCCTCCTTCTCCAGAGTTCCCAGCTTCTCCAGATCCGGTTTTTCCCGGACACCGATTGCCTGAAGCGCCGCCTCTCTGCTGCCTTCCGCCCTCGCCTTCTTCTGCCGGTAGGCATCCAGCATGATCTGCAGGCGCGGTGCTTCTTCCCTCTCATGCTGTGAGGTCACAAGAATCCACTCTTCCTCTGTGAGATTCTGCTCCCGAAGCTGTGCTTCATATTCCAGCTGCCGTTTCTGCCCTTCCGTCTCTCTCTCCGGGAGCTCCTTCCTGGCGCGTTCCAGGAGAGCCGCGGCATTCTCCCGCGCCGCCCGCGCCTTCTGCGCTTTTTCATGTGCATTCCGGAAGAGTGCTTCTTTCTCCTTTCTCTCTTTTTCCACGGCTTCGAATTTTGCCTTTGCCTCTTCCCGTGTTTTGCAGGTCCTCTGTCTGTCCCATTCTTCCCACGCAGCCCTTGCTCTCACCAAAGCTTCCTGCGCACTCTGCAGCTTCTCTGCATCTTCCTTCTCCTGACGGGCAAGGCCATCCCGCCTTTTCTCCGCACCCGCAAGATTTTTCCTCACGCGCTCCAGCGTCTTTTCCTGCTCCGCAAGCTCTCTTCCTTCCTTATCAAGCTCCTGCTGCCGTGAGGAAAGCGCCTTCTGTGCTTCCTCGAGGCTCTCTTTGGCGGTGTCCTTCAGAATTCCGGCGGTTTTCAGCTTCCCGTAAAGCTCCGTTCCGGCTGTTTCCTCCTGTTCTTCCTTCGCCTTCAGAAGTTTTTCCGCACTCTCCGCCGCTGCGGCACAGGCGCTCCTCTTCTCATTCAGCTGGTTCACCTCTTCGGAAATCCGATCCAGATCCTCCCTTGTAATCTGTTCCTGCGGAAGATCCGAAGGCAGAACACAGGGCGCGGGATGTTCGCAGGAGCCGCAGACCGGGCACGGCTTCCCCGGTTCCAGCACCGCCGCAAGATATCCCGCCTGCGCATCCAGAAAAGCGGTCTGCTGCCGCTCACAGACTTCTCTCCGGGAAAAGTACGCGCTCCTTGCGTTCTCATATTCCTTCCGGAGCCGGTGCAGCTCTTTTCGTCCTTCCCCGATTTCCAGACGAAGTTTTCTCACACCGTCCAGGTCTGTCCGAAGCATTCGGACATCCGTATCTTTTTGCTTCCATCGCTCCAGAAGAATTCCGGTATCCCGAAGCACTTCCTCCTGTTCTCTCCAGAGCTTCTCCTGCTCCTCTTCCCGTTCCAGTGCCTCTCTGTCCTCTGCGATCTCTTTTTCGTTCGTCTGTATTACATCGGCGAGCATTCCGATCTTCATCTTCGCGTTTTCCAGCTGACCGAAGATCTCCAGCTCCTTCCTCATTCGCTCCGCCGCACGGGATTCCTCCTGAAGCGCCTTCCGCTGCAGCTCCTCCGCTTCCGTTTCCTCCGCCGCCGTATCCGTTTCCTTCTGAATAAGCTGCGGAAGAGCCTCTTCCATCCGGTGAATATCTTCCCTGCAGGCATTCTCCTGCGCTCTTGCATCCGCAGCCCGGTCCCGGAACGCCTTCAGGTCATAGGCCGATCCAATCTGTGCAATAAGCTTTGCCGCGTCCTCCATGCTCTCCGCCTCTTTGCGGCAGGAAGAAAGCTCATTCTCCGCCTTCTCCAGCTGTTCATAGCTCGTTTGAAGAAGCGCCCCCGCGCGGCAGGCATCCCGCTTCTCGTCACGCTCTTTTGCCGCCTTTCTGCAGTTCTCCTCCGCTTTCTTCAGACTCTCTTCCAGCTCTTTGCACAGCGCTGTCAATCCCTGCAGGAGCTCCTCCATATCCGCCGCGTTCAGCCGGTCCGAGCCGAGAATCTTCGCCTGCAGCGCCCGAAGCGCCTCTGCACGGTCATCTTCCCCCGGGACGACAATGTGCGCCGTCTCCGTCTGGCAGACGGTCCGGATTTCATCCATCTCCTTATATTTGCTCTTCCGCCTGAGATCCAGCTCATTCACAATTCTCTGGAATTTCTCCGTTCCGAACAGCTTCCGGAAAATCTCCTTCTTCCGGTTGGAATCTGCCCGGAGAAGCTCCATGAACTCTCCCTGCGCGATCATGGCAACCTGCATGAACTGGCTCTTCGAGAGCCCGACAATCTCCTCAATCCGCCGGTCCGTTTCCTTCTGACCTTCGGTATATTCCCTCCCGTCCGGAAGGCGCAGGGAAACCGTCTCACCGATCTCTGTAAGGCCTTTCCCGCGCTTCACCGGGCGGATATGCCGCGGGATCCGCCGCACGGTGTACTCCCTGGTCCCGCCGTTTTCCTCTTCTCGGAAAACAAGCTCCACAAACGGCTCCGCCTCAAAGCCCGTATACTGGCTCTGCAGCTCGGTTCCGTCCTTCTTATTGCTGCCGGAGCTTGCCTCTCCGTAAAGTGCAAAGACGATGGCATCAAAAATCGTCGTCTTTCCTGCCCCGGTATCTCCCGTAATCAGAAAGAGGTTCTGATTGGGTCTCGTAAAATCAATCTCCGTCCGTTTCCCGTAGGAACCGAATGCCTGCATCACTAATCGAATCGGTCTCATCTTGTCCCCATGTCTTTCCGGGTGGTTTGCTCAGGCTCCCGTTTCGGCCTGCACCGCGTTGATGACATCCTTTAAAAGTGCCTGCTCTTCCTCATCCGGATCCTTTAAGAACTCCCGGCAGAGCTCGTAGGTTCCCGGCATTTTCCCGTTCCGGTGCACAATGCGGTAATCCGCCCCCTGCAGGCTCTCCCGATGTACCTCCAGAAGATTCGGAAAAGCGTGCCGGAGACGGTCCTGCATGTCCAGAATATCGAGGTCCACGCGGTCCGAAAGCCGCACCGACACATAATCGCTGCAGCTCTCCGGCAGCACCTCCCGGAGAGTCCCCCGGAGCACGCGCACCTGCCGGAGCGGCACGAGAGGGAGAACCTCTGTCCGGATATCTCCCTTGGCTCTCATCTCCACCTCAATGATTCCTTTCTCCTGTCCCGCCTCACTGACTGACATGGGAAGCGGCGACCCGCAGTACCGGAAGAACCCGCTGCCGACCTCCATCGGTTTATGGATATGACCGAGCGCCGCATAGTCAAAAGCCTGCAGCACTTCGGCACAGACCGCATCGATGTTGCCGACCGTGACCGTCTCCTGGTCTGTCCTCTCCACATCTTCGGCCCTCTTCCCCGCAGGGAGATAAAACTGATGACTGACCAGAACATTTCTCTCCTCCTGTGCAATCTCCTCCCGCAGGAGCAGACGGCGCAGCGTCTCTTCATAAGAGAAACTGTTCCCGTTTTCTTCCGTTCCGACAATCTGCCTTACCATCGACGGCTTTACAAACGGCAGAAGATAGAAGTTCACCGGCCCGTATTCGTCGGAAAGAACCACCTTCTCGATGTGATCCTCCTGCGTTTCCGGCGGAAGACCGATCATATGAATTCTCTGCCGGCCGAGGACATTCCGGAACACGTTCAGCCGCATGGCACTGTCATGATTTCCGCTGATCATCATGATTTCCGTCTCAGGAAGTGTCTCCGCAAGTTCTGAGACAAAGTGGTCGAACAGCTCCACGGCTTCTGCAGAAGGAACTGCCTTGTCATAGATATCTCCTGCGATCACCACGGCATCCGGTTTTCTTGTCCGTGCAATCCGCACGATTTCACGCAGAATGTACTCCTGATCCTCTCTCAGATCATGTTCCAGAAGCTTTTTCCCAAGATGCAGGTCCGACAAGTGTAAGAATTTCATCTGTTTTCTCTCCAACTCCCCAATCTCTGTCGGCCGGACGAACCGGTCCCCTCCCGTTTCCGGTCAGCTGCATTGCGGATTCCCGAAAGGGACTGCCGGATGGCCGGAACAGGTACTTCATTATATCATTGCCTCCGGATGCCACGCCGGAAATCCCGCACCGCCGACAGAGTTCCTTCGTCTCGGCCCCGCCGCCATCCTGCGGCCAAGACTTGTCCGAAACAATGCAACATCTGTCTTGCGTCTCGTTTCGCACAGCGGTATAACAATTTTTGTCAATTGAACAGAAAATGCGATGAACAGAACAAGTCCGCCCCCGATTTTCTTTCAGAGAGCCGCCGGATGGTGCGAGACGGCAGGAACGCCCGGGCAGGATATCCTCTGTGAGCAGCACACCGAACACATGATGCGTCATGCAGTAAGTGCCGCCGGATCGTCCGCCGTCACCGGACAGCCGTTGTTGGGAAACCAAAGACGGGTTAAGTGGTCACGCGTCGCGTGGCAATCAAAGTGGTACCGCGGAAGTGTTTTTTCAGGCTTTCGTCTTTGCAGATTTTTGCGAAGACGGAAGCCTTTTCTGTTCGACAATGCAGCCCCGCCGTGAACCCTCCGGATACAGTCCGGTTCGCGGACAGGAGCAGCATGCGGACGAATTTTTCCTCTTCGCGCTTTACTGACAGACTGGGTTTCATTCGGAAAGGAGATTTATCATGAACAGTCTTGTGATCCTGTTGATCGCCGCCGTCGCACTTCTCGGCGGCTACATGCTGTACGGCAGATTTCTTGCGCGCACCTGGGGCATCGACCCCAAGGCGAAGACGCCGGCTTACCGCCATGAGGACGGAAAGGACTACGTTCCGTCTTCGAAGCTGACCGTCTTCGCGCACCAATTCTCATCCATTGCCGGTGCAGGGCCGGTTCAGGGCCCGATCCTTGCAGCCGTTTTCGGCTGGGTTCCGGTTCTCCTCTGGCTCCTTGTCGGCGGCATCTTCTTCGGCGCCGTACAGGACTTCGGTTCCCTGTATGCCTCCGTCAAGAATGACGGCAAATCCATCGGCATGGTCATTGAGAAGTACATCGGCAAAAAGGGAAGACGCTTCTTCTCCCTGTTCTGCTGGCTGTTTACGCTTCTCGTCATCGCGGCCTTCACTTCCATGGTTTCCAGTACCTTCAACGGCTTTACCGCCGCTGCGGACGGAACCGTAACCATGAACTACAACGGCGCCGCAGCCGCAACCATCTCCATGCTGTTCATCGCGGCCGCCATGGTCTTCGGCCTCCTGCAGAAGCGCTTCTCCATGAAAGAGGGTGTCAAGGCCGTTGTCGCCATCGTGCTTCTCGCCGTCATGTTCGCACTCGGCATGAAGCTTCCGTGGTATCTGACTGCTTCTCAGTGGAACTTCGTTGTCATGGCTTACCTGTTCGCCGCCTCCGTCATGCCCATGTGGCTCCTGATGCAGCCCCGGGACTATCTGACCACCTTTATGCTCCTCGGCATGATTGTCGGTGCCTTCTTCGGTGTTCTGTTCGCTCATCCGGATATGAACCTGAACGCTTTTAACGGCTTCGCCGTCACCTCCGCAAGCGGGAGCATCAGCTATCTGTTCCCGACCCTGTTCGTTACCATCGCCTGCGGCGCGGTTTCCGGATTCCACTCACTGGTTTCCTCCGGAACCTCTTCCAAGACGATCCGCAATGAGAAGGATATGCTGTTCGTCGGCTACGGTGCCATGGTTCTGGAAACCCTGCTGGGTGTTCTGTCTCTGATCATCGTCGGCGCAGTCGCCGTCAACGGCAATGTTCCGGACGGCCTGACTCCCTTCCAGATCTTCTCCGCCGGTGTTGCAGGCTTCCTTGAGAGCTTCGGTGTTCCGAACTCCGCCGCCAATGTCTTCATGACCATGTGCGTTTCGGCGCTGGCCTTGACCTCTCTGGATTCCGTTGCCCGGATCGGCCGCATGTCCTTCCAGGAGCTGTTCACTTATGAAGGCGAGGGCGAGGCACCTTCCTGGCAGAAGCTCTTCACCAACAAGTATTTTGCAACCGTTGTCACTCTGGTTCTCGGCTATATCCTCTGCCTCGGCGGCTATCAGAATGTCTGGGCTCTTTTCGGTGCAGCCAACCAGATGCTGGCCGCGCTCGTGCTCATCAGCATCGCGGTATTCTTAAAGGCAACCGGCAGAAAACACGCCATGCTGTATTTCCCGATGACGGTGATGCTCCTTGTCACCTTCACGGCCATCGTTCTCAATGTGATCGGCAATATCAAGGCATTTGCCGCAGGCACCGCCACCTTCCTTGTCAACGGCATGCAGCTGATCGTTGCCTGCTTCCTGATCGTCCTGGGTGTTCTGGTCGCCGTCACCTGCATCCGCAAGCTCATCACCACCGTTGCAGAGAAGAAGGCAGAAGCCTGATTTTCCTGGTCGCAATTACCCCGCACAGGTCCCGGATACCTGTCAGCGTCCTCTCCGGACGCTGAAGGGCGCGATCCATAATTTGCAAGAGGATTCTGTGCCCGGGCCATATGCCTTCAAGGCAACACCTTAAGGTCAAAAAAAGTTCCTGCACTCCGATGATTTTACTCACCTGGAGGCAGGAACTTTTTGATTCAGACACCGCGGTACCGCTTTTTCAGATAAAAGGAAAAGCCGAGAAGCCCTACCGTCTGCAGCAGCTGGAACACCACCGAAGACCACACAATTGCCACATCCCGGTTCCACACCGTGTAGGTTCCCATCTGCATCCCCGTCGCCGACAGAATATAAATCACGGCGAGCACCGCCGCCGTCAGCTTCAGCTTCCGGTCATTCAGAAAAATTCCCGTGATGAAGACGCCGAGTGCAATGGCGATCAGCATGCCGATGTACTTAAACGCGTGCGTATTGTTGTAAAGCGTCCGGAAAGCTTCCATGGCATCCGCATCCGTCAGATCGAACACGGAGGAAAGATCCGCCACGAATCCCCGGTACACATCGGCGAAAATATCATAGATGACCTTCACACCGAGAAGGATTCCTGCCCAGACCTCCAGAAGCTGGAGCGTGGAATAGCTCGACAGCGCCGAAATCCGGTCCGGCAGGACCTCCTCCTGGAGCTTGGCCATCTCATAATAATCCTCCCGGGGAATCAGCTTCCGGCACCTTGCCAGCGTCCGGTAAGCCCCGAAGAACACCACTCCGGTCAGTACCACCTGAAGAAGTGATGCCGCCACCTGAATGTTCCAGGTCAGCTGGTTCAGCATGTCCGGACTGGCCGAGCCATGCCGGTTGATGATCATCCTCGCCGCACCGCAGAGCCCTGCGGTGGCGAGATTAATCCATGCGGTTTTCTGAATCGTCTCCGATAAAATATGCGTGTGCCTGTTTACAAACATCTCTTTCAGCGAACGACGAGGCTCGCCGTAATATCTTTTCCGAGGACTGCGGAAGCCGCCGCAATGGTATCCGGACTGGTCGCCGTCATATACCAGGTATAGGCCTGCTTCGGTGCTCCGTTCACTCCGATCAGACCGTAATCAAGGCCCTGCGCGATCTCGCTGGCATCTGCCCGCTGACGGTTGATGATAATACCGTCAATGTGCTGGTTGGCATTGGCCTGATTGATGGCAAAAACAACGTCTGCCGCCTGCATGAGCTCATTGGAGCCCATGGCCGCACTGGATGTGAAGCCGACTTCACTGAGTACAATGGAACGCACCTGCCCCGCCGGATTCAGGAACTGCTTCTGGCACATGAAGTCCGTCAGAACATCAATGTTGGACATCGTGACATAACGGGATGCCTGGTTGTGCGTCACCTGAGGCTTCGAGGTCAGTGTATTGGGCTCATAGAGCGGGAAGTTATACGGATGGTTGGACAGCGACCAGTCGAAATTGCCTTCAGACGTAATCTGCGCATTCAGCTGAGTCAGGAACTCTCTTGCGCCATAGTGGAGCGCCGGGTTGTCCGACTGCCACTCCTGGTCCGTTGCCGCGTAAATTCTCGCATTTGCATTCTGTGATTTGATTCCATTGTAGAACACACGGAGCTCATCTGCATAGGCCTTCGCAAAACCTGCAAGCCCGGCGGAAGGATCCATGTAGTTCCACTCATTGCGGGCATTGACCTCATTGCCGACGATCCAGTTGTCCACGGTTCCGTGTCCGGTTCCGGAATAGCGCTGTCCGAGGAACGAGGCAACCGCCTCCAGTTCTTCCAGCCCTGCCTGATCTACGGTATTGAACATATAGTAGTTGGCTCCCACGCCGCGGGAAAGCGGGTGAATCAGGATACCGCCGTTCGCGCCGCACAGGAGAATCAGATTCACCTGGATTCCCGCTGCATTCATGGCCGGAACGATGACGTCATACTGACCGACAATCCCTGCGTTGAAGGAGTAATTCCTGCCATTATAGGAGTAGTTCACTCCACCGCCGGAAATCATATCGCCGACAGGGAGATTGTAGCTGATCTGATTGACTCCCATTGCCTTCAGAGTATTCGTATCCCGAATGGTTTCCGCCGCCGGAAGAAGACCCTTTTTGCCGCCGTCATGTCTTGCCTGCGTGTGTGCGGCAGCGGCCTCCGGATTCAGAATATACATATCATTGGAAAGATCCTTCAGCGCACCCGAAGAGACACCGACCACCGTGAATTTCTTGTACAACATGGAAGCCGCCGTGTTGTTGCCGAGCGGGAACGTAAACACCGCCGCTGCCCCTGCCGGAGCCGACGCAACCTCTGCGCCCTGCACACCCGACATAGTGGGATCCTGCGCATAGAGATGATACAGGCCGTCATCCGTTGCCGCCGTGCCCGTGGTGGTCACCACAACGTTCTTCCCCTGAATCACAACAGAAGAGATCGTGACACCTGCCGCCGCTTTGGCTGTCGCTGCGGTCTTCGTACCTTTTTTCTTCACTGCCGCAGACGTGGATGCCGCACATACCGGCAGTGCCGCCAGTGTGCCGACCGCCAGCGCCACAGCCGTCAACATGGAAATAAACCTTGCCCTCATAAGTTTTCCCAAATCCTTTCCGAAGATGTTCCTCTCATCTTCAAATCCTATGACAAACGATCTTTTTTATTGTAAACTGTCAGGCAATCGCACGATAGTGGCAGGAAAACTGCAAGCAACGATGAAATGAATCCGCGCTATCCTATGGCTGTCAGAAAGGAAATTATGCTCGCATATTCTGTATGGAACCATCAGACCGGCCTGCGGCAGATCATCACGCCAATCTGCTACGAGGACTGCATGAACCCCGGAAAAGCCCTTGCCATCCCAGTCCGGAAAACGATCTCCGGAGAGACTCTTGTTCTGCAGAGCGGAGATTCCTCGGTTACGGTTTCGCTGTCTGATTTAGAAAACGGAAAAATCGAAATCACGGAACAGGAATTCACTCCCACGCTCCCCAGACAGGCCCCGCGGTCCTGCTCCCCCTGTACAAACTGCGGGAGATGCAGCTGGTAGCCACATCTCCCGCAGTTCATCCTTTTTATTTCTTTTCTCTTGCTATGCATTGCCGGCACTGTAAACGGCCGAACCGGTGCCTGCCGGACGAGATTCGTCTTTGTTTCTGACAGATTTGTCTCAGAGATACGACACCGTCTCGGACAGTGCCTTGCGCGAAGTATGATTCGGAAGCGGACCTGCTCCTTCCGCCTTAAAGCCAAGATCAAGCAGCATCAGGATTTCTTCGTTTTCCGGAAGTCCCAGGCTCTTTGCCAGAAGATCCGGGTCAAAGAAATTGATCCAGCAGTTATCCACACCCTCATTCGCTGCGGCCAGCATCAGATGCGTGGCGACAATGGCCGCATCTTCTGCGCCGGACTGATATTTTCCGCCCGGATAGGTGAACATGTTCCCGGTGTCATACGTCACTGCCAGAACGATGGGAGCGCCATAGCGGCACGGAGTCGCTTCATCAATCTTCGCCAATGCCTCTTCCGACTCAATCACGTAGATATGCTGCTCCTGCTGGTTCTTGGCCGTCGGCGCCAGACGTCCTGCCTCCAGAATTGCCTGCAGCTGCTCCGGCTTAATCTTCTCCCCGCTGTACTTCTTGCAGGAATAACGTTCCTGAATAAGCTTTGTAAATTCCATCTTATACCTCCCTGAGGCAAAATCCGCGAAGGCGGTTTTGCCGAATGCGGCAGCCGGTGCGTCAGCACCGATGCTGCTGTTTGAAAGTGACATATCGATGTCACTTTCAAACTTTCTCTTTCTTTCCCTGGCGCAGCTTCGCAATCTGCGTCAGCTTACTGCAGATTTGACAAATGAGGACACCCCTCCGTATTCAGTGAAGTTCAGCCAATCTGCTTCTCGATATTGGAATTCGAAACCAAACCTGCCGAGGAAGTCTGGCCTGCGTACCCGGAATAAAATCTTGTGTAGAGCTGACCAGCTCTATCATAGCCGACCTCTACCACAATCCAGTCCCAGCCAGTCTTCCTGTCTCCGTTGCTGCGAATCTCCAGCATACTCGTATCAATGCCGGAATCCATTATAAGCCTCTTCAATTCGCTGTTCCCGCCTGTCACGGTTCCGGACCCGGCCTCACCGCAGACCTTCACCCCGCTGTCCGCCCCGCAGAACCACGTAGTGTCTGCCCTGTAATTGGCCGGAGCCTTTCCCTCTCTGCAGAACATGACCCAGACGCCTGCGTTTGTCTTGCCTGCAGGCAGTTCGATCTCTCCGGAATTGACGGCGAGCACCAACACGGACTCGATGGACCTTGCGTTATACATATCCACCCGCTGTCTTGCCTTTTCCAGCTGTGAGGTGAAAATCGGGATACTAATGGCTACCAGTACACCGATAATTGCCACCACGATCAGCAGCTCCGCCAGGGTAAAGCCAGCCTGCCTTCTTTCATTCTTTTGAAAAGTCATTCCGTTCAATCCTCAAAATTTAAGGAAATTTCAGCTCCTAATATATGTTTTGTGATGGTACAGACCGCCTGGCAGCCAGTCAGGAGATC
>CAVKEB010000016.1:0-52951 GCA_963655255.1 bacterium
AAAGCCACAAAATGCCAGAAATCCTTATATTTCAAGGGTTTCCGGCATTTTTGTCTGCTTCAACTGTCAAAGATGGGATTATTATTCCATATTCACAGAATGCTTTCAATCGGGAAATATTCCTTCCCGCTTCGCACGGCGGCGCGAAGCGAAGGCACACCAAGGGGCCAGGGTCTGCACGAAATCCGCGGTCAGACCGTTTTCATCCACAAAGAGTATTTCCTCCTCTCCATCATTTTCATTTGCTCTGTTCTGGCAATTCATGAACCGCCTGACGACACCACTAAGGATCAGGAAGCGCTGTTCTGCCGGACCCACGCACGGATCTCGTCCTTCAATTCCAGCTCCCGGTCCGTCTGCTCGTAGTTTCGGAAACGGTAAAGTTTTTCCTCTAATTTCCGTACAATCTGAGCAACATTTTTTCTTAATTCATCGATAGAATCGTCTTTTGCCTGTAAGCTGAAACCTCCTGACTCATGGCATGCCTGGCTCCCTGAATTATCGTAACGCACCTTCGCCGACATGTCTATTTCTCAAGAACAAGTGTTCTGTTTTATTCATATCCGTTTCAAATTTCACCCTGCCGTCACTTCGACTTTTTTCCCGCTGAAAGCCACACCGTATTTATAAATTGTCTTAACCCCTGCCGTTTTCAATTCTGTTTCATATTTCCTGTCATTGATCTGCTGCTGGGCCGTCTCGGACAGCCTTTTCAGCTTCGTATCGCTGCAGTTTTTCTCTGCTTTCAGTTCGATCAGAATGCCCGGAAGTCCTTTTTGTCTGGGCCTTAGCTGGATGTCATAGCGCCCGTTCCCGGATTCTCTGTTGGAGGTCACGAAGGTACCGCCCAGCAGGGCGCACAGACCCAGCATAAATCCGTGATAGAAATTCTCCCCTGCGGTATCAAAGGAGCTTGCCGACTGGGTCAGCAGCGTCTGGATCTGAGCCTTCAACCGCGCATTGTCACCGGAGAAGATGGCTTCCTGCACAGCAATTGCCGCAGCAGGAGGAATCAGGTTCTCCAGCCGCTGCAGAATCTCCTTGTTGTACACAAGCGAAATCTCACGGTTGGGAAGGGATACCTCGCACATAAAGTCCCCGTTAAAGGACGGCGTGGTTTTCACCGCTTTCAGATAGCCGGTCACCAGCAGGAAACTGTAAATCGTAGAGGGATTGCTCCTGATCTGCGGATAGATCACCCCGGTGTCGATGAAGGCAGTGAAGCTTCCTCCGTTGACCAGAGATGTCAGGCGGTTATAAATCTCTTCATCCGCCTGTGCGAGAATCTCCCCGATAATGTCATTGCTGCCGGTGGAGACCCAGAACGGCCTGGGCTCACACTCATTGCTGAAGTAGTTGACCACGGACCAGGGATTGAAAATCTCTGTTTTTCCGAATCGATAGCCATCGTACCACTGGCAGATCTCATCATATTTATCGGCAGCACCGTAATATTCCGCCATTTCCATAACTTCGTCAGCGGTAAAGCCGAAATAGGAACTGTATTTATTATCCAGCACAGAATTGATGGACAGGTTGTTCATCCCGCTGAAAATACTCTCTTTTGCCACCCGCAGAATTCCGGTAAGGAATCCGAAGGACAGATGCCGGTTGTCCTTGAATCCGCCGGAGAACAGGTTCCGCATAAACTGAATGATCTTATCGTAATAATCCTTCTGGTAGCCCTGCTGGATCGGTGTGTCATATTCGTCAATAATAATGATGGGTGCAATGCCATAGTGCCTGTCCAGCATTGCAGACAAATCGAGCAGTGCCGAAGACAGCTCCACCTCACCTGCCTTACCGCCAGCCAGCTTTTCATAGGTCTTTCTGCTGTACTCGTCGCACTTGTCGCTGGTCTGCAGCTCCTTGTGACGCCGGGCCTCCTTTGCAAAAATATCCCGGAGGGCCGCAAATGTTTCCTCCCAGGTGTCAAACTTTACATCCTTGAAGGTCAGAAAAATTACGGGATACCTGCCCTGATAGTCCCGGTATTTCTGGCCGCAGGCCCAGATCTTCTTGTCACGGAAGTAGACCGAGGTATCCTGGTCGCTCTTTTCAAAATAAGTGCGCAGCATATCCATATTCAGGGTTTTGCCAAAACGGCGGGGCCGGGTGAACAACGTCACCATGGGACGTTCGTCGATAAAATCCCGGATCATCATCGTCTTGTCAATGTAGTAATAATCGGATGATGCCAGGCAGTAGCTGGACACACCGATGGGCAGCGGGAGTTTTGGCGCACGTTCTGTTTTCCGAAAAGCTCCCGTCCGGATACGCCCGTCCGCCGGCTTCTTCGAATCAGCCGGAATCATCCAGCGGCTGCCCTGCTTTTCCGCTCCGGTAATTCTTCCGTCCCTGCAAAGAGCTGAAACTCTCCGCTCCGTTATATTCCAGCGTTCCGCCGCCTCCCGGACAGAAATCATTTCGGTCATAGTCAGATACCTCCACGAATCATTCTGCAACAAATTATACCTGTCCAGAAGAACAATGTCAGCAGTATCCGGAATAATGTCATTCTTCCGAGGATGACCGCTCTCTCTGCAGACAAAAAAATAAGCGAACAGATTTCTCTGCTCGCTTCTATCGTAGCTCGTACGGGAATCGAACCCATGATTCTGCCGTGAGAGGGCAGCGTCTTAGCCTCTTGACCAACGAGCCATATTTACCTGCGTCCGGTCTCTCAGGAAGCCTGAGAAGTTTGTTTCGCATGTCCCGTGCGCAAGTAAGATAATACTATAGTGCCCCATCCTGTGCAAGCATTTTTTTGCAAAAAGTTAAAGACGCAAGATTTCGCGTTTTCCCGTCAAAATGAGTGACAACTCTTCAGGCCTTTTCACGCCCCGCGTCCCTTCCGTACAGAACGGCCAGACTCCGGATGGCCCTCGCGAGCTCCTCCGAGAGGAAGTGCGGCAGCAGTCTCCACTGCCAGTTCTCTCCCTGCGTTCCCGGCGTGTTGATGCGGGCCTCTTTTCCCTTGACCAGATAATCCTGCAGCGGGATGATGCAGAGTCCCGCGGGCGACCGGTAGGCCTCGCGGATAAAATCCCAGACAAACGCACCGTAATCGGTGTTCTCCGAGTGAATGAATCTCCTCGCGAAGTCGCGGTCATGATCGCTGCACTCCTCGATCCACTGAAGCGTCGTCTTGTTGTCATGCGTTCCGGTGTACACAACGCTGTTTGGCTTCTGGCGGTAGGTGAGGTAGTAACTCGACTCGCTCCAGTCAAACGCGTACTGCAGAACATTCATGCCGGGGCATCCGCTCTCTTCCAGAAGCGCCTCGGTCTCCTTTGTGATCTCACCGAGGTCCTCCGCAATGATCGGAACCTCGCCGAGGTGCTTTTCCAGCGCATGGAAAAACGCCATTCCCGGCCCCTTCTCCCATGTGCCGCCTGCCGCGTTCTCATCCTCCGCGGGCACCGCATAGTACCGGGCAAAGCCGTTGAAGTGGTCAATCCGGATCACATCCATCAGCTCAAGGTTCCGCTCGATTCTCCGGATCCACCACGTGCAATGCGTCCTCTCCTGCTCCTTCCAGTCATAGATGGGATTTCCCCAGAGCTGGCCGGTCGGCGAAAAAGCATCGGGCGGGCAGCCCGCGATTTTCTCGGGTTTCCGGTCCTTGTCAAAAAGGAACACCTCCGGATGCGCCCACGCATCCGCGCTGTCGAGCGCGACATAATACGGAAGGTCTCCGATGATCCGGACATGGTGGTCCCCCGCATAGGCATGAAGCTTCTTCCACTGCCTCTGGAATTCGTACTGCTGCCACTTCGTCCGCGCGATTTCTTCCGAGAGCCCTTCCTCTGCCTCTTTCATCGCCGCGGGCTCCCGGAGCTTCATCGGCTCCTCCCAGTCCTGCCAGCTCTTTCCGCCGCACTTTTTCTTGTACGCGCGGAAAAGCGCATAATCCGGGAGCCAGTCCTGCGTCTCCCTCAGGAATTCCAGGAACGGCGCCGTTTCCTCTCCGCCCTGCCCGCGGAACCTGCGGAACGCCGCAAGAAGGAGTTTTTCCCGGTTCTCATACTGCTTCCCGTAGTCCACCCGTTCCGGATTCGTTCCGAAATCCGAGGAAAGATCAAATGCCGCAAAATCGTCATCCGTAAGAAGTCCTTCCTCCTTCAGCGTATCCGGGTCGATAAAATACGGATTCCCGGCGAACGCCGAAAACGACTGGTACGGCGAATCCCCGAACCCGGTCGGACCGAACGGAAGGACCTGCCAGTACCCCTGACCGGACCTTTCCAGAAAATCTACAAACTCATATGCTTCCTTCGACAGGCATCCGATTCCGTACTTCGATGCCAGAGAAGAAATCGGCATCAGGATGCCGCATCCACGCTGTAATTTCATTTATATACCTCGCTGAGGCAAAATCCGCGATACCAGAGAGAATTTCGCGAAGGCGAATTCTCTCTGCATACAGAGTGCCGCCTGGCGGCACTCTAAGCAGGAGAAGATGTCATCAGACATCTTCGAGTACAGCGGTTTTGCCGAATGTAACAACCGTTTCGTCAGCTGTCGAACAGGTCGAACAGGCTGAACTGGTTCGACTCCGGGAGATCCCCGAGAAGTCCCAGCTCGCTCATCTTGTCCAGAATCGTCTGGGAAACCTTCGCTCTCTCCCGGATGTCCTGCTGCGAGACGAACGGTCCGCCCTTGCAGGCTTCCTCCAGGGCATCCGCCGCGTTCGCGCCCATGCCGTGAATGGACGTGTAGGCCGGCATGATTTTGCCGTCCACGATCTGGAACGCACGGCCATGCGCAACGCCCAGCTCAATCGGCGTGAACTCGATGCCTCTTGCGTACATCTCCCGCACGACCAGCGCATCATCCATCTGCGCCTCTTCCGCCGCGCTCAGCTTGTCCCGCGACTGATACTCCTGCATGCACTCGAGAAGATGCTGGCTTCCCTGTGCCATCATTTCATAGTCGAAGGCCTTGGCGCGGATCGTGTAGTACGCGCAGTAATAGGCGAGCGGCTGGTGCACCTTGAACCAAGCAATCCGGAGGGCCATCATGACGTAGGCCGCCGCGTGTCCCTTCGGGAACATGTATTTGATTTTCAGGCACGCGTCATGGTACCACTGCGGAACTCCCGCCTCCTTCATCGCTTCTTCCATCTCCGGCTTCAGGCCCTTGCCCTTTCGCACGGACTCCATCGTCTTGAAAGCCATCGACGGATCCTCGCCCTTGCCGATGAGGTAGATCATGATGTCGTCGCGGCAGCCGATGCAGGTTGCCAGCGTGCAGATTCCCTGCGCGATGAGGTCCGACGCGTTGCCGAGCCACACGTCCGTTCCGTGGGACAGGCCGGAGATCTTGATCAGCTCCGAGAGCGTGGTCGGCTTCGTGTCCTGCAGCATTCCCATGACGAACTTCGTTCCGAATTCCGGGACGCCGAGCGTTCCCACCTTGATGCCGCCGTCCTGCTCCGGCGTGATGCCGAGGGACTCCAGACCCACGAAGAGCTTCATGACGCCCTCGTCATCCAGCGGCAGCTGAATCGGGTCCACCCCGGTGATGTCCTGCAGCATACGGATCATCGTCGGATCATCGTGTCCCAGAATGTCAAGTTTGAGCAGGTTGTGGTCGATCGAATGATAGTCAAAATGCGTCGTGACGATCGGCGTCGTCATATCGTTCGCCGGGTGCTGCACCGGCGTAAACGTATTGATTTCCTCGCCGATCGGCAGAACGACAATGCCGCCGGGATGCTGGCCGGTCGAGCGCCGCACACCGACACACCCTCTCGAGAGGCGCTCGATCTCGCATTTTCTCTTGCTGATGCCGCGGTGTTCGCAGTAGCCGAGCGTATAGCCGTAGGCGGTCTTGTCCGCCACCGTCGCGATGGTTCCCGCCTTGAAGGTCTGCTCATGCCCGAAAATAACCTTCGTGTAGGCATGCGCCTTGGACTGGTACTCTCCCGAGAAGTTCAGGTCGATGTCCGGCTCCTTGTCTCCCTTGAAGCCCAGGAACGTCTCGAACGGGATATCAAAGCCCGCCCGGATGAGCGGTTTCCCGCAGTTCGGACAGTTTTTCTCCGGCATGTCCACGCCGCATTTTCCCGAATAGGATTTCACCTCTTCGGAGTCAAAATCCGAGTAGTGGCACGACTCGCAGTAATAGTGCGGGGCCAGCGGATTTACCTCCGTGATTCCCGACATCGTTGCGACAAAGGACGAGCCCACCGATCCGCGGGAGCCGACCAGATACCCGTCCTCGTTGGACTTCCACACGAGCTTCTGCGCGATGATGTACATGACGGAATATCCGTTCTTGATAATGGAGGTCAGCTCCCGCTCCAGGCGGTCGCTGACCACCTTCGGCAGAGGATCGCCGTACATCTTGTGGGCCTGCCGGTAGCAGATCTCACGGAGCTGCCCGTCCGAGTTCTCGATGACCGGCGGACACTTGTCCGGCCGGACCGGGGAGATCGCATCCACCCAGGACGCGATCCGGTTCGGATTGGTGATAACGACCTCCTCGCACTTGGCATTGCCGAGGTACGAGAACTCCTCCATCATCTCGTCCGTTGTCTTTAAGTAGAGCGGCGCCGGTTTCTCCTCCTGATTCATGCCCATGCTGTCCTGAATGATGGTGCGGTAGATCTCATCCTCCGGGTCCAGGAAGTGCACGTCTCCCGTCGCAACCACCGGCTTTCCGTACTGCTCGCCAAGTCTTACGATTTTCCGGTTGATGTTCAGGACATCTTCTTCCTCCCGGATGTTCTCATAGCGGTCCGAGTCGATGAGGAACCGGTTGTTCTCCCGCGGCTGGATTTCCAGATAGTCGTAGAAGTCCACGATTCCCGCCAGCGTCTCCTCGCTCTTCTGATCCAGAATGGCCTGATAGAGCTCGCCCATGACGCAGGCCGAGCCGACGATGATGCCCTCCCGGTACTTCATCAGGAGCGTCTTCGGAATCTTCGGCTTCTGGTAAAAATACGTCAGGTGCGACTCGCTGATCATCCGGTACAGATTGGTGCGGCCGGTCACGTTTTTGGCAAGAAGAATGCAGTGGTACGGGCGAAGACGCCGGATCACATCCGGATCTGAATCCGCGAGCGCGTTCATGCCGCCGAGGGTCGTCACGCCTTTTTCCGTGAACATCTTCAGGAGCTTGATGAAAATCTCCGCGGTGGTCGCCGCATCGTCCACCGCGCGGTGATGATGCGGATTGACGACGTTCAGAAGCTTTCCCACGGCATCCAGGTTGTAGGACTTATGACCGGGGAGCATGACTCTTGCCATGCCCACGGTGTCAATCGTGGTAAACGGCGCCGCAAGCCCGAGGTCCTTGGCGTTCTTCCGGATGAAGCTGATGTCGAAGCCGACGTTGTGTCCGATGAGAACACAGCCCCTGCAGAACTCCAGGAACCGCGGCAGCACCTTCTCCACGGGATCCGCCGGCAGCACCATTTCGTCCGTGATGCTGGTCAGGCGCGTGATCCGGAACGGAATCGGGACCTTCGGGTTGATGAATTCCGAGAAATCGCCCGTCTTCACGCCGTGCTCATAGCGCACTGCGCCGATCTCGATGATCCGGTCGTTTTCCGAAGAGAAGCCGGTCGTCTCGATATCGAAGATGACGTAGTTTCCGGTTTCCGTCGGATACCGGTCCGGTGCGTCCTGAAATTCCGCAAAGGCAGAGTCCTCCCCGACTCTTCCGAAGGTCACCATCTTCTTCAGGTCATCTACCAGGTAACACTCCACGCCGTAGATGACCTTGAAGAATTCCTGCCGGTCAACGGGCGGCAGTCCTTCCGCCTTCCGTTTCTTGCATTCCGCGCCGTAGAGATCCTCCACCAGATGATTGGCATCCGGGAAGGCCTGCACATTTCCGTGATCCGTGATGGCGACCGCCGGCCATCCCCAGTCGTAGGCGCGTTTCACCAGATCCTTGCACTCCGAGACGCCGTCCATATCGCTCATCTTCGTGTGCATGTGGAGCTCGACGCGTTTTTTCTCGTAGTGGTCCTTGCGTTTGGTTTCAAAGGAAGGAATTTCCATGATGCCGGAGGGCGAGGAGACCGTGATCTCGTGCTCGAAGGTGTCCTCCTTCGTGTAGCCCTTCACCTTGACAAAATTTCCGGGCGAGAGGCGTTCCATGGTCTTATCCGCGTAAATCGTGGGCGCGAAAATCTTGACGATGATGGAATCGGTAAAATCCGTCAGCGTAAACTTGATGATCGTCTTCTCGTTGCGGATGTCCCGGCGCTCATTCGTCATGATCTTGCCGCGGATCGTGACCTCTCCCATCTCGCCGATGATATCCGAAATCGGGATGGCATCGTCCTCGAAGTCGCGGCCGCAGATGACCTCCGGCCGGTTCGAGCGGATAAAACCGCGGATCGCCTTGTTCTCCGCGGCACTCTTTTTGCCCGGCCTGCCAAAGGCGCCTCTTCCGGATGCGCGGTCCGCGGACGCCTGAAGCCGGTCCATCGGGGCCATCGGCTCCGCGCCTCCCGCAGAATTCCCCGCGCCTTTCCCGCCGGCATTCTGCCGAGGGGCTCCGGCCGCCGCACCCGCGGCGGCAAGTCCGTCCGGTGCGTTCCCTGCGGTCATCCCGGAAGAGCCTTCCGCTCCGGGATTCCTTCCGGATGCGTCTGCCCCTTCCCCGGAGGCTTCTCCGGAAAGGATTCCTCCGCCTCCCGCGTTCTGCGTTCCCCGGAGCGCCGCCCGTTTTCCCTCCGGAACCACGTCGTCCAGGACCGCCCTTGCGTGGTGACGGACCGGAAGATCATAGACCATCGTCACACGGCAGTCCATGTCGCAGCGCTCCCGGAAAATCTGTTCCAGGAGACTCTGAATCTTCGCGCCGCCATCCCTCGAAAAGCCGGAATTCTCCAGATGGACCACCATCCCCCCCTCTTCCGGGTACTCAAAGGAAGCTTCCCGGAAGAAGCTTCCCAGAATCGGACTTTGTTTCCACATTTCAATGATGAGGGAATCCTTGTACTCCCGCATCAGCATTTCCGGATTGTAGAGGGCAGAGAGAATGAAATGCTCGATGAGGACCGCCTGCACGCCGGTTCCGCCGCAGACCTCTCCGGTCAGGAGCGTTTCCATCTCATAGATGTGTTTCTTATGAATCAGATGCCCCGAGTCCAGATAGACCCGGAGCCTGGTATGATCCTTGTTGAAGGCCACGCGTGTGACCTGTACGTCTGCGAAAAGCTCCCGCAGCTCTCCCTTCACCTTCAGGGTCGGGAATACGTCAAAAAAAGATTTTGCCATTGCCTTTTGTATGTGCGCCGCCCGTCATGCGTTCCAGTGATCCAGCTCATCCTTCAGCGTTTCCAGAAGCCGGTCCTCCGGAACCTTCCGGACAATCTCGCCTTTTTTGATGAGAAGTCCTTCTCCGTCTCCGCCTGCGATTCCGATGTCCGCTTCCTTTGCCTCCCCGGGGCCGTTTACGGCGCAGCCCATGACCGCGACCTTGATGTTGTACGGATACTTCTGAACCATCTGCTCCACTTCGTTCGCAAGGCCGATGAGATCAATTCTCGTGCGGCCGCAGGTCGGGCAGGACGTCACCTCAACGCCGCCCTCGCGAAGCTTCAGATCGCGGAGGATCCGTTTGGCCGCGCGGACCTCTTCCACCGGATCGCCGGAGAGCGAGACGCGGATCGTGTCGCCGATTCCCTCATAGAGAATGATGCCGAGGCCCACCGAAGATTTGATGAGGCCGCCGTAGGTCGTCCCTGCCTCGGTGATGCCGACGTGCAGCGGATAATCGGTCTTCCGGGCCAGAAGCTCATGTGCCTTCGCGCAGGTGAGAACATCCGAGGACTTGATGCTGATGACGATCCGGTCATAGCCGCACCGCTCCACCATGTCCACCTTGTCGAGGGCACTCTCCACAAGGCCCTCCGGCGTGACGCCGCCGTACTTCTCCACGAGGTTGCGCTCCAGCGAACCGGAGTTAACGCCGACACGGATCGGAATTCCTCTCTCCTTCGCACAGCTCACCACCGCGCGGATGCGGTCCTCCCCGCCGATGTTGCCGGGATTGATGCGGATCTTGTCCGCACCGTTTTCCATGGCGGCAATCGCCATTTTGTAGTCAAAATGAATGTCCGCGACCAGCGGAATGTGAATCTGCTTCTTGATCTCCGAAATGGCCTTCGCACACTCCTCATCCGGAACCGTGCAGCGGATGATCTCGCATCCCGCCTCTTCGAGACGCAGAATCTGTGCCACGGTTGCCTTGACGTCATCCGTCCTCGTATTCGTCATCGACTGAATTGCAATCGGATTGCCTCCGCCGATCGTGACATTTCCGATGCGGACGGTCTTCGTATGCTGCCGGAACGTATCTTCGCTCATTGTTCTCCTGCCCTTCCCCGCCGCGGCCTTTTTGCGGCGCATTGATCTTTTTCCACCGTGAACATTCATGGCGCATTGATCCTTGTTCTCCGTGGACACTTGCGGCCATTCATCTTCTTCACCCTGAACATTCACGACACATTGATTTTTTCGCCGTGAACACCCTCGGCTTTTCTGCCTTTTCTGCTATATTTTCGCCACGGCTGTGCCGTGACATTCCTGTTTCCCGGCAATTTTACCGGAAAAACTTGCTCACATCGTTAAACAGTGCGAATACCATGACCGCCATCAGGATCACGACCCCCGCCAGCGTTACGTATCCTTCCTTGTCCGGGGAGAGCTTCTTCCCGCGGATCATCTCGACGAGGAGCAGGAGGAACCGTCCGCCGTCCAGTGCCGGAATCGGAAGAAGGTTCATGATTCCGAGGTTGATGGACAAAAGCGTGGTAAGGCTGAGGAACGAGAGCACCGTCGCAGAGAGTCCGTACGGCTTCGTCGTCTCATAGGTGTCGTCCACCACCTTCACGATCCCGACCGGTCCTGAGAGATCATCGGCGGAGAAATGTCCGCGGAAAATCAGACCGAGCGACTTGAAGGTCGCCCTCACCCAGTACTCCGCCTCATAGAAGCCATACCGGAAGGTCTGGAGCGGTCCGCACTTGATATACTGTCCGGAGCCGATGAGGCCGATGTAATAGCGCCCTGCCTCCTCGTTGTAGCGCGGCGTCAGCGTCACGGTATTCTTCACTCCGTCCCGCTCATAGGTGATCCGCAGCGGCTCGCCGTAGTTCATCATAGAGAAAAGCTGCACTTCGCGGTAGATGTGAATGGGCTCGCCATTGATCGCGCAGATGGTGTCGTCGGCTTCCAGCCCCGCCTCCTGCGCCGCGGACCCGTCCATGACCTCGCGGACCACCGGAAGATCTGTCCCGGAAAAAGCGACAATGACAATGGCGAACACGAGTCCGATCAGGAAGTTGGCGATGGGTCCCGCAAGGACCGTTGCCATCCTGGCTCCCACACTCGCATTGGGATAGGCGTGCGGATCCGCGTCCTTTTCCCTCGCTGAGGCAAAATCTTTCTCCCCGGAGGGACCCGCCACACTGTCCGGATCATACATAGACTCCATGCCGTCGAACAGGCAGGCTCCGCCGATCGGGAACACCCGGATGCAGAAGTCCGTTTCCTTTCCCTTTTTCCGGAAAAGGACCGGCCCCATGCCGATATCAAATTCCTTCACCCGGATTCCGCAGCGCCTTGCCACCGCGTAGTGTCCGAATTCATGTCCGATTACGATCACCGAAAAGATGATCAGAAAAATAAGAATACTGATAATCATGCGTCTTTTTTATAAAAGCTTCTCCTGAATTCCGCAGACTCCGTCACAAGATCGCCCCCTGATCCGCTTTTTCCTTACGCTCTTCTCAGGCGCGCGATGCATTCCCGGACGCTCTCTCTTGCCTCTTTCTCCGTGTCGAGAATCTGGTCCAGCGTCGGATTCGCGATCACGTCATGCGCGTCCATCGCCGCCTCAATGAGGTCATAGATATCCAGAAATTCGATCTCGTCCTTCATGAAATGGCTCACCGCTTCTTCATTGGCCGCGTTGAAAACCGTCGGCATGGAGCCGCCCGCATGTGCCGCGCGGTAAGCAAGCGGAAGTCCTCGGAAGGTTTCCTTGTCCGGCTTCTCGAAGACAATGCTCCCCAGCTCGAACAGATCCAGCGGCTTGATTGCAAGCGGCAGGCGGTCCGGATAAAAGAACGCATACTGGATCGGAAGCCGCATATCCGGCGAAGCGAGGTGCGCCATCACCGAGCCGTCCACATACTGGACGGCCGAGTGCATGATGCTCTGCGGCTGCACCACCACCTGAATGCGGTCCACATCCACGCCGAACAGCCACTTCGCCTCCATGACCTCGAGGCCTTTGTTCACAAGGCTCGCCGAATCAATGGTGACCTTGGCTCCCATGTCCCAGTTCGGATTGTTCAGAGCCTCCGCGACATGCTTGTGTGCGAGATCCCCGCGTTTCTTCCCGCGGAAGGTTCCGCCCGAGCAGGTCAGGAGAATCTTGTCAATTCTCTCATGCGGCTCTCCGTTCAGGCACTGGAAAATCGCGCTGTGTTCCGAGTCCACCGGGAGAAGCTCCACGCCCATGGATTCCACCGCGGGGATGATGAGATGCCCCGCGGTCACCAGCGTCTCCTTGTTTGCGAGCGCGATCGTCTTCTCCGCGCCGATGGCGGCGAGCGTCGGCTGAATGCCGATCATGCCGACCACGGAATTCAGGAACATATCGCTGTGCTCCATCACCGCAATCTCACACAGGCCGTCCATGCCGCAGACAACGCGCACTGGAAGGTCCTTCACGCGGTCCGCAAGGTCTCCGGCCGCCTCTTCGCTCCACATGCAGACCAGCTCCGGGTGGAATTCACGGATCTGCTCCTCCATCTTCGAAACGTTCCGTCCCGCCGCAAGCGCGGTGACCTTCAGCCTCTCCGGATACGTCCGCACAATGTCCAGCGCCTGCGTTCCGATGGATCCGGTGGAACCGATGATGGCAATTCTCTTCTGCTCTTCCATATCTTCCCTGCTCCTTTTCCGAAACAAGGGAGTGCTGGCCGCAGCCCTCACTCCCCCTCTTATCCAATAATATGGTAACTGTTCAGCACTCGTCGATTTACATTTGAAACCGGCAGACGGCCAGTGCGCAAAGCACCTCCTGGCGGTGACATTGAGGATTTCCGCCGGAAATTCGAGATGCGCTGAACCGTTACGAAAAATATGCCTGTTCCGGACAGGCGAACGTGGCGTTATCTTAGCACTTCCAGAAACAGCACGCCCAGCGTGTAGATCACCGGCGCCGTGAAAATAATGCTGTCAAACCGGTCCATAATGCCGCCGTGTCCCGGAATCACCTTGCCGTAATCCTTGATGCCGTGATTGCGCTTGATCGCAGAGGCCGCCAGATCCCCCACCATGCCGATGATACTGCCGACAATGCCGATGACGATAAACGCCCCATAGAGATTCTCTCCCGGCACCAGAACGCTGATCAGGTATGCCGCAAACACACACAGAAGCGTTCCGCCGCAGATTCCTCCGATGGCCCCTTCCACGGTCTTGTGCGGAGAGAGCACCGGTGTCATCTTGTGTTTTCCGAAGGCACGCCCGGCCGCCCAGGCGCAGGTATCACAGATCCACGCGCAGAAGAAAATCAGGGCATACACGAATTTTCCATAAGGAAGGAACTGCGAGCGGTAAATGCAGGAGATCATGATCGGCGCATAAATAAAGGAAAAGATCGATCCGATCACCTGATCCGCATGATACTTCGGGAACGTGAAAACATACACGGCCATATTCAGAAGGAACAGTCCCATAATCGCAACGAGTGCCAGCGAATTGGCCCGGTGGATGAACGGCATTGCATTCACGGATCCCCAGGTCAGGATGTGTCCGCTCCTGTCGATTGCGCCGAGGGTTTCCCCGTAATAAAGGAGTGCCAGATAATACACAGCCCCGATGACAAGCCCCGTCACTTCCAGAATGTTGCAGCTCTCCTTCTCCGGATCATGAACCTTCATTGCCCTTGTCAGCTCATAATAACCGATCAGGGCACACACCATCAGTACCAGTCCGAGAGGCAGTCCCCCGCACAGTCCGAGGCCGATTGCCAGAATTGTAATGACGATGCCGCTGATGACTCTTTTCTTCATAGTTGCCTTTCACGCCTTATGGCATTCCTTCCGCCGGAAAACGCCGCCCGCATGGCTCCCGGCTCTGCCTTCTGTCCTGCCTACTTCATCAGTCCGCCGAACCGGCGCTCCCGGTGATTATAGGCATCCACTGCCTTCTCCAGCTCTTCCTTTGTAAAATCAGGCCACGCCGCATCGGTAAAATACAGCTCCGAATACGACAGCTGCCACATGAGGAAGTTGGAAAGGCGTTCCTCTCCGCAGGTGCGGATGAGAAGATCCGGATCCGGGATTCCCGCCGTATCCAGTTCGTTCGAGATGGTCTCCTCCGTAATCTCTTCCGGAGAAAGCTCTCCTCTTTGCACCTTGCCCGCAAGCTTCTGCACGGCACGGCGCATCTCATCTCTCGCGCCGTAATTGATTGCGATCTGGAAGCCGATGCCGGTGTTGTTCTTCGTGGACTCCTCCAGATTCGCAATGCTCCTCTGCAGGTCCTCATCCAGCCAGGACTTGTCTCCGATCACGCGGATCCGGACATTGTTCTTCGCGCACTTGGCAAGCGAAGTCTTCATATAGGTCCGCAGGAGATTCATCAGAGCCTTGACCTCTGCATCCGGTCTCGTCCAGTTCTCCGTGGAAAACGCGTAGACCGTCAGGTATTTGATTCCCATGTGGTCGGCATCTTCCAGAATCTGCTCCACGACACGGGCTCCCTGTGCGTGTCCCGCCGTGCGGGGAAGTCCTCTTTTCTTTGCCCAGCGCCCGTTGCCGTCCATAATGATGGCGACATGCGCCGGAATCTTATATTCATCTGACATATCATATCCTCATAAAAGGCAGCCGACGGCTTTTCGTGCGCGAGGAGAATTTTGCGAAGGCGGATTCTCCGATGCGGGAGCACAGCACCATGAGGTGCCGTGCTCGGATAAGGAGCAGCCGGCATTAATCGGCTGCGAGTTATACGGTCATGATCTCCTTCGATTTCTTCTCGATGATTCCGTCTACCTTCTTGATGAAATCATCCGTCAGCTTCTGCAGCTCATCTTCCAGCTGTGCCTCTGCGTCCTCGGAAATCTCCGCCGCCTTCTTCTGCTTCTTGAAGTCATCCATGCCGTCGCGTCTTGCCGCGCGGATGACAACCTTGGACTCCTCGCCCTTCTTCTTGACGTCCTTCACCAGATTCTTGCGGTTCTCCTCCGTCATCTCCGGGAAAACAAGGCGTACCATGGTCGCGTCGCTGGTCGGATTGATGCCGATATCCGCCATCTGGATGGCACGGCAGATGTCCTTGATCAGATTCTTGTCCCAGGGCTGGATCTGAATGATGCGTGCCTCCGGAACCGAAACGTTCGCAACCTGCTGAATCGGGGTCGGCGCGCCGTAATAATCCACGCGGACATGGTCCAGAATGTGCGGATTCGCACGTCCCGCGCGGACGGTCTGAAGGTCAGACTCCAGAAACTCGATTGCCTTGTTCATCTTGTCTTCGTAAACTTTGATCTTCGGATCACTCATTGTCGTCATCTCCCTGTTTCGCTGTTAATCTACTGTCACCGTCGTTCCGTTGAACTTCCCGCCTGCCGCGTGAATGATGCTGTTCTCTTCGTTCAGATCGAAAATGCGCAGCGGCATGTGATTGTCTCTTGCAAGAATCGAAGCCGTCATGTCAATGACCTGCAGATTGTTGTCAATGATCTCCTGAATCGGCAGCACGTCAAAGCGCTTCGCGTCCGGATTCTTCGCAGGATCCGAATCGTACACGCCGTCCACGTTCTTCGCCATCAGAATGCAGTCCGCGTCCACCTCAATGGCCCGCAGCACAACGCCGGTGTCCGTGGAAAAATACGGATGTCCCGTGCCGCCCGCAAAGAAGACAACCATGTGGCGGGCAAAATACTTGTTCGCCCGGTCCTTCGAGAAAAGCTTCGTCATGCCGGTCACTTCAAACGGGGTCAGGACGTTGGTCATCATCCCAGCTCCGCGGAACACCTCCGAAACATAAATGCAGTTCATCACCGTCGCAAGCATTCCGATCTGATCCGACTTCACACGGTCAATCTCCGTTCCCGTTCTTCCTCTCCAGAAATTGCCGCCGCCGATCACGATGCCGACATCGTTGCCTTCATCGACCAGCTTCTTCACCTGACCGGCAACCCTCTCCACAATCTCGAGATCGAATCCGGTCTTCTTCTCTCCTGCCAGCGCTTCTCCGCTGAGTTTAAGGATGATTCTGCTCATGCTGCCTCCTGTCCGCTTCCTGCTCTCCCGGCGTCCCCCCCGCCTGCCCCTTCGGGCAGACAGATTCGTCCGGGTATACGTTTGCAGTTATTTTACCATATCGTTTCCCTTCAATCCATGTTGCATGTTCGCTTTTGCAATGCTATAATCGTCCGGTTTGGAATGTACCGTTTTTGCATTATATTAAGGTAGCTGTCTGGATCCTGTCCGCGGCCCTGCATGGGGCCGGGTGCGCCTGATGACTGCCACAAAGAGGTTTTTTATGATTCAGAAAAGAGAAGACGTCCGAAACGTTGCCATCATTGCTCACGTTGACCACGGCAAAACGACGCTGGTTGACGGTCTGCTGCGCCAGAGCGGCATATTCCGCGAGAATCAGGCGGTCGCGGACCGTGTCATGGACTCCGGAGCCATCGAACGTGAGCGCGGCATCACCATTACCAGTAAAAACACTGCCGTCAATTACAACGGCGTCAAGATCAACATCCTTGACACCCCCGGCCATGCCGATTTCGGCGGCGAGGTGGAACGCGTCCTGAAAATGGTGGACGGCGTCATTCTCGTTGTGGATGCCTTTGAGGGTCCTATGCCGCAGACTCGCTTCGTTCTCTCCAAGGCAATGGCCCTCGGCCTTGCCGTCATCGTCTGCATCAACAAGATCGACCGTCCCGGCGCACGTCCGACGCAGGTCATCGACGAGGTTCTGGAGCTTCTGATGGATCTCGGCGCAAACGACGAGCAGCTTGACTGCCCGTTCGTCTTTGCTTCCGCCAAGTCCGGAATTGCCACACTGGATCTCGGAAGCCCGGGAGTTTCCATGAAGCCCCTGTTCGAGACCATCATCGAGCACATCCCGGCCCCCGAGGGAGATCCGGAGGCACCGACCCAGGTGCTGATCTCCACGATTGACTACAACGACTATGTCGGCCGCATCGGCGTCGGCAAGGTTTCCAACGGCTCGATCCGCGTCGGTCAGAACGTCGTTCTCGTCAACCACCACGACCACGACAAATGCGTCAAGTGCAAGGTCAACACCCTGTATGAGTTCGAGGGCCTGCAGAAGGTTCCGGTTCAGGAAGCGAAGATGGGTTCCATCGTCGCCATCTCCGGCATTGAGCAGATGCACATCGGCGATACCATCTGCGGACCGGAGAAGATCGAAGCGATCCCCTTCCCGAAGATCGAGGATCCCACGATTTCCATGACGTTCAACGTCAACGACTCTCCTCTCGCGGGCAAGGACGGCAAGTACATCACTTCCCGCCACATCCGCGACCGTCTGTACCGCGAGCTGAACACCGATGTTTCTCTTCGCGTGGAGGACACGGACACCACCGATTCCTTCAAGGTTTCCGGCCGCGGTGAGCTGCACCTGTCCGTTCTGATCGAAACCATGCGCCGCGAGGGCTACGAATTCGCCGTCTCCAAGGCAGAGGTCATCTATCAGTACGACGAGAACGGCAGGAAGCTCGAGCCGATGGAGCAGTGCATCATCGACGTTCCGGACGAGTTCTCCGGAAACGTCATCCAGGTCCTCGGGCAGAGGAAGGGCGAGCTGGTATCCATGGGACAGGCAAACGGCGGCTACACGCGCCTCGAGTTCAAGATTCCGTCCCGCGGACTGATCGGCTACCGCGGACAGTTCATGACCGACACCAAGGGCAACGGCATCATGAATACGATTTTTGCAGGCTATGAGCCGTACAAGGGAGACATCACCTACCGCAAGCAGGGCTCCCTCATTGCCTTCGAGAGCGGTCAGGCCGTCACCTATGGTCTGTTCAACGCGCAGGAGCGCGGCGTTCTCTTCATCGGCCCCGGCGAGGATGTCTACTCCGGCATGATCATCGGAGAATCCGGCAAGTCCGAGGACATCGAAGTCAACGTCTGCAAGACGAAGCACCTCACGAACACCCGTACCTCTTCGAGCGACGAGGCACTCCGTCTGGTTCCGCCGAAGATCATGAGTCTGGAACAGGCCATCGAGTATGTGGACACCGACGAGCTTCTCGAAGTGACGCCGAAGCATCTGCGCCTTCGCAAGAAGATTCTGGATCCCCGCCTCCGGAAGCGCGCTCAGATCTCCGCGAATATGAAAGCCCAAGCAGAGGCCGCTGCCGCGAAGCAATAAAAAAGCTCAAAACAAAAAATATCCGTCAAAAAAAGGTACTGCTCTTCGCTTTTCGTGAAGGCAGTACCTTTTTACTGTTGCTCAATACTTCATGCAGCTTGATTTCTTATATTTTATTTCGAGAGAAATCCTACGTGTGGCCACTCAAAAGCCCGACACCCGAAATATCCGATGCTCTTCTCTGCCACGGCCAAACTGCAGACAATTCACAATGTGCCTCCATAGAACGCCCACGCGGGTTGCCAGCGTCCACTATACGGCGAGATGCAGCATATGCGTTGCAATCTGGAAATAGGTAAGAAGCGACACTGCATCCACGATGGTTGTGATCAGAGGCGATGCCATCACCGCGGGATCCAGATGGATTCTTGCGGCCACAAGCGGCAGGCAGCAGCCGATGGTCTTGGCGAAAACCACGACGATCACCAGCGTCAGGCAGACAATCAGCGCGATCTCGACCGGCAGGCGGTCAATCAGAAGAAGCTTGAAGAAGTTCGCGGCTGCCAGGGTCACGCCGCACATCGCGGCAACCCGGATCTCCTTCCACAGGGCCCGCGGCAGATCCCTGAACTCGATCTCATCCAGCGACAGGCCGCGGATGACAGAAACCGATGCCTGGGAGCCCGCGTTTCCGCCCGTATCCATCAGCATCGGGATGTACGCGGTCAGAACCACATAGGCCGACAGCGCGTTTTCGTAACTCGTAATGATGGCGCCCGTGAAGGTCGCCGAAATCATCAGGATCAGAAGCCACGGCATCCGGTTCTTATAAGTTTCCAGGATTGATGTCTTGAAATAGGTTTTGTCAGAAGGGACGATTGCGGCCATCTTCTCGATATCCTCGGTCGCCTCTTCCTCCATGATATCCATGACATCGTCGATGGTGATGATGCCGACCAGACGGTTCTCATTGTCCACGACCGGCATGGCCGTGAAGTCGTATTTCTGGAACATGTCCGCGACTTCTTCCTGGTCCACCATGGTCCCGATGGAGATGACGTTCTCATTCATGATGTCGCCGATGATCTCCTCGGGCTTGCGGATCAGAAGATACCGCAGCGCCACGGTTCCCACGAGGACGCGCTCCTGATCCAGCACGTAGCAGATGTTGACCGTCTCCGAATCCAGTCCGATTTTGCGGATCCTCTCAATGGCATCCTCAACGGTCATGTCCTCTTTCAGATCCACATACTCGACCGTCATGATCGAGCCTGCGGAATCCTCCGGATAGCGGAGCAGATGATTGATGTCCGCCCGCGTGTCTGGCCTTGCATTCGCCAGAATCTTCTTGACGACGTTCGCCGGCATTTCCTCCAGAAGGTCCGTCGCATCATCGGCCATCAGGTTGTCGACAATGTTGGAGGCCTCCTTATCGGACAGAGACTGAATGATGTACTGCTGGTCATCCAGCTCCAGATTGGCGAAAACATCCGCCGCCATGCTCTTGGGCAGAATCCGGAAAATCTTGAGGGAGTCCTCGTCCTCCATGTCGTCCATGATCGCGGCGATATCCGCCGCCTGCATTTCCGCCGCTGCCTGGCGCAGTTTCGTGTACTGCTTGGATTCCAGAAGCTCCGTCAAAAGCTTCTCGTTCTTCTGTTCCTCTTCTTCTCTGAGATCCATGACATGAATCCTCCTTGTGTGATTTTAATGCAGCTTTGCCCGGGGACGGGACTGTCGGGTGTACTTCGTTCCATTAAAACCACCTCCTCTCATGTCATAGTTTTATACAATTTGTAACGGTTCCGCGCATGGTGATTTCTGCCGTGAATCGTTATAACTTTTTAAGTTTAATCCAGCATGCCTGCACTGTCAAAGCCATAGAAGCCCTTTTGCAGAGATTTCACCGCGATTTTACCGCTCGAGAGCTCCTGCATGCCGTTTTGGACTACAGGAACCTTCTCTTCAGGCACGACAATCCTCTGCGTCACGCGCTCCGAGTAGTCAATGCCCTCGCTCTGAATATTTTCACGCTCCAGAAAATAGCGCACCGGATCCAGAAAAGAATAGTCCATTGCGATCTCCAGAATCTCTCCCTCCCGCATGCACACCGGTCCCGCATCCGCAAGGGCCGCCTTCGCCGCATTCGTGTAGGCCCGGACCAGCCCGCCGGTTCCGAGAAGCGTCCCTCCGAAATACCGCGTCACTACGATCAGGACTCCCGTACACTGCGCCCCCTCAATCACATTCAGGATCGGAAGGCCTGCGCTCCCCTGCGGTTCTCCGTCATCGGAAGCCTTCTTCCGGTCACGCTTCTCTCCCAGCACATACGCGCTGCAGTGATGCCTCGCATCGTAATAATGCTTCCGGATCCGTGTGAGCTCCTCCTGCACGTCTTCTTCCGTCTGAACCGGAATCGCCTCGCCGAGAAACCTGGATTTTTTCTCCTCATATTCCCCGCAGCCGGTCCTCTGTATCGTGTAATATGCCATTTCGTTTCCTCTTTTTCTGAACGAAGCTCTCCCCTTTGCCCGGCAGTCCACTTCTCAGGGAGCATGCCGCAGGAAACCATCCCGCCGAAAAACCGAGACCGCACCTTCCATCCGGATCTTCAGCGAAGGTTCCCGATGCAGCCTGTTCACCATGCCGGACAGATACAAAGACGCACGGGAAACACTTTCCTGTATTTCCCGTGCGTCCCTGTCAATCATTTTCAAAATACTGCTGTTCCCGAATGCTGCATGCTGCCTGCCGTCATTGTCCCGTGTCCATTCACATTGGTCTCAACCTGCAGATGCTCCTGTGCACAGTCTGATCCGGGTTCCGCCGTATGGGCAAAACAGTTCTCCGTCACCCCGCAGGTGCCGCCGCATTCGGATCCGCCACGCCTGCCGAGCCATCACCCGATGTCTGACCGGTTCCAGAAGATCCGTTCTGCGCGGACTGCAGCGCCTGCTGCGCCGCTGCCTGCTGCTGAACGGCCACGTTGTAGTTATTCGCTGCCGTATCTACCGTTGCCTGCGCCGCTGCAATCGCATTGGCATCGCCGCTCTGCTGAGCTGCTACCAGTGCATCCTGCGCCGCCTGCAGATTGTTGCTCGCTTCCTGAAGCGTGCTGTTCGCCGCATCCAGGGATGCCTGCGCGTCGTTCGCCGCGGCCTCCGCTGCCGCCTGATCCATCTCCTGCTGCTCCTGCGCCAGAATATCCGCAATATTCGGCTGTGCCATGAATTCCGCCGTGTGGATGCAGTGCAGGCCGGATTCATCAAACGTTGCAACTCCTGTCGTCTTGAACGGGCACTCATCCGTCGCCGGAAGTCCGGAGTATGCGCAGATCGTTCCCTCATAATGAACGTCACACTTCTCCGTCGGAACATTGTCTTCGTCGAAGTACTCCGTGGTCAGTGTGCTGTCGCACAGGCCCGCCACCGGAAGTTTTCCGGAAAGTCTGCAGACCGTCATCTGTACAATGCCCGAAGGCTTCGTGAAGTCCGATGCCGGAAGATTCTCATGCACCTTTTCCATGACGCCTCTCCAGATCGTCTTCGCAATTCCGGATTCCGAACCTACCAGGTCCGTATTCTCATCATAGCCTGCCCAGGTGGTGCAGCAGTAGTAATTGGTGTAGCCCGCGAACCAGACGTCGTTCTCATCCGAAGTGGTTCCCGTCTTACCGGCGATCGGCGTCGTGCCGAAGTTGACTCTCGTACCGGTACCCTTGGTGACGACATCCTCCATTGCAGAGGTCAGAAGCCACGCCGTTGTCTCCTTCAGAACTCTTCTCTTCTGCCGGATCTCATCCGCGTCCAGAATGACGTTTCCGTCGTGATCGGTCACCTTGGTGTACATCTTCGGCTCAATGTATTCGCCGCCGTTTGCAATCGTCGCATAGGCCGCATTCAGCTCAATGTTCTTGACGCCCTTGGTGATGCCGCCGAGTGCCAGGGTCGGCTGGATATCGGAATAAACCTTTCCGTTGATCTCCTCGTTGTCCACCAGCGTGGTGAAGCCGAAGTCCAGGAGATACTCATATCCGAGCTGCGGGGTGATATCCACCAGTGTCTTCACCGCCACAATATTCATGGAGTTCTGAATACCGAGACGAAGCGAGGACAGTCCGCGGTAGGACTCTCCGTACCAGTTGCGGACCGGTGTCCCGTCCGCATAGGAATAAGGAGCATCGTTCTGCGTGGTAGCCAGCGTCATGCCGCCCGCATCCAGCGCCGGCGCGTAGGTGGAAACCACCTTGAAGGTGGATCCCGGCTGGCGCACCGAATCCGTTGCGCGGTCCAGCGTGCGGTTTGCGGTCTTCTCGCCCCGTCCGCCGGAAATTGCCAGAACGTTTCCGGTGTGCTGATCCTCCAGCGTCAGCGAAACCTGCGGCTGCGGCGTGATGTTCTCGCTCTCGGCAAGAACCGTGTCGCCCGTGCCAACCACCGCGTTCTTGTACTCCTCCTCGCAGGCCCTGGCATCGTCCTTGGTGTCGAATATCAATGTGAAGTACGGATTGGACTGCTTGAAATAGCTCTCCATCATCTCCGTGCTGTAGTTGTGCAGGGTTCCGTCGGAGCTCTGCACGGTCAGGCGGTAGTTCAGATACCATCTGGTTCCGTTCGGGTAATTCGCCTCATCATTGACCACCTCGTCCACAATCGTCTGAATATCCGGATCCTGCGTAGAGTAGATGTTGAGGCCGCCGCTGTACAGAAGCGTATACGCCTGCGTCTCCGTGTAACCCTTATCCATCAGATCCTTCAGCACCTCTTCCGTCAGTGCATCGACGAAATAAGAGTTGATGGCATTGTCGTTGGTGTTGTTGTCCACCAGCTGAATGCGGGAATACACGTCATCCGCCATTGCCTCGTCATATTCATCCTGAGAAATCCATCCCTGATCCTTCATGTTCTTCAGGACCTGCGCGCGGCGCTCCTTGTTGTGGTCCGGATACGTGATCGGATCATAATAAGTAGGATTCTGCGTGATGCCCGCGATCACCGCACATTCCGAGAGGTTCAGCTTGCTCACGGATTTGCCGAAATATCTTCGGGACGCAGCCTCTACGCCGAGCGTATTATGGCCCAGGTTGATGGTGTTCATGTAATTCAAAAGTATATCGTCCTTGCTCATCGTCTTCTCAAGCTCAATGGCAAGATACCACTCCTGAATTTTACGCCGCACACTCTCCGAGAAGGATTCGTCCGTCCATCCCGTGAAAACATTGTTCTTGATCAGCTGCTGCGTGATCGTGCTGGCGCCCTCCGAGAAGTGCCCCGTCGTCACGCCGATCACCATCGCACGGATGATGCCCTGCACGTCAATGCCGGGATGCTGGTAAAACCGTTCATCCTCAATGGCCACAAAAGCGTGCTGCAGATCCTTCGGCACCATATCCAGCGTAACCGGGATACGGTTGGAATCCGTCGATACAAGCTTTGCCGTCTGATTGCCCTGGCTGTCATAGACAAAGGTCGAGTATCCCGTCGGTGTGACATCGATGTTGCTGATATCCGGCGCAGAATCCAGAATTCCCCGGAATGCTCCCAGCCCCACGCAGGACACCATGGCGACTACGCCGACCATCAGGAGGAACAGCACCATCCCGAAAATCAGTCCGACCTTGTTCGCCCTCTTCCTGCTCCTGGAATTCAGACTCTTTTGTCTTTTGACAAGTCCCTGTCTTCCGTAGTTCATAGGCAGTATTTCTATCAGTTCCTTTCATTTGCAGATCGCTCTGCGCCGGATCCTTCCGGTGCAGGACAAAAATATATAGTCAATCTATTTTACTGCAAACAAAAAAAGAAGGCAAAACTGTTACGTCTTTGTTACAGCTGGCTTGCCTGAAGTGAAAAAGTAACTTCCACTCCATGGGGCGAAGTGGAAATTACTCTTTCAGCGGGCTTGCGCTTTGGCTCCCGCGGTGCTATGGTAACGCTTGCGTTATCTTTCCGAAACAGCAATGATTCCGCAGGAATTCAGATCTGCCGCCCGGCAGGCCTGCTCCGCGAAGCCGTTGCCTCATAACGAGTGTTAGACCGACCGCCTGGCAGGGAGCTCTCCTTCATGTCTCCGGTCCGCCAATCCTTCCCACTCGCACAAAACTAAAGGAGATCTCATCATGAATCATTCCAGCAGCCATTCCCACAGTATTCTTTTTCTCATTCAGGCAGCCATGATCGCCGCTCTTTACGTTGTTCTGACTGCTCTGGCGGCGGGCTTTGATCTCGCAAGCGGAGCCATTCAGGTTCGCTTCTCCGAGGTTCTGACCATCCTTCCCTTCTTCACACCTGCTGCCGTTCCGGGCGTCACGCTCGGCTGTCTTCTCGCCAATCTTCTGACAGGCGCCGCACTCCCGGATATCGTATTCGGCACCCTGGCAACGCTCCTCGGAGCGCTCGGAACCCGGATGCTGCGAAAGCACCGCTTCCTCTGCACACTCCCGCCGGTTCTCTCGAACGGCATCATCATTCCGCTCGTTCTCCGCTATGCCTATGCCATCCCCGGGGCTCTCTGGTTTCTCGCCCTTACGGTCGGTGCCGGAGAACTGATCTGCTGCGTGATTTTCGGCAGCATTCTCATTTCCGTCCTGCTGCCTCACCGCGGAAGGCTGTTCCCGTCCGCCTGACGCTCTTTTGATAAATGCCGCGGTGCCTTGTGACGCTTTCTCGCCCGAATCGTCCGGCGGCATTTCTTTTTCTGTCCGTCAGGGCACCGTCCCGGCTCTGACTTACTGCAGAACTTTTCACGAAAACATAAATCTGATAAGCGGTATTACTGTACGTAGCGGCAGCTTGCCCTGTAACCCGTGATGATTTTCTCCCCGTTCTCATCCTCTGCAGGCTCGCCGCTCTCATCCAGCTGATAAACCGGCGTATGGAAGCATCCGCCCTCTCTGCGGGCCGTCTCCGCGGTCACTTCGTTTCCGTCCCAGTCAATATGAAGGTGCCCTGCCGGCCCTTCTTCGGGAGTTTTCCCACTCAGTTTCTCAAGCTTCTCCTGTACAAGAGCAAGTGTCCTGCCGCTTTCTTCCTGGCTCTTTTGTATTTTCTCCATACCGGCGAGCAGGTCCTTTCGGCCCTCTTCTGCCTTTTGACTGTCTTCGGCGAGGTCTTTTAACTGATCCAGCCCTTCCTTCTGCCGTCCAGCGCTCTCGCTCAGCTGTTCTTTCAGCGCATCCGAGGTTTCCTCCAGCCTCTTTTCAAGGTTTGCTTCCGTTTCCTTTACCTGTTCCAGCGTATGCCTCTCCTGGTCCGAGAGATCAGAGGCAAGCGCATCCAGCACATCTTTCTGCTCCTTCTGCTGCGCTTCCAGTGACACTTTCAGGGTATCCTGCTGCGTCTTCAGTTCAGCCTGCTGCGCCTTGACGCTCTCCAGCGTCTCCTTCACCCCGCCGACAGACCCTTTCAGGCCGCTGACGCTTCCGTCGATGCTGGTAAAGCCCTGATTCATCGCGCTCTGCATCTTCTCCTGTGCGGCCGCAATCTCCTTTTCCAGGCTCTCCAGCTCTGTATCCGTCCCATTTAAAACATTCAGGAGTTCCTTGTATTCCGCCTTGTTCTCCCCCGATGCCTCCTGAATCAGCTTCCGGATATCCTCCCGGACGGAGGAAAGCTGCGAATCCACATTACTCTGCAGGTCTCTTGCTGCCTGCTGATTGTCAGTGGTATCGTCCTGCTCCCGCTTTCTGGCCGCTTCCCTTTCTTCTTCCAGATTCTCCTGAATGCTGTCAAGCTGCGCGATGACACCGTCTAGATCCTCGCCGATGGAATCGTCCTGAATGACATTGTTGTCCCGATACTCGGTAAGATTCTTCTGAAGTGTTCCCACCTCCGCTGTCAGGCGCTCATAGCTTCCGTCATCCGCAGAAAGCTGTCCTCCCGCCAGTGTCTCATCCATCGAAGAAAGATAAATCTGAATCTCCTCCAGCTGCCTTGCCATCTGTTCTTCCTTGATCCGCTGCTGCTCCTGCTGCCGACTGGAGCCCGTCACCTGCAGAATCAGAAGCGTCAGTGTGCAGCCTGCGAGCAGGAGAACCGCCAGAAGCGCAATCATCACTGGCCCCGGCTTCTTTCCTCCGCTCCTGACGGATGCTCCTTTGCCAGAATCTACGGAACCGTTTTCTTTCCGGTCACGGGAATCCTCCGTCTCCTCATCCAGCCAGTCAGGCTCCTTCCTGATTCCGGGCGTACTCCGGTTCCGTCCCTCGTCCTGATTTCTCCGATTTCTTCTGTACTCCATGTGTCCCTCGTTCCTTTCCTGAATCAAAAGTAAATGACTGCCGCACTGAATTTCTTCTCATTCAGGCCCCGGGAGGGCACAAAGCCGGCTCGTATCCGCACCGCTTGTAGTACACGCAAAGGGAGATGAGACTGTTTCCAATCTCATCTCCCATCATCAGCTGGCACCGGGAATCGGACCCGGGACCTCCGCACTACCAATGCGACGCTCTACCGACTGAGCCATGCCAGCATATTTCATTCTGTCCGTTCAGGAACCGTTTATTCGATCGTGTTCTCTGTCAGACGCAAAAAGAATATTACCATAGCGCAGGCCGGTTGGCAAGCAAAAATCCCCAAATAATCTGTAGATCTTTTCAAAGGAAGTGTGTTCTGTTGTCAGATAAGTTGGAACAGTTCTGCGACTGCAGAATGAGACGGAGCCTTTCCTCCCTCATGTCTCCCACTGTCTGAAAGCAGGGCATCCATAACGGACATCCTGACCTGCTGACTGCAGGAACAAGAGATGGCTCCAGTTAAGAAATCAGTTCTTCGCAAGTGTTCCGGCATCGGTCTCCGGCTCTGCTGCGAAGTAAGAAAAGAATACGCCACGCCCCCCAGCCCGGTCAAGACGCAAAAAGTGACAGAAAAGGTTCCGCCCTTTCTGTCACTCTTTCACAAACCTATTGTCATGCATCTGCCGCAGAACCGGCCCCGCGCGTCAGATCCGGAAATCATCCGGCGGCTGTACCGATCCGTTGATCCCTTACGCCGCCAGGTACTTCTTCTCGAAATCCTGCAGGGAAATCGGCTTGCTGAAATAATATCCCTGGAACATGTGGCAGCCCATATCCCGCAGCATTCCTGCCTGATCCTTCGTTTCCACGCCTTCCGTGATGGATCCGATGCCCAGCTGCTCCGTCATCGCGATGATCAGCTGCAGGATTTTCATTGCCTTGTCCGGATTCTTCGTCTTATACAGGAAGACCATGTCGATCTTCAGAATATCAACCGGAATATCCTTGAGCATGTTCAGCGAAGAATAGCCGCTTCCGAAGTCATCCATCTCCACAAGAAAACCGTACTCGCGAAGCTTCTCGATCAGCGGGAGCCTCTTCTCCATATCATCCATCATCACGGTCTCGGTGATCTCCAGACGCAGATTCTGCGGCGAAATCCCGTACTTCTCCACAAGCGCCGTAATGGTTTCATAGACATTCATGAAGTAGAAATCCTTCGGCGAAATATTGATGGAAAGATACAGACTCTCCTTCCCTTCCCGCTTCCATCTGGCAAGAATCCGGCAGGCCTCTTCCCAGATGCAGCGGTCCACCTGCGCAATCTGCCCGTTCCGTTCCAGAACCGGAAGAAATCTTCCCGGAGGAATCAGACCGTCCTCCGGATGATTCCAGCGCACCAGCACCTCTGCGCCTTCCATGACGCCATCCCGGTTGACCTGTGCCTGCAGATACGGAACGATCTGTCCGTCCGCAATCGCCTGATCCAGCTCGCCGACCACCTTCTGCTCCCAGAGGAGACTGTTGCGCAGATTGTTGTCATAATAGGCGATTCTCTGATTGTATTCCCCGCGGATGCTGCTGCCCGCCATCGTCGCCCGGTCAATCATCACCGTGATGGCAAGCTCCGGCTGCGTCACCTCGTAAATTCCGACATGCGTAATGATCGGAAAGGACTGATCCCCGAGAAGATGTGTCACCGTGTGAATGCTGCGCTCCAGACGGTTCTCGTCGAATCCGTCCGCCCGGCAGAAAATCCCGAACCGGTCCCCGTTCAGTCTGGCAAGGACACTGTCCTCCCTTGCGTTCTCCTGCAGCATCAGGACGAACTCCCGGAGGACACGATCGCCGTCACTCTTTCCGAAGAGCTCGTTGACCATCTTGAAATTGCGGATGTTCGTGACGAGAATCAGGTATTTTCCCGCGACCAGCTCACTCTTCCCGCCGGCCTCTTCCTGATCATGCTCCAGAATCTCCCGAACCTTTTCGCAGAAACCGTCCCGGTTGTACAGCCCCGTCATCATGTCGTGACTCGCCCGGTAGCACTCCCAGCGCGAACGCCGCTCCTCCGCCGTGCGGTCCTGCAGACTGAAGAATACACCGGTCTTTCTCCCGTGTCGGTCCGTCAGGATATGATATTCCACGTGGTAGAACAGCTGATGTTCCTCCGCTCCCATGTGATCCTGTCTGCAGTCACACTCCTCGTGCGGCCGGAACACCGTCCCGTGCACATTTCCTCTCAGGAGCTCGCCCCGGTCCGCTGCAATCGCAACATCCCGTTCGAATTCCTCTCCGAGATCTTCATTGGAGAACCCGAAGAGCTCCTGCAGCACCGAAAGCTTCTCCTCCACGTCCGATTCTCCGGCCGCTCCGGTGAAGTCCAGCGCGCTCTGGTTCGCGTAGATGCAATGTCCTTCCATATCAAAGAAGAAGATCGCATTGCTCAGGTTCGATACAATGGACCGCATCATGCGCCACAGAAGGAACGCCGGTTTGTAATATAAGGAAAAGAAGAAAATCAGAAGACCGCAGACGGCATAACCGATCATGGACGTGTCCATCTGCCAGTGTCCGAAGATGCTGAAAAACTGCCAGACTGTCGTAAAAAGAATTGCGCTGAGAACAATGACGTATTTCTCCGCGTACAGTGCCGACGTGCGGTAAATCCGAACGAACAGCGCCGCGAGCACGATGACAAGATAGATTCCGGTCAGAATTAGATGCAGAACGTGTCCGGGCCCCGAGAGCAGGTCAAAGTAAGCCCCCTCGCCCGGCAGAATGATTCTCACGATATGATACGCCTGCCCGAATACCGGGTTCAGCGCAATCTGAAGCACATCCAGAATGGTCAGTACCAGAAGCGCGCCATGAATCTTCGCGTATCTTCCGGAATAGCTGCAGTAATTGACCGTAAAACGGATCAGGTACAGGAACATCACATCCGTCCCGGCCAGATACAGAAAATAGGCGGCCTGCGCGGATGCGGCCGTACCCGCAAAAAGAAGGAGGAGATTCCCCAGAATCGGAAGCAGCGTAGTTGCAAGAAGTCTTGCGACATCCCTGCCGATCGGTTTCCGGTTTCTCCTCGCCATCTCTGCCGCTCCCGCAAGAAAGGCAGAAAACAGAATCAATGTCAGAAAGTAAATGTCTCTCACAGATGCCCCCAGTGGGAGAATGTACGCGGTTCCGTGCCTTTTTCTTCCGACACTCTCCCTTATGCTCTCTCTACTCTAACACAGCTTCTATTAAGAAAACGATCATAGATGTTTCCGTTTTTTACTTAATTCCGAAAACGTTTTGATAAGTCTTTTATCTCAAAGTCCCGGCAAACAGACCGGAAAGGCCGCCGCTCATCAGCTTCCAGATCTCATCGATGGTCTTGTCCGTTCCCGGCAGCTCGCCGCGGATGATACGCCCCGCAAACGTACCCGAAGTGTCCAGAATGTAGGTCCACAGAATGTCCTGCGGGATGCGCTCGCTCAGATGAAAGAGCCGTTCTCCGAGCTGAATGATTCCATCAAAGCCCTCAAAATAAGAGTTTCGCGCCTCTTCATCCTCTGCCATGATGTCCTTGATATAGCTGGAATTCCGGTATTCAAAATAAAACAGGGTCCGATAATCGTTCTGGATCAGGAACCGGAAGTACTTCTCCCAGATCTGATGCACGATTTCGACCGGCTCCAGCCCGATCCGGTGCAGCTCCCCCAGGCTGATCTGCGTCAGCGCGTCCTCATAGCTCTTGCGCTCCACACTCCCGATGTCGTCTACGTTTGCGGCCAGCATTCCGGTCGCCCCCGCACTCTCCCTGCACATCGCGGCGAACTGCTGTGGAAGATCCGAGAACAGCTCCGCAATCTCTTTGTGCACGCTCTCAAAGCAGGCATACAGAAGATCATCCTTCGAGGCAAAAAAGCGATACATCAGGCCGTCTGACACGCCTGCCCTTCTCGCTGCCAGCCGCGTGGAAAGAGAAGAAAGTCCCTTCTCCGCCACGATCTGCATCGTTGCATCCATAATGTTCCTGCTCTTGTTCGTTGTACGCATATCCGTCATTCCCCTGCCGTGAATCGTTCTTCTGTCATCGGATTTCCTGTTTCCGCAGTCTTCCGAAGGACAGAATCACATGAATTCTATCCGTAAATTCTCCGTCAAAGCCACCCTGCCGCGGTATCCGGCCCCTCGTGGCATAGTTTCCCTTATCCGTGCCACCAGTATAGCAAACCCGCACGCAGCGCGCCAGTCTCACCGGTAAGCGGCAGCTGCGGTCAGGCAGCTTCCCGCCGCAGGCAGTTTTCCGTCCCGGACTTCTCCTTATCCCGGATGCTCTCCAGAATGCTCCGGCCCCGCAGACGCCGAAAACATGGCGCCTGCGGGGCCGGAACACGTCTTTCAGATTTCAATCTCGAACAGCCTTGCGCATGCCTTCTGCGGCAGATGCACACGGAGAATCCCGTCCTTCATGGCATAGTCACAATCGCCCGTGCCCGGATACAGCACCCGTGCCGCCGCTGCCTCCGAAAGATTCAGACAGGACAAGTCAATCTCCGCATCCTGCGTTTTCACGCCCCATACGGCCAGATACGCCTTCTTCTCATCCCTCAGCCCATAGGCAAGTACCCCGGACCGCACATTGTGAAGTCCCAGCGGCCAGAACGGCACCATCTGCGGCAGATCCTTCCGGATTTTCTCCTTGTACAGCGAAATTCCTTCCCGCATGAGCCGCAGATTTTCTTCCGACATATTCCAGACAAGTCCGCTTACATAAGGCCGGAGCAGGAGTCCGTTGACCATATTGTAAATAACGTGTTCCCGCTTATTCCGGTACGGATACACCCACATTCCCGCCTGTTCCGGAGTGACCGCAGACACCACATTGGCTGCAATGTACGAATTGATAACGTAATCCGTCTGATCACTGGTTGACTGAAGGCTGTGAAGGGACAGGATTCCATAATCCATCCGCTGCGCGCCGGAACTGCAGGCTTCCACAACAAGATCCGGATGTTTCCGGTAGATTTCACGGATCCAGTCATAAAACGCGCGGTAGTGCTCCAGCATCGCGTCTCCGACGCTGTCGGTATTCACATCACTTCCCGGGCCTGTCGTGACATTGTAGTCCATTTTGAAAAATTCTACGCCGTATTCCCCGATCAGGCGGTCCACGACATCCGTGCAGTACCTTCTCACTTCCGGATTCCGGAAATCCAATAAATAGCGCTTATTATCAATTCTCCGTTTTCCATGCGTGCAGATAAACCAGTCGTCCGGCAGTTTCCCCGCCAGCTCGCAGGCAATGCCCATGACCTCAATTTCCAGCCAGAGCCCCATCTTCATGCCTTTGGCCCGTGCATAGTCGGCTACGCTTCGTACGCCATGAGGAAAACGCTCCGGAGATTCCTTCCACTCTCCGACCCTGTCCCACCAGGGTCCCTTGTCATACCAGCCGCAGTCCATGCAGTAATACTCACAGCCCAGTTCCGCCGCGAGATCAATGATCTTTTTCTCCTTCTCCTCCGTCGGATCTCCCATCAGGCAGTTCATGTAATCATTGAAAACAACGTTGCATTCCACATCATCCTGATTCGGTCTGCGGATCTGTCTGCGGTATCTGGTGAGTTCCTCAAGTGCCTCCGAGGGACCTCCGATGCAGACTCCGAATGCGGCGGGGACTGTCGTGAAGCTCTCTCCCGGCTGCAGGTTTTTCCACCACTGCGTCTCATCATCCGGTCCCATCAGGGCAAGGTACAGATTCCTTCCGACATCCGATCCCAATTCAATCTGCCAGGATCCAGAATGCTCCACTTCATAATAGCTGATCTCACCGGTTTCACGATTGACGCACATCCCCATCGGCAGATGTTCACAGGAAGACCAGGAACCCAGATTCTCATAATGATAGCGGTTGTTGCTGGTATCCGGCAGATTGTACCCTTCAATCGGCATCGCGGAAAGTCCCAGATCACGAATATCGTCCTTCTTCCACTGTGCCTCGCTTGCCCAGCTGTTGTACGGCACATACAGATCCGTTTTATCGGAATAAACGCCCTCCCCGTTTTTGGAAAGACCGCCATAGTAGAAGGAGGACACGTATTCCAGTCCGAGCGGCTCTGTTCCATCGTTCCGGAGAGTGGTTTCCACCCGGACCACCGGAATGTCCCGGAAGAATCTCATCCGATATTCCGCATGAAGCCGGTGCTCCGATTCCATCTCAATCGTAAGAATCCGTCCGTTTTCACATTCCTCTACCGTGTGATTCCGATAGCGGAATCTCGTCGATTCGCTGCCCGTATTGTGCTTGTATGCATGCACATCCGTGGTTCCCTCCCCGGTCAGGTGCACGCAGAGAATCTGATGAAGCCGCGGCACCATGCAGCCCCCCTGCTCAAGTCTCTCCAGCTCCGCCGCTTTCTTTCCTGTTTCCAGTGCTTTTTCCGCGGAAAAATCCACCAGCTCTACCGTCTTGTCTTCATTGATCCGGAAACACACCCGCATTCCGGCTTCCCTGAACTCCAGTAAACTCATTGTTTTCCTTTCTCCTGCCCTGTTTGTCATTTCATAACGCTCTGCGAAAATCCACCCTTCGGATATTTACACAAAACAAGCCCGGCCCTACCGTCAATGGATAGGATCCGGGCCATTTTTGTTTTGGAAAAATTTTACTTTCCAAATACCTCTTCCCACTTGTCTTCTTTTACATAAACGGGGATCACATCCAGCGGAGCGTTTTCTTCAAGACGGCTTCCGCCCTCCAGGATCTCTCCCTTTTCTGTGCCCTCATCCGTGATCTTCACGCGGATCCAGCGGCTTCCTTCCGGAAGGTACACGCCGCGGCTCGTCTTCTCTGCGTAGAGCACCGGGCATACCAGAAGGTCCTCCCCGAGGAAGAACTCATCCTCCGCCTTCCATGCCTCCGGATCATCCGGGAAGTTATAGAACAGCGTGCGGATCATCGGCGTTCCCTTCTGATGCGCTTCCTCTGCGGTTTTTGCGACATACCCGCGGATGCTCTCGCGAAGCCGGATGTACCGGCTCATAATCCCGCATGCCTCATCTCCGTACGACCACACTTCGTTCGCAGCTCCACTCGGGCAGGATCCGCCGCCGGTTGTTCCCAGAGGCTCCAGCATAGGTTCGCGGCAGCCGTGCAGACGCATCACCGGGCAGAAGGTTCCATACTCAAACCACCGGATCAGGCACTCCACAAACGCAGGATCATGGATATTGCCTCCGTGGAAGCCGCCGATGTCCGTGGTCCACCACGGGATTCCCGCCATGCCCATATTCAGGCCGGCCGTAAACTGATTCCGCAGCGACAGGAAGCTCGAATCGATGTCTCCGCTCCAGACCAGTGCCCCGTACCGCTGGCTTCCCGCCCAGGCACTGCGCACGAGATTCATGACTTCCTTCTCTCCCTCCTGCTTCATGCCCTCATAGGCCATGCGGGAATACTCTCTCGGGTAGAGATTTCCCACCTCAAGGTCTGCGCCGGCCTCATAGTGGTAGTTGTCGTACTCGTACTTCGTATATTCCGGTTCTGCCTCGTCCAGCCAGAAAATGCGGATGCCGTATTTGGAGTAATTCTCCTTCAGTTTGTTCCAGACATACGCTCTTGCATCCGGATTCGTCATATCCACGAACGCGGTCCTGCCGAGATGCGAGAGGCGGTTCCCCTCTTCGGTTGCCGCAAGATATCCCTTATCCCGGATCTCTTCGTAGTTGACGCTTCCCTCTTCCACGGTCGGCCATACCGAAACCATCAGCTCCATTCCCATTTCATGAAGCTCCTTCACCATGGCCTCCGGATCCGGGAAATACTCCGGATCGAAGCACCAGTCTCCCTGATGAGGCCAGTGGAAATAGTCGATGACAATCACCGAAACCGGAAGCCCGCGGCGCTTGTATTCTCTCGCAACAGACAGGAGCTCCTCCTGCGTCTGATAGCGGAGCTTGCACTGCCAGAAGCCCGTTCCATACGCAGGCATCTCCGGTGCCTTTCCGACAACATCAGCATACTGCTCCTCAATCCGTGCAGGCGTATCTCCTGCACAGATCCAGTAATCCATCTGCTTGGTGGACTCCATGTGCCACTCCGTGAGGTTGGCGCCGAACATCACCTTGCCAACACCCGGATTGTTCCAGAACATTCCGTAACCCGAGCTGGAGAGAACGAAGGGCACCGATACCTGCGAGTTTCTCTGCGCAAGCTCAATGATGCACCCCTTCAGATCCAGATTCGTCTGCTGATACTGGCCCATTCCGTAAAGCTTCTCGTCCTGTGCCTCGAAGCGGACCGTCAGCGCGAAATCATCCGTTCCGCGGATGGCATGATACATTCTGGGATCCAGCTCCAGCGCGCTGCTGAATCCTTCATTGTTCTTGCGGAAGCGGTTCCTGTCATATTCCTCCAGAATCATTTTCCCTTCCGCATTGAAAAAGCGAAGCTTCCCCGTAGAAAGAACTTTGCAGGTGATCTCTCCGTTTGCGATCTCTGCATACTCTCCTTCTATGGAGATTCTGGCCGCCGTCTCCTTCTTTTCTCCGTGAAGTCCGTAATTCAGATCACGGATTCTTCCTGTCGTTGTACTGCGAACGCGCAGGCCATTCCCCCAGCCCTCAATGCATAAAAGCTCGCGGTCGCACCTGCGATAGAGTTTTCCATTTTCCTGATAGAGCATCTTGATACCTCTTCTGTATACAGCGTTTTTGCCGAATGTAACAGCCGGTGCGTCCGCACCGATGCTGCAATTCTGATTGATCACCGTCTCACAACGTGTGCACTGCCATCATAACATCCTGCAGACTGCTTTCCAATTATCCCTTTACCGCGCCGATCATCATTCCCGATACGAAGTACTTCTGAATAAACGGATAGATGATCAGCATCGGAATCATTGCGATGAATACCTTCGCGGAATCCAGCGACTTGTTGGACAGCGCACTCATCAGCTTCATCTCATCCGGGCTCATATTGGCAACGCTCTGCGTGTTGACCACCATCTGCTGGATATAGGTCTGCAGCGGATAATGCTTGTCACTACTCGACAGAACCAGTCCCTGGAAGAATTCATTCCAGTATCCTACGCTGGTGAACAATACCATGGTCGCAATGACCGGCTTGGAGACCGGAATAAAAATCTGAAACAGCACGCGCCACGGCCCTGCGCCGTCCACTCTTGCCGCGTCCTCCAGATCCTCCGGAATTCCCCGGAAGAAGTTGATGACGATAATCAGATTGAAAACCGGAAGCGATCCGCAGAGGATCAGTCCGACCACGCTGTCCAGGAGGCGATAGGAAACCATGGTCATATACCACGGAATCGCTCCTGCATTGAATACCATGCAGAACAGAAGCAGCCACATAATCGGATCATGCAGCCGGAACTGCTTCGTCGTCTTGGAAAGCGGATATGCCATCAGGCACAGCACCAGCAATGTAAACAGCGTGCCGAAGCCGGCTCTCAGAACGGAAACGCCGAACGCATGGAAGAAGGTGGAATCCTTCATGATTTCACGATATGCGATGGTAGAGAACCCGACCGGATACAATGTTACCATTCCGGAATTGGCCGCTGTTTTATCGGAAATGGATACGCAGAATGCATACCAGATCGGATACAGGCAGCTGAGGGCCATGATTCCGAGAATTACAAAAAGAATAATCGTAAAGACTTTGGATCCGATGGACTTATGTTCCACCATCCGGAGTCCATTATCGCTTTCACCCATTCTAAACCTCCTCATACATGCCGGGACAGTCCTCGTATCCCGGACCTGCCGTATTGTCTCAGAATACCTTGTAGTCCGCCGCCTTATAGGCAATGAGATAAGATACCGCAATCAGTATGAAACTGATCACCGATTTAAACAGGCCTGCCGTGGTTGCCAGCGAGAACTGCAGATTTACCAGGCCGATCCGGTATACCCAGGTATCAATGATGTCTCCCGTGGAATACACCATCGGGTTGTACAGGTTGAAGATCTGATCAAATCCCGCATTCAGTGCATTTCCCATTCCGAGGACGGTCATGACCACGATGGTCGGAACAATGCCGGGAATCGTGATGTGCCAGATCCGTTTGAATCTGCCGCATCCGTCAATGGCAGCCGCCTCATACAGTGTGGGATCAATTCCCGTCAGCGCCGCCAGATAGATGACTGCGTTAAAGCCGAATTCCTTCCAGACATCCGATCCAATGGCCAGTCCGCGGAAATATTTGGACTCTGAGAAGAAAATCAGCGGCGTTCCGCCAAAGATCCCGCGGATCTGATTGACGATTCCGTCACTTCCGAAGATATTCAGAATGACGCTTGCCAGAATAACCCAGGACAGGAAATGCGGAAGATATACCGCCGTCTGAACCAGCTTCTTGTATCGCAGGGACTTTACTTCATTGAGCATCAGTGCAAAGAGAACCGGCACCACAATGTTGAAAATGATCTTCATTCCCGCAATGATGAAGGTATTGATAATAACGCGCTTGGCATCTGCCAGTTCAAACAAATATCTAAAATTATCCAGTCCTACCAGCGGTGATTTCCACATTCCAAGGCCCGGATTATAATCTTCGAACGCCAGAATAATTCCTCTCATCGGGACAATGGAGAAAAAGAAGACCCATAACAGTCCCGGCAGACACATCAGAAAATAATTGTATTCCAGAATCTTGTGGGAGCGTGACACTGCGATTTTTTCTTTTTTCACAGGCTTTTTCCCGCCTGCTTCCTTCTTGTTACGGATTGAAACTGAACCAGTTTTCATCCCAGTTCCTCCTCATGCTTTGCTGTATCTGTTACAACCCAGCTGTCTCAGCGGGGTATAGAATGAGCGGCCTCTTATGAGGCCGCCCTATCCTGCAGGTAAAGCTTATTCTGCATCAGCCATTGCCTGTACTTCTGCAATAATGTCGTTGCCGCCCTCTGCTGTCCACTGATCCACATAGGTGTCGAATGCGGAGATATCATCCTTGCCCGTAATGATGCGAAGGCCCATCTCCTTCTCCTTCGTCTCCAGGTTTGCCCACTTGGTCTCCATCGTAGGAGTCTGGCTGTAGCAGACGCTGTAAACGCTCTTGTCCTTCTGATTGGTTGCCGAAGGCTTTACGCCTGCCAGAATGGAATACAGTCTCGGGAAGTTGCTGTTGTCGATGTCGAAGTTCTCAATCGAGAGCTCTTCGCTTCCGGGAACGTAATCGTGCACGCACTCGGTGACGGTCGAGCAGTCATTGTAAATCAGCTTGAACGGGCTGTCAGAGCCGACATTGTAATCTTCTGCCGTCTTCTCTCCGTCCAGAACCTGCATCAGTGCATCGTAGGTATACTCGCACTCATCCAGAGCTCCCATGGAGTTGCGGAGCGGATACCAGTAAATCGAGGTATTCTGTCCGTACTGGGTGGTCAGCTTGTTCTCATCGCGAACCCATACGTTATTGATGATCAGGCCTGCCTTTGCAACATCCTCGTCGATGTCCTTATTGAAGATGCAGTAGGAAGCAACCGGGCACTGCTCTCTGGTGTTCCACTTGCCGTCATCCGAACGTACCACGTAGGACTGCCAGTTTGCCGTAGGATCATTGCGGTAAGCATCGGTAATGCCGTATCCGATCTTCCACCATGCGCAGAAATACATGCCGACATTTCCTGCATTGATCTGCTCGTCTTCGCTGTCGCGAACGCCCATTTCCGGATCAATCAGACCTTCCGAATACCAGCTTGCCAGTCTCTCGAAGGCCTTGCGGCTGTTCTCGGTGTTGGTGCCATAGACAACGGTGCCGTCGTCCTGCTTCACCCAGTATCCCGGATATGCATCGTATGCTGCGAATACCGGCTCGAAGCCGCAGCTTGCAACTCCTGCATTCAGGAAGTTGCTGTAAACGCTGTTGTTCTTATCCGGTCCCGCGATCGGGATGGTGTTGTCTCCTGCCGGCTTCTTCTCTTTGAAGACCTTTGCAATATTCTCGATGTCGTCCAGCGTTTCCGGCTCTTCCAGGCCGTACTCATCCAGCCAGTCCTTGCGGACGTTGACCATGGACTCACCGGAGGCTGCTACGTCTACGCCGACGGTGCAGACCTGTCTGCCGTCATACAGCGAATACGAATAAGCGGATCCGTCTCCGGAATCCATGATCGCGCGAACCTGTGCGGAAGCGACCTGCGGGAACAGATCCGTGAAATCATAGAGTTCTCCTGCCTTTGCCGCTGCCAGCATGGACTTGCGGTCACACTGCATTCCATCCGGAAGCATGTTGCTGGCGATGCACATATTCACCTTCTGCGTGTAGTCGTTTCCGGTTGCTGCAGACCACTCGACCTGCACGTCAATGTTGAAGTTATCCTTCAGATAGCGGGTGTAAACGTTGTCTTCATTGGTGTCGCCGTCCGGGAAGGACAGGGTCGGATAAGCCTGCTGTCCGATCTTGATCGTAACCGGCGAATCAAATTTCTGGAATGCTGCATCGTCCGATGCCTTCTCTGCATTGGTTCCGGCCTCTGCCGCCTCTTTGTTGGTGCTCTTTGCTTCTTCCGTCTGGACTGCTGCATCTTCGGTTGAAGCTGCCGCTGTACTGTCTGTCTGACTGCTTCCGCAGCCTGCCAGAGAGAGCAGCATGGCAGAACTAAGACCCAGAGCCAGAAGCTTCTGCATGTTCTTCTTCATATTCCCCTCCTGTTCATCATGCATTCTGCCCACATCGGGCATTTCTTTATGAATAATTTATATATTTTGCACATGACGAACAACTCACGGATGTCATGCAAATCCGGAACATCTGTTATTTTGTCTCTGGTATTTCATCTCCCCGCATATTTTATGTGCATTTCCCATTATTCCGGATCTGCTCCTTTGGATTTTTGTTCTGCATACTCCGAACAACTGTACCCGGTGTCCTGCTGGAACAGTCTCGTAAAGTATTTCGGTTCCTCATAGCCCACCATTTCCGCAAGATCCGCAATCCGTATCTGCGGCTCCCTGCGCAGGATCTCCCGGGCGCGGTTCATCCGTTCCTTCCGGACGAAATCATTAAACGTCTCTCCGGTAATCAGCCGGAAATTGGTCGAGAAATAGCTGCGGCTCATATTCACTCTTCCCGCAACTTCTCCGGAATTGTTCTTCTGTGCGATATGGTCTTCCACCCAGGCCGCGGCACTCAGAATGCAGAACGGAATGTTCTGATAGTCCTGCAGATGTCTGGCCTTTTCCCACAGCATCTGTCTCGTATTCTGCAGCCAGCCGAGTCCTTCGTCCTTGTCATTGATCCACACATCCGGCAGCGTCGTATGGAATTCTCCCGCGGTTTCCTGGGAGATCCACAAAAGGAGCCGCTCCAACTGCCTGACGGAAATATTCAGGTTCTGCAGCTCCCGGATTCCCGAGCGGTACACCCGCCCGTCATAAATCCAGTAATTCGTACACCAGAACCGGCGGAGTTCCTCCATTTTCTCATAGGCAATCTCTGCATTCCGCCGGGATTCCGTATCTCCGATCGAAAGTCCCCGGGCAGCAGGGGCCGCTTTTTCCCGCGCTTCCTTTAAAAGCCGCCCGATTCTCCCGAAAACTTCATCTCCCACCATTTCTTCCAGCCGGAGCTTCGAAATGTAATCCAGAACTCCGAAGCGCAGCGCGTTCTGTACATTTTCAAAATCCTCGTGAAAGGTCAGAACGACATACTGCAAATCCGGATAAAGTTTTCTCGCCTCGCGGATGAAGTCCATCCCGGATAAAACAGGCATGGAAAGATCCACGAAGGCAAGATCCACCTCATGCGTCTTCAGGAATTCCAGCGCCAGCAGTCCGTTTGCAACATCTCCGACAACTTCAAGACCGTATTTGTCCCACGGGACCATGGATATCAGCCCGTTCCTTGCGAGTTTGTCGTCATCGATAATCAAAACCTTATACAAGTCGCTCTCCTCTCTCCCCCAGGCAGGCAGTTTTTCCTTCATTCATTCCGCGGCGTTCGTACTCCTGTCTTCTTCCGGCCTCTCCAGCGGAAGAATCATCTGAACACTCGTTCCCTTTCCCACTTCACTGGAAATCCAGAACTGCGCCCGTCCGTCATAATAGGACTGCAGGCTCATCCGCACATAACGAAGCCCGATCCCGCTGTTCTGCCGGTTCCCTGCCGCCGCGGTTCCTCCGGGAATCACGAATCCGGGCCCGTCGTCCCGGATCTCGATGTGAACCCCATCCTCTTCTTTCTTCATGGTCAGCCAGAGATTTCCGAATTCATTCATGTTGTGGCAGATCGCATTCTCCGCGAGCGGCTGCAGAATCAGCCGGGCGCAGGGTTCCTGGAGCCACGTTCCTTCCTCGATGCTGCAGTGAACCTCGAAGTCATACCGTTTCTTCTGAAGATCGACATAAACGTCAAAAGACTTGAGCTCTGTTTCAAACGTCGCTCTCTTTTCCGTTTTTCCAAGGCTGTAGCCCAGGATGAAATTCAGCTGATAGATGTATTCCTCGATCTCCTTCTGATGGGAGGCGGCAGCCATCCAGTGCAGAGAGTGAAGGGCATTCAACAGAAAATGCGGATTGATCTGATAGTACAGTTTCTCCAGTTCCAGGTTCTGTTTCTCGTATTCGCTCCTCCGGACGTCTTCCAGAAGGACCGCCACCCGCTGTTTCATTTCATTGAACCGCTCAAACAGCGTATCAAACTCATCCATTCCGAAATGGTGATCCACCGGTGCCAGCTTCCCCTTTCCGGTTTCTTCCATTTCTTCTCCCAGCTGGCGCACCGGGAGATAGATATACCGCAGGATGGTCACAACAATGAAAACCACAATGGCAATCCCGATTGCCATAATCAGCACAAAGTTCTGAAACTCCGCCCACTGCTGCCGGAGGAACAAATCCCTCCGCACCAGCATGGCATAATGGAGTTTTCCCCCGAGGCCGTCCTGCACGCGGTAGACAAACTTTTCTCCTCCGTACCGGCAGACTCCGCTCTTATTGCGCAGATCAATCTGCACGTTTGCTCCGGTGGAAGGCGTTGTCTTGTCCCGGTGTCCCAGTGTCCCCAGTATGTTTCCGTCTTCATCCAGCTGCAGAAAGGTATATTCCATATTCTGGGTTCTCGCCTGGAGATTCTGCCGCACATCTTCGCTGCTGCCTTCGACATAGATCAGATAATCTCTGCCCTCGAATGACACCTCCCTGGTAATCGAGACCACCGGAACATGGAGATATTCATTCAAAGGGTCATGGAGACTCTGATAAGTAATTTCATTGATGGACACTGCCGTGCACAGCGTCGAAGGTTTGACCTCCCCGACCGGATAGTTGCTCAGAACCATCTGTTCCTCTCCCTGCTCTCCTACCTGGTAATAGCAGGCCATCGTCCCATAATCGTAATTGAAAATCACCGAGCTGATCGTCGTCTGCAGCTGTGTCGTCTGCCGGATCCGGTCGTACCGGTCGCTGGTCGTCAGAAGTCCTTCAAAAGAGTTTCCGATCACGCTGTCGTTGGTCATCTGCTGTGAAATTTTCAGAAGAGAGGTATACTGCCGGTCCATGGCAAGCGCAACCGCCGTGGTGTCCGCCGACAGCTGCTGCTCCATCTCTTCCCGGTTTTTCTTATAATTCTGCGCAAAGAGAAGAACGACGAATAAAAGCCACAAAAGGATGGATACCAGCATAATGGCCAGTACCCGTCCTTTCAGTGAATGTACGCCCGGGCAGTTTCTTCCTGCTGTGAAAGCTCCCTGCCTCCGATTGTCCTTTGGTTTTCTCATTTTATTTCCAACTCTGTATCACCGTTTCAACCGTGTCATTCCGGAGAATTCCCGCGAAATCTCCATCCAGGTAAGCCGCATAACGATCTGACGTTTCCAGCGGCATGATTTCCACCCGAACCGCACGCGCCTCTTTGCTTTCCTGCTGCCCTTCCGGATTCTTATACTGATAGGTGACGGCAAGAACAGGGGTTTCCTTCACCTGTTCCGGTTTTTCCACATTCAGAACCGTCATTCCGATGAGCTCCTGATAGCGGGGGAGAAATTCTTCCTTCGGAATTTCCGTCTCCCCGCAGACGGCAGATCCGTCTTCCTGAATCTGCCAGGTTCTCTCGCTTCCCCCGCACGCCACAGTCACGCTCTCCAGGTCAGAGAGGTTCACCAGCCAGATGTATGAGGCTCTCAGATCCATCACCGAAAGATTCAGCACCTTTTCCGCCCACTCCTTTCGGACAAAATACAAGGCAGGATCGTCATCCAGCATCAGATCGTACCCTTCTTCCTCTTCTTTTCCGATCCGGATTTCATGAGCTTCCCCGTTCATGGAATAAGAAATCCTGCGAAAGGCACCGTCTTCCAGCCCCGCTTCCCGGAGGACCTCCCCGCTGCATTCCTCGGCCCTGACTTCTTCCGCCCGAAGCAGCCCCAGAAGATCATACAGTGAGACACTCCCTGTGTCGGTGTTGGTCTCTCCCAGAAGCGCCTCCGCGCGAACCGGCTCTGTCATTAAATATCCGGACGCTGCCTCCTCATCCGGTACAATGCGGATATCCTCTCCAGCCGTTTTCCCGTCAAGTTCCAGATATTCGAACTCATCCGCCGCATATCCCTCCGAATCCGTCCTGGCCGGAATGGAAACCAGTGTTTTCTGGTAAAACGCTGTCCGTCCTTCCAGAAGTTCCTGCGGAAGAGAAGAAAGAATCTGAACTTTTCCATCCCGCAGTGCATAATAGGAATCCTCTCTGCCGGAAACCGCACCTCCAACCTGAAATTCCAGACTCGTTCCATCCTCCCATGTGAGCACGGCAGAAATTCCGTCCTCCGCTGCCGTCCCGCTTTCCTGCGAAGCCGGATTTTCGGCAGAGCCCGGCTCCAGTCCGTACTGGGCCAGATCCGTCTGTTCCCCGAGATCCCGAACGACCGAGAGATTTTCCAGTTCCCCGACGACCTTTTCTATGACACTGCTGTCGATCCTGTCCTCTTCCAGATCCGTAATGCGGCCTTCCCCGCCGTTTACCTGGATTTCAAGCGCTTTTCTTCCGTCCCCGTATTCCACGCGGATCCTCTGAAAATTCTTTCCGATCGGATCTGTGGCAGCATCGTTTTCCGTCGAATTTCCCCGGCTGTTTTCGCTCGTCTGTATCGTCCGGGCCGCCGTTTCCGATGCGGGCGCTTCCTTTTCCCCTGTCTTCAGGAAAATCCACAAACCGAGAAGTCCCGCAAGGACGGCGATTCCCAATATCAATCGAATTCTCTTTTTATGCATCTGATGGTCATCCTTATTTCTAGCTGAGGCAAAATCCACGATACCAGAGAGAATTTCGCGAAGGCGAATTCTCTCTGTGTACAGAGTGCCGCCAAGCGGCACTCTAAGCAGGAGAAGATGTCATCAGACATCTTCGAGTGCAGCGGTCTTGCCGAATGCAGCAGCCGGTGCGTCAGCACCGATGCTGCTGTTTGAAAGCGACCTATCGATGTCACTTTCAAACTTACTTTGCTCTACTGATTTCTTCTGCGGAAAAAGACGATTCCTCCGGCGAGCAGAATTCCTGCCGGAATCAGAATCGTGAAAATCCAGAGTCCTACAATATTAATCGTCTGGCGCGATGCCGTAATATCCATCTCGTTCATGAGAATCTGCTCGTTCTGAACGGCAGTAAATGCCTTTGTATTGCTGGCCACACGGAGCAGATCGCGGACATAGGATGCATTCGCAAAGCTGTTGGAATCCAGATACGGAGACGCCAGCGCCATGGACGAACCGAACACAATGACATTCCGGTATGCATTCATTTCATTCCTGCGGTAGGCATAGGCCGCCGTAATCTGTTCGCCGGACGAATTCTCTCCGTCCTTCACTTCGCAGGTGTCCCCCGTCTCCCAGAGAGGAAACGTATAAATGCCATTGTTGCTCTCGAACAGAATCTCCAGCGGACTGGAGGACGGCGCAACCAGATACATATAGCTGCCATCCGTGAGCACTGTCTGCGTACTTCTCACAAAGATGGACGCCGGATCATTCAGGAACATTCTGGATTCGTCGGTCTCGATAATCGTCCCATCCCCGATCCGGATTCCCCAGTCTTCCAGGAACTGCTTCAGCTTCGGAATATTTCCCTGCGACGGATAGGCGGAGAACAACAGGGTACGCGCAGCTGCTGAATCATTGTCATTCATGAAGCTTCGAAGCCGCTGAATCTCTTCTTCGGTATAATCCGTTGTCGGAGTCGGGAGAAACAGAATACTGGTGTCATTCGGAATCGCATCGGTCAGAATATTCATCTCCCGGATTTCAAAAGCATTTTCCTTCATCAAACTGTCAAAGGCCGCGCGCGTGGAAGAGTCCAGAATCTCTCCATGTCCCAGCGCCACGGTAATCACCGGTACATCCTCCATGGAGACATACGCAATTGCATTCGTAATGGAGGAGCCCGCCTGAGAATAAGTGGATACTGTTCCCGTCTGGGTATTTTGTTCGCTGACGAACAGATCATCAATTCCAAGGGCCCGGTAACGAAGCGACGACTGAACCAGTACGCTTCCATCTGAGAGCTGCTCCTGCGAATACTGATTCAGGAACCCCGGATTTTCTTCTGTATCTACATATTGCACCTGAATGCGTTGATTCCATTCCTGCATCCTGTCAAGAAGATTGGAGACCTGGCTGTAGCTGATTCCATAAGAAGCGTACAGCTGATCTTCTCTTGCCTTTTCCTCGTCTGCGATGACATAAATCCGGATATCCTGATCGACCGTAGCGAGATAATCCTTCTCTTCCTGGCTTAAAGTATTCAGTCCCGATGCGGTAAGATCCGCATTCATAGAAGGATACCGCTGCGACAAAAGACCCGTGATCGCATTGACCAGAATCACTGCTGCAATCAGTGCAGCCGCTTTTCCCGCCATTGCACTGCGGAAGCGAAATGTTCCAATACGCCCCGCCTCCAGAACAAGGGCGGACAGATATAAAAAGATGACGCACACCCCAATGAAGTACACCAGGCTCTCTGCAGACAAAATTCCCCGGATCAGCGTGCCGTAGCGGCTGTAAAAGGAGACCTTCTCCACAATCCAGTTCAGCACCGGCTGATTCACTGCAGCCGCCATACTGTTCATGTACATAAGGAAGACCGATACGGCAAAGGTTGCAACCGCTGCCACAACCTGGCTGGAAGTCAGACCGGAGATAAAAATACCAATGGCAATCATTGCACCGCCGTAGCAGAGAGTTCCCATATAGTTTCCCAGAATCAATCCCATGGGTGGCTGCGCAAAACTTTTCATTGCAAATGCCGGAAGAAGTCCCAGCGTCGATGCGATCCAGAAAATAACAAAGCATGCTGCAAACTTTCCGGCTACAATCTCCAAGACACTCACCGGAGCCGTCAGAAGAGCCTGATCCGTATGATTTCTTTTCTCTTCTGCCAGCGAGCGCATCGTCAGGATCGGAATCAGCATCATGTCAAACGAAAATAACATGGTGTAGACCGCCGTCACATAACTGCTCGATCCACTCATCATCACCTGGTAATAGAAAAATCCATACAGGGCGGTGATTGCTGCCACAAACACATATCCAAGCGGTGCCTGAAACCATGACCGCAGTTCTCTGGAACAAATTGCCTTCATAAATACCTTCCCCGCCGCAGTTTTCTGCGGCACCATCGCTGCTGCTCTTTCTTTCTGCCGTCCGGACCGCCGTATGCTCCGCCCGGACGCTTCTGCACAAAACTCTGTGACAATCTTTTTATCGAAGTGCTTTCTCCATCAGGAACACTCTCCGCCATCCGAGGTCAGCTGAATGAACCGTTCCTCCATCGACATCTTGTTCTCTCTCATTTCCAGAATCGGCCAGCCGTTCACGGCAGCCAGCGCAGAAATCTCATGACGGATATCCGTCCTGCCGATCGTAACAATATGGTATCTGTTCGCTCCGGGAAGATCCGCAGGGTTTGTTTCCACACTTCTGACATTTGCAATTCTGCCGATTGCCCTGCAGATCAGATCCTTTTCGCCCTCCAGCACGACGAGGATGTCTTCTCCATCTTTCTTTTCATGAAGAACGTCGTCCATCTTCTCATCCAATACGATTTTCCCATGCTGCAGGATCATCATTCTCTCGCAGACCGCCTGCACTTCCGGAAGGATATGGGTACTCAGCAGGATTGTGTGCTTCTGTCCGAGCCTTCGGATCAGTCCGCGGATTTCAACAATCTGCCTGGGATCCAGTCCCGCCGTCGGCTCATCAAGGATCAGAATGGGCGGATTTCCTACCATAGAATAGGCAATTCCGACTCTCTGCCGATAGCCTTTGGACAAGTGCCCGATAATCCGGCCCGCAACCTTCTCAACCCCCGCCTCCTTCATCACGGTCCGAAGATGGCCTGCCTTATCTTTCAGATGAACATGCTTCAAATCGTAGATGAAGGAAAGATAATCCTGTACCGTCATTTCCGGATAAAGCGGTGGAATCTCCGGCAGATAGCCAATCTGTCTGCGGCATTCCATCGGATTCTCCGACATGGATATTCCATTCACGGAAACCTCGCCGTTTGTCATGGCAAGATATCCGGTCAGCATATTCATCGTGGTGGATTTGCCCGCTCCGTTCAGCCCCAGAAATCCGACGATCTCTCCGTCATGAATGGTGAAACTGATATCGTCCACTGCCGTAAAATTTCCGTATTTTTTGCACAGATGTTTTACTTCAATCATCCAAAATTCTCCTATGCTGATAGATTTTTTACATCGTCCGGTGACTTTCCAGTTTTCTTTTCTATTTTCCCCGATGCTTTTATCCAACTTGCACAATGGTAAACCATAAAAAATCGTAAATACATTCAAACTGCCCGTCAACGGACATTTGTTTGAACCTTTTCAAACATTTGTAATCTGAAAAAAGGCCCCGGATTTCTCCGGGACCTTTTTACACCTCTGCCTGCAATGATATCCATTCGCACCTTCCGGGATCCTTCAATATTTCGTCAAATCATGAATCCACTTCCCCTGCCGCACCAGAACGAATCCGATCAGGCACTTCACAATCTCAACAATCTGCACGGTAAAATACAGCGGCAGGATGGTCAGTCCGGTGAAATGAATCAGAACCGCCGCGAGCGGAAGCGACACCGCCCACACGAAGCCGCAGTCAAAGAAGAACGTAATCCACGTCTTTCCGCCGGACCGCAGCGTGAAATAAGCTGCATTCTCATATGCGTACAGCGGCATGCACACGGCACTGATCCGAATGAGCCCCGCCGCGACGCTTCTGACCTCTGCCGTCGTGTTGTAAATCATCGGGAAAAGCGATGCCACCAGGAAGAGTCCTGTCCCGCTGATAATGCACAGGAACACTGAGAATGCCGACAGGCGCCAGGAGTCGTCCTTGACCTCCGAGAGCTTTCCCGCGCCGAGCTCCTGTCCCAGAATGATGGAGATGGAATCACCCATCGCAATGAACGCGATATTGAACACGTTACAGATGGTGCTCGAAATGTTGAAGGCCGCCACAACGTCCAGCCCGCGAAGGGAATACTGCTGCGACATGACAGTCTGTCCCAGCGACCAGAGCGTCTCATTCATCAAAAGCGGCATGGCCTTGATGACAACAGGCCGTACGAGATCTCCCGGCACATAGAAACCACGAAACAGGCCTTCGAGATACCGGTTCTTCTCCAGATGCCTTCTCATCCACAGACCTACATAGGAAAGCTCCACGAAACGGGAAATCACCGTGGCCGCTGCCGCTCCGGTGGCACCGAGCGCCGGCGCGCCGAATTTTCCGTAAATCAGAATGTAGTTCCCGATGAGATTGACGGCGACAGCTGCAATGCCGGCCTTCATCGGAACAATGGTCTCTCCGGTTTCGCGCAGCGTTCCCGACAGGACCTGCGTTGCCGCGAACGGGATCAGGCCGATCAGCATCACCTTCAGGTACTGATCTGCCGCAGACAAGGTCGCCGCAGCGCTTCCCGCCGTACTCTCACCCTTCAGCCACATGCTGATCAAGGCACTTCCACCGGACAAAAACAGCACCAATGCCCCTGCCGTCAGAATGGCCGCCATCACGATTTTGATCCGCATCGTGTAGCGAAGGCCCTTTTCATCGCCCTTCCCGGCAAACTGCGCCGTGAAAATGCCGACGCCCGCGAGGCCTCCGAAGATCATCAGGTTATAGACGAACAAAAGCTGATTGACAATGGCAACGCCGGACATCTGGTCGGTTCCCACCTGTCCCACCATGATGTTGTCCAGCATGCTGACAAAATTCGTGATTCCGTTCTGAATCATGATCGGAACCGCAACCAGAAGGACATGCCGATAGAAGTCCCTCGTCCCGATCAGTTTTGATTTTTTCATAATTCCCCCTCATCGCAGAATCCGTTTGTAACGGTTCACCCGGCGATTTCCATTTCTTCTTTATTTTCTCTTCCGATCCCTTTTCGGTTTCCGGTAACGGTAATAAATATTCCGCACGACCAGGAACATGCTCGCCCCCAGTGCAAAAATAAATCCGGCGGCCCCCAGAACGGGGATTCCCATGATCTGCGGCTTCATATTCGTGGTGCAGATGATGGCGGACGCCATCAGAAGCGCCGCGATGCAGACACCGATGACAAGGTTCCGCACCAGCGCATACGCCACAATCGTAAATTCATCCTGCGCCCCCAGAATGATGTTGACTTTGGATCTGCCGTTCAGAAACTCGTTCAGGGAATCCGCCGTAAGAGACGGGATCTCCGCTCCTTTTTTCACGGCACGGTACAAAACGCGCCCGTTCCGCTCCATCTCCTTCTTCCAGTCAAAATGGTGCAGCGAATCCTCGGTAAATCTCGTGACCGCGATCTGGAACATGTTGATGTCGGGGCTGATCTGTGCAAGAACTCCCTCCACATGAGCCAGGCCCCGGCAGAGCATGGTGACGCCGTGCGGCAGGCTGATTCCGTTCTCCTTCATAATCTCCATGAGATCCGCGAGAACCTGGGCGATATCAATTCCGCCCATAGCCGCTCCGCCGTAGTCATCCAGGAACTTGCGAAGATCCTCCCAGAGCCTGGCCCGGTCCGGCTTTCCCCGAAACTCGCCGATCTCCAGGACCGCGTTCTCCACCATGCTGATGTCATGCAGCGCGATTCCCTGCACCCCCTTCACCATGACGCGCCGGTCCTTCTCGGAGAGCCGCCCCATCATGCCCATGTCAATCCAGACGATCTTCCCCTCACTGACCTTGACATTTCCGGGGTGCGGGTCCGCATGGAAAAATCCGTCGTCCATCACCTGTTTGATGAAGTTATTGACGTACTTGGTCCCGATCTCATGAAGATCGTAGCCGTCCGCCTCCAGCGATTCCTTGTCGTTGATCGCGACGCCGTCAATATACTCCATCACCAGAACGCGGCTGGTCGTGTACTCGTGGAACAGCTTCGGGCAGGACACGTAGGCAATTCCCTTGTTGTTCCGCGTGAACTCTTCCATGTTGGCGGCTTCCTTCAGGAAATCCATTTCCTCCTGCGCAACGCTCCAGAGCTCATCGAGAACCATGTTGAGATCCACCAGATTCTTCAGATCCCCGACCGGCGGCATCAGGTGAACCAGGCGGTGAAGAAGACTGATGTCCCTTGCCATAACATCATAGATGCCCTTCCTCTGCACCTTGACCACAACGTCCTCACCCGTTTTCAGAACCGCCTTGTGAACCTGCGCAATGGAAGCGGAGCCGAGCGGCACGGGATCAATGGATTCGAAAACCTCATGCCAGCTCTGACGATAGGAACGGTTGATGACCTCCTCCACCGTTTCAAACGGCATCGGCGCGACATCCGAGTTCAGCTTCATCAGCTCGTCGCAGTAGCGCTTCGGCAGGATATCCGAATGCAGGGACATGATCTGTCCCAGCTTGATATACGTCGGTCCCAGCTCCTCCAGAATGATGCGGAGCTTCTCCGGCGTAATGCCCCGGGTGATCTTGTTCTGCGCCAACACCTGCCGGATTTCGCGGAAGCGGGCGCGGTTCTCCACAGCCTCTTCTTCCTTCTTCCGTCTCTGTTCCTCTTCTGTTATCTTCTTTTCTTCTTTTTTCTCTTTTTCCTGCGGCATAGGCGGCCCTTTCTGTCTCCCGGCAAAATTTCACCTGTCTGCTTCTTTTTTATAAAAGAGAGAGCCGCAGACCTCTCTGCGGCTCTCTCTCCCGCACCCTTTCGGATGCTCTTTTCCGACAGCAGACGTTACTCTGCCGTTTCGCTCTCTTCTTCTGCGGGCTTCTCCGCCTTCTCTTCCTCCGCCTTGGCGATCTGCGCCTTCAGCTTCTCAAGATCCTCTGCGGAAAGACCGGAGACAAGATCGGAGAAGTTCTTCTCCTTCTTCTGGGCCTCAGCCTTTTTTCTCTTTTCCTGTGCGTTGTATTTCAGCTCCTGATTGAGGGCCTTGCCCTGCTCCACAGTGAGCTCGCCCTTCTTGACAAGATCACTGAGAATCTCACCGGACTTCTCCACAGAAGTTGCCGCAGCGCCGATTCCAATCAGAAAGAATTTCTTGATTCCATCTCCGAGTTCCATAAGATTCCTTCCTGCCGCAGCACGTCTGCGGCCACGCGGGAAGAATCCGTCATGAGGACGGTTCTCCGATGCGAGCACGTATCGCTTTGCTTTTCACAATGCAACCGTTCAGCAGGCGGTTTCTCCGATTCACAAAGTGATTTGTGAATTGCTTTACTTCAAACATCAAACAGGCAAAAACATCATCGGATATTTTCGAATACCGCCATCCGTTCCGGATTTTCCGGAGCTTCCTGCTAAACAACTATATTATAACACCCAGAATCTTCGGAAGAAAGATCCTGCATCCGATGATGGCCGCCATAATCGCCGCGATCAGAACCGCTCCCGCCGCCGCATCCTTGGCCTTCTTCGCGAGAGGCTTCCGCTCCTGGGTCACCAGATCCACCACGGCCTCCACCGCGGTATTCACGCATTCCAGTCCCATCACCATGCCGAACAGAACAAGGCAGATCATCCACTCCGATACGGAGATCCGAAGGAGAATGCCGAAAATCACTACAAGGACCGCTGCCATGCAGTGAATCTGCATGTTGCGTTCCCTCCGGATGGTATTGAAAATTCCCTCAAACGCATAGCCGAAGCTCTTGTAGAGCGGGGCCTTCTTCTCTTTTCGTTCCTTCATTCTTATCCCTCGCTGAGGCAGCCGGTGCGTCAGCACCGATGCTGCGGTTTTCCCGGAATTTTGTTCTTCGACGACTCAGTTTCCGGTCAGATCCGCCCGCACGGCACCCATAAGCCGGCCGGTCGGATCCGGGTCACTCCGGCAGCCGCACCTCGTGCTCCGTCTTCCCGCCTTTTCCGAACGCATCTGCCGCCTCAAAGCAGCCCTCCACCATGTGGCCGACCGCCTGACGGGTATAGAACGCCGTGTGCGGACTCAGAATCACATTCGGGAAGGACCGAAGGAGCGCCATGTCACGGTTTGCAATGACATCCCCGATCCGGTTGTAATAGTACAGACCGTCCTCCTTCTCGAGGACATCCAGCGCGGCTCCGCCGACCCTGCCGCTCTCCAGGGCGTCCACCAGAGCGTCCGTGTCGATCAGCTTGCCTCGTGCCGTGTTGACAATGCGGACACCGTCCTTCATTTTGGCAAACGCATCCTTGTTCAGAAGGTGATAATTCTCCTCGGTCGCATTCGTGTGAAGCGTAATCACATCCGACTTTGCAAACAGCTCATCCAGCGAAACGTACTCCGCGTACTGCTTCACCGCCTCATTCTGGTAGGGATCGTAGCACAGGATTTTGCAGCCGAATCCCGCCAGATGCTCGATCACGGTCCGTCCGATCCGTCCGGTTCCGATGACGCCGACCGTCTGGAAGCTGATGTCTTCGCCGATCTTCCCCTTCAGGGAATAATCCTGGAGCTCCGCCCGCTTCAGAATGCTGACGATTCTCCTCTGCAGCATCAGCATCAGCATGATGGCGTAATTCGCAACGCCTGACGGCGGATAGCTGACATTCGAAACCCTCATGCCGCATTCCTTTGCCCTGGCCAGGTCCACATGATCGTACCCGATGGAGCGGCACAGAAGGTATTGCACGCCGATGGACGAGAATTTCTCCACCATGGCCGCCGACATGTCACACGGCGTCATGCTGACCGCATCCGCTCCCTTTGCAAGAACGTAATTCTCCGCGTTCGGATAATCCGCCGTCCAGTCAAACTCTATGCCGTATTTGTCCGCATATTCCCGGGCAAACGCAAGCTCATCAAACTCCCGCAGTGTGTAAAAAAAGATCTTCATGCTTATACCTCACTGAGGCAAAATCCGCGATACCAGAGAGAATTTCGCGAAGGTGAATTCTCTCTGTGTACAGAGTGCCGCCAAGCGGCACTCTAAGCAGGAGAAGATGTCATCAGACATCTT
>CAVKEB010000017.1:0-52811 GCA_963655255.1 bacterium
CTTCACGTCATGGGTACCTCTACCCACTTGATTCCTACAGTAAACTTACGCTGCCAGGAAGACTGAGGCATTTGTAATTTATTCATAGACTCGATAAAATAAACTGTCTTTTTTGGTGGAGACAAGGCAGAAACACGATACAGGAGACAGACTGTGACGAAATTTGAAGAATACCGGGAGAAATATCCCGAATTTGTGTACTGCGGCTATCATTTCACGATCGGAACGGATGACAGCGGGAAGAACCCGGCAGAAAAGCTCTGCCGCGTGGTCTATGATTTTGAGACGCCGGGGCTGTCGGAATTTCATCCGACATGGACGTTTCCGGTCCGACGGGAATTGACCCGGGAGACGGAGCAGATTCTGGGAGAGCTGATTTTCCAGCTCGGCATGGTGGAGACCATCAGCTACTACAAGATCACCTGCCCGAAGAAGGTCCGCATTGCGTGCGGAACCCTTACGGCGGATCAGCGGGAGTGGTGGAGAAAACTCTACTATAACGGTCTCGGAGAATTCATGTACCGGAACGGCATTGAGGTTTCCGAGGAAGAGCTTCTGACCATCGAGTGCAGGGCTCCGGAGGAAAAGGGAGAGAAGAAGCCGTATCAGGATCCGACGCAGTACGAGGGATTCCTCGTTCCGGTCGGCGGCGGCAAGGATTCGGTGGTGACGCTGGAGACGCTGCGCGGACAGGATATCATGACCTATCACATCAATGACGACAGCGCCATTGATGAGGTCATTGATGTATTCAATCACACCGGGAACGACTGCCGGGCCAGGAGAACCCTGGATCCCAATATGCTGGAGCTGAACCGGCAGGGATTTCTCAACGGCCACACGCCGTTCTCGGCCATTGTGGCATTTTCCTCGACGATTGCGGCCTTCCTGAACGGCCGGAGGATGATTGCGCTTTCCAACGAGACGAGCGCCAATGAGACGACGGTACGCGGCTCGTTTGTCAATCACCAGTATTCCAAGAGCTACGAGTTCGAGCAGGATTTCCAGAATTATATCGGTCAGATCACAACGAGCGACATTCATTATTTCAGCTTCCTGCGTCCGCTTGCGGAGATTGAGATCGCGGCGCTGTTCTCGCAGTGCACGGAGTATCACCGGGTGTTCCTCTCCTGCAACCGCGGGAGCAAAAAGGGAATCTGGTGCTGCGACTGCCCGAAGTGTCTGTTCGTCTATATCATTTTGTCGCCGTTCCTGTCAGAGGAAGAGCTGATTGGAATTTTCGGAGAGAAGCTTCTTGACAAGCCTTCTCTGGAGAAGGATTTCCGCGAGCTCGTCGGCCTTGATGAGAACAAACCGTTTGAGTGCGTGGGAACCAGAAGCGAAGTGGGCTGCGCCCTGAAGGCTTTTGTGGAAAAGGGCGGTCACAGCCTTCTGACGGACCGCTATGAGAAGGAAATCCGCATGGAGCAGGACACGCTTGCGGAGTATTTAAATCGCTGGGAGGATCGCAACCACGTTCCGGCGGAGTATCTGGAAATTCTGAAGAAGAAGCTTGCAGAAGCGAGGGAGGCCGTTCTTGGATAAGACCATTGCCAGAATGAAAGACAAGAAAATCCTGATCTGGGGCTATGGCCGGGAGGGAAAGTCCACGGAGAACTTCCTGAAGGAATACTGCAGTCCCGCATCGGTGGAGATTTTCGAGGGCCCGCGTGAAGGCGTAAGGGACGGGGATTACGATCTTATTTTCGTAAGTCCCGGCATCTGCTTTGAAGAGGACGCTCCCTTTTTTGACAACCGGAAGTTTACGTCGCAGACGGAAATTTTCCTGGAGGAGTACGGAAAGCAGACGGTCGGCATCACCGGAACCAAGGGAAAATCAACGACGAGCGCCCTGCTGCAGAGGGTTCTGGATGCCTGCAGCGGACACCGGACTTTCCTGATGGGCAACATCGGAAAGCCGTGCCTTGACTATCTGCCGGAGATGAATGAGGACTCGATCGCGGTGTTCGAGCTGTCCTGCCACCAGTGCCAGCGGCTTCAGGCGGACCCGCATGTGGCGGTTTTTCTGGACCTGTTCGAGGATCATCTGGACCGCTATCACACGATGGAGCACTATTTTGACGCGAAGAGCGGGATTACGAAGCATCAGACAGAGGATGACCTTCTGTTCGTGGGGGAGCAGGTTCCGCATCTGGACACGAAGGCGGCCGTCACCGTGATTCGGCTGCCGGAGAACGAGCATTATGATCTTAGGATTCCGGGCGTGCACAATCAGCTGAATGCCGAGTTCGTGAAGGAGATTGCGGTCTCTGTTTTCAGCTGCCGCGAGGAAGAGGTCCGGAAGGCGATGGCGCAGTTCGGCGGTCTTCCGCACCGGCTGGAGCACTGCGGCCAGGTGGACGGCATTGACTATTATGATGATTCCATCTCGACGATTCCGGAGGCGGCGATCCGCGCAGCCGGGAGTGTTCCCAATGCGGGCACCGTCCTGATCGGCGGAATGGACCGCGGCATTGAGTACGATATTCTGACTGATTTCATCCGGCAGCATCCGGAGCTTCAGTTCATTCTGGCCTATGCGTCCGGAAAGCGGATTCTGGAGTCGGTCAGGGATTGCCAGAATGTGCACTATGTGGAGGATCTGGCCGCGCAGGTGAAGCTTGCCAAGAAGATCACGCCGAAGGGAAAGGCCGTGATTATGTCGAATGCGGCGGCTTCCTACGGATATTTCAGAAACTTTGAAGAGCGGGGGGAGTATTTTCAGAAGCTGATTGTTTCGGAGTAAGGCCTCACGGCAGCTGACGCACGTTCTGCGTTTTTATATGGGAATTCTGTGGATGCCGGACGGACATCCGGTTTTATATTTCGCGTGATGCGGAAGAAGGGGGAATTAAAATGAAGAAATTTTTCGAAGAGTTCAAGGAGTTCATCAGCAGAGGAAATGTGCTGGATATGGCAGTCGGTGTCATCATCGGTGCTGCATTCAAGTCCATTGTGGATTCTCTCGTGGCGGACATCATCAGCCCGCTTCTGGGCCTGTTCGGATCCCACAATCTGGATGCGATGAAGCTGGTCATCAAGCAGGGAGCAACGGAGGATGCAACGGTCAGCCTGAATTACGGAAATTTCCTGTCTTCGATCATCAACTTCGTGATCATGGCGCTGATTCTCTTCTGCATCGTGAAGGCATTCAATAACTTCCATGAGAAGATGAACGCCCTGCAGGGGAAGAAGGAAGAGGAGCCGGCAAAGCCCGCGACCAAGATCTGCCCGTACTGCAAGAGTGAAATCGCGGCGGATGCGACGAGATGCCCGCACTGCACATCACAGCTGACAAAATGAAATGGTTCAGCACCTGCTGATTTTCCAGGTAAGTCACCTGCCTGCAGACCGGTTTGCATTTGAAACCGGCAGGAGGCGGGGGCGAAGCCTCTCTGGAAGGCAGCATGAAGGATTTCCACAGAGAAATTCGAGATGTGCGGAATCGTATTGCGCATAGAATTAAAAAAGGCAAAAGAAAGATGCGGATGACAGAAAGCGGCTGCGGGGAATCCATCTTGCGGGAGCAGCTCGAAGCGTACTGCGGATCGGGGATGTACCCGATGCATATGCCCGGGCACAAAAGGCACCTTGCACCGGTTCCGGGGCTTCCCTATGACTGGGATGTCACGGAGGTGGAGGGAACCGATGACCTTCATCATGCGGAGGGAATCCTGAAGGAAGCCATGGACCGCACGGCGAAGCTCGCCGGCAGCAGGAGAACCTGGTATCTGGTCGGCGGCAGCACGTGTGGGAATCTTGCAATGATGTACGCGGCGGTTCCCTGCGGCGGTGAGGTGATTCTCGCGAGGAACTGCCACAAGTCTGTTTTTCACGCGGCAGAGCTTCTGAACCTGAAGATTCACTGGCTGATGCCGGAGAAGGTTCCGGGATACGAAATCCTGGGGAGCATCCGGAAGGAGCAGGTGGAAGAGCTCCTTGTGCGCTATCCGGAGTCCGCGGCGGTGCTCATCACGAGTCCCACGTATGAAGGAATTGTCTCCGATATTCAGGGAATCGCACAGACGGTTCACCGGAAAGGAAAGGTGCTTCTCGTGGATGAGGCGCATGGGGCTCATTTCGGTCTGTTCCGGGACACGGAGAGCGGACGCTTTTTCCCGGACAGCGCGGTGCATCTGGGCGCGGATCTGGCGGTGCAGAGTGCACACAAAACGCTCCCGTCCCTGACGCAGACGGCCTGGCTTCACCAGGGATCGGACCGCGTTGCCCCTCAGGCAGTGGAGCAGGCGCTCGCGGTTTTCGAGACAAGCTCGCCCTCTTATCCGCTTCTGGCCTCTCTGGACGGCTGCACGGGACTTCTAAGAGACCGGGGAGAGGATCTGTTTGCCCGGTGGAGGCAGCATCTTCTGGAAATCCGGAAGAGAGCATCGGAGTGGGAGCACCTTAGAATTCTCGGACCGGGGGATCAGAAGGAAAGACCGGAGGCGGTTTTCGCGCTGGATCCCGGCAGATTCCTTATTTGTGACGCGCATGCGGTCAGGAGCGGGAGAGAGCTGGGGGCGTTCCTTCGGGAGAGGGAGCGGCTGGAGCCGGAGATGTGCTGCGGGCCGGATGTCCTTCTCATGACCTCCTGCGGGGATACGGAGGAGGGCTGGAAGAGGCTGGAACAGGCGCTGGAACATCTGAATGCTTTTCTGGGACAGGAGAGCAGCGCCGTGCCCGATGACGGCGGAGAGGATGACGGCATTCCTCCCATTACGGAAGAGGAGCAGGCGGTTTCGCTTGCCGCGGCGGCGCAGGCGGCCCTGCACGGCCGGACGAGGAGAATTTCACTGGAGCAGGCAGAGGGAGAAATCTCGGCGGAGTATGTGATGGCATATCCGCCCGGAATCCCGATTCTGATTCCGGGAGAGCGGATCCGGAAAGAGGACATCCGGGCGATCCGAAGGCTCTGCCGGGAGGAAGAGCGGATCCGGCGGTCCGCCCCGGGACAGATTCTTGACAATCCCGGAGAAATCTATGTATTATAGTGCTTAACTGTGCAGCCGGAAAGGCCGCATATCCAAGAGAAACGGTTCTGCCCCGTCCGGGAACCTGCCCGGCAGGATCCGGAATGGGAAACATTCATACAAAATGGAGGAGACTACAATGAAGCACATTATGACTCTGAATACACGTGATATGGTTAAGAGCGCAGAGAACGGCGGATGCGGCGAGTGCCAGACTTCCTGCCAGAGTGCATGCAAGACCAGCTGCGGCATCGCAAACCAGGACTGCGAGAACAAGAACAACTGAGTTTTGAAGAGGAACCAGTAAGAGGGCCGGAGCATCTTCGGATGTTCCGGCCCTTTGTCTGCAACGAAGCAAGAGGAACGAAATGATTCATCAGTACAAACTGAACGGATACAACATTATTCTGGACACCTATTCCGGAGCGGTTCATGTGACGGATGAGGTGGCTTACGACGCGATTGCGGGGCTCGATGCCGGGAAGGATCGGGAGACCATCGGAAGAGAGCTGATGGAGACCTACCGGGGACGCGGACTGACGGAGGAGGATGTGGCGGACACCTTCGCGGACATTGATGAGCTGATTCGGGACGGGAAGCTTTTCACAAAGGATGTCTTTGAGGACAAGGCTTTTGATCTGAAGAACCGCTCGAACGTGATCAAGGCACTATGTCTTCTGGTGACGCACACCTGCAACCTGAACTGCTCGTACTGCTTTGCCTCCCAGGGAACCTTCCAGGGTCAGCAGGGCCTGATGAGCTTCGAGACGGGAAAAAGAGCGCTGGATTTTCTGGTGGAGAATTCTGGATTTCGCCGCAATCTTGAGGTGGACTTCTTCGGCGGAGAGCCGCTTATGAATTTTGAAGTCTGCAAACAGCTGGTTGCCTATGCGCGCAGCATCGAGAAGGAGAAGAACAAGAATTTCCGCTTTACGCTGACCACAAACGGCGTGGATGTGGACGATGAGGTCATCGAGTGGGCGAACCGGGAGTGCTACAACGTTGTCCTGTCCCTCGACGGACGCAAAGAGGTCAACGACCGCTTCCGCGTAGACAAGCTCGGAAAGGGCAGCTACGACATCATCGTGCCGAAGTTCCAGGAGTTTGTGAGAAAAAGAGGCGACCGCAATTACTATATGCGCGGAACCTTTACGCATTTCAACCCGGACTTCACGAAGGACCTGTTCCATATGGCGGATGACCTCGGCTTTACGGAACTCTCGATGGAGCCGGTGGTCTGCGATCCTTCCAGTCCGAGCGCGCTGACGGAGGAAGATCTGCCGATTCTCTACGAGCAGTATGAGATTCTGGCGAAGGACATGATTCGCCGCGAGAAGGAAGGGAAACCGATCACCTTCTATCATTATATGATCAATCTCGAACACGGCCCGTGCATCTACAAGCGGATTTCGGGCTGCGGATCCGGAACCGAATACATGGCGGTGACGGCGTGGGGAGATCTGTATCCCTGCCATCAGTTCGTCAGTGATCCGGCCTATAAGCTGGGCAATATCTGGGACGGCGTGACGAACACGAACCTGCGCGACGAGTTCAAGCTCTGCAACGTCTATGCAAGGCATGACTGTGACAACTGCTGGGCGCGTCTGTACTGCTCCGGCGGCTGTGCGGCCAATGCGTATCATGCAACCGGCGATATTCACGGGACGTATGAATACGGCTGTAAGATTTTCCGGAAGAGAATCGAGTGCGCCATTATGATCAAGGTCGCGGAGGCCGCGATGCGCACCGAGAAGGAAGCACAGAGCAAAGAAGAAAACAGTCAGGAACAGGCCTGAAACAGGAATGACAGCACCGGACGGACGATAGAGAAGGGTCCGCCCGGTGTTTGCGTATCCGGAGAATGCCGGACGTTCGTTCCCGTGTTCCGGGCAAAACGGGTCGTTGGCAGGCATGTTGTATTCGGCAAAACCGCTGCACTCGAAGATGTCTGGTGACATCTTCGAGTGCTTAGAGTGCCGCCTGGCGGTACTCTGTACACAGAGAGAATTCGCCTTCGCGAAATTCTCTCTGGTATTGCGGATTTTGCCTCAGCGAGGAATAAACATGAAGGAAGTCATCACAGAAAAACAGAAACAAAAGAGCGATGCATGGAGAAGCCGGATCCCGGAGCTGATCCGGCTGGCCGGAGAGGCGCAGGCGAATGCCTACGCGCCGTATTCCCATTACCGCGTGGGAGCGGCTCTTCTGTGCGGGGACGGGACCGTCGTAAAGGGCTGCAACATTGAGAACGCAAGCTACGGAGCGACGAACTGTGCGGAGAGAACGGCTTTGTTCGCGGCCGTGGCACAAGGAAAGAGAAGCTTTGTCTGCCTCGCTCTGGTGGCAGGACCGGAGAGCGGAGAGTTTCAGGGTGCGGGAGAGATACGGTCTGGGGAAGAGCCGCAGGCGGCCGATGAGAGGGAAAGCGGAGAGAGCGCGGCAAGATATCCCAGTCCCTGCGGCATCTGCAGGCAGGCACTCCGGGAATTCGTGAATCCGTCCGGCTTCCCGATCATCATGGCAAGAACGGAAACGGATTACCGGATCCGCACGCTCGAAGACCTCCTTCCGGACAGCTTCGGACCGGAGGACCTTGCGTAAGCGGCAAACGCCCTATTGTGATACAATGTATCTCATTCAACAGAAAGGAAACCGGCGGAATGCAGAAGGAGCGAATCTACGTCTGTCATACCTTTTATCACGTATATGTGACCTGCCTGAAGGAGCTGAACCTTCCGAAGGAGCGCCGGGGGAGGGCATCCCTTGTGCTCTCCCGGATGTCCAACAACTTCGGAAATCTGAAGGAGCGGGCGGAGAAGAGCGGCCTGTTTGAGACCGTGTACTGGTTTGATGAGAAGCCGTTTTCCTTTTTTGACGAACTGACGGAGCTGAAGAAGGACACGGGATCCCTTCCGGGGAATCTGAGGAACCGCATGCGGTTCTGCAGAAGGCTGGGGGATCTGGAAGAGCCGTATGTTCCGGTGGATTTCCGGGAATACCGCGACATCTATGTGTTCTGTGATTCGGACCCCATCGGCTATTATCTGAGCCGGAAGAAGATCCGCTATCACGCGGTGGAGGACGGCCTCGACTGCATCCGGTATTATGACACGGCCCGCTATGACAACCGCGGGCATTTCCGCCTGAAGGCGGCGATGGCGTCGTTCGGCCTGATTTTTATTCAGAACGGGTATGGGAAATACTGCATTGACATGGAGGTCAACAGCATTGGAGCGCTGGACCATCCGATTGCCAAGATGCGGGAGGTTCCGCGCGAGAAGCTTGTGAACAACCTGGACGATGAGGGGAGAAGGACGCTGATCCGTCTGTTCATCGAGAACCGGGAGGATCTGGAGAGGGCGTTGGAGAAGGCACAGGAAGAGAACCGGCCGGTGTCGCTGATCCTGACGGAGCCTCTGTGCAGGGATCTGAAGATGCGGGAGAAGCTTTTCCGCGACATGATCCGGGAATATGCGGGGGACGGCGTGGTTCTGATCAAGCCGCATCCGCGCGACGTTCTGGATTACCGGAAACTCTTTCCGGAGTACATTGTGCTGGACGGGGCCTTTCCGATGGAGATTCTGAACTTCGTCTGCGCGGATCTTAAGATGGAATTCGAACGGGTGGTGACGGTGTATACGGTTCCGTCGTCCATTCATTGCGCGAGACAGAAGCTCTACCTCGGGGACGAGTTCATGGACCGGTATGAGGAGCCCTCGCTTCACCGCGATGCCGGAAGCCACAGCGAGCAGAAAATCGAAGCTGCTCCCATGGCTGCACAAAGAGCGTAAACTGCGCCGAGTCATGCCGGGACAGGGCACAACAAAGGATCACAGGCGAAAGCTCCGGAAAAGAGACCGGAAAGCATGTCGGGGATCGAAGCAGCGCCGGAAGGCGCGGGGAAGGATAATTGTCTGTCATATGCTGAAATCATTTAAGAAAATCAACCAGCTGCTGGATCACCGGCAGAAGGTCACCATGATCTTCCTGGTCTTCGTCATGCTGATCGGCGCGGTTCTGGAAGCGCTGGGCATTACGCTGGTCATTCCGATCATGCAGGCTATCATCGATCCGCAGTCCATCCTGGACAACGAATATCACATGGGAGACGTGTACCGGATGTGCGGAGCACAGAGCATGCGGCAGTTTGCGGTGATGATGATGGTTGCCATCGTAATTGTTTTTGCCCTGAAGAACATTTACCTGTTCCTGGAGCAGAAGATCCTGCTCCGGTTCATCTACAAGAACCAGTTCGAGACGAGCAACCGCATGATGATTAATTTCATGAAGCGGCCCTATGAATACTATCTGAATGCCAACACGGCGATCATCCAGCGCAATATCACCTCGGACATCAACAACGTGTACGCGCTGATTCTGAATATCCTGCAGATGACCTCGGAGGTCATTGTTTTCGTCATTCTGGTCGCGGTTCTTGTTGCTGTGGATCCGGTCATGACGATGGCGATTGCAGCTCTTCTGGTACTGGTTCTTCTGATCATCAAAAAATTCCTGAAGCCGGTCATGATCAAGGCGGGAAAGGAAAATCAGGACTACTACTCCGGTCTCTATCAGTGGATTGCGGAATCCGTGGACGCGGTCAAGGAGATCAAGATCGCAAACCGCGAGAATTACTTCATCAATGAATATTCCAAGTGCGGCAACGGCTACGTCAACGCCGTGCAGAAGTACAGTCTCTACAGCTCGACGCCGCGGCTTCTCATCGAGTGGATTTTCGTGACAGGCATCATCGTGTACATGCTGGTGCAGGTGTTGGGCGGCTCCGGTGATCTGACCGCGCTCGTTCCGCAGCTGACGGCGTTCGCGCTTGCGGCGGCAAGACTTCTTCCGTCCGCGAACCGCATGAATACGTACATGACGAACATTTCCTATTTCCAGCCGTTCCTCGACAACGTCAGCGAGAACCTACAGGAGGAGATTCACGACAAGAATATTTCCTACCGCGTGGAGGATTATGATCCCGGAGATGTCGCCGAGAAGCTTCCGGTGCTCTCGGAGATTCAGATGAAGGACATCGTGTACCATTATCCGGATTCGGAGGTGAAAATCTTCGATCATGCGAGCGTTACCTTCCCGGTGGGCAAGTCCATCGGCATCGTCGGCTCGTCCGGCGGCGGTAAGACGACCCTGATCAATATCATGCTGGGGCTTCTCAAACCGGAGGAGGGACAGATTCTGGCAGACGGTGTGGATGTTCAGACGAATTATCGCGGATGGCTGCGCAACATCGGCTACATTCCGCAATCGATTTATATGCTGGATACGACGATTCGCAAGAATGTGGCCTTCGGTGTTCCGGAGAAGGACATTGATGACGAGAAGGTCTGGAGAGCACTGAAGGAAGCACAGCTGGATGAGCACGTGCGGTCCCTTCCGGAGGGACTGGATACGCGGATCGGCCAGAACGGCATCCGGTTCTCCGGCGGCCAGAAGCAGAGAATCGGAATTGCGCGGGCTCTCTTCGAGGATCCGGAGGTTCTGGTTCTGGATGAGGCGACCTCGGCGCTGGATAACGAGACCGAGGCGGCCATTATGGAGAGCGTCAACCGGCTTCACGGCCGCAAGACACTGATTATCATCGCGCATCGTCTGGAGACAATTGAGAAGTGCGATATGGTATACCGCGTGGAAGGAAAGAACGTCGTCCGGGAGCGATGATCCGGAGAATCCGGTCCGGGAGACAGCCGGTGCAAAAGGACAGTGCCGCAGGCAGACGACCCGAACCGGCAGTGACGCAGATCGGGGTGAGGAATACGTCTGCGGAAGAAAAGGCAGCAAGAGTTTCGGAAAATGTTTAGATGAAGAAAAAAAGAATCAGACAGGCGAATATGGAGCTTCTCCGGATGGTGTCCATGGTGGGAATCACCATTCTGCACATTCTGTACTGGAATGATGCCATTTTGCTGGAGGGCAGCACCATCACCGGGCTCCGCATTGCGGGATCCGTGCTGGAGAGCCTGTGTGTGCCGGTCGTTGCAACCTACGTGATGATCAGCGGATATTATGACACCTCGGAGGAATTCCGGCTGGCAAGGCTTCTCCGGCTTCTTGCAGAGGTCTGGTTTTACTCCATCGGACTTCATCTGGTGCTGCGGGCGGCGGGAGCGGTTCCGTCGGGGGAGAGCATCTGGGACCTTGCCCGGTATGTCCTTCCGGTCATGATGGGGCACTACTGGTTTGTCACGGCCTTCGTGGTGATGGAAATCCTGGCGCCCCTCCTTACGGCAGCGGCAGAAAGAGTGGACCGGAGGACGCTGCGCGGAGTGATCGGCGGACTTCTCGTCTATGAGTGTGTTTGGAAGACCGTGGTTCCGTTTCAGCTGACGGAGGACGGTCAGGGCTATGATTTCGGCTTTTTCCTGCTCCTGTTCCTGATCGCGGCCTATCTTCGCAGGTACGGAGCGCCGAAGCGCGTTTCCTCGGGAAGGGGAGCAGCTCTTCTTTATTTCGGAAGCTGCGCGGTCTCTGCCGCTGTGCAGATCGGTGCTTCTTTTCTTCACGCAGAGACGGGGAGCTTTTCGTATCTGATGAATGCACCGTTTCATTACAATTATCTGTTCGCAGTGACGGCATCCTGCGGACTGTTCCTGATGTTCCGGGGCATCCGGATTCCTGAGGGAAGAGCTGCCCGGGTGATCCGGAGCCTCTCTCCTCTTACCTTCGGCGTGTACCTCATTCAGTGCCATGCGGATCTTCTTCCCGGATGGCCGCAGGCACTGGCTGGGAAGGCAGGAATTTCTGTGCAGACAACGCCGGCCCCGGTGTTCTTTTTGTGGGTGATCGGCTGTGCGCTGTTCGTGTATCTTGTCTGCAACGCGGTGGATGCTCTTCGGAAGCTTCTGTTTGATGGAGTGGAAAAGCTATGCAGGAAATGAGAATGGACAGGGAGACGGACCGGCAGAAAGGCCGGAGCATGCGCGGCCCCGCAGAGGGGAGCATGGAGACCGGGTTTCACCGGATCTGGAAGAAGGCAGCAGAATTTCAGACACCGCTCCAACGGTACCTGTTTCCGGTTCTTCTGGCTCTGTGGCCGCTCTGGGGAGCCTCCAGCGGCATCGATGTGACGGATGCGGGCTACAGCCTTGGCAATTATTTGACTCTGAAGGACGGGATGTGGTTTTTTGCAACGTTTCTTGCCAACAGGACCGGAACGTTTCTGACGCTTCTTCCGGGCGGAGCGGGGCTTCTTGCGATGAACATCAAGACCGCACTCCTGATCTCGGCGGCGGCGCTGGCTTCCTATTATACGCTGCAGAGAATGATCCCGGGCTGGATGGTGTTCCTCGGGGAGGTGCTCGCCGAGTCCCTCTTCTGGTGTCCGGCCGTCATCCTTTACAACGTACTGTCCTATGTGATTCTGACCTTTGCCTGCCTGTGCCTGTTCCGGGCGGTAAACGGCGTTCCGAGACGGCGCGGCTGGTATGCGGCGGCGGGAGTGCTCCTCGGCATCAATGTGTTCGTCCGCTTCTCCAACGCGCTGCAGGCGGTTTTAATCCTCGCAGTCTGGCTGGAGGAGTACTGGTCCGGGAGAAAGGCGGGGGAAGCCCGGAGGGATACCGGGGCCTGCCTTCTCGGCTATGCGGCCGGGGCGGGAGCCGTCCTTGCCTGGATTTCACTGGAATACGGGTTTGACACCTGGCTGTCCTCCATTCTGGAGTTGTTCGGAATCGGCGGGGACTATACGTTTGCGGACATGCTGGTCACGACGCTGGACGCGTACGGCTCGGCGCTTCGCTGGATGCTGGTCATGGCGGCGTGCGTGGTCGCCGGAATGTTCTTCTTCGCCATGCCGATCCTCCGGAAGAACCGCCGGATCAAACGGCTCCTGTATCTGGCAGGAATTCTGGTTCTGTTCCGGTTTTACTGGGGACACGGAGCATTTACGACGAACTACCGCGACTACTGGTGCATGTTCACCCCTGCCATGATGTTCGTGATTCTGGCCGTTGTTCTTGACGTGATCGGAATTTTCGGCGGGGTAGGCGCGACGACGGATGAGCGGTTTCTTGCCGCGATGTCACTGCTGCTGATTCTGATTCTTCCGTTCGGTTCGAACAATTATACGTTCCCGATTCTGCTGGATCTGTTCCTCATCGCGCCGTTTGCGCTGTGGATGTTCCGGAGAATCTGGCAGGAATTCCGGAGAAACGAGCGGCATTTCCCGTGGCGGTGCATGACCATCGCGCTGATTCTGGTCCTGATGGTGCAGGGAGTGCTGTTCCACGGCTTTTATTCCTTCCGCGACGGAACGGACGGCACGGCGCGGACCGCACAGGCGGATCTTCCGCGGACGAAGGGGATGCGGACGACGCCGGAGAATGCGTCGGATCTGGAAGGGGTTTATACTTATCTTCGTGAGAATGGATTCACGGGCCGGAGGCTGATTTCCTACGGGGATGCGCCGGGCCTCGGTTATCTGTTCGAGATGGATCCGGGACTTTCGACTTCGTGGCCGGATCTTGCAAGCTTTCCGGAGGAAACCTTCCGCAAGGAAATCACGGAACTTGGCGGCGTTGCCTTCGCGGGGCATGCCGAAGAGCTTCCGGTTGTCATTCTGCATACGGATGCGGATCATGCCTACACGGACGAAGAGCTTGCCGCGCTGAAGGGCGGCAGACAGGAAGAACGGAAGGCCGTGATTCTTCGGGATTATCTGGAAGAATGCGGATATGAGACCGAATATCAGAACGAACACTATGTTGTCAAGGTGATACGGGGGCGTGAGTGATCCCGTGTCCTTCTGCCGGACGCAGGCACATGCCTGCCCGTGTCCGGAGACAGGAGAATCCGCCATCGCAGCAGTTTCAGTATGCGCCGCAGCCATCTGCGGCAGGAAGGAACGTCACATGGAAATTCGAATTCCTTTTAATATTCCGCCGTACATCGGCTCGGAAATGGAGTATCTGCGGCAGGCCTGTGAGGTGAATCACAAGATCTGCGGAGACGGTCCGTTTACGAAAAAATGCAAGGCCTGGGTGGAGGAGAGAACCGGGACGGCGGAGTGCCTGATGACGACGAGCGGAACCTCCGCGCTGGAGATGGCGGCGCATCTGTCCCATATTCAGCCCGGCGACGAGGTGATTATGCCGAGCTATACGTTCTGCTCGACTGCGGATGCCTTTGTGCTGAAGGGAGCGGTTCCGGTGTTCGTGGACATCCGGCCGGACACGATGAATCTGGACGAGACGAAGATTGAGGACGCGATCACGGACAGGACGAGAGCCATCGCCGTCGTTCATTATGCCGGGGTTGCCTGTGAGATGGATACCATCATGGAGATTGCAGAGCGTCATCATCTGATGGTGATCGAGGACGCGGCGCAGGGCGTGATGAGCACCTACAAGGGAAAAGCCCTCGGGACCATCGGGGACTTCGGCTGCTATTCCTTCCATGAGACGAAGAACTACTCGATGGGAGAGGGCGGAGCGATTCTGATCCGGGATCCGGAGAAAATCAGCGAGGCGGAAATCCTTCGGGAGAAGGGAACGAACCGCAGTCAGTTCTACCGCGGACAGATTGACAAATACACGTGGGTGGATTACGGCAGCTCCTTCCTTCCTTCCGAGCTGAACGCGGCCTATCTGATGGCGCAGCTGGACCGCGCGGATGAGATCAATGAAGCGCGGCTGGCACGCTGGGAGCAGTATTACCGCCTGCTCTCTCCTCTTGCAGAAGAGGGAAGAATTGAGCTTCCGGTGATTCCGGAGGGGTGCGTCCACAATGCGCATATGTTCTATATCAAGACGAAGGATCTGAAGGAACGGCAGGCGCTGATCGGTGCGCTGAGGGAGAAGGGCATCCTGGCGGTGTTCCATTACATCCCGCTTCACTCGAGCCCTGCGGGGGAGAAGTTCGGACGCTTCCACGGAGAGGACCGCTATACGACGAAGGAGAGCGAGCGGCTTCTCCGGCTGCCGATGTACTATTCTCTGACGGAAGAGAATGTGAACGATGTCGTATCCGTGATGGAAGAATTCTATCGCGGCTGTTAAATGTTTTTAAACTCAGCTTGTGAAGAAAACCGGGGAGATTCCGGGAAGTGTGTGCGGCTGTACCCGCTGTTTCGGAGGAGCTCTTCGGGCAGGATGCGCGAACAGAAGAGACGATCAGAAGAACAGGAGCTGTTGATACGAAGTCAGAGACGGTCGGACAACCGAATAAGGAAGGGAAAACAGGGAAAAGCAGCAGGAAGCTCCGGACCGCTTTTCTTTCCTGCATGGCTGCGGCCGTCGCGGCGCTCCTGATCGGAAGCATCTGGACGTATTACTACGACCTCAACGATGATTCCCTGATGGCAGAGATCCTCGCGGGGAGCTATACGGGCACGGTGGAGCTTCGGAATATCCAGAGCTATTTCCCGCTGACGGCAGTGCTGGGAGGCCTGTACCGGCTGGCGGGAAGAGCGGACTGGTACGGCCTGTTCCTTCTCGTATGCCAGTACGGGTCCCTGGCGCTTGTCCTCGGACGGGCTCTGAGATGGAGCAGCATCGGTGCTGACGCACCGGAGGGCAGTGCGGATTCTCAGAAGGGTGGACCCCGCGGGAAAAAGAGTGCGTGGCTTCGGGGAACAGGAGCCGTCCTCCTGGTGTTCCTTGCCGCGGCGGGACTTCTTCTGTATCATTTCGTGTTCCTGCAGTATTCCGTGACGGTCGGAATGATCGGTGCGGCGGCGGCTTTCTGGTTCCTTACGATGGAGCCCGCCGGAAGCCTGCGGGGATGGGCAGCGGAAATCCTTCCGCCGGTCCTTCTGATCGCCCTGGGCTATCTTCTCCGCTCGGAGATGATGATCTTCATCGGCCCGTTTGTGGCGTTTGCCTTTCTGATCCGTGCGCTGGAGCTTCCTATTGGCCGCAGGAAGAAATTCCGTCTGATGGGGATCGTGCTCGTTCTGGTTCTTGCCGTGCTGGGGCTTGGCGAGTTCGGCAACCGGCTTGGTTACCGGTCCGCGGACTGGAAGGAGTTCAATCGTTTTTTTGATGCGAGAACGCAGCTGTACGATTTTCAGAAGATTCCGGATTATGAGGAAAATGAGAGCTTCTATGAGAGCATCGGTCTGGACCGTCAGGAGGCGGAGCTCATCCGGAATTACAATTTCGGACTCGACGGAGACATTGATGCAGAGAAGCTGGAAGCGCTCGCATCGTATGCAAAGGGAAAGGCCGCGGGCAAAAAAAGCACGGGGACGCGTCTGAAGGAGGCTCTCTGGGACTACCGCGCTTCGATGACGGTGAATGCAGAAGAACCTTACCGGATGATTTCACTGGTTCTCTACGTCGGGGCCCTGGTTCTTTCAGTCATCGGTTTTTGGGAAAAATCAGAAAAGGCTCCAGCGGGTGAAGATGAAAAAAAATCCGGGACGTCCATAAAGAACGAAAACGCAGGAAACCGTTCCGGAATTCCGTCAAAGGGTGGAAACACCAAAGAGAAGGGGCAGAGGAAACGTGGCTCCTTTCTGATGCAGACAGGCTGGATTCTGGTGCTGTTTTCCCTTCGGAGTGCTCTTCTTCTGTATCTGTATTACAATCATCGTCCGGTGGTCCGCCTGACGCACAGCATTTACCTTGCGGAGGCGGTGATCCTTCTGTGGATGATTGCAGGAACCGTTCGCGGGAAACGGAAGGAAGGCGCAGCGGTCTTTTCCCTGCTGGCGCTGATGTTTCTTGCCGCGGCGGGAATGCAGGTGCGGGACATCGCACAGGAACAGAAAGCCCGGCTTGTCCGAAATGCGCCCTATGAGGAGCTTCTTGACTACTGCCGGGAGCATTCGGAGAACGTATATTTTACGGATGTCTATTCGACGGTGGACTTCTCCGATCCGCTTTTTACGGCGGTCGGAAGGCCGGTCAACTATGATCTGATGGGCGGCTGGGCGAGCAAGAGCCCGCTGGAGAGAGAGAAGCTTGAAAATCTGGGGCTTCTCCCGGAAAAATCCGGGGTTTCTGCGGTCTCTGCGGAAAATTCCGTGGAGGGAGAAAATTCCGCTGAGGAAGCGGATGCCGGGCAGGACGCCGGGTCTCCGGCCCTGGATGAGATTCTTCGGAACCATCCGAATGTGTATGTGGCGGCGGAGGCAGAAGCGGATCTTTCCTGGCTGGCGCAGTACTATGTCGCGAAGGGACAGGAGGTTTCCGTGAAAGAGGCAGACCGCATCGGAAACGACTGGGTGATTTATTCGGTGGAATGACGGCCGCGGTTTCTGCGGCGGAAAGAGACAGGATTCCGCCTGAGCAGATTCTGCCTCGGCGAGGGATAACGATGGAAGAGCAGCACAAAACCTATCTTGCAGAGGACGGGAATCTGAAAATGCGTCCGCTGACTCTGGAGGATTCACAGCTCATCGTAGACTGGAGAAACAATCCGAGAGTGCAGAGACGCTATATTTACCGGGAGAAATTCACTCTCGGGGGCCAGCAGCGCTATTTTCACGAGAAGGTGGAATCCGGGAAGGTCGCGCAGTTCATCTTCTGCGAGGCGCGGACGGATGAGAACGGAACAAGGCGGGATGTCCCGATCGGCTGTGCGGTTCTGGATGACATTCATCCGCAGTACGCGGAGTGCGGCGACTGGATCGGCGAGGACACGGCAATCGGGAAGGGATACAGCGCCCGGATGATCCGGATGGCCTGCGACTACGGCTTCCGCGCACTCGGACTTTCCGACATTGTCTGCCGGATTTTTGAGGACAATCCCGCATCCCTGAAGGGATATGAGCGGGCAGGCTTCCGGATTGCGGGGGTGCTCCCCGGGGTGGAATGCACCGACGGAGCCCGCAAGGACATGTATTTCCTGAGACTTAAGAGAGAAGATTACGGCTATGAAGGAAAATAAGAAAATCAGCTTTGTCATTCCGTGCTATCACTCGGAGAAAACACTCGCGGGCGTCGTGAGGGAGATTGATGAGACCATGGAGAATCTCTCCGGCTATGCGCATGAGATTGTGATGGTCAATGACGGGTCCGGGAAGGAGACCTGGGAGGTCATCCGCGCACTCTGCGAAGAGAAAAAGGAGCGCATCGGTCTGGATCTTGCCCGGAATTTCGGGCAGCATGCGGCCCTGATGGCGGGAATCCGCCGCACGACGGGAGACATCGTGGTCTGTCTGGACGATGACGGACAGACTCCTGCCGATGAGGTGGGAAAGCTTCTGGATGCAATCCGGGAGGGAGCGGATGTCGCCTATGCAAGCTATGACCACAAGGAGCATTCGGCGTTCCGGAATTTCGGCAGCTGGGTCAATGAGAAGATGCTGGAGAAAATGCTGAACAAGCCGCACGATCTGTACGTGAGCAGCTATTTTGCCATGCGCAGGTTTGTTGCGGATGAGGTCCTGCGGTATCAGAATTCCTACCCGTACCTTCTGGGACTGGTCCTGCGCACGACGAAGAATATCGTGAATGTGCCGGTGCATCACAGGAAGCGCGAGGTGGGAAGAAGCGGTTATACCTTCGGAAAACTTCTGGCCCTGTGGATGAACGGCTTTACGGCCTTCTCCATCAAGCCGCTCCGGATCGGAACGGCAATCGGAGGCTTCTGCGCGGCGCTCTCGTTCGTCTATGCCATTTATACCATTGTGAAAAAACTGGTGAATCCCGCCGTTCCGGTCGGATTCTCCGCCCTGATGACGGCCATCATTTTCTTCGGCGGCATGACCATGCTGATGCTGGGGCTTGCGGGCGAATACATTGGGAGAACCTATATTTCCGTCAACAGTGCGCCGCAGTATGTGATACGGGAAGAGACCGGAAAGGAAGAGCAGTAAATGCTGAGAACGGTAATACAGAAGAAAAATGCGGTTTACGCAGGACTCCTGATCGTCCTGGCAGCGGCGCTTTCGACCATCTGGCCGATGCGGCTGTACCGGGAGGATCACACCTTTGTCTCCGGTCTCGATCCGGTTCAGGTCAGCGACGCGGTGACCGAGGACGAGGATGCCGGGGAGTACTTCACGGCGCAGTACGATCATCTGCAGACTCTGAAGTTCTACGTGAATTCCGTGCAGACGGGAAGCAAGGCGCAGTTCCAGCTCTTCCGTGTGCTGGAGAACGGCGCGATGGAGCTGACCGCGGAGGAAGAGGTGACGCTTCCGGACGAGGTTCCCGCCTATGCGGCGGTCTCCGTGGACGCGGATCTTGTCCCCGGGGATACCTATGTGTACACGGTGCGCGGACTGGAGGGAAGCCGCTTCACGGTTGGCTTCGAATCACAGGCGGAAGCCCTTGCCTCCGGGAAAGCACCACTCTATCAGACCGGGTTCTACCACGACAGCGGAATCGACGGGGCGGCGTTGAAGACCTCCCTTCAGTACCGGATCGCGGAGACGAAGGGACCGTCGATGGTGCGAGGACTGGGGTATACGGCAGTTTTTGCGGCAGCAGTTCTCCTGGTGTTCCTGTTCTTCCGGAAATTTCCGGAGAGGAATACGGTGACATCGGTGCTGCGGGCGATGCAGGCTGGCCTGACGCCTGCCGCCGTTCTGGTGTTCGGCCTTGCCTTTCTGGCGGTCTGGCCGCTCCGGCTGTTCGACGGAAGAATTCCGGATATTCTCATCTATGAAGCGGGCGTCCTTCTCGGCGGCGGCTGGTGCCTGTACGGCCTCTGGCACAGCCGGGAGGGAATCCCGGATCTTGTGAACGAATCTCTTGCGAGGAAAAATATCTGGCATTATGGCATCATCCTCTGCATCGCGCTGATTCTTGACAAAAGTGCGGATTATATGAATGCCACCAACGACTACATTCATGACACGGCGATGGCGTGGATTGTGGTGCTGATCTGCCTGATTACGCTTCTGATGGGAGACATTGCCTCCAACTGCAACGCGAAGACAGCGGCCGTGACGGTGGTCAGCGCGCTGCTCGCGGTTGTTTACAGTGTACACAACAGGATCCCGGCCGCAGAGGACGCGGAGGCTGCCTGGAAGAATTCCGTGACGGCGTCGAGGGCGGCCGCCTGCGCAGCCGCTGCAGTGGCGGTGACGGCGCTTGTATGCATGCTGGCGGACCGGATCCGCAGAAAGCAGAGGCCTCTTGCCGGTGTCCGAAAGGGACTTCTTGCGGTTGTCCTTGCCTTCACGATCTGGATTCTGATTTTCCGGAATACGAGACTGTGGACACCTCTTCTTGCTGGAATCTGGCTCCTGTTCTATCTGCGCTACCGCTTCTGGACAGGAAAGGATCGTTTTCTGCAGGATCTGTGCGAGGGAATTCTTCTGGATTTTGCGTTCAAAGTGGCTTATACGATGCTGCACCGGTATTACCTTGCCTATATGTACAGCCGGTTTTCCATGCATTTCCACACGCCGACCGTGACGGCCTATTATCTTGTCATCGTCTGCGCGGCGGCCGTGACGCTCTTTGTCCGGAAGCTCCGGGAGAGCGCGGGCATGGACCTTCGCGGGAGAATTGCAAGAACCTGGAAGGAGGCTTTTTTCCTGGGACTTGCGTGCTCTTACATGGCCATGAGCCTTACGAGATCCGGCATCGGGATTCTGGCCCTCCTCCTTCTGATTGCGGCGTTCTATCTCGGGAATCTGGGAACCGGGAAAAAGAGTTTCGGGTTCCGGCTGAAAACCGGTGCAAAGACCCTTCTGTCCTTTCTTCTGGTGCTGGTCCTTACCTTCCCGGTGGCCTTCACGGGACAGAGGCTGATTTCCACGGTGTATGCGCATCCGCAGCGTTTTACGGAGCTTGAACCGTATGATGACTGGGTCCTCCGCAACGTGACGTGGAACTGCACGGCGTTTATGAATGTGGAAATTTTCATCCGGGATTTCGGCGACCGGATTCTCGGCGGCGAGATCGGATCGAAGATTTATTACGGCAATGAGTGGTATGTTCCGCAGGGATACCGGACCGCAGACCTCCGTCAGGAAACAGAGCCCGTGCAGGACGTCATGCTGGCTTCTGCAGAGGAAGAGAGCGGCCTTCTGGCTTCCGGGAAAATACTGGGACAGCCTGCCGCACCGATGCTCCTTGCCACGCAGGCGGAGCTCGAGGCGGGGTCCATTGACACGGGAGATCTCTCCAACGGAAGAATGGGACTGTATCTCGCCTATTTAAAGCAGTTGAACTGGACCGGTCATGATGAGATGGGCGTTCAGCTGGAGAGCGGGGAGATTGCGGTGCATGCGCACAACATCTTCCTGCAGACGGCATATGACAGCGGAATCCCGGCGGGCGTGCTGCTGCTCGCGGTCGTCCTGAGTGTCTGGGGAACGGCCTTCTCCTATGCACGGAAGCGGGGAGGAAAGGACGGATATGCGCTTCTTCCGTTCCTTCTGGCAACGGGATTCGGTTTGACGGGAATGGTGGAGTGGATCTTCCACTTCAGCAATCCATATACGATCGTGATGCTGTTTGCCATGGCGCCGATCCTTTTTCCTGCACTCGAAGAGGCGTGATCGCCTCTTCTCCTGCCTGGAGCAGGCGAAAAAGCACGCCTTGCTCCCGCATCGGAGAATTCGCCTTCGCGAAATTCTCCTCGCTGCACTCGAATGTGACTGATGTCACATTCTTCTGCCTGGAGCCAAGAGTAAAAAGATGAAGCTGCGAAATGTGGAAAAGAGAGACTGGATACTGGCGGGAATCTATGGCTTCGGCCTGTCGGCGGCGTGCCTTGTCGGCGGTATGCTGGAGCGAAACGGATGCCTTGGAAGGCCGGGAGCGGGGGAGTTCCTGCTTTTTGTGCTTCTGTGGATTCTTGCGACCGTGTTCTGTGTTTTTGTCTGGAAGCGGCTTGACCGGAGAGCAGGGAGAAAACAGAGAGAATCAGTAAATTCCGTGGAAGAGAGTTTAAGGCAGGAAGATCCGGAGCTTTCAGAAGGGCAGAAAAGGCGGAAAAATTTCTTTTTCTCCTGGCTTTTCTGGATGATCGCAGATCTTGTTTCCCTTCTTGCCGTCTATCCGGGATTTTTCGTCTACGATGCTGCGGAAGAGCTGGCTATGGTGCAGACGCGGTGCTTTACCACGCACCATCCGCTGGCGCATGTCCTTCTCCTTGGCGGAATCATTCTTGCCGTTCACAAGGTCCTCGGCTCCTACAATGCCGGAATTTTCGTGTACCTGCTCCTGCAGGCGGCCGTTCTGAATGCGGTGTTTGCGCTTCTTCTCGGGGAGGTCCGAAGGCGCCGGGCGGGCCGCGGCGTTTCCGTGTTCGGCTTTCTGTGGTATGCCTTCTGCCCTGTCATCACGATGTTCGTTCTCTGCAGCTGCAAGGACGGCATCTTCGGGGCGGCGCTCATTCTGATGGCGGTATTTCTGCGGAGAATTCTGGCGGAGGATGCCGGAAATTACCTGTCGCAGGCCGACAAGAGATGCGCTTTATCCGAAACGGCCGCGGATGAAGCCCCGCATGAAAAGAGAAGAGAAAGCCGGATCACAAAGGCGGGCTTTGTTCTGTCCGCTGCGGTGATGATGCTGTTCCGTAATAACGGCGTCTATGCCTATGTGGTTTTTCTGGTTCTTCTGGCGCCTGCCACCGCTTTTGCTGCGGGGAAGAGAAATGCGCGGGAAGGGAAAACTGCGAAGAGCCAGAGCCGATCGGCCGGGACAGCGAAGAGAGAAGCATGGGGCGGGCAGAATCTCCGGCAAAAGGAAAGGTGCCGGCGCTTTTGGAGAAAAGCCGTCCTGTTCCTGCTCCCGGTTCTTCTGTACCTGGGGGTGTCGAAGGGACTGGCTTTTTCCGTGTTGGCGACATCGGAAGAGAGTCAGGAGATTCTGACCGTGCCGATCATGCAGCTTTCCAGAGTGTGGAATGCGGAGCCGGAGTCGTTCTCCGAAGAGGAGAGGGAAGAGATGAGGGCGCTCATGGACCCTTCGGATTCCTGGGAGCTCTACAATCCGGTCCTTTCGGATCAGGTGAAAATTCACTTTAACAACGCGGCATACCGGGCGGATCGGGCGGCCTTCTGGAAGCTATGGCTCTCCCAGGGAATGCGGCATCCCGTGTCGTATCTCAATGCCTGGCTGATGACGAGCTACGGCTTCTGGACGCCGGGGGCGGTCATTGACTGCTACAAGGGAAATGCGGTCTATACGTTTACTTACGGGGACAGCTCATACTTTGGCTATGAAACGGAGCTTCCGGGCGTGCGGAGGAGCCGGATTCCGGTGCTGGATGCCTGGTACCGCTTCCTTTCCCTGGATGTGCGGGCGCAGGAGCTGCCGCTCCCGGGAGTGCTGCTGTCCTGCGGCGTGATGGCATGGCTTTTTTTCTTCATGATCGCGACACTTGTCCGTCAGAGGAAGAGGAGAATTATCCTTTCGTACCTTCCGGTTTTTCTGGTGTGGCTGACGGTTCTCCTCGGTCCGTGCACATTGCCGAGGTATGTTGTATACTTATGGATTGGATTACCATGCTTTCTTGCAGAAATTTTCGGCAGGGAGCGTGTCTGAGAAAACGCCGCTGGGCGGGGAGATGTCGGCCGGATCCGGAGGCCTGTGATTTTCCGAAGTGCTAATTACGGGAAACAGCGGACGAGAAACAGATACTGCGAATAAAAATGGGCTGCAAGGAGGCAGACAGGTGCCTCCCTCGGCTTTGAGGAGTTTATGATCAAATCAGGGAACAGAAACGGACAGGATGCCGGACAGCGCTTTAACTACGCGAAATTCTGGCGCCGTGCGGTTCTGATTGTATATGACATTCTGAGCGTGATTCTGGCGAGCTATCTCTCGCTTCTGATCCGCTATGAGTTCCAGCCGTCGGAAATTCCGGATTATTTCTCGCTTCCGGTGATGGAGGCGCTTCCGTTCACGATCGGCGTGACCATTGTGCTGTTCTATCTTTTTCGGCTCTACAATTCGCTCTGGGCCTTTGCGGGAGAGACCGAGCTGCAGAATCTGGTTTTCGCCAACGTGGCTGCGGCCCTTCTGAATGTGGGGATTCTGCATCTGAACCGTCATGAGACGCAGGCAGTGCCGAAGAGCTACTACTTCATGTACCTGTTCCTGATGATCTCTTTGACCTTCATCAGCCGGTTCTCGTACCGGTTCCTGCGAGGCGTGAAGCATAAGAACGCGAACCGCAGCAACGCGACCAATGTCATGATCATCGGTGCGGGCGAGGCGGGCAACATCATTGTCCGCGAGATTCTGAACTCGCATTACTCCACGATGAATCTGAAGTGCCTGATCGATGATTCCAAGGACAAGTGGGGCAGGTACATTCAGGGCGTCAAGGTTGTCGGCGGAAGGGAAGAGATTCCGACGGCCGTGCAGGAATATGACATCGATGAGATCATCATTGCGATTCCGTCCCTTTCGAGAGCGCAGCTGAAGGGCATTCTGGATATCTGCAAGGAGACGAAGTGCAAGATGCGCACGCTCCCCGGCATTTATCAGCTGGTGAACGGTGAGGTCAGCGTCTCGAAGCTGCACGATGTCGAGGTGGAGGACCTGTTGGGAAGAGATCCCGTGAAGGTCGACATTGATTCCATCATCGGCTACGTACAGGGAAAGGTGGTCTGCGTCACCGGAGGCGGCGGATCCATCGGCTCGGAGCTGTGCCGCCAGATTGCGGGACACCGCCCGAGGCAGCTGATCATCATTGATATTTACGAGAACAGTGCCTATGACATCCAGCAGGAGTTAAAGAGAAAGTATCCGGATCTGGATCTCGTGGTGCTCATTGCCTCTGTCCGGAATGTGGAACGGATCAACTGGATTTTCCGCAAGTACCGGCCCGATATTGTCTATCACGCGGCCGCGCACAAGCACGTGCCGCTGATGGAGACAAGCCCCTGCGAGGCGATCAAGAATAACGTATACGGAACGTTCAACACCGCGATGGCGGCGGCCACCTATGGGACAGAGCGTTTCGTGATGATTTCCACGGACAAGGCGGTCAACCCGACCAACATCATGGGAGCATCGAAGCGGATCTGCGAGATGATCATCCAGGTGTTCAACCGTCACTACGACTGCAATTTCGTTGCGGTGCGGTTCGGAAATGTTCTGGGTTCGAACGGGAGCGTTATCCCGCTGTTCAAGAAGCAGATCGCCGCGGGCGGACCCGTGACGGTGACGGATCCCAACATCATCCGCTATTTCATGACGATTCCGGAGGCTGTTTCTCTGGTGCTTCAGGCCGGAGCCTATGCAAAAGGCGGAGAGATCTTCATCCTGGATATGGGCGAGCCGGTCAAAATTCTGGATCTTGCGGAGAACCTGATCAAGCTCTCCGGCTATAAGGTCGGCGAGGACATCAAAATTGTCTTTACGGGTCTTCGCCCCGGCGAGAAGCTCTACGAAGAGATGCTGATGAACGAAGAAGGCATGAAAGATACGGCAAACCGCCAGATTCACATCGGCAAGCCGCTTGAGATTGACGAGGACCGCTTCTTCGTGCAGCTGCAGCGCCTGAAGGAAGCTGCCTATGAGGAGTCCCCGGCCATCCGTGAGCTGGTGAAGGAGATCGTTCCGACTTACCGCAAGAACACGGAAGTCAACCGCGAACGGATTCACGAAGAGATCGAGAGGCAGCAGAAGCGTCTCGCCGATGCGTCGGCGGTGGACGCGAAGCTTCATGAGAATGAGAAGGTCCGGATCCACCGGCAGGGCGGAAGCGAGGACTGAAAAAATATTCCATGACCCTTCCTGCGCGTCGGCGCAGAGGAAGGTGCGGAAAAGAGGTCAGTATGAATAAGAAAATTTATTTGTCCAGTCCTACGATGCATGGAGAGGAGCAGAAGTTCATTGCAGAGGCGTTCGACACCAACTGGGTGGCGCCCCTGGGACCGAACGTGGACAGCTTCGAGAAGGAAATGGCGGCTTATCTGGGCATCGGACATGCGGCGGCTCTGTCTGCCGGAACGGCGGCGCTGCATCTGGCCGTGAGACTTCTCGGCGTGGAAGAGGGTGATGTGGTTTTCTGCACCTCCATGACCTTCGCCGCGACCTGCAATCCGGTTGCATATGAAAAGGGACAGCTTGTTTTCATCGACTCGGAGCCGGATACCTGGAACATGTCCCCGGCGGCACTCCGGAAGGCATTTAAGAAGTATCCGAAGGTCAAGGCGGTCATCTGTGCGGATCTGTACGGAACTCCGGCGAAGCTCGACGAGATCGAGGCCATCTGCAGGGAGTACGACACGCCTCTTATCGAGGATGCCGCGGAGGCCCTCGGCAGCAGCTGGAAGGGGAAGAAGTGCGGACGCTTCGGACAGTTCGGCGCACTCTCCTTCAACGGCAACAAGATCATCACGACCTCCGGCGGCGGAATGCTGGTATCGGAGGACGAAGAGGCCATCCGGCATGCGCGGTTCCTTGCAACGCAGGCAAGAGAGCCGGTTCCGTATTATCTGCATAAGGAGCTCGGCTTCAATTACCGGATGAGCAACATCATTGCCGGCATCGGCCGCGGACAGCTGCTTCATCTGGAGGAGCACATCGCGCAGAAGCAGGCAATCTACCGGACCTATCAGAAGGCTTTCGCGGACATCGACGCGATTGAGATGAATCCTCTCGGCGGCGCGGATGCGGTCGCCAACAACTGGCTGTCCTGCCTGACGCTGAAAAAGGACTGCGGCGTGAAGCCGATGGATATTTTCGAGGCGCTGCAGAAGGAGAACATCGATTCCCGTCCGATCTGGAACCCGATGAACAACCAGCCGATTTATGCGGGATGTGATTTCGTTGCCGATCCTCACGGCGAAGAGAACGAGACCGGCTCGGTCTGCATGGACATTTACAGCCGCGGCCTGTGCCTTCCTTCGGACAACAAGAACACGCCGGAAGACATGGATCGGATCATCGGCATCATCAAGGGATTATTCTGAGAGGATCCTGTATGTACCGCAGATATATCAAGAGACTGTTGGATATTATACTGGCGTTAATCGGGCTCATTCTGCTGAGCCCGGTTTTTCTGATTTTAATGATTCTGGTGCGGGTAAAGCTCGGTTCCCCGGTATTCTTCCATCAGGACCGCCCGGGAAAAGACGGGAAAATCTTCGGCCTTCTGAAGTTCCGGTCCATGACGGATGCAAGGGATGAAGAGGGAAATCTTCTGCCGGACGCGGAGCGCCTGCCGCATTTCGGAAAGGTGCTGCGGGCAACGAGCCTGGATGAGCTGCCGGAATTCATCAATATCCTGAAGGGTGATATGTCGTTCGTGGGCCCCCGGCCTCTTCTGGTGCGCTACCTTCCTTACTACACGGAGGAGGAAATGCACCGGCATGATGTGCGGCCGGGACTGACGGGACTTGCGCAGATCAACGGGAGGAACGCCCTGAACTGGGAGGCGAGATTCCGCTATGATCTTCAGTATGTACAGACGGTCTCCTTTGCGACGGACCTGAAAATCGTGATCGGCACGGTGGGAAAGGTCCTGCATCATTCCGGGGTCCAGTCGGGAGCGGATCAGACCATCCCGGATCTTGATGTGTACCGAAAGGCAGCGGATTCTGCCGCATTCGGCAAAACTGCTTTCGCGGATTTTGCCTCAGCGAGGGATAAGGATGACAGCTATGCCGGAGCTTAAGAAAATCAGAGTGCTGGAGGAACCGTTCTCCCCGACGCCGGTGGTTCGTCTGTCCGGAGATTATTCGGACAACGAGATCTGGATCAAGCGGGAGGATCTCATTCCATTTTCCTTCGGCGGCAACAAGGCAAGAAAAGCCGCGTATTTTTATCGGGACATTCAGAAGGAGCAGCCGGATGTCATCATGACCTACGGTTCCAATTCCTCCAACCACTGCCGCATCATTGCCAACCTTGCGGCGTCGCTCGGCGTTTCATGCCATATCATTTCTTCCGGAGAGGAAGAGCATGGGACGAACGGAAGGGAATTGTTCAACCGTGTGCTGGTGAAGGATTTCGGGGCATCGGTGGAAACCGTTCCGGTGGAACAGGTGCACGATACGATTGAAAGACGCCTTCAGGAATACCGGGAGCAGGGAAGAAGACCGTATTTCATTCAGGGCGGCGGCCACGGAAATGCAGGAACACAGAGCTATGTCGATGCTTTCCGGGAGATTGTAAGACAGGAAGAAGAAACGGGAATCCGCTTCGATGGAATTTTCCATGCGACCGGGACCGGATCCACGCAGGCAGGACTCGTCTGCGGGAAGGAGCTGGAAGAGCTTCCGGCGAACCGGCACGGATCCGGCTGCACGGGAAAAGAGTCCGGGGAGCGGGAATACAACCGCATTGTCGGTATCAGCATCGCAAGGCCCTGTCCCCGCGGAAGAGAGGTCGTCAGGGAGAGCATCCTGGATTATTACCGGGAGCTTTCCGAAAAACACCCGGAGGCCGCGGTGCCGGAGTTCCGGGAAGAGGATCTTGTCTTTGCGGATGAATACCGTCTCGGCGGCTATGGGAAGGCAGTTCCGGAGGAAGAGGAATGCATCCGCCGCGTGATGCGGACGGAGGGAATTCCGATGGACGCGACCTATGTCGGAAAGGCATTCTTCGGAATGCTGCAGTATCTTCGGGATCACGGAATCCGGAACGAGCGGATCCTCTTCCTGCACACGGGCGGAACGCCGCTGTTTTTTGACAAGCTGTGATCATTTGGCAAAACCGCTAGAGAATCCGCCTTCGCGAAATTCTCTCCGGTATCGCGAATTTTGTCTCAGTGAGGTATAAGTTTGAAAGTGACATTGATATGTCACTTTCAAACAGCAGCATCGGTGCTAACGCACCGGCTGCCGCATTCGGCGAAATCGCCTTCGCGAATTTCGCCTCAGCGAGGTATAAAATGAACATCTTGATTCTGAGTGCGGGAACGCGCAATAAGGTTGTGCAGGCTTTTCGCAGGGCATTGAACGGAAACGGAAGGGTTGTTGCGACGGACGCATCGCCTCTGGCGCCTGCGCTGTATGATGCGGACAGAGCCTATGTAGTGCCGCGCATCACGGCACCGGATTATCTGGACCGGATTCTGGAAATCTGCCGGAAGGAGGAGATCCGCGGCGTTTTCTCTCTGATTGATCCGGAGCTGTCGCTGATCGCGAAGGAGCGGGCAAGGTTTGAGGCGGCAGGCGTAACCCCGGTGGTTTCCTCCTATGAGCTGTGCGAGACCTGTCTTGACAAGTACCGGATGTATGAGCTCCTGCAGAAGGAAGGCATCCGGACCGCAAAATGCTGGACCAGTGCGGAGGATTTCCGGAAGGCGAAGGAGGCGGGAGAGGTCTCTTATCCGGTTTTCGTAAAACCTCAGTGCGGGAGCGCGAGTCTTAACATCAACCGGGTGGAAAACGATGAGACGGTGGAGACCCTGTTTGATAACTATGTGGATCTCATGGTGCAGGAACTGATGACAGGGCAGGAATACGGGTGTGATCTTTACGTCGACCTCGTTTCCGGCAGGTGTACATCGCTTTTTCTGAAAAAGAAAATCCGCATGCGCGCGGGAGAAACGGACAAATCGGTCTCGGTCAGGGACCCGGAGCTGTTCCGGAGGCTGGCTTCTTTTGCGGAAAAATGCGGCTTCCGCGGCATGATTGACATTGACTTGTTCCATGATGAGCATGGAAAGGAAAATGAGACGAGTGAAATTCCGGAAGGAGAGTGGTTCCTCTCCGAGGTCAACCCGCGCTTTGGCGGCGGCTATCCGCACGCCTATGCGTGCGGCGTGGATTTTCCCGCCCAGATGATCGCAAATCTGGAGGGGAAGGAAAATCCGGTGACCATCGGAAACTATGAGACCGGAATCGTGATGATGAAATACAACGAAATCAAGATCCGCCGGGAAGGAGAACTGGCATGAAGGCAGAGAGAACAGGCGGGAGCGGCGCGGCGAAGAAGACGGTGATGATTCTTGCCAATTCCTCCGGAGGTCTTTACGATTTCCGGAACGAGCTGGTGGAAAAGCTCCTGCGGGAGTACCGCGTGGTGGCGAGTCTTCCGGATACGGTGAAGACGGACCTTCTGGAGCAGGAGGGCGTCACCATCGAACACACGCCGATCAACCGCAGAGGCATGAATCCGGCGCAGGATCTGACTCTGATGCACGCCTATGAACTCCTGATGAAGAAGTATCATCCGGATCTCGTGCTCACCTACACCATCAAGCCGAATGTGTACGGAGGGTTTGTCTGCCGGAGGATGGGGATTCCGTATCTTCCGACGATCACGGGACTCGGGAGCACGTTCCAGAAGAGCGGATCACTCCTGTTCCTCGTGGAGAGAATGTATTATGAGGGCCTGAAGAAGGCGGCCTGCGTCTTTTTCCAGAATGAAGAGAACCGCCAGATTTTCCGGAGAGCCGGTCTTGTGAGCGGCAAGGACCGCCTGGTTCCGGGGTCCGGCGTCAACACAAAGGTGTGGCAGGCGATGCCGTATCCGGAAGGGGATATCACGAACTTCCTCTTCGTCGGCCGCGTGATGAAGGAAAAAGGAATTGAGGAATTCTTCCGCGCAGCGGAGGTGCTGCATTCGGAGAAGGTGACGTTTTCCATCTGCGGCTACTGCGATGAAGACTATCAGGCAGAGCTGGATGAACGGGCTTCCCGCGGGGAGATCATTCAGCTGGGCTTCCATCCGGATATGCATGAGTTCTATCGGGACTGCTCGGCAGTCGTCATGCCGACCTGGCATGAGGGCATGTCCAATGTTCTGATGGAGGCTTCCGCCTGCGCAAGGCCGGTGATCGCCTCGAACATCTCCGGGTGCCGCGAAATCTTCGAGGACGGCGTCACGGGGTACGGCTTTGCGCCGCACTCGCCGGAGGAGCTGATCCGGACGCTCCGGCATTTCCTGACGCTGGACCGCCTGCAGAGGGCATCGATGGGCGAGGCGGCAAGGCAGAAAATGATGGAAGAGTTCGACCGGGAGAAGGTTGCGGCCGCCTATCTGGAAGAAATTCATGCGGCAATTGCAGGGAACGTTTGAATCCGGTCATGAACAAGGGAAAACCTGAATCCGGGCATACGAAACATCCTGGGTTCGCGTATCCCGGATTTTTCTGCAGGCAGCCCGGGGGCGTCTGTATCCTGCAGGTAATGAACCGGGAATAGCAGACAGAGGTAGAACACAGCGTGAAAAAAATCGCATTTCATCTGAATTGTCTGGTGCATGGAGGCGCGGAGCGCGTGGTCTCCAACCTTGCGAACAAGTTTGCGGAGGAAGGGTATGACGTCTATGTGACCGTGGAGTGGATCGACAAGGACGAATTCCGTCTGGATCCGCGGGTACATCATGTCAATGTCGGCCTGAAGCCGGAGGATGAGAAGAAGGGCAGATGGGTGAAATTCTATCTGCGGATCAAATACCTCCGGGATTTCCTGAAGGAAGTGCAGCCGGATATTCTGTGCGCGTTCATGCATCGCCCGAATTTCCGGGCGCTGACGGCGGCACTGGGACTTCGGACGCCGGTGATCATTTCCATCCGCAACAATCCCGCGCCGTTCTACAGCGGCGCGACGGACCGCCTTCAGATCCGGTGGCTGTTCCCGCATGCGGCAGGGTGCGTGTATCAGACCGCGGAGCAGCGGGAGTTCTTCAAGCCTTATCTTCAGGAAAATTCCCGGGTGATTCTGAACCCGGTCAATCAGAAATACATTGATCTTCCGGATCCGGACTACGATCATCAGGAGAAGGTCGTGGTGCAGAGCTCGCGCCTGGTGGATTTCAAGAATCAGGCCATGCTCCTTCGGGCGTTTGCACGAGTGCATGCCGTGCATCCGGACTGGTTCCTGAAAATTTACGGCCCCGATTCCGAAGACGGAACGAAACAGAAGCTGGAGGAGATCATCCGGGAACATCACGCAGAGGACTGGATGCAGCTGATGGGAGGCACGGACCGGCTGGAAGAGCTGATTCCGAAGGCGTCCATCTACACGCTTCCTTCGAACTATGAGGGGATGCCCAATGCCCTCATGGAGGCAATGGCAATGGGAATGCCGTGCATCTCCACGGACTGCCCGTCGGGAGCGCCGCGCATTCTGATTCAGGACGGGAAGAACGGAATCCTGATTCCCGTAGGAGATGAGGACGCAATGGCAGCGGCCATTCAGAAGCTGATCGAGAATCCGGCACTCAGGAGGAGCCTCGGACAGGAGGCGCGGAAAATCCGTGAGATTGCGGGAACAGATGAAATTTACGGGCAGTGGAAGAGCTATATGGAAGAAGTGATCCGGGAGCGGGAAGGAAGGAAAACCTGAGCCGCGCAGGAAATCATCATGGATGGACCGGTGCAGGACCTTACCGGCGAACGACGCCGTGAGCGGGTTTGTGACAAGGCACACGGCCGCGGGGATGCAGGATTTTACCGGTGACAACGCCGTGAGAGAACGGGAGAGAGGGCAGGGAATCTATGGAGCAGACAGCAGAACGAAAACCGCATATTTGTCTCTACATCGGTTCTCTTCAGAAGGGCGGCGCGGAGCGCGTGATGACGCATCTTGCCGAGTATCTGTACGGCGAGGGATGGAAGGTGACTTTTGTGACGACGTATTTTCGCCCGCCGGAGTACGTCCTTCCGCATGCCCTCTGGGATGCGGAGACGGGAGAACCCTATGGGACGGAGGAAGAGACCGTTGCCTGGGGGAAGAACCGGACAGTGGCGGCCGGTCCGGACGGAATCTGCCGGATCTATTCGGACCCGGCGCCGGAGGAGCTCGCAAAAGGGCGCGTGCATGGCTTCCTTGCGAGATACCGCACGCTCCGTGCCATCTGGAAACAGGAAAAACCGGATGTCATTCTTTCTTTTATCGGCTACAACAATTCGTTTGCGGTTCTGACGAGCCGCGGGCTTGGAATCCCGGTGGTGGTCAGCGTTCGGTCGAATCCTGCCTATGAGTATGCCACGGCAAAACTGCGGATTCCGGCATTCTTCTTTTTCCGGCAGGCAGCAGGCGTTGTCCTGCAGACGAGGGAAGCAGCGGAATTCTTCCCGAAGGGAATCCGCAGAAAATCCGTGATCCTTCCGAACGCCATCAATCCGGATTTTATCCGTCCGCGGCATGAGGGTGAGCGGCTGGACCGCGTGGTCTGCGTGGGGCGACTGGATCACAACAAGAATCAGGACCTGCTGATCCGTGAGTTCGCGCTGGCGTATGACAGGCACCCGGAGTATTCTCTTCATCTGTACGGCGACGGACCAGCCAGAGAGGAATTCACGAAGCTGGCGGCAGAGCTCGGCATTGCGGACGTGGTTGTGTTCGAGGGCCTGGTGGACGGTGTGCGTGAGAAAATTGAGACGAGCCGGATTTTCGTCCTGCCGTCCCGCTCGGAGGGCATGCCGAATGCTCTTCTGGAGGCGATGGGAGCCGGGCTTGCCTGCATCTCCACGGACTGCCCGTGCGGGGGACCCCGCGATCTCATCCGCGACGGGGAGAACGGATTCCTTGTGCCGGTGGAAGAGAAGGAACACGAGATGGCGGACCGGATGATCCGCCTGATGGATGATCCGCTTCTGGCGGACCGGATGGGACGGGAAGCGTCCCGGGTACAGGAGAACTACAGCCCGGACCGGATCAATGGGCAGTGGAAGGAATATCTATGCAGTTTCATTCACTCTATTTCATAATATTCTTCCTGCCGGCAACGCTCTTCGGATATTATCTTCTGGCCAAAGGGCAGAAAGAGAAGAAAGGGGCGGCAGCAGACTGGTTTCTGGCCGCGGCATCGTTCCTGTTCTACGGATTCGCAAATCCCTGGTATCCGGTGATGCTGGGAGCGCTGATCCTCCTGAACTGGGGAATTGCCCGGAAAGCGGTTCGTTCAGGGCGCTGGATGATTCTCGGCGTTGTGCTCAACGTCTTTTTCCTCGGCTTTTTCAAATACACGAATTTCTTTCTGGAGAATCTGAATGCGGTCTTTCACAGGGACTGGACGATGGTTCATCTGATTCTGCCGCTGGGCATCAGTTTTATCATTTTCTCTCAGATTTCCTGGATCGTGGATGTCTGGAGAGGAGAGGTCACGGACGTGTCCTTCCGGGAATATGTACTGTTTTCCGCATTTTTCCCGAAAATCACGCAGGGACCGATCACGACCATGCGGGAATTCCTCCCGCAGCTTCGGAAGAGGGAACGGTTTTCCTTCAACAGCGGGGGGATGGTCACCGGCATTCAGATGTTCACCTGCGGCCTGTTCAAAAAAGTGATTCTGGCGGACCCTCTGGGAACGGCGGTGACGCAGTATTATACCTTGTTCTCATACCGGTCGAACGTGGACAGCCTGATTGTCATGCTGGCCTATACGTTTCAGATTTATTTTGACTTCTCCGGATATTCGGATATGGCCATCGGTCTTGCGAAGATGCTGGGTTTTGATCTTCCTGCGAACTTCAACTCACCGTACCGGGCGGGGACCGTCACGGATTTCTGGCGGCGCTGGCACATCAGCCTGACATCGTTCCTCCGGGAATACATTTACTTCCCGCTCGGCGGGAGCCGGAAGGGAAAAATCCGGACCTATGTGAACATCATGATCGTCTACCTCGTGAGCGGCATCTGGCACGGGGCGAACTGGACCTTTGTTCTGTGGGGGATTTTCCACGGGCTCGCGCAGGTTGTGGAGCGGCTTCTCGGAAAGCTGTATCAGAAGGTGTGGCTGCCGGTCCGGTGGTGCATCACGTTTTACTTTGTCAGCATGATGTGGATGCTCTTCCGGAGCAGCTCCTGGGAGGATTTCCAGCGTTTCCGCTGGCATCTGAAGGTGGATCACTCCGGCTATTTCTCATCGGATTTTGCAAAGTGCTTCCGGATTCCGGGCGTGAATCTGGTGCTGCAGCATCTCCCCATGCAGGTGAGCGATCAGGCGGTGCAGGCGGTCTGCGCGGGGCTGTTCCTCGGTGCATGCTTCGTGATCTGCCTGTGCCTTCCGAACAATCAGAAGCGGAAGTACCGGGTGAATGCAGGAACACTCCTTGCCACGGCGGCGATGCTGCTCGTCAGCCTGCTGTCGATGAGCGGAGTGTCGAGTTTTATTTATAATGATTTTTAATAAAACAGCACCTCCTGTGAAAGAAAAAATTGAAGTGCCAAGTTTACTTGGCAAAGCAATTTTTTCTTTCACAGAGGCGGACAAGGCGCGAAGCGCCTCTGCCCGCCAAATCGAGGATTTGCGAAGCAAATTCGAGATGAGGTGCGGACAAGCACCGGTCGGAGGATTTGCGAAGCAAATTCGAGATGAGGTGCTGATTCGGGTTAATTCGGATGAAAGCAAAAACCTGGCTTCGTGCCTTTTTCATACTGATCCTTGCCTTCCTTGTTCTGGTCGGCGGCCTGGTGGTGTATCTGGATCCTTTTTTTCATTACCACGCGCCCAGAGCAGGCTGGTATTACGAGCTGGGAGACCAGCGGAGCCAGAATGACGGCATCACGAGGCATTTTTCCTACGATGCCATCATCACGGGAACCAGTATGTCGGAAAATTTCAAAACGTCGGAGTTCGATGCCCTGTTCGGAACGGACTCTGTAAAGCTCCCGTACCCGGGAGCAACGTTCCGGGAAATCAATGACAACCTGAAGGCCGCGTTCGAAACGCATGACGGGATCCGTTATGTCCTTCGGCCGCTTGATTATTCCCACATTGTGGAGAATAAGGACGCCATGCGGGAGGATATGGGAGAATACCCGACCTACCTGTATGACCGGAATCTTCTGAATGACGTGAAATACCTCTACAACCGGGATGTGGTCTTCTATTATCTTCTTCCGATGCTGGAAAAAAGGCTGAAGGGGGAGCCCGGAGGCATCACCTCCTTCGATGATTACGGCTCTTCCTATCAGGATGTCTGCTCAAAGGAGAATGCCCTCGCGGGCGTGGAATCCTTCGGAACGGCGGCAGAGCAGGCCTCTCTTGACGAAGAGGAAATCGAGGAGCTGAAAGCCAACATGGAGCAGAATGTCATCGGTCTTGCCAAAGAACATCCGGAGACTACGTTCCTGTACTTCTTCCCGCCGTATTCGGCAGTCTGGTGGGGATCGCTGAAGGAAGACGGGACACTCCTGAAGCAGATTCAGGCGGAGAAGCTGGCGGCGCAGATGATGCTGGAGGAGACGGACAACATTGAGGTGTACTCCTTCAATGAACACACGGAGCTCGTGTTCGATTTGGACAACTACAAGGACAGCGGTCACTACGGTCCGGCGGTGAACACCATGATCCTGCAGTGGATTGCGGACGGAGACGGAAGGCTGACAAGAGAGAATCTGGAGCAGTACATTGAAAGGGAAACGGAAATCTATCTGAATTACGATTACAATCAGCTGCTGGATTGAGTGTATCCGGCAGAATCATATGACAGCAAGGGCCTCTGGAATTGTTCCGGGGGTCTTTGTTGTTCGCAGAATTCACAAAATGTACAAAAAGAAAAGCGAATATGACCTGTCCTGTGATGAGGGATTTGATAAAATAACTTAGAACTGTGCGCGTTCTGTGCGATGCAGTTGAAGTGAGTAAGTGCTTACATTATAATAGGCACACAAAGCGGAACAACTTTTATTGAGCGGGTTGAGAGACGGAAATTCCGTTTGCGTGATATAGACCGGATGATGTCAGGAATGGAGAGAAAGTTTGAAAGTGACATCGATATGTCACTTTCAAACTGCAGCATCGGCGCTGACGCACCGGCTGCCGCATTCGGCAAAACCGCGTTCGCGGATTTTGCCTCAGCGAGGTATAAATATGATCAAAAAGACTGGCAGGAAAAATGTTACCAATAATACGAAAAACAGCAAGCACACCTTTTCAAACATTGCAAAGGGAGCGCTTGCTGTTGGTGTTGCGATTGGCGGCGGGGCTGTGACCCAGGGTATGGATGTCTTTGCTGCAGAAACCGATGAATATACGCTGGAACAGGAAGGCGGCAATGAAGCGGTGATAGAACTGCAGCCGGCTACAGAAGCACCGGAGCAGCCGCAGTCTGAGAATGTGCAGGAATCTGTGACGGAGGCAGAAGAGCAGTCCCAGGCGGAGACGGTGCAGGAACCCGCAGCGGAGGCAGAAGAGCAGCCGCAGTCTGAGTCTGTGCAGGAATCTGTGACGGAGGCAGACGATTCGTTCCAATTTGAGAATGAGCAGAACTCTGAGACAGAATCAGGGGTGGAGTCTGTGCAGGATTCTGCTGATGCTGCAGAGTCTGCAGCAGATTCGGGTTCGGATGAAGCATCTGTGACGGATTCTGAGAGTGAACAGGAGTCAAATGCGACAGAAGAAAATTCTGCCCTGATGTCACAAGAGAACTCTGTTCAAAGCAGTGAGTCTGTAAGCGGCACGGAGTCGCTTACAGAGGAGCAGTCGCAGAGTGTTGCGGATTCAGTGTCTCTGGAGGGAAGTGAGTCGGTATCCGTAATGGAGAGCGGGAGCATTTCTGAAATGTGGTCTGAATCCGAATTGGATCATGATGACCTTATTCAGTCCATTAAGGAGCAATTTGCAGCAGCGAATGGGACGGTTCTGCTGTCTTCACTTCAGGATACTGTAAAACCGGTGAACATGTCTGCGGATGACTTCCTGAGAGCAATTTCAGAGGCGGTCGGCGATTACAGTATTTACGGCGATAAAATTGTTATCAATGATCATATTCAGTCAGATTTTGCTGGAAATGAAATTGAATACAATAAAGATGAGCTTGGCGCTGATACGGAATATGACGAAGTCTATCAGCCAACCTATATCGGTGATTTGAGCGGATCCGGGACACGAATCATGCCAGGAACTGCCACGGACAAGCTTATTTTCTCCAATGCCAAGGTGACTGTAAATGGTGTGGAGAGAAGTAAATTTGAGTATTATGTCGATAATGACGAGACCAGAAAGGAATATATCCGCTCTTATGTAGATCAATGGGGAAACACGGTAACGGCTCCTTCTGGATATGCCTATGTTTTCCAGTACGATGAAAACGGCAATCGCAGAGTATATGAGGTTCAGATCAATGCGGTAACGGGAAGGAATCTGGAATTTACGACCGGTGATTCTCCGATCCAAATGGATAAGATTCAAGAAAATGCATCGGGATTATCGAAAGTAAATGCGAATACAAATCTCGTCAGCCGCCAGGACCAGAAGACAGAGATTAATGTACCGTCAGATAAGGGAGAAACAGCTGTAGCTGAAATCAAATTTTCCAAGGATCAGTGGGGAAATGTGAGGGGCACCTATGACGGAATGTCTGAGCAAACCCAGAATGTTTTTGGAACGGACAATCTGCAGCTTAATTTCACAACAGATGAAAATGGAAACATTCTGAATAAAATTATCCTGAATATTAAGTATACTGGAAAAGAAGAAGATGAGGCGAATACGATCCTGACACTTTCCCGCGTCAAAATTCTGGTAAACGGCAAGGAACTGCAGATGGAGCATGCGAAAACAGGGGATAAGAGCGATGCATCCAGGTATGCCGTGCAGTTGTTTGATAAAATTATTTTTAATTTTGGTGATTTCAAAGGGAAAATTACACTTGACCATGTTTTTGGGACAATTCTGGCTCCAAATGCACAACTTGCCGGTTCTGGAAGAGGAACGGTCATTGGACAGAAGGTAACACTTCAGAGTGGAGAATGGCATTCGGCGTCAAGAAATGATTCCGAGGAGAGTGAATCATCATCGACGAGCACGAGTGCATCCACGAGCGAGAGCGAGAGTGCGTCGACAAGTGCCAGTGAGAGCACATCAGCAAGCGTAAGTGAAAGTGCATCCAAAAGCACAAGTCAGAGTGCATCAACAAGCGCGAGCGAAAGTGCGTCGACAAGTGCAAGCCAGAGTACGTCAGCAAGCGTGAGTGAAAGTGCATCAACAAGCGCTAGTGAAAGTGCTTCTGCAAGCGTGAGTGAAAGTGCATCAACAAGCGCTAGTGAGAGCGCATCCGCGAGTGCGAGTGAGAGTACCTCGGCAAGCGTAAGTGAGAGTGCATCCACGAGCGTAAGCCAGAGTACATCGGCAAGTGTGAGCGAGAGTGCATCAACGAGTGCTAGCGAGAGCACATCAGCAAGCGAGAGTGACAGTACATCGGCAAGCGTAAGCGAGAGTGCAAGTGCATCCACAAGTGCCAGTGAGAGTACGTCGGCAAGCGTCAGTGAGAGCACGTCTGCAAGCGAGAGCGCAAGTGAAAGTGCATCCACGAGCGTAAGCCAGAGTACATCGGCAAGTGTGAGCGAGAGTGCGTCCATAAGCACAAGCGAGAGCACATCAGTAAGCGAGAGTGCAAGTGCGTCGACAAGTGCCAGCGAAAGTGTATCAACGAGCGCTAGCCAGAGCGCGTCCACAAGTGTAAGTGAGAGTGCGTCGACAAGTGCCAGCGAAAGTGCATCTGCAAGTGTGAGTGAAAGTGCATCAACAAGCGCTAGTGAAAGTGCATCAACGAGCGCTAGTGAAAGTGCGTCGACAAGTGCCAGCGAGAGTGCATCAACGAGCGCAAGCGAAAGTGCATCGACAAGTGCCAGTGAGAGTACGTCGGCAAGCATAAGCGAAAGTGCATCCACGAGCGCCAGTGAAAGTGCCTCTACAAGTGCAAGCGAAAGTGCATCTACAAGTACCAGCGAGAGCACTTCTTCCAGCGTTGCCACTTCAGAGTCGGAATCCGGCGGTTCTGGTTCTGAGAGCACAGGTGATCCGGGAGCTCGCGCAGGAGAAGATCCGACAGATTCAAGAGTTCTGGGTGTCAGCAGGGAACGGGCAGAGAAACCGGAAATTTCCGGACAGGAGCGAATACAGGAAGAGGAAGGAAAGGTTCTCGGAGCAAATCGTGACCGCCATGTAAAGACCGGCGACGAAGGAAACATAAATACCAATGCCGTGTTTGCTGGTATCAGCGGTACTCTGCTTACCCTGTGGGAAGCCGTCCGGAAGAAATTGAGAAAGGGCAAGTGATGCGGAGGCGCTAATGAAAAGAAAACCGCATCCGATTCTCGGAAAAACGTTATTTTCCCTGCTGATCATGTCCTGCTACCTGTTCGGGAAAAAGGTCACGATCCCATGGGCTGTGAGAGAGAGTCATGTACAGACTGCGCATGGCATTCAGAGCTTTATCAGTGCCGCGATGGGGAATGACACAGAGGCAGGATCAATTCTGGCAGTCGGTTTCATGCCGTATATGACGGCAATGATTGTGGTCAGTCTGTTTCATTCTGTAACAGGGCAGAGTGAGCAGACATCACAGAAACGGATCATGCGTCAGATGCGTGTTGTGACGTTGGCCGTTGCTATTCTGCAGTCAATGATGCGGGCCTCTCAGATGGCTTACACGGAGTATTACGGCTGTCCGGTTTCTCTGTTGAAAGGAATGACGGCAATTGTCCTGACAGCAGGAACCTTTGTGATGGTCTGGATGTCGGAGCGATGCCAGAAGTGGGGAATCGGGGGCTCGTCGGCGCTTATTCTTGCGAATATTGTACAGAATATCGGCAGGTCACTTTTACAGTCTGTTCGCGATCTTACGGGAGCCGGCTGTCCGGTGATTCCGGTGATCCTGATTATGGGAGGCGCCATTGTTCTGATTGTTTTCGTTACGCTTGTGATGGAGCGCGCAGAGATGCATCTTACCATCCGGCATGTGATGATTCATAATTCCTTTTCAGGGGACAGTGATCTTGCAGTGAAGTTAAATCCGGTTGGCACGATGGCCGTGATGTATGTGATGACACTGTTCGTACTGCCGTATTATTTGTGCATTTTCTTTGAGTCCTTTTTCGGAACAACCAGAATCACGGAATTTCTGAAACAGAATCTGAATCTGCAGAGCGGATGGGGAATCTTGTTTTTTGCACTGATCCTGACTGCGATGAATTGTGCCCTGGCAAGAATTTATATCAATCCGCGGGAAGTGGCAGAGAATCTGCAGAAGAGCGGCGATTATATTCCGGGAGTGCATCCGGGAGAAGCGACCAGACGTGTCATCAGTGAATGCCTCTGGTTCGTGTCTCTTGTGAGTTCTGCAGTGATGTGTGTATTGATGGTGGGACCACTTTTTTTACAGCGGCATCTGGGACTGAATTCTCCTGTTTTTATGCTGCCGATGACGGTTATGATTCTGTGCGGCATCATGCTGAATGTCATGAGTGAGGTCCACACGATCCGGGTGATGAACACTTATCAAACCATTCGATGGAGGCTGTGATGTTCTGTTTTGTTTCGTCATGGTATTCCGGAAATGAGAAGTGGCATGCCAACGAATCTCCGTGGTATCGATCCGGAGATGCGTATGAATTTGATGATACGATCAATCAGATCCGGATGTTCCGTACGGCCGGGGAGCCGGTTCAGCTGATGTCGCTGGCCTATGCGCCAGGTCTTCGGATGTTTCTGCACAGGCAGAATCTGTATCCGATGGATGTCTGGAATCTCTATGATGAAATGCAGGGAATTGCCGTCCGTAAGCTGGGAGTGGTTTCCTGGCAGAGCCTTGAATGGCCGAGAAATCTCCAGTGGCGTTATACACCGTTTGCGATGATCGGTTTTCTTGGCATGGAGCGTTATGCAGAGCTTTCATTCGGAGAAAACGGGAATCTCATTCGTGTGGATTATTATTCACACGAAAGGATAGGACGGCGTGATCTTTATGATGACCGGGGATTCCGTTCCAGCAGTATTTACTGCGATGAGGATGGAAATGAGCGGCAGGAATACTGCAACGAGGATGGGACACCGCAGTTTCTGGAGGACAAGGGATCGGGACAGGTGACGATTCTTCCGGCTGCGTCAGGCCGCTTTCGCCGAAAATTATATGAGTCAACGGATCAGATGATTGAAGAAACGCTTCAAAGACGTTTCCTTGACATGGATCCGGAGACAACGGTGGTTGTTGCAGCCAATCCGGTACACAACCAGATGATTCTCCGGGCGCGGAAGGGGCAGTCCATCGGCTTTTCCTATTTTGAAAACCGGTTTGACCTGAAAAATGCGGAGGCGCTTAAACGCGATCTGGCGGGCGCCCGTTTTGCCGTGACGGATACAGAGCATTCTGCGGGAATTATCCGGGAGGAAACCGGAACCGCGATGCAGATTTATGATATTTCTCCATTTGACACCCGCCTGTCTCTTGGGAAAAGTCAGAGGATCCGGGAGCTGAAGATCTTTATGCCGGTTGACGGCCTGGATGGATTTCTGCTGGAAACGGCGATGACACAGGTCTTTTCCTATATGGAGAAGAACAGTCGGGTAATTCTTCAGGCGGCAGTGCAGACGGTACAGGAAGACCGGCAGCGGGACCTGACCCGGGAACTGGAGGCGATTCTGGAAAAAATCGGGATCACGGACCTTGGCATATGTCTGGAAAAAGAAGCGGGAAAAGCTGCCGCAGAAAATGGAAAGGCTCAGGAAAACCGTGTGCAGATCGTCTCGTACCAGACGGAAAATGATCTGATCCGGAGATTATACGATGTGAGACTGATTCTGGATGTGCGTGATCAGCCGGACCTGTATCTGCAGATTGCAGGGATCAGTGCGGGAATTCCACAGGTTAATTATCGCTTCACCCGTTATGTCCAGCATCAGAAGGACGGTTATATCATCCAGAACATCCATTACATTACGGGAGCATTGGAGTATTATCTTTCTGAGCTGGCGCACTGGAATGAGGCACTTGTTTACTGTGTAAAGGAAATCGAAAAATATACCGGAGGGTCTCTTGTACAGCAGTGGAAACTGGCTGTGGAGGATGCAGTTTGAAAGCGGAAAACGCGATGCCGGATGATGAGAGAATGTTTGCGACAGGAGGACAGGACAGCAGAAAGCTCGGGCTGGAGAATATCCGGGTCGCTGCGGCTGTCCGTTCTTCTGTTCGGTATGAGGGGCATTCCTGGCTGGAAACAGAGGATGATTACGGCACAGATTATATGCCGGTTTTGTCATGGAGTATGAATCTTCTCATTCAGAATACGGGAAGCCTGTATGAATTATGGACAGAGATTGCATGTGATGCGGGCGTGTCGTATCAGCTTCGCCTTTGCAAGTGGCAGTCAGGAGCAGCGGATATCCTTCTGGGAATGCAGTGCGTGGACGGGCCGCTTGCAGATCCCGTTGTATTGAAGAAGGATTTTAATGGATATTTGTCGGTGGATCTGTGGGCGAAAGGAAGCGGCAGAATTCGTGTGGGTGAACTGCACTACCGCGAGCTTGCGGGCACAGCCGGGACATTTCTTCCGGGAGATGTCCGGCATGCGGATGCAAGGGGAGAAGAATTCTTCTCTTATCTTGATGTGATGGACCGGAAGCCTCCACTTAATGTCTATTTCTCCGGCTACCGTACGCTGGAAGGTTTCGAAGGCTGGCGGATGATGCGGTCGATGGGAGCGCCGTTTCTCCTTCTGACAGATCCGAGGCTGGAGGGCGGAAAATTCTATCTGGGATCTGAAGAATATGAAACCGGGCTGGAGCAGACCATCCGGGATGCTCTGGCAGAGCTTGGATTTACGGAACAGCAGATGATTCTGTCCGGCATCTCCATGGGAACCTACGGGGCCATGTACTACAGCGCACCGCTTCGCCCGCATGCCGTAGTCATAGGGAAACCTCTGATGAATGCAGGAACCATTGCGGCAGATGAGCGGATTCTGCGGCCGGGCGGCTTTCCGACCTCGCTGGATGTTTTGATGAATCTGGAGGGGGAGACGACAGATGAAGCGGTGGAAAGACTGAATCATCGGATGTGGGACCGCTTTGAACGGACGGATTTTCGGAACACGAAATTTGCAATCTCCTATATGGAGCAGGACGATTATGATCCGAAAGCGTATGAGGATATTCTTCTGCATCTGAAGGGCCGGAAGGTTCAGATTTACGGGAAGGGGCTGACCGGGCGGCACAATGACAATACGGAAGGAATTGTGCAGTGGTTTAAATCGCAGTACCGCCGGATTCTGCAGGAAGATTTCGGAAGAGATCCTTTGGGAGAACAGATACCGTGAAAGGCCTGTCCGATCATACGGATACAGGAAGAAGGACGCAGGAGACGGACGGAGAATATATGGAGAAACTGATTTATCTGATTCACTGGGAGGATAGTGCCGCAGATACTTATCTGTACGGAAGCCGGGTCGTTTTCCGTGAGAACGGAATTGTGGAATATGAGAATCTCCGCATGCCTTCCGGGACGGTGATTCGTTCGTGGTATTCCCAGGCGGATTATCAGGCCAGACGTCTGGCATCGCAGCTTCCTGTTCTGGAGGAAGGCGGCAGGTATCTTGTCCGGAGCTTTGTGACGTGCAGACCGGAGAAGGGAATCCTTCTTCGGTTCCAGTTTTATGATCGGCAGAAACACCCCATTTCCTTCTCGGTTCTGGATGAGAAGGAAGGAGTGCTGGAGTGTCCGAAGGGCACGTACAGCTATGAAATGCAGCTGATTCAGACGGGCTCTGTTTTCGTCCGTTTTCATCATGTGGAGATCCTTCCGCTGGAAGAGCAGTTTGAAGGTGACATCAATATGTCACCTTCAAACTGCAGCATCGGTGCTGACGCATTCGGCAAAACCACCTTCGCGGATTTTGCCTCAGCGGGAAATAAAAACGGATTCGCAGAAAGCTGGTTTGGACAGCTCTGGAATCCGGATATTTGTTCCGATAAAATGAACATCCTTCTTCCGGAATTGTCCGGAGGAATGTTCCGCTTTCCGGAAGAGCAGAAGATCTGGGGAATTTCCAATTTTACGGTCGCGCCGACGGAGTATGTTATGAGCGGAGAATTTTTTTCGGATCATTGGCTGCAAAATGACAAATGGAAGCGGTTTCGTGAGAAAAGGCTTCTTGCCTGCGGGAAAATGGGAAAAGAGGCGGCACTGAATCTGGAGTACACACAGCCTGCGGATATTCTGTTTTTAAAGAGTCTGAAGGATCTGTACGAGCTGGAACCGGATTGAATATGAATAGCTTTCGCAATTATCGCAGATTAAAAAAACTGCGCAGAATTCTATATCAGGTAAATCGGTACAAAGACGCGATGGCCCGGATGCAGGATACGGAGCTTCGTGCGAAAACAGATGAATTCCGGAGAAGGATTCAGGAGGGAGAGACGCTGGATCATCTTCTGCCGGAAGCCTATGCTGTGGTGCGGGAGGCATCGAAGCGTGTTCTTAAGATGTATCCTTATGATACGCAGGTGCTCGGAGGAATCGTGCTGCATCAGGGAAGAATCGCGGAAATGAAGACCGGAGAGGGCAAAACCCTGGTGGCTTCCATGCCGCTGTATCTGAATGCACTGACAGGAAGAGGATGTATTCTGGTGACGACGAACAGTTATCTGGCAGTTCGGGACGGCACACAGCTTGGCACCTTGTTCCGGTTCCTCGGAATCAGTCTGGAAATCGGCGTCAGTGATGTGCCGGGAACGAAGCTTACGGCGAAGGACAAGAAGAGAATTTACGGGGCCGATATTGTCTATACTACGAATTCGGCACTCGGTTTTGATTACCTGCTGGAGAATCTTGCGGTTTCTCTGGAGGATCAGTATCTGCGGGAGTTTTATTATGTCATCATTGACGAGGCGGATGAAGTTCTGCTGGACAGTGCGCAGACGCCGCTGGTGGTTTCGGGTGCACCGAGAGTGCAGTCGAATCTGTATGAGACGGCAGATTACTTCGTATCACTCCTGAAAGAAGGGCGGGATTATGAGACAGAGGAACGCAGTGTCTGGCTGACAGAGGAGGGCATCCGGCGTGCCGAGCGGTATTTTTATCTGAAGGATCTGTATGCAGAGGAAAATTTCGAGACGGTACGCCATATTTATCTGGCACTGAAGGCGCATACGGCGTTTCAGCGGGATCGCCAGTATCTGGTGGAGAACAATAAGATTTATCTTCTGGATGCCAAAACAGGAAGGATTCTGCAGGATACGAAGCTTCGCGCCGGGCAGCATCAGGCCCTGGAAGCAAAGGAGCATGTACCGATTACGCAGGAAAGCCGGGCTATGGCGTCCGTGACGTATCAGAGTTTCTTCAACATGTTCGAGAAGAAAGCGGGGATGACCGGCACCGGGGCCGGAGATGAGGAAGAATTCCGGCAGATTTATAATCTGGATGTTGTGGTGATTCCTACGAATAAAAAGAAAATCCGGAAGGATTATCCGGACCGGTATTATACGACTCTGCGAGCACAGATTCTGGCGGCCATGGACGAGCTCATCCGGGTTCACCGTACGGGGCAGCCGGTTCTGATGATCACGAGTTCCATCAGCATGAGCGACGTGGTATCGGAAATGCTGCTGCAGGAGGGAATTCCGCATAATGTGCTGAATGCCTATAATGCGGCGAAGGAGGCGGAAATCATCCGGGAGGCCGGTCGGAAGAACGCGGTGACCGTGGCAACCCAGCTGGCGGGACGCGGAACGGACATCCGCCTGGGCGAAGGGGTACGGGAGCTTGGCGGACTGGCCGTTTTGGGCGTTGGCCGGATGGAGAACCGAAGGCAGGAGCTGCAGGCAAGAGGAAGATCCGGAAGGCAGGGAGACCCCGGCTATTCCCGGTTTTATGTTTCATTGGAAGATGACGTGGTCATTCACCACGGACCGGATTCGCTGGAACGGTTTCGGAGCGAAGACCGGCGAATCCGGTCACCGCGTCTGATCCGGATGATCAATCAGGCCCAGAGGATCTGCGAGGAGCAGGGGTGCAGCGCACGGCGCAGCACGATGGAATTCGGAGAAAGCATGCTGCAGCAGAGGAACCTGATTTACGGGCTGCGGCAGGAAATCCTGCGGGAAAAGGAGCCGAATCAGGAACGGTATCTGCAGATGGAGGGGACGGTCATTGACGAATTCCTTCAGAGGGATCCGCTTCCGGACGCCGCGGAGGTTATGCGTTTTGCGCTCGATAATCTTTCTTATCGGATGGAGTTTCTGCCAAAGGAGCCGGAACTGCGTTCCAAGGAAGGGATCCGGCAATACCTGATGAAACTGACCGGTCAGTGCCTGGAACGGAAAGTGGCTTCGCTTCCGGAACCGGAGCTTCGGTGCAGGTTCTTCCGTATGATGACGCTGCGGGCCGTGGATGATGCATGGATTGAAGAGGTGGACTATCTGCAGCAGCTTCGCACGACGATTTCGGGAAGAAGATATACCCAGAGAAATGTGATGTTTGACTACCACGAAGAGGCCTATCGTTCTTTTCGTAAGATGCAGAGGAGAATGTGCCGGGAGACGATGCGGAACATTCTGCTCGGTGAGATTATAAGAAAAAAGGATGGGAGCGTGCAGGTTCTGGTACCATGACTTGAAGCTGACAGGCGGCTTCTCCTTATTTGGAGCAGAACTTGTAAACGAGTCTGCTGCCCCGTCGGAGAATTTGCCTGTGCAAAATTCCCTGCGGTAATTGCGCAGTTTTCTGCGGAGAATGGGAGTTGATTGAGGATGATCTATAACTTTAATCGGGGAATCGGCTGGGCTTCCAGCGGCGTAGAGTATGCACAGGCATACCGGGGAACAGTCCTTCGGAATGCCGGGATTTCGTGCCGGTTCATTTATACGGATATGTTCCGGGTGGATAACATCGCCCTGATGACAGAGAATATCGGTATTCCGGACGAGGAAGTGATCTGGCTGTATCAGTATTTCACGGATTATGCGGTGGCGGGACCGTCTGTTTCCGTTCCGCGTTTTGAAGAGGAGATGCTTCCGGTATCGGAAAACGGAACGAAGGATGCGGCAGCGTACCAGGTGAAGGAAGCGCCGGGACGGCGCGAATATCACTATGCGGACGGAATCCACATGGTATATGCCTATTACGCGCATGGAGACCGCAGGATTATTCAGAAGGCAGATTTTTTCTGCGGAAACAGGCTGACCCACGCTGAGTATTATTCGTATGGAAGAATTTTTACGGAGTACTTTGCAGAGAAGAATGGAAAAATGACCTTGTTCCTGCGCCGCTTCTACAATGAAGACGGCAGCACGGCTTACGAGGAACATATGGACGGAGAGCGGCAGATTTTCCGGATGAAGGACCGCATTTTGTACTCCAAACAGGAACTGATCTGTGAAATGGTGAAAACGCTTCCGTTTCAGAATGGGGATGCCATTATCCTGGACCGCACGACAGAACTCGGCCAGCCGGTTCTGCGCAACAGCGGTGGGATTCCGAAGATCTGCGTCATTCATGCGGAGCACTATGATGCACCGGCAACGACGGAGAACGATATTTTGTGGAATAATTTCTATGAATATCCGTTTGACCAGGCAAGTCAATTTGCGGCATATGTGACATCCACCGGAGCACAGGCGGAGATTCTGCGGGAGCAGTTTCAGAAATATCGGGGAAGCAGTCCTTACATTGCAGCGGTCCCGGTAGGCAGTCTGAAAGAATTAAAACGCCCGGAAAAGCCGAGAAAACGGCATGCGCTCTGCACAGCATCCCGGCTTGCCGGCGAGAAACATATTGATCTTCTGATTCGGGCGGTGGTTAAGGCGAGGGAGAAAATACCGGATCTTACGCTGGACATTTATGGACAAGGCGGACTGAAACAGGAACTGAGGAATCTGATTGCGGAGAAAGAAGCGGATTCTTATATCCGTCTGATGGGCCAGCATGATATGACGGAGGTCTATCAGGAGTACGCGGGCTACATTGCCGCTTCTTTCAGTGAAGGCTTTGGCCTTTCGCTGATGGAGGCAGTCGGGTCCGGACTTCCGATGATCGGATTTGATGTTCCCTATGGCAATCAGACATTTATTGCTGACGGTGAGAACGGGTATCTTCTGCCGTATACCCGCGAAGAGCAGAATGATGTCCGCATAGAGCGGCTGACGGAGGCAATTCTTCGCCTGTTCACGGAAGCGGATCAGGAGGCCTTCCGGCGAAAGTCCTATGAAATTGCAGAAGAATACCTGGAAGAAAAGGTTGCCGTAAAATGGAAGGAGTTGTTCGCAGAACTGGGTCAGAGCAGTCATTCGGACGGGGAGAAAGTTTGAAATGACATAGATATGTCGCTTTCAAACTGCAGCATCGGTGCTGATGCACCGGCTGCCGCATTCGGCAAAACCGCCTTCGCGGATTTTGCCTCAGCGAGGTATAAGTTTGCCTCAGCGAGGTATAACAATGATTTTTTTGATGGATCATCCCGGAAGGGAAGCGTTTCTTTTATATCAGTCGCTGCAAAAAGTAGGATACCCGTTTCGGGCAGTTGCATTGGAAGATGACGGATTTCTTCCGGAAGGCGTAGAGTCTCCTTATCGGTATTTTGGCGGATGGAAGAGGGAAGAGCAGGCGGTTCCACGTTATTTCAGCAGGCTGAAGGTGCCGGATCTGTGGGAAATCCGCAGTACCTCTGCCGGGGGAAGCGTATGGGATTATGAGACGAAGAGAGCGCAGATTTTTTATGCGGAACCGGTCAGCCGCAGATATATTCAGACGGTAAACTGGCTGGATTCTGCGGGGAAGAGCGTCTGGCAGGATCACTATGACGATGCGGGGAATCTGTATGCGCGCACGACCTGCGATGCAGAGGGAAGAGCGGTCCTGAGAAGCTATTATGCAGAAAACGGCGAAGAACGTCTTGTAGAAAATCTGCAGACGCACGTGATTCTTCTTCGTGAGCAACAAGAAAATGACAGGGTGGAGGAGCACCTCTTTCGGGGAAAGGTGGAATTCATCCTCTATTATCTTGAGATAACGAAAGCGGACTGTACCCGTATCTTTTTCAATTCTCTGAGTTATCCGCTGTTTATCCAGAGAAGGCTCCGGGCAGATCCGGAATCTTTGGGAACTCCGAATAGGGCGGCCGGAGCAGACGGGGAGCAGCTGCGGGCAAGAAGAAAAGAGCGGACAACCGGGGGAGATGTTCTGTTCTGGCAGGAAGATATTCATGGAAAGCTTCCGGGCAATATGGTGACGGTGCTGAATGATCCGATGGGAGTCACGCGGATTGCCGTGCAGTCGGCGGAGGTTTTTGGTAAAATCCGGGAGCAGGTTCGGAATCATGCCGGGGAAAACGGCATTGCGGATGCAGAAAGGGCGGAATCTGTTTTCTGCCCGGTGGGACAGATTTATCCCATTGCGGATCCCGTCAAAGAGAAGCGGAGTATCTGTATTCTGACGAATTCGGATGCGATGGAACGGCTCTTGGAACTGACCGGGGCGCTTCCGCAGTATACGTTTCGGATCGGGGCGCTGACAGAGATGTCAGATAAGCTGATGGCGATGGGCAGGAAGTCGAACGTTTTTCTCTACCCGGGAATGGGCGAGAAGCTGGCGCAGCGCCTTCTGGAAGAGAGCGAATTTTATCTGGACATCAATCACGGAAATGAAATTGTGGATGCCGTCTGGAATGCCTATCTGCAGCGGTCTGTGATTTTCGCATTTCGTGAAACCGTGCACAATCCGTCTTATGTACCTGCGGAGAATATTGCTGCCTCTGACGATTGGGACAATCTGGCTCGGAGAATTCGTGAGGCGGGCGAATCCGATGGCGTGCGGGAGCGGATCCTTCAGAGGCAGGACGCATGGGCGATGCGAATGACGGCGGAGGATTACAAGAGACTTCTGGGATAAGAACTTTTTCCATGGAAAAACAGACGTCAGGCAGTTGATTTATATGAAAGCCTGTCCGTTGTCAGGGCGTTGCAGATGCAGAAAATATGAAAAAAGAAGGCGCAGGAATCGTGCGAGAGAAGAATCAGGAGAAGAATCAGGAAAATAAAACACTGCTTTCACAGAGTATCAGCGCGAAGCTGTCGCAGATGGAGGAAGAAAACCGGCAGGAGCGGGTGCGCTCCGATAAGAAGAAAAAGACCGTGACCGTGATCCTGTCGCTGGTGATTCTTCTGTCCGTGATCATCGGAATCGCAGGCCGCGGGTGAGGATGCACGGCTGCAGCAGTGTGAGCGTGAAACTGCCTTGCGGTGGTGTGGATGGGCAGCTGTTCTGCACGGCCACAGTCTGTGTCCAAAGGTCTGGAAAGTAGACGGTGTGCGGAAATGGTGTTAAAGTGTAACTGTTTCGTATCTGACTTAAGTTCAATGCAAAAGAGGCTTCTGCAGGCCTGTTTGCCATTGAAACCGACAGATGCCGGAATGCCGTCATCCGGCCCAGGATTTATAATCACAGTCCGGAAGAATCCGGGAAACGGGACCGCGCTGTGATGATACAAAGGAGAAATCGATGGATCTTTACGAGAAGCTCGTCAATAAGGAAGAAAAGCTTGCGCTGGTCGGCCTTGGCTACGTGGGAATGCCGATCGCAGTAGCATTTGCAAAGAAGATCAATGTCATCGGCTTTGATTTCAACGAGGCCAAGATTGAGAAGTACCGGAACGGAATTGATCCCACCAATGAAGTGGGAAATGAAGCCGTGAAGGAGACCACGGTGGAGTTTACCGCGGATCCTGCGAGACTGAAGGAAGCGAAGTTCATCATCGTCGCGGTTCCGACACCGGTCAACGCGGATCATACGCCGGATCTGACGCCGGTGGAGGGAGCAAGCCGCTTTGTCGGCCAGAATCTCACGAAGGGAACCGTGGTTGTATTTGAGTCGACGGTTTATCCCGGTGTGACCGAGGAGACATGTGTTCCGATCATTGAGAAGGAGTCGGGGCTGAAGTGCGGAACCGACTGGAAGATCGGCTATTCTCCGGAGCGGATCAATCCCGGCGACAAAGTGCACCGCCTGAACACGATCAAGAAGATCGTGTCCGGTATGGATGCCGAGACGCTGGATACCGTGGCGAAGGTATATGAGCTGGTGGTGGATGCGGGAGTGCACCGCGCGGAATCCATTCAGGTTGCGGAGGCTGCAAAGGTGATCGAGAACAGCCAGCGCGATATCAATATTGCCTTCATGAATGAGCTGTCCATCATTTTCCATAAGATGGGCATTGATACCAAGGCTGTTCTGGAGGCAGCAGGAACGAAGTGGAACTTCCTGAATTTCCGCCCGGGACTGGTCGGTGGTCATTGCATTGGCATTGATCCGTATTATCTGACCTACCGTGCGGAACAGTTCGGCTATCACTCTCAGATCATTCTGTCTGGCAGAAGAATCAACGATGACATGGGCAAGTACTGCGCGGAGAGTCTGGTTAAGCTCTTGATCCGGAACGATCTTCCGGTGAAGCATGCCAGAGTTGCGATCCTCGGATTCACCTTCAAGGAGAACTGCCCGGACACCAGAAATACCAAGGTCATTGATATCTACAAGGAGCTCGGCGAGTATGGCATTCAGCCGATTGTTGTGGATCCGGAGGCGGATGCCGAGGAGGCAAAGCACCTCTACGGCATTGAATTCCAGACGATGGATGACGTGAAGAATATGGACGCTGTTCTGATTGCTGTGAAGCACAGGGAATTTGAGAACTGGGGAGCAGAGGACATCGCGAAGTTCTATAATCCGGAGCATTCGACGAAGGTTTTCGTAGATCTGAAGGGAATTTTTGACAAGAGAGATTATCCGGCTCCGGACTGGGATTACTGGAGGCTTTGATGACAGAGGATGTCTCAATCACCATAAAAGGTTATCACGATATTGACGGCTCCTGTCAGGAGCCGGTCATTACGAGTGCCCGTGGGAAGTATTACTTCCGCAACGGGCACCATTTTGTATCTTATGAGGAGCAGACGGTGGAGGGAGCAAAGCCGTCCAGGAGCCTTGTGAAATTCAGTGCGGATTACCTTGGAATCCATCGGAAGGGAGACTATCCGTCACAGATGGAATTTGAGGAAGGAAAGCGGAACCTCTCTCATTACCGGACGCCGGCAGGCGAGCTGGAATTCGGCGTAGAGGCCGAGAAAATCTCTGTTCACGAGGAAGAAGGAAAATTGGAGGCAGAGGTGGTTTACTCCCTCCATTCCGGAGATGTGCGGATTCAGAAGAGCCGCGTTGTTGTGACAGTGGAAAACGCCTGACGGCAGCATCGGTGCGGACGCACCGGCTGCCGCATTCGGCAAAACCGCGGCACTCTGTACACAGAGAGAATTCGCCTTCGCGAAATTCTCTCTGGTATCGCGGATT
>CAVKEB010000018.1:0-52515 GCA_963655255.1 bacterium
TGCCACATTCGGCAAAACCGCCTTCGCGGATTTTGCCTCAGCGAGGTATAAGTTTGAAACAGAAGTTTCATGACGGACAGATGCCTTTCATGGAAAGGAACACATATCAATATGAAAAAAAGATATTTTTCAAAAATACTTTTAGTGATGATTGCCTGCATCATCGCCTATATCTTTCTGGTTCCGCTGATGTTCATGGTATTTACCAGCTTCAAAGAGTTGGCGGAGGCAATGACATCATCAAGCCTGCTGCCCAGAAAATGGACGCTTGCGAATTATGAAGAATTGTTCTCAGATACATCCAATGCGCCGATCTTTCGCTGGCTGCTCAATACACTGATTGTGACGGTATGTGGAACAGCATTGAGAATTACAACCAGTGTTCTGGCGGCATATTCCATGGCCAGATTACCGTTAAAAGGGAAGCAGTTTTTTGTCGTCCTCGTGATTTGTTCCATGGCTATTCCGGAAATTGTGACCTATTTTCCGATGTTCTACATATTTAAACAGACCGGAATGCTGGATACGCTGCTTCCGCTGATCCTTCCTTCCGGATCGGGCGTCATGTGCATTTATCTGATTTATACATTTTTGCAGGATTTTCCGAAGGAACTCGAAGAGGCGGCGAGATTGGAAGGAGCGAACAGTTTCCGGATTCTTAATGTAATTGTACTTCCTTCGATTAAGCCGATTGTGATTACCCAGTCATTTGTGACTTTCCTGGGACTTTACAATGGATATCTCTGGCCGTCTCTGGTCATTAACAATCAGAGGCAGAGGACGATTACTCTCGGCATTGCGTCTCTGGTGGAAGGAGAAAATTACAGCAATCCTGGTGAAATGATGGCTGCAACGATGATTGCCGTTATCCCGGTTATTATCATTTTTATGTTTGCCAATAAGTATATTGTAAAGGGATTTTCGAGGTCAGGAATCAAATGAAAAGAACACTGGTTGGAATTAACACAAGAACATTGAATTCGTCGCTGACCTCTCTGGAAACCATTCCATTGATTGAACAGGCGGGTTTCGATGCGGCATTCTGGGAAAAAGGAGAAAAAGGCATTTCAGCAGGTGATGTCGCGGAATGCTTGAAAAATCACAATCTGATTTTTCAATCCATCCATGCTCCGTTCGCGCGTATTGAGAAAATGTGGGATGCGGGAGAGGAAGGAGAGGATGCTCTGAAAGAGCAGATCGAATGTCTTCAGGATTGCGTGAAATACAATGTTCCGATTATGGTGTGCCATGTTTTTAAGGGCTTCGGGGAAGAAAAGCCCAATGAAATTGGAATTGACCGATTCGGTCAGCTTCTGAAAAGGGCATCCGAGCTTGGGATTCATATTGCATTTGAAAATACCGAGGGCGAAAAGTATCTGGAAAAAATACGGGATGCCTTCTGGAATCTGGAGGAAGCCTCCTTCTGCATAGATACCGGGCATGAGCTCTGCTACAACAGAGGACAGGATATGATTGCCAAATATGGGAGGAACGGAAAGCTGATCGCCACGCACCTGGATGATAATCTGGGGATTACCGGAGAAGAAATCACCTGGCTGGATGACTCTCATCTGATGCCTTTTGATGGAAAAGTGGATTGGCAGCATGTCGCAGAGAGACTGCATCAGGCAGACTTCAAGGGAATTTTAATGTTTGAGCTCACGGATGCCAATAAGCCCGGGAGACATACCCATGATCCATACAAGAGCCTGACAGGAAGCGAATTTATCCAGCGGGCATACCGGAAGGCAGACCTTTTCAGGACTCTCTATGAAAAGACGGAGAAAGGCAATGAAGGAAAAAATCTTGAAAACAATCATACATGATAATTTGCTCAATGAGCCTGGAATGGAAGAATACCCGAGACCCCAGCTGGTGAGAACAGAGTGGATGAATTTGAACGGTGATTGGGATTTCTGTTTTGACGATGAGCAGAATGGAACAGAAAAAGGATATGAAAGTGGATTTCCCACGGGAACAACGATCAGGGTCCCTTATACATATGAAACAATCCGAAGCGGAATTCACGAAGAAACTTTTCATCCCTGCGTATGGTATCAGAAACATGTTGCGTGTGAGCCGACAGGAATTACTTTACTTCACTTTGAAGGAAGTGATTTTGAAACCTGCGTATGGGTTAACGGGAGAAAAGCGGGAATTCATAAGGGCGGTTACGAACGCTTTACGATGGATATATCAGATCTGATTCATGCAGGGGACAATCTGATTGTGGTGCGCGTCCGGGATTCCATGGATATGCGGCAGCCAAGGGGAAAACAGAGGTGGCTTGAGAAAAATTATAAGTGCTGGTACGTACAGACGACGGGAATCTGGAAAACGGTATGGCTTGAGTCTGTGGGAAAATCTTATATTCGTGATTTGAAACTGACGCCTGTCATGCGGGAAGGAAAAATACGAATCGAGGCAGAGATTTCTGCTGAACACGAACAGGCGGAACGCTCTTCGATGCTGCGTGCAGAAGTATTGTTTCATGGGAAAAGCCTAGGAGTGACAGAACTTCGCTTCCATGGAAACAGAGCGGCAATGGAGATGAGTGCGGCGGATCCCAATGAGGACAGCTTTGCATGGAGCGCGCATACGTGGACGCCGGAGCATCCGGACTTATATGATCTGAGACTTGAATTACAGGATTCGGACGGCAATACGGATGAGGCGGTTTCTTATTTTGGAATGCGTGAAATTCGCGTTGAGAACGGCAATATTCTGTTAAATGATAATCCGCTGTATGAGAAACTGATCCTGGACCAGGGGTATTGGCCGGAGTCCGGGATGACGCCGCCTGGCAGAGGAGCATTGGAGGAAGATATCGATAAACTTCTGACGCTTGGCTTCAATGGAGCGCGGAAGCACATGAAAACAGAAGACGAGCGCTTCTATTATCTGTGTGATCGCAAGGGCGTGCTCATTTGGGGAGAGATGGCGGCATTTTATGAATTCGGGGATGATGCCGTTTCACAATTTACACGGGAATGGATGGAGGTTGTGAAACAGAACTATAGTCATCCGTGCATCATTACCTGGACTCCGCTTAACGAATCCTGGGGAGTTCCGGAAATAAAAACAAACGTCCAGCAGCAGGATTTCTCACGGTCATTATATTTTTTGACAAAGAGCATTGATCAGACCAGACCTGTGATTGTCAATGATGGGTGGGAACATACGGTTTCTGATATCATTTCGCTGCATGATTATGAAGAATTTGCGGAAAGATTCCTGGAAAGATATCTTGGACATAAAGCTGAGATTATGAGCGATGAAATTTACCATTGCAAAGATCGCTCTGCTCTTGCCAATGGGTGCGATTATGCTGGTCAGCCAATTGTGATCAGCGAGTATGGGGGAATTGCATTCTGTACGGAGTCAGGCGATGAGTGGGGATATGGAAATGCTGTGAGAAATGAAAAGGAATTTCTGGATCGCTATCGGGCAATTACCGAGGCAATACAGAAGGTACCGTATATCAAGGGCTATTGTTATACCCAGCTTACGGATGTGCAGCAGGAAGTCAATGGCTTGTTACGTTCGGACCGCAGCTTCAAGGTTGATCCTGTAAAGGTGGCAGAAATTAACCATGAAAAATCAGCTTTCCATGAATGAAGGGGAGACCGGCAATGGAAATACTGAATTCGCTGGAAACGGTAACGGCAGAGTGGAGCAGGACTGCCATTGTTCTCCGGCTGCTGTTGGCAATGGCTCTGGGAATTGTCATTGGCATTGACAGAGAGCTTAAAAACCGCGGAGCGGGAGTGAAAACGCATGTACTGGTATGCCTTGGATCTGCGATCGTCATGATGGTGAGCGAATATGTTTATCATCAATTCCCACAGGCAAGTGCGGATATGAATCGGAATGGTGCGGCGGTCATCAGCGGTGTCGGATTTCTTGGTGTAGGAACCATCATTGTTACCGGCAAGAATGAGATCCGCGGCCTTACCACGGCTGCGGGGTTGTGGGCAAGTGCCTGTGCGGGACTTGCTGCTGGAATCGGTTTTTCCTGGCTTGCAATTGTGAGCCTTGTCTTTTTTGTTTTTACCTTCAAGGTTCTCAATATCATTGATGGGCACATTCATCATTTCGCCACGCAGTACAGTCTGTATGTGGAATTCGGCTGTAACTCTGATATCAAGAAATTTATGGAACTACTGCGGCAGGAAAGAATCAAATTTAATAATTTCTGCGTATCAAAGGGAACCTTGAAAGGTGAGGGGCCGGTGGCAACGGTCTTTATTGAACTTCCCAATTGGAGAGAACGCGATACTTTTGTGAAGAGGCTGCAGGAAACGGAGGGAATCCAATATTACGAAGGAATTTGAAAGCGATGCATGCAAAAGAAGTATTTACTATGAAATAAATGGAAATGCGGCTCTGATTCTGTATCTGATTGAGGAAATTTGGCCGATGCAAAAAGAGATGACAGATTATTACGGAAAAGATGTCTGGCCGCTGAAGGACAAGAAGCTGTTCCTGTTCGATATGGACGGAACGATTTATCAGGAGAATACGGTCTTCGATGGAACCCGGCAGCTCCTGGAACAGATCCGGGAAACTGGCGGGCGGTACGTGTTCATCACCAATAACTCGTCGAAGTCCGTGCAGGATTATGTGACCAAGGTGCAGCAGATGGGTCTGCAGGCGGAGAAAGAGAATTTCTTCACCTCGGTGCAGGCGACCATTTTATATCTGAAGGAACATCATCCCGGTGCACTGGTCTACTGCCAGGGAACGAGGTCCATGGTGGAAGAGGTGAGAAGCGCGGGAATCCGCGTGACGGAGGAGGTCCGGGACGGAATCGATGTGGTGCTCGTCGGCTTTGACATGGAGCTCACTATGCCAAAGCTCCGCAATACCTGTGAGATTCTGACCTGCCAGAGCCCTGCTTACATTGCAACGAATTCGGATGTCTGCTGCCCGGTTTCGTTCGGCGAGGTTCTGGGCTTTGTTCCGGACTGCGGCTCGATGTGCTACGGGATTGAGAAGGCGACAGGGAAGAAGCCGGTTTATATCGGCAAGCCGGAACCGACGATGATCAATATCGTTCGGGAGAAGTTTGGGGTTTCCCGGGAAGAGACGCTGGTCATCGGGGACCGCTTGTACACGGACATCGCGTCTGGGGTCAATGCCGGAGTGGACACGGTGTGCGTGCTGAGCGGAGAGGCGACGGTGAAGGACATTGAAGAGAGCGCGGTAAAACCGACCTATACGCTGAAAGATGTGAAGGAGATGTGGGAGATCCTGAAGAGTGAGTCGGATATTTGAGAAAGATTCCACAAGCTCATTTGAAAGTTACTGCAATTAAGCACAAACTTTCAAATGGGAGCCGGGACGTTTCCGGCACGCTGACATAATGAGGGAAAGGAAGGAGATGTGATCCTGCGGGTGTTATTTGAAAGTTGCTGCAATTGAGCACTAACTTTCAAATGAAGGACCGGATTCCAGTGCAGTGACGTAGTGTATTTGAAAGCTGCGTGCCATCAGCAGCAGGCTCCCGATGAACACGATATTTCAAGAAGAGAAGACAGCCCGTAGAAACACGGACTGTCTTTTGCTGTGTGTGGAGGCAAAAGCGTTTTATGATATTATTTTGCACAAAAGATGCAAAATATGACGGTAAAATGATGCAAAACGAAATTTAACTGCTATACTTGAATTGAGTAAGGACCATACAGGAAGCGAGGAGGCAGTCGGTTATGCTGATACAGTTCACAATTGAAAATCACAGATCGATCAGAAACAGCGAAGTGATCAGTTTTGCAGCATCCAAGGATAAATCATTTGAAGAATATTTGCTTCATCCGGATGCCAAAAGAGCCCTGCTGCCTGCAATTGCAATTTATGGTGCCAATGCTGCGGGGAAGAGCAATGTACTGCACGCGTTAAAAACGATGAAGGAAATGGTTGTCGGCGATGCAGCAAAGGCCCTGAAAGGACAGAAACTGCCCTGGGAGCCTTTCGGTGGAAATAGCGAACCTACTTCCTTTGAGGTTGTGTTTATTTATCAGAACATCCGTTATACTTATGGTTTTTCCTTTGATGAAAAGAAAATTTATTCGGAGTATCTTTATCACTGGCCGAATGGACGGGAGGCGTTGATCTTTTCCAGGGATAACGGGAAATATGAATTTCGTGAGAATGTAAGTGAACAGCTTACACTGAGCAATCGTACACCGGATAATAAGCTTTATCTTGTGTCCTCCAATGACTGGAATCTTCCTCAGACTGAGAATGCGTACAAGTGGTTTCTTGAAAAAGTGACTTTTCTGATGGAAGAAGAACCAGCGTCAGAAACGATTGCACAGATTGTGGGCAGCGAGGATAAGAAGACACGTATTCTAAAGGAGCTGATGCTCGCGGATCTTGGAATTACCGATGTCGCTGTTGAGAACGTTTCTAAAAGGATGCCGGTTATTACGACAACACATAGGATCATTCATGAGGATGGAAGCACCGAATATTTCCGGCTCCGCATGAACCAGGAATCGGCCGGAACACAGCGCTTTTTTGCCCGCATCGGCGGATGGCTGCAGGCATTGGAGGACGGAGCACTCCTGGTGGTGGATGAAATTGAAGACAGTCTGCATCCTCTTCTGACCAGAAGATTGATTGAAATGGTGCAGGATAAGAGTGTGAATACGAAGGGTGCTCAGCTTTTGTTCACAACGCATGACACCATGCTTCTCGATCTTAATTTTTTCCGCAGAGATCAGATCTGGTTTGCGGAAAAGGACGATAAATCATGCGCAACGGAATTGTATTCCCTTGTTTCCTTCTCACCGAGAAAGGGAGAAAATGTTCGGAAGGGATATCTTCAGGGACGTTTTGGCGCGATTCCCTTCATTGGAGATGCCGGAGGTGACAACCTGCGGCAAAACCGCTGCACTCAAAGATGTCTGATGACATCTTCTCCTGCTTAGAGTGCCGCTAGGCGGCACTCTGTACACAGAGAGAATTCGCCTTCGCGAAATTCTCTCTGGTATCGCGGATTTTTCCTCAGTGAGGTATAAAATGAAAAAGGAGTACGATCCCAATAAAGCTGCCAGGCGGAAGCGCAGGCCGATCATTTACATCATTTGCGAAGGGAAGGAAACAGAGACCCTGTATTTCAGAAGGTTTCGGTCCAGAAACTGTCTCATGGATATCATCCCGATTTCGTCCAAGCATAAAGCCGCGGAACACTTGGTAAAGCATGCGAAAGCTCTGATTTCTCAGTCGGATTATTATCCGAAGGACGGAGACCAGCTGTGGTGTGTATTTGATCGCGATGACAATAAGGATCAGGAACTCTATGCCGCGGCAGAATATGCGGAGAAGCACGGCTATCGGATTGCGTATTCGAATCCGTCTTTTGAATATTGGTATCTGCTTCATTTCGAGAAAAAGAACGGATATTTAAAAGACTGTGATACGGTTATCAACATTTTGAAAAGCAGAGGATATCTGGAAAATTATGACAAGAGTGTGGATGTTTTTGATGAACTGCTGCCGCACCAGAATGAAGCAATCGGGCGTGCGAAGGAACGCATAAGACAGTTGGCAGTCGAACACACCGCGGTGATAAGCCGTGACAGCAATCCGGTGACAACTGTCTGTGAGTTGGTTGAATTTCTGAACAGTCAGAGAAGCTCTTGCCAAACCTGATTCCAGATGCTACAATCAAAAAGCTGTTCTGGGTGGAACAGCTGTGAGGCCGTCTTTCCTGCCGCATCGCGGTGATCTGCGAGACACAGACAGGGGATCCCGATGTTCGGGTGCGGCGGCTCATGTAGGTGAGTGAATGATAGATCATTCACGGCAGCGCTTGCACGAAGGAGGTAGTCGAACATGAGAGAAGGAATTCATCCTCAGTATTATCAGGCAACCGTTACCTGCAACTGCGGCAATACTTTCGTAACCGGATCCACCGTACCGGAGATCCACGTCGAAGTTTGCTCCAAGTGCCATTCTTTCTATACTGGCCAGCAGAAGGCAGCAAATGCTAAGGGTCGCATTGATAAGTTCAACAAGAAATACGGTCTTAAGTAAGATATCTGGCAGAACATATACCTTAAATAAGATAGTGTTTTCAAGCGATGACGGAGGTTGGAGCAGGAAGCTGCCCCGACCTCTTTTTGTTAATCGTTCAGCACATGCAGGTTTTGCACACAAGGCAGCCGCTTGCGGATGCCCTTGTGCTCAAAAACTGCATGCGGCCAGGATCCGGAGGATCCCTGGCCGTTCGCATCGAGAATGGGACGAAGGACCATTCGAGATGTGAATGCTGAACGCGATACAAAGCAAAGGCAGAGGAGAGTACAATGGCCAAACGAAAACGGCGGCAGCGTTACTCCGGAATCGGCGGACAGGCCGTGCTGGAAGGCGTAATGATGCGCAACAAGAGCCAGATGGCAGTGGCGGTGCGGAAGCCAAACGGCGAAATCGAGGTGGGTGTGGATGAATACCACGGCATCGGAGAGAAGACGGTCTGGACAAGACTCCCTCTGATCCGCGGAGTCCTTTCTTTTATCGATTCCCTCATCACCGGAATGAAGGCGATGAATTTCTCAAGCTCCTTTTACGAGGACGAGACGCCGGGAGATAACAAGTCGCCGGAGAGAAAAGAGCGGGAAGAGGCGGTGCTGACCGGAATCACCATCATGATCTCTCTGGTTCTGGCGGTTGGAATTTTCATCATACTGCCGGTCTTTCTGATGAAGCTGATGAGCGGAATGATCCGGAGCGATGCCGTGATGGCAATCCTGGAGGGCGTGATCCGGCTTGCGATTTTCCTGATTTACATGCTTGCGATTTCGGCGATGAAGGACATCCGGCGGCTCTACGGCTATCATGGCGCGGAGCATAAATGCATCAACTGCATTGAGAGCGGGAGACCGCTGACGGTGGATAACGTCATGAGAAGCTCACGTTTCCACAAACGGTGTGGCAGCAGCTTCATCGTGTTGATCCTGGTGATCAGCGTTATTTTGTTCTTCTTTATCCGGGTGGACAGCTTCGGCATGCGGATTCTGGTCCGCATCGCGCTGATTCCTCTCATCGCGGGGATTTCGTTTGAATTCCTGCGGTATGCCGGCCGGCACAACAATACCTTTGTGAATATCATTTCGGCACCTGGTGTCTGGCTGCAGCACATCACGACGAAGGAGCCGGATGAAGGAATGGCGGAGGTCGCCATTGCCTCGGTGGAGGCGGTTTTTGACTGGAGAGCCTATTTGAAGAAGAATTTCGGCTACACGGACGACGACATTGATGCGATGTAACGGTTTCTCACGTGACGGCATTCTCAGGATTTCTGTGCAAGAGCCTGAAATGCCCTGAACTGCGGCATGATTTACGGCTGCCGTTTTCACGGTGAACCGGCTGCGTGCCGCCTGCATGAATATGGAAGATCGAAGAACAGAAGCAAAATATAAAACCTATCGGGAGCTTTACGAAGAGGGCAGACGGATTCTGGAACAGGCCGGACTGCCGGATGCGGCATTGGACGCAAGGCTCCTTCTGGAAGAGGTCTGCGGAACGAATCTGCAGGCCCTTCTTGTTTTTCCGGACCGGAGAATCTCCGAAGAGGAGGAGCGCCAATACCGGGCGTTCCTTCAGAGAAGAAAGGACCGGGAGCCGACGGCCATGATCCTCGGGGAGTGGGATTTCATGGGACTCACATTCCGGCTGAACAGGAGCACCCTCATTCCGGAACAGGACACCGAGGTTCTGGTGGAAACAGCGCTGGAAGAACTGCGTGCCAGGAAGCTGACGGAGGCACCGCTCCGGATTCTGGATTTGTGCACGGGATCGGGCTGCATTCTGCTCTCCCTGCTCCATGAGCTGAGAAAGGCGACGGGGCTTGGGACGGACCTTTCCGAAGAGGCCCTGGAGGCTGCGAGGGAAAACGCGAAGGCACTGGGTCTCTCCGATCGTGCCGGGCTGCGGCAGGGCGATTTGTGGGAACCGGTCGGGGAGGAGCAGTTCGACCTCATCGTCTCGAATCCGCCCTACATTCCGACCGGAGTGATTCCGACGCTGGAGCCGGAGGTCCGCTGCGGGGAGCCCTATGCGGCGCTGGACGGCGGCGCGGACGGCATGGTGTTCTACCGCCGCATTCTGACAGAAGCGGCAAGACACCTGAAACCCTCCGGTATTATAATAGTGGAATCCGGATTCGATGAAGCGGGAGCAATTGCACAGCTGATGGAAGATCAGAATCTTCGTGGGATCCGCATCGTGAAGGATTACGGAGGACTTGACCGCGTGGTGAAGGCGGAGCGGCAGGTAAGGTACAATGCGGCAAATGCCGCGAAAGAGAAAGGATTGAAACCGGCAGGGCCGGTGTGAGAAAGAGGAATCAGGAATGTTTGAAAAGATGGACGCCGTCCTTCTTCATTATGAAGAAATTGCAAGAGAGCTCTCCTCGCCGGAGGTGGTGCAGGATATGGACCGCTACCGGCAGCTGATGCGGGAGCAGACGGATCTGACGCCGGTGGTGGAAACCTACCGGGACTATCAGAAGGCCAATCAGGATGTCTCGGATGCGCTGGAGATCATTGATTCGGAGAGCGATCCGGAGATGAAGGAGATGGCGCGGGAGGAGCTTTCCGAGGCAAAGGAGCGCGTGGAGAAGCTGACGGAAGAGATGAAGGTTCTCCTTCTTCCGAAGGATCCGAACGATGACAAGAATGTCATCTGCGAGATCCGTGCCGGTGCGGGCGGAGATGAAGCGGCGCTGTTCGCCGCGGAAATTTACCGGATGTACGTGCATTATGCGGAGCGCCGCGGATGGAAAACAGAACTTCTGGACTTTGAAGAGAGCGGCATCGGCGGCATGAAATTCGTGAATTTCATGATCATCGGCCAGGGGGCCTATTCACGGATGAAATATGAGAGCGGTGTGCACCGGGTACAGCGCGTTCCGGCGACGGAGTCGCAGGGGCGGATTCACACTTCGACGATTACGGTTGCGGTGATGCCGGAGGTGACGGACGACATTAAGATCGACATTCCGATGGAGGATGTCCGCATCGATATCACACGCGCTTCCGGAAACGGCGGCCAGGGAGTCAACACAACCGACTCCGCGGTCCGGCTGACGCATCTTCCGACCGGCATCGTGATCTATTCGCAGACAGAGCGCTCTCAGCTGCAGAACAAGAACAAGGCCTGGGCTCTTCTTCGCTCCAAGCTGTACGATATGGAAGTGCAGAACCGTCACGACAAGGAGGCGGATCTTCGAAGGTCCCAGATCGGAACCGGCGACCGTTCGGAGAAGATCCGGACCTATAATTTCCCGCAGTCCCGCGTCACGGACCACCGGATCAAGCTGACGGTGTACAACCTGAGCGAGGTCATGAACGGGGCACTGGACGAGATTCTGGATGCGCTGATTGCAGCGGATCAGGCGGCGAAACTGGTGAAGCTCAATACACTTGAAAATGCCTGATGGCATTTTCTCTTGCCAGGAGACCGCACACTGCGTGTGCCTGCTCCTGTATCGGGGAATTCGCCTTCGCGAAATTCTCCTCACACACTCAAAGTCGACTGATGTCGGCTTCTCCTGCCACGAGCAGGCGCTCACAGAGCGCTCTGCTCCCGCGTCGGAGAATTCATCTTCGTGAAATTCTTCTTGCACACTCGAAAATAAGGAAGGTAACTATGGGACTTCAGGAATACAGACAGCAGCTGGATGAAATCGACGCACAAATTGTGAAGCTCTTCGAAGAGCGGATGGCGATTTCGGAGAAGGTTGCGGAGGATAAAATCAAATCCGGCAGACGGGTTCTGGATAAGAAGCGGGAGCAGCAGAAGCTGGCGACGCTGACCGGGATGGCGGGAACGGAGTTCAACCGTCGGGCGGTCCGGGAGCTTTATGAACAGATCATGGCGATCAGCCGCAAGTGCCAGTACCGTATGATGGACGATGCGGGACAGCTTCACGGCCTGCCGTTCATCCCGGTGGACTCCCTGATCGATGCGAAGACGAGAGTCGTGTACCAGGGCGCTCCGGGAGCTTATTCAGAGGCGGCCATGAAGAAGTTCTTCGGGGAGAAGATCGACAACTTCCACGTGGAGACCTTCCGGGACGCCATGAGCGCCATCGAAGAGGGGGCGGCGGATTATGCCGTGCTGCCCATTGAGAACTCCACGGCTGGCGTGGTGTCGCAGAATTATGACCTTCTTTTTGAATTCGAGAATTACATTGTCGGCGAGCAGATCATCCCGATCCGGCACTGCTTGATGGGTGTTCCGGGAACGACGCTGGAGAGCATCCGCACGGTGTATTCCCACGCGCAGTCATTGATGCAGAGCGAGCACTACCTGGATCAGCATCCGGAGTGGCAGCAGGTCGGCATGCAGAACAATGCCTACGCCGCCGAGAAGGTGGCGAAGGATCAGGACACAGCGAAGGCAGCCATCGGCTCGGAGTATGCGGCGAAGGCATACGGGCTGGAGATCCTTGCAGAGGGAATCAATGATTCCGACAACAACTCGACCCGCTTTATCATCGTGACCAACCGCAAGGTGTTCCTCCGGAACGCAGGCAAAATTTCAATCGTTCTGGAAACCGAGCATGAGAGCGGAGCCCTGTACCGTGTGCTGTCGCATTTTATTTACAACAATCTGAACATGAATAAAATCGAGAGCCGTCCGATCCGGGACCGGAGCTTCGAGTACCGGTTTTTCATTGATTTTGACGGAAATCTTCAGGACAGCGCCGTGCGCAATGCCCTCCGGGGACTGCGCGATGAGGCGAAGAACCTGAAGGTGCTGGGCAATTATTAGGAAGATCCTTTTGAAACGATCCAAAGGATCCCTGCAGAACGAACATGAGGGTTTTCAGTAACAAATGGCGTAGGAAAGCCGTATTGGGAGCCGCTGTGCCGGAATTTCCGACAGCCGGGCCGGAAGGCACGAAACCGCGGCGGAACACCAGGAAAGGAATCTTAAGATGAGACTGAAGGAGTGCATCCTTTACCGGAACTTTGAGCATGAAGAACTGCTGGATAAAATGACACATGTGATCGAGGAGGGCGAGCATGAGCTTGCGGATTCCGTGGCGGATCCTGGGAGCGAGAAGATCGCAGAGGATCTGTACGAGTGCATTTATCTTCTCCTGAAGGAAGCGGGAGACAACGGCTTCTGCGGAAACCTCTGGCACGATTATCTGACAAGTCTTCTTGTCGGACATGAGAACAGCTATTCCACGGCCTGCGAGATCCGCGGCGCGGTGGGAGGCAGCATCAACGATGCGGCGCTGCATGACATCCGGATTTTCAAGGAATATTTTGACTTCGATTTTACAAAAATCATGCAGGGATTTCACGTTCCCGAGTTATCAATCGTATTGGACTATCAGCCCTCCGGAAAGGAGAGCAAGACCTACAATACGAGAATCCGGGACCGCATCTGCACGCTGGCCCGGCAATTCGAATCGGCGGGCAGCGCGGAAGAGATGAAGGATTTCCTCACACAGTTCTACAAGGAATACGGCGTCGGCATGTTCGGACTGCACAAGGCATTTAGGATTGAGCACGATGAGGCCGGAGAGTTTGCGGGACAGACCAGGATCGTGCCGGTGAAGAACATTCTGCATGTTTACATGAAGGACCTCGTCGGGTACGAAATCGCGAAGAAGAAGCTGATCGAGAACACCGAGGCCTTTGTGGATGGAAAGCCTGCCAACAACTGCCTGCTCTACGGCGAGGCGGGAACCGGCAAGTCCTCCAGCATCAAGGCCATCGCGAACGAATATTACGAGCGGGGCCTTCGCATCATTGAGGTGAGCCGCTATCAGTTCCGCGATCTCAACAACGTGATTGCCCGCATCAAGAACCGGAACTACAAGTTCATTCTGTATATGGACGATCTCTCCTTCGAGGAGAATGAGACGGAATACAAGTACCTGAAGGCGGTGATCGAGGGCGGCCTGGAGAAGAAACCGGCCAATGTCCTGATCTATGCGACGAGCAATCGCAGACACCTGATCCGTGAGAGTTTCCATGACAGGGACGGCGTGGACTTCTCGGACAAGCACGGCGGAGATACCGTGCAGGAGAAGCTCTCCCTGGCAAACCGCTTCGGCGTCTCCATTTATTATGGAGCGCCCAGCTACGACGAATATCATGAAATCGTGGCGGAGCTTGCCGCGCGGAACGGAATTCGGATGGACCCCGCGGAGCTGAAGAAGCAGGCAACGCAGTGGGAGATGAATCACGGAGGCCTCTCCGGAAGAACGGCGCAGCAGTTCATTGACCACCTTCTGGGCATTCAGGAGGCGTAAGTTTGAAAGCGACATCGATATGTCGCTTTCAAACAGCAGCATCGGTGCTGATGCACCGGCTGCCACATTCGGCAAAACCGCCTTCGCGGATTTTGCCTCAGCGAGGCATAAGTTTGAGAGCAGAGAGCAGGGAGGTGCGCTTATGGCAATCCGCACATTCGCGGCGATTGACGTAGGAAGCTATGAGCTAGGTATGAAAATTTTCGAGGTCTCCCGGACCAGGGGAATCCGCGAGATCGATCATGTGGTCCGAAAGATTGATTTGGGGAGCGATACGTACGCGACCGGAAAGCTGTCGCTCCATCATATTCAGGAGGTGCGTGATGTTCTGAAGGAATACCGGAAGATCATGGACACGTACCGCGTGACGGAATATCAGGCTTACGGGACCTCCGCCATCCGGGAGATGAAGGGAGCTTCGATCATTCTTTCCCAGTGGGAGGAAGAAACCGGCATCCGGATTGACGTGCTGACCAACTCGGAGCAGCGCTTTCTGGACTATAAGTCCGTCGCGTACCGCGGGAAGAATTTCGACCGCATTGTTTCCGAAGGCTGCGCCATCGTGGACATCGGAGGCAGCAGCATTCAGATTTCCCTGTTCGAGAACGGCGTCCTGCAGTCCACGCAGAATCTGAAACTGGGCGTTCTGCGGATCCGTGAACAGATCCGCCACATTGACGCGAGACGCTCCCGGCTGGAGAAGCTGATCGGTGAGATGGTGAACTCGCAGATGCAGGTGTTTACGGATCTGTATCTGAGAGAGCGGAGCGTTCCGAATATCATCATCATTGACGATTACATTTCTTCTTTCCTGGAGGCAAGGGGAAGGGATCTTGTGGACGCGGGGCAGTTCCGTGCGCTGGCGGAAACGTTTTCCTCCCATTCCGCCGGGGATCTTGCAAGAGAGTATCGGATGAGCGAGGACAGTATGTTCCTGCTCCACATTTCTGGCGTAATGATGCAGTGCATCATTCATGCGCTCGGCGCGGAGCGGATTTATGCGCCCGGCGTTACGCTTGCGGACGGCATTGTGTATGAATATGCGGAGCAGAAGAAAATCCTGCCGCCGAGCCATGACTTCGAGGAGGACATTCTGGCATGTGCCCGCAATGTCTCCGGAAGATATCGCGGAAACGAAGAGCGCGCGCAGTCGCTGGATCTGATCGCCATGAAGCTCTTTGACGCGACGAAGAAGATTCACGGACTCGGGAAACGGGAGCGCCTTCTCCTGCGCCTTGCCTGCATTCTGCACGACTGCGGAAAGTACGTCTCCATCGCGAATGTCTCCGAGTGCTCCTACAACATCATCATGCGGACAGAGATCATCGGAATTTCTCACATTGAGCGGGAGATTGTCGCGCGGGTGGTGCTGTACAACCACAGTGATTTCGTCTATTACGAGCAGCAGGACGACGCATCGGACCTGGACCGCGAGGCGTATCTTACCATCACGAAGCTGACGGCGATTCTGCGCCTTGCCAATGGTCTGGACAGGACCCATAAGAAGAAGCTGGACGACATGCGCGTCAGCGTCCGGGAGGATCAGCTGGTGATTTCAGCGAGAAGCGGCGTGGATCTGACGCTGGAAAAGGCATTGTTCCAGACAAGGGCGGGATTTTTTGCAGAGGTATTCGGGATCGTTCCGGTGATTCGTCAGCGCTGAAAATAACCGGAATCACAGGACAGCAGAAGGCACCCCGGAAGCTGTCGGCGTGTTCGCGTGTGGAGAACGGCCGGAGTCCGGGACTGCAGCAGGCAGCAGGAGGAATCTTTCATGTCAGAGAAGGAGAAGAACAAAAAAGAAGCGGGCGCAGAGGAGATCCGCTGGCGCAATCCGAAATATTATTTCAACCGGGAGCTGTCCTGGCTGCAGTTCGACAGACGGTGTCTTTCCGAGGCAAGGAGCAGAGAGAATCCGCTCATGGAGCGGTTGAATTTTCTATCCATCACGGCGTCGAATCTGGATGAATTCTTCATGGTCCGCGTGGCGTCTCTCCAGGATATGTGCAAGGCGGGCTACAGCAAGAAGGATATCTCCGGCATGACGGCGGGCGAGCAGCTGGAAGCGATCATAGAGGATGCACATGACTTCGTGGACATGCAGTATTCCACGCTGAACCGCCAGATCATTCCGGCTCTTCGTGAGGAGGGCATTACGATTGTTGACGGGACGCAGAAGCTGACCGGCGAGGAAAAGGACTTTGTGGACGAGTATTTTGAGACGGAGGTCTATCCGGTCATCACGCCGATGGCAGTGGATTCTTCGCGGCCGTTCCCCCTTATTCTCAATAAGTCTCTGAACATCGGTGCTCTCCTGAAGCGGAAGGAGAATGCGGGCCCCGGCATTCTGACACATACGAAGAAATCCCGGAAGTCCCTAAAGAGCGAGAAGGACAATCTGGAATTCGCAACGGTGCAGGTGCCCTCGGTTCTGCCTCGCGTGATCCGGCTCCCGGAGGAGGCGGCAGGAGAGATGGAAGTGCGGCAGGACGGACATGTTCCGGTCCGCGTGATCCTTCTGGAAACCGTGATCCGGGATTACATCGGGGAGCTGTTCCAGAGTTATGATGTTGTCTGCACGGCTCCGTTCCGCATCATGCGCAATGCCGATATGGACATTGACGAGGATGAGGCGGAGGACCTTCTGAAGGAGATTGAGAAATCGCTGAAGCAGCGCCGCCACGGCGAGGCCATCCGTCTGGAAATCGAGGCGGGAGCAGACCGGAGGCTGACCAGGATTCTGGAGGAGGAGCTGAAGCTGGATGAAAAGGAAGTGTTCCACATCGACGGACCGCTGGATCTGACCTTCCTTTCCAAGGTGCGCAAGGTGGAAGGCTTTGAAGACCTGCACGAGCACCGCTATCTTCCGCCGCAGGAGGTTCCGGAGCTGCCTGCAGGGTGCGATATTTTCGCACAGATCCGCAAGGGGGATATTTTCCTGAGCCACCCCTATGAGACCTTCCAGCCGGTGGTGGATTTCGTTGCGAAAGCCGCCGTGGATCCGGATGTTCTTGCCATCAAGCAGACCCTCTACCGCGTCAGCGGCAATTCGCCGATTGTCGCGGCACTGGCGAAGGCCGCTGACAACGGCAAGCAGGTGACGGTTCTGGTGGAGCTCAAGGCAAGATTCGATGAGGAGAACAACATTGTCTGGGCCAGGATGCTGGAGAAGGCCGGGTGCCATGTCATTTACGGACTGGTCGGCCTGAAAACCCACTCCAAGATTACGCTGGTGGTCCGCCGTGAAGAGGACGGGATCCGGCGCTATGTTCACCTTGCAACCGGCAACTACAACGACACCACGGCGAAGCTCTACACGGACGTCGGCCTGATGACCTGCAAGGAGCATTTCGGCGAGGACGCGACGGCCGTCTTCAACATGCTGAGCGGCTACTCGGAGCCGAGGTCCTGGAACTGCCTGATTCTGGCACCGATCTGGATGAAGGACCGGTTCCTGTATCTGATCGGAAGAGAAGCGGAGAACGCAAGAAAGGGAGAGCCCGCACGGATCGTCGCGAAGATGAATTCCCTCTGCGATCCGGACATCATTGAAGGACTGTACAAGGCGAGCGCTGCCGGAGTGAAGATTGATCTTATTGTCCGCGGCATCTGCTGCCTGCGCGTTGGCATTCCGGGCGTCTCGGAGAATATCACGGTGCGCTCCATCGTCGGAAACTTCCTGGAGCACGCGCGGATCTTTATGTTCGAGAACGCAGGACACCCGGAATTCTACGCAGGCTCCGCGGACTGGATGCCCAGGAACCTGGACCGCCGCGTGGAGATCGTCTTCCCGCTGGAGGACGAGAGCGTCCGTGACAAAGCCTGGCACATTCTGAAAACGGAGCTGGCGGACACGGAACAGGCCAGCATCCTGCAGCCGGACGGCACTTATGAGAAGGTGGACCGTCGCGGCAAGGCCAAGGTCAACTCCCAGCTCCAGTTCTGCGAGGAAGCAGCGGAGGCAGTAAGAAAAGCACGCGCCGTCATGCGCGAGCAGCGGGTATTCATTCCCGAGGAGCATCACGAGACAGAGGAGTAGGACATTGCACTGTCTGTCTTAAAATACCTTACTGTATTCTGCTTTTTAGCATATTCGCACAGGGTGTTTGCGGTATTGAAAAATTTGCAGCGGACCGTTTTGAGAGACTGCACGTATATCGGCTGCAGCGAAAACGGAAACAGTCTGCCTTTTGACATATTTGTATAGGGCGTCTGTGGTAAAAAATAACCTGCAGCGGCACGATTTCTGACGTAAGTCAACATGAGTGCCGCGCAGGTTATTTTTGTGAGAAAGATCACAGAGCGGAAACCACGCAGGTTATCTTTCAGGGAAACCAATGAAAGTGAGGTCGGGAATGCCTGCCTCTACACGCTCTCCAGAAACGGCACGAGGCCGTCGTGGTTGTTGTCCGTTTCGGTGATGACGTCGGCGGCCCTGCGCATCCCGGGATTGGAGGCAAGCCCGTTGCACATGCCGATGCCGAGGCCTGCGGCCTCCAGCATGGAGTTGTCGTTCGCAGCATCGCCCGCGGCAATGGCGTTCTTCGTGGAAATGCCGAGATGCCGGCAGAGCCAGCGGAGCGAATACCCCTTCGTTGCGCGGACGGGATCAATTTCGAGATACCAGGGGTTGGACATCACGGTGTGAAGAACATCGCCGTATTTCTCATCCAGCTCCCGGGCAAACGGTTCCAGCGCGTGGTCGGTTTCATTCTCCAGATGAATGGAAAGGCACTTGCAGGGAGGAGCCGAGAGAGCCCCCGCCGGGTCATCGGCGTAGCGGACCGGGAGAGGAATCGGCATCCGCTCGGGCGAAACATAGAAATCGGTCTCGCGGTTGGGTTTCCAGGTGATGATGGAATCGGTGTCATAAGTCTGGCAGTGAAGGCCGTGTTCCCTCGCGAGATTCATCACATCGCGCACCACGGGAATCGGAAGCGTTTCCCGGAAAAATGTCGCCTTTTCGTCACAGGAATAGAGTTCGGCTCCGTTGTAGGCGGAGATGAACTGGTTCGGATAGTGAAGCTGCAGCCTTTCCGAAAGGAGCCGGGCGTCCGGCATGGCGCGGCCGGAGGAGAGAACGAAAATGTTGCCGCGTGCGGTGAAGTCGTCCAATGCCTTCCGGGTCGCGGGAGAGATCGTCTTCTGATCGGTGGCGAGAGTCCCGTCGAAGTCACAGAAGAAAATCTTCGTCTGGTCTGTGACATGGAAGCGGGCATGCTTCATTTTCGTCAGGCACTCTTCCGGAACCGCGAGGTGTCCGTACCCGGTTCCCATCTCCAGCCCCGGCTTGTTCGCTCCGTGAAAATCAGAGCCGCCGGAGAGAAGAAGATCGTAGCGCTGGGCGAGTCGGCGGATTTTCTCCGTCATTTCCGGCGTGTGCTGGCAGTAGTAGGCCTCAATCCCCATCAATCCTGCCTCTTTGAGTTCCCGGATGAGCGTTTCCAGCCCTTCGTCGCCGAGTTTATACTGGAACGGATGCGCCAGAATCGGGATTCCGTGGAAGCGGAGCAGGAACTCGACGGCCTTCTTCGGGGTGATTTTCTCGCGCGGAACAAAGAACGGGCAGTCATCGCCGATGTACTTGTCAAAGGCCTCCTTCAGACTGGAAATGGCTCCCTTTTTCAGAAGGAATTTCGCCATGTTGGCGCGGGTCACGATGGCGCCCGGATTGTCAGCCATCAGCTCGTCGTAGGGAATCGGGAGACCGGCGGCGCACATCATGTCGCACATCTTCCGGTTGCGCAGATCCCTTGCGTCGGAGAACTCTTTCACCTGACGGCGGAATTCGGGATCCCTGTAGTCATAGAAGAGCCCGACGATATGAACATCCTTCTCGAGGTACTTCGTGGAAAGCTCAATGCCGGGAATGACCTCAACATCCGTCCCGGCAGCGGCCTCCATGGCCTCGTCGATGCCGATGGCGGTGTCATGATCCGTCAGGGCAAACGCGGAGAGGTTCTTCTCCTGCGCGATCTGAACCAGCTGCGACGGCGTGAAGGTGCCGTCGGAACGCGTGGAATGCGTGTGAAGATCTACTGTTTTCATATCAATTCTCCCCCAAGAACGAAAATACGAAAATGATTTGGATACACGTCCCTATCATAACAGAAAAGAGGCGCTTGCAGGCACCTCTTTTCCGAGTTTTCCGGGGATCTTCAGAAAGCACTGGGGTTTCACGGTTCTGACAGCCGGCTGCAGCCGTTCCAAAAACACCCGCAGCGGCACGATTTTTGACGTAAGTCAACATGCGTGCCGCGCGGGTGTTTTGCAGAAAAATGTTCTTAAAAGCAGACGCTGCGCGGAAGGAAGGTACCGGCTTATTCCGCATCCTCGGAACTGTCGCCATCGGCGCTGGTGTCCGCCACATAGACGGTGCGCTTTCTTGCGTCCGCATCCTGCTCGAGATACGTGTCGTAATCCGTGTCCTTGTCGATGATTCCGCCGCCGGGCAGGATCTCGATGATCCGGTTCGCCGTGGTCTGAACGACCTGATGGTCGCGGCAGGCGATCAGCTCAACGCCCGGGAACTTGATCATGCCGTCGTTGAGCGCGGAGATGGATTCCATGTCCAGGTGGTTCGTCGGCTCGTCGAAGATCAGGCAGTTCGCGCCGCTGATCATCATGGAGGAGAGCTGGCAGCGGACCTTCTCGCCGCCCGAGAGGATCTTGACCTTCTTGACGCCGTCCTCGCCGCGGAAGAGCATCCGGCCGAGGAAGCCGCGGACATAGGTGACATCCTTGATCTGGGAGTAGCCGGTCAGCCACTGTGTGATGTCCTCCTCGGTGTTGAAGAGCTCGGTGTTGTCCTTCTTGAAGTAGGACTGCGAGGTGGTGACGCCCCACTTGTAGGTGCCGCTGTCGGGCTCCATGTTGCCCATCAGAATTTCGAAGAGCGCGGTCTTCGCCTGTTCCTGGGAGCCGACGAACGCGATCTTGTCGTCGTGCTTGACAACAAAGGAGACATCGTCGAGGAGCTTGACGCCGCCGACGGTCTTCGTCAGATGCTCCACGGTCAGAACCTCATTGCCGATCTCACGGTCGGGACGGAAGTCGATGAACGGGTACTTGCGGGAAGAGGGCTTGATTTCGTCGAGCTCGATTTTCTCGAGGGCACGCTTCCGGGAAGTCGCCTGCTTGGACTTGGAAGCGTTCGCGGAGAAGCGGGAAATGAATTCCTTCAGTTCCTTGATCTTCTCCTCCTTCTTCTTGTTGGCTTCCTTCATCTGGCGGATCATCAGCTGGGAGGACTCATACCAGAAGTCATAGTTGCCGGCGTAGAGCGTGATTTTGCCGTAGTCGATGTCTGCGATGTCAGTGCAGACCTTGTTCAGGAAGTAGCGGTCGTGCGAGACGACGATGACGATGTTGGGGAAATTGATGAGGAACTCCTCCAGCCATGCGATGGCGTCGAGGTCCAGATGGTTCGTCGGCTCGTCGAGAAGAAGAATGTCGGGGCTGCCGAACAGGGCTCTTGCCAGAAGGACCTTCACCTTCTGCGCACCGTTCAGATCGCCGACCTTCTGGTAGTGGTACTCATCCTCGATGCCGAGGCCGTTCAGGAGAGATTCGGCATCGGATTCTGCTTCATACCCGCCCATCTCGGCGTACTCGCTCTCGAGCTCCGCGGCGCGGATGCCGTCCTCGTCCGAGAAATCGGGCTTGGCATAGAGCTCGTCCTTCTCTTTGCCGATCTCGTAGAGCTTCCGGTTGCCCTGAATGACGGTGTCCAGAACGACCTGATCGTTGTATTTCTCGTGGTCCTGCTCCAGGAAGGAGAGGCGCTGGCCGGGCGTGATGGCGATCTCACCGTTCGTGGTCTCCAGCTGGCCGGAGAGGATCTTCAGAAAAGTGGATTTCCCGGCGCCGTTGGCACCGATGATGCCGTAGCAGTTTCCTTCCGTGAATTTGATGTTGACATCTTCAAAAAGGGCCTTTTTGCCGACCCGGTAGGTGACGTTGTTCGCTGAAATCATGTGCTCGTCTTTCTCCTTATGGTTCTCATTTTGTAGTAAATATTGGCTGCTGCGAGAAAATACTGCGTCCGGTCAGGGGCTGCATCGTCGATTCGGGACGGATGAGCCGCGCCTTTTCCGGAAACAGCTTCGTTTCGTCAGGGGCAGGCCTGTCTCCCGGGAACAGAAGAGGCCGCAGCCGCCCTGGAAATGGCCTGCATTCCGGCTCTTCAGACGCAGGAAACGCCCACAACCCAAGCCCTTATAATATCGAAGAAACTCATGAAAGGCAAGACTTTGCAAAAATCGGCTGATTCTCCCGGATTCGTCAGGCTCCGGCGGATCACGACACATTGTACTCTGCAAATAAAAATAAAAGTCTGAAAAAAGGAAAGAGGAAAGCCAAATCAAGCACTTTTTGCACATATTTGCGCATAAAACGAAGCTCCGGGGACTGTGCGAACGGGGGAGAGTACGGTATAATTCAGATATTAAAGGTACCGTGCCGCAAGGCATGGCGGATTCATTTATTTTTCTTAGGAGGAAAAATGAGTAAAAGGGTTTACAAGTTCGAAGAAGGCAACGCGAAAATGCGTGATCTCCTCGGAGGCAAAGGTGCGAATCTGGCTGAGATGACCAACCTTGGGCTGCCGGTTCCGCAGGGCTTTACCATTTCCACGGAGGCCTGCACGGATTATTACAATGACGGGAAGCAGATCAACGAGGACACGCAGAAGCAGATTTTCGACGCTCTGTCCTGGCTGGAGGAGATCCGCGGCAAGAAGTTCGGAGATGAGAACGATCCGCTTCTGGTATCGGTTCGTTCCGGAGCACCGGTCTCCATGCCCGGCATGATGGACACGATCCTGAACCTCGGACTGAACGATGTTTCCGTTGTCGGCTTTGCGAAGAAGACCGGCAATCCGAGATTCGCTTATGATTCCTACCGCAGATTCATTCAGATGTTCTCCGATGTCGTCATGGGACAGCCGAAGACCCTGTTCGATGCGATTCTCGAGGGAGAGAAGAGCAGGCACGGCTACAAGTTCGACACCGAGCTGACCGCCGAGGACCTTCAGAACGTCATCGCGCAGTACAAGAACCTCTACAAGGAGCAGCAGGGCGAGGAGTTCCCGCAGGATCCCCGCGTTCAGCTGATGGAGGCCATCAAGGCCGTGTTCCGTTCCTGGGACAACCCCAGAGCCAACACCTATCGCCGCATGTATGACATTCCGTATGAGCTCGGAACGGCCGTCAACGTACAGTCGATGGTATTCGGCAACATGGGCAATACCTCCGGCACCGGCGTTGCATTCACGAGAAACCCCGCAACCGGCGCAAAGGGAATTTTCGGTGAGTACCTGATCAACGCGCAGGGCGAGGACGTCGTAGCCGGCATCCGCACGCCGCAGCCGATCACGAAGCTCGGCGAGGACCTTCCGGAGTGCTACAAGGAGTTCCTTGAGATCGCACACAAGCTGGAGAACCATTACAAGGACATGCAGGACATGGAGTTCACCATCGAGGACGGCAAGCTCTTCTTCCTGCAGACGAGAAACGGCAAGAGAACCGCTCAGGCTGCCATCCAGGTTGCCTGCGACCTCGTGGATGAGGGCATGATCGACGAGAAGACCGCCGTAACCCGCATCGAGCCCCAGTCTCTGGATCAGCTGCTGCATCCCGGCTTCGACATCGAGAAGCTGAAGAACGCACTGGAAATCGGCCAGGCTCTTCCGGCATCTCCGGGAGCCGCTGCAGGACGCGTATACTTCAACGCAGAGGATGCGGTTGCGGCTCACGCGGCAGGAAGCCGTGTCATCCTGGTTCGTCAGGAGACCTCCCCGGAGGATATCGACGGCATGCACGCCGCAGAAGGCGTTCTGACCATGCGCGGCGGAATGACCTCCCACGCGGCCGTTGTGGCAAGAGGCATGGGAACCTGCTGCATCTCCGGATGCGGCGATATGAGAGTCAACGAGGAGAAGAAGTTCTTCGAGCTCGGCGGTCATACGGTCCGCGAGGGCGACTATGTTTCCCTTGACGGCTCCACCGGCAAGATCTACCTCGGCGATGTTCCGACCGTAGAGGCTTCCATCTCCGGCAACTTCCAGCGCATCATGGACTGGGCGGACAAGTACCGTGTCCTTCAGGTTCGCACGAATGCGGACACTCCGGCAGACGCTGCCAACGCCGTGCACCTCGGCGCAGAGGGCATCGGACTGTGCCGTACCGAGCACATGTTCTTCAATCCGGACCGTATCCCGAAGATCCGCAAGATGATCCTTTCCGATACGACCGAAGAGAGAGAGGCAGCTCTGAACGAGCTGATCCCGTTCCAGAAGGGCGACTTCAAGGGACTGTACAAGGCAATGGAGGGAAGACCGGTTACCATCCGCTTCCTGGATCCGCCGCTTCATGAGTTCGTTCCGAACACTCCGGAAGAGATCAAGGCAATGGCAGACGAGATGGGTCTTACCGTTGACGAGGTTCAGAGAAGATGCGACGAGCTGAAGGAGTTCAACCCGATGATGGGTCACCGCGGATGCCGTCTGTCCGTCACCTTCCCCGAGATCGCAAGAATGCAGACGAGGGCCGTCATGGAGGCTGCTATCGAGGTCAAGGCGGAGAACGGCTATGACATCGTTCCCGAGATCATGGTTCCGCTTGTCGGCGATGTGAAGGAGCTTGCGTTCGTCAAGAAGGAGATCGTTGACACGGCGGAGAAGGTGAAGGCGGAGAAGAATTCCGACATCAAGTACCACATCGGTACCATGATCGAGATTCCGCGTGCCGCTCTGATGGCGGATCAGATCGCGCAGGAGGCGGAGTTCTTCAGCTTCGGCACCAACGATCTGACGCAGATGACCTTCGGCTTCTCCCGTGATGATGCCGGCAAGTTCCTGCAGGACTACTACAAGTCCAAGATCTATGAACAGGATCCTTTCGCACACCTCGACCAGAACGGCGTCGGCCAGCTGATCCAGATTGCCGTTGAGAAGGGCAAGAAGGTCCGCCCGGATATCCACCTCGGCATCTGCGGCGAGCACGGCGGAGATCCGGCTTCCATCGATTTCTGCCACCGCGTAGGCCTGACCTATGTCAGCTGCTCCCCGTTCCGCGTGCCGATCGCGAGACTGGCTGCTGCACAGGCTGCCATCAAGCATCCCCGTCAGTAATTTTATAAAGCGCTTTGACAAGAAGCCCCCTGCTGGAATCAGCAGGGGGCTTTTTTAAAGAAATAAGAAGACAACGACTGGCTATCGCCCTCTCTTCAAGGGATGTGTGCCAGGCAGCTGGTCACCGCTTTTTGTTCAATTGAATGAGCGCCAGGCAGTGGTTCATCGACTTTTGTTCGATTGGATGTGCGCCGGGCCATCGGCACCGTCTTGGGGGCGCTGGGGGTTGTCAGGTACCGCGCGTTGTCTGATCCGGGGTCAGGATGGAGAAGAGGCATGAAACGCCTCTTTTTCCCGATACATCGCCTGATCCGCCATCTGATAGGCCTCCTCGAAGGAGAGTGTGTCGCTTGTGATGGTGGCACTGCCGAAGGAGACGCTGAGCGTAAGCTTCTCGTCGCTCTTTTCGATAAGCTTCTGCCTCATGTTCGCGATCATCCATCCGGCGCGCTCGGCGGAGCAGTGCGCGCACAGGATCAGGAACTCATCGCCGCCGATCCGCATGGCGATGCCGCTGTCTCCTACGGAGCCCTGGATGACGGAGGCGACGCGCTGCAGAAGAAGATCTCCGTACTCGTGACCGAGTGTGTCATTGGTCCGCTTTAAGTAATTGCAGTCCGCCATGATGAGGCTGACCGGATAATCGTCCGACCGGACGAAATTCCTGCTCCGGGATTCCATGTAATTGCGGTTGTGGAGCCCCGTCAGCTTGTCGCGGTAAGAGAGCTCCTCCGCCTGCCGCAGGGCGGAAATGTCTCTCGTCGTCACGAGAATGGCCTGCACATTTCCCTCATTGTCGAAGCGCTGCGGGATCAGCTGGATGCAGAACCAGGCTCCGTGGCTGTCCCGGACCTCCTTTCCGAGAGAGGAGTGGCCCTTCAGGCGCTCCGCCAACGTATCGAGCTCCAGAAAATTCATGACGATGGGATAGTATTCGGGATCCACTTCGTTTTTGCAGACGGCGAACAGAAATTCATAGGGACTCCGGTGCGCTTCAAAGACAGCCGCGAGGCGGTCGGAAGGATGAATGGCCTCCAGTTCCATCCGGTCGATGTGCAGAAGGAAGGTGGAAGAGTAGCTGGTGCTGATGGCGTTGATGATGCGCAGCTGTTTCTCCACCTTATGCAGATTCTCCTTGTCGAAGTGCCGCTGGATGGAGAGAACGATCAGGCACAGGACGAGATACAGCATGAATCCGGCGGTGATGACGTTCGAGCGGTTGGAGAAAACCTCACTGGAAGGATAGACGGCATAGACATAGTAATTGCCGCAGACGCGCCGGAGGCCGTACCACTGCGTGCCCTGATAGCGGAAGCTGGTGAGCGCATCTTCCTTCCAGACGATGGACGAGGAGAGCTCCCGGTATTCCTCGGTTCCGAGACGTTCGAGAACCTCGCTGTTCGTGGAAAGAACCTTCGTTCCGTCCGTAATGACCATGACGGGATTCTTGTGAAAGTTGTTATTCTCCAGAATGCTGCTGATCGTAAACTCATACGGGTCGGTGCTGGGCTTTTCCTGGCTGTAGTAGCACAGAATCAGCCGGCTTCCGTCGTCTGTGGCGGCGGCAGCGTAGTCGTAGAGATGACCGTCCAGCGTGACCTGATCAATATAGGTTTTGGAAGGATATTTCAGAATGTCGGTGACCGTGGATTTGGAGAGAATGTCCTTCCACAAAGAGACCGGATCGTCATTGTCCATGTCCGTCTGTGCGAGGACAGAAAGGCTGGAATCTGTGACAATGATGCCGCTGACATGCGCCGTGCGGATGAATTCATGCAGAAAATCCGAACTGGCCATGGAGTCCGGATCGGCAAAGGTCTTCAGGGTGTCTGCCGTATCCAGAAGCTTCTGAAGAGTATTTGCAGAGAGACCGGCCGTATAATTGTCGAATTTCCGGCATTCGGTTTCCAGATAGGAAACGGTTTCCTCCGCAAGAGACTCGGTCTCCCGAAGGTCCTGTGAGCGGACACTGACGCCGAGAAAGGCAAGAGCGCCGATGCTGGCGAGAAGGAAAACTCCGCCGATGATGCGGAAGAGATTTTCCGGGGAGAACTTGAGAAGATTTTTACTGGCTGACATGGACAGTTCCTCCATCCGATTCATCGGAATCGCTCTGTGTGTAACGGGCGATGATGGATGAAATGGTTCCGTTTTGCTTCAATTCGGTGATGGCGCTGCTAAGGCTCTGGCAGGCAGAAGGGTCCGCGTCCCTGGAAAAAGCGACGCCGAGGTGCATGGTCATTGTGGAATCTTCCAGAATGCGGTACATTCCGGGATACTCGGTCATGATCTGCTGCAGCACGGCCTTGTGGCAGGCAAGAGCGCCGGTGTATCCCTTGATAAAGGCGGTCGTGGCTTCCTCAAAGGTGCCGCAGGAATAGACGTTCTCGGTCCGGGTGAGCTTGTGATCCGTATCGTTCAGCAGAATTTCCTCTGCCTTGGAGCCTGCGCGCACGGCGATGCCGCCGCGGCTGTGCAGTTCCTGCAGCGACTGATCAGGGCACTGCGCATCGACCAGAACCGCCAGTTCGCTCTCCATGTAGGGCTCGGTCCAGAGATACTGATCCTCCCGTCCGTCCTCGGAAAAGGCGTTCCAGAGACAGTCCACGGAGCCGTCCTTCAGGTAGTCATCCTTCGAATTCCATGAAATCGGTACGAAAACAGGCTGATAACCGGCCTTTTCACACGCATCGCGCGCAATGTCCGCGTCAATTCCCGCGTAGGATCCGTTTTCATCCTTGAAGAAGAACGGACTCAGAATATCAACGCCGATCCTGAGCTCGGGAAGAGCAGAGGAATCGGATGAAGCTGCTGTTTTACTGGTGTCGGATTGCCGGCATGCGCAGAGCGTGCAGGTTAGAATCAGCGGCAGGAGCAAAGCAGACAGATGTTTGCCAAAATGAAGCCGCATCTATATGCCTCCTGAATATGGTAAATGAAACGGGTTTCGTATGATATGCGAAACGGTTGTGATAGTACTTAACTTTATTATCGCCTTGCACGCTTACTTAATCAACCGAAAATGGCCTTTTTATGGCATAAATTGTGAAAATATAGAGAAAAATTCCGGCTGGAAAATTAAAAATGGATGGATTTTTTAATAACATCCATGTGATTTCTGATTATTAGGATGGACGGAAGACAAGGACGGCGTTATGAAAACAGAAGAAAGAGAAAACGCGGATCTCGTCAAATCTCGTCAAACACGTTGACTTTTTTGGCGAGATTGATTATGACGATAACGAGATCGGTCTGCTTTTAAAGAATGGAAAAGTAAGTGGTATCCGGCGGTACCGGGATGCTTCCTGTGGAGATTTGAGAAAAAGAGGGGCGGAACGTGAAGGAGCAAAGGAAAAAACGGCATTCCATCAATCGCAAGCTGCGGCTTCTGGTGGCGGCGGCCATGATTCCGTTTCTGTGCGTGGCGGCATACCTTCTGTACGCGCTGCTGTCGTACAGCAATGCATACGACCGAGTGGTCCGGAACATGACAATGGCCAACACCTACAACCTCTCCTTCAAGGAGGAGATGGATGAGAATCTGTACAAGATCGTGGTCAGCGGAACGACCTTTGACGAGATCGAAAGCTCGGATTCCCTGGAGGATCCGTACGCGCTGATTGACGAACTGCAGAGTGATTTCCGGGAGTTGGAGACCATCACGACGGATGCGACCTCGCGCCGCTGGCTGCAGAACCTTTTGCGCAACATCGATACGCTGCGGGAACGCGTGGACGACATCCGCGTCAACCTGCAGGAGGGCGGGCACTACGATGAGAACATCGAGATGCTGGACAACAACATCTATATCCTGACGGAGCTGATCCAGGATGACATTCAGTATTATATTTATTATCAGACGCAGAGCATGGAGCTGATGCGGGCGACCCTGAATCAGCAGGCATTCACGTTCATTTTTTATATGGTTCTTCTGATTACAGCGCTGACCGCGTTTGTCTCTCTGGTGGAGACCCGGATTTCGCACAGCATCTCGCGGCCGCTCCAGGAGCTTGGTCAGGTGACCCGCGAGATTGCACAGGGAGATTTTTCTGTGCGGGCCGGGGAGAACGGCGATGTTGAGACGGCGGCCCTTTCCGCCAGTGTCAATGACATGGCGCAGCACCTCTCCGTGATGGTGACGAAGATCCGGGAGGACGAGCGCAAGATGCGGAAGGCGGAGCTGCGGCTTCTGCAGGAGCAGATCAATCCGCATTTCCTCTATAACACGCTGGACGCGATTGTCTGGCTGATTGAGGACGGGAAGTCGGAAGAGGCTGAGGACATGGTGGTGTCGCTCTCGTCTTTTTTCCGGACCGTGCTCTCCAGAGGACGCGAATTCATCAGCATCCGCGAGGAGGAGCAGCACATCCGGAGCTATCTGGAAATCCAGAAGGCCAGATATCAGGATATCCTGAATTATGAAATTCAGATGGATCCCGGGCTGTATCCTTACGAAACGCTGAAAATGACGCTCCAGCCGCTCGTGGAAAATGCGCTCTATCACGGAGTGAAGAACAAGCGAAACGGCGGAAAAATCCGCATCACTGGAGAAAAGGACGGGGCGCTGATCCGCTTTGCGGTGGAGGACGACGGAATCGGGATGAGCAGGGAGGAGCTATTGCACCTTCGCGAGGAGATTCAGCGGCCCTGCAAGGAGACCGACAAGGGCTTTGGAATGGCGAATGTCAATGAGAGAATCCGGATGAACTTCGGCGTGAACTACGGGCTGACGATTGATTCGGAGGAGGGAAAGGGAACCTGCGTCGGCGTTGCCATTCCGGCGATCCTCCTGCGGGAGGAACCGGAAGGCGGAGAGCCGGCAGCCTCACAAGGAGAATCGGTCTGATTCGAGAAAGACCGCAGCGGCCGGCGATGATTGCACGGCAGCAGGGGCACCGGACGTGATGGAGATCCTGCCCGGGAATTCCGGGAGAAGATAAGACGGACGATGAATACAGGAACAGAACGAAGAAAGAAAAAAGGAAAATGGGCGGCAGCGCTGGCGCTCTTGTGCGCGGCCATCCTTTCCGGCTGTAGTCCCTTTGACCCGACGGCCGCGGAGCATTCCGTTCAGGAAGAGGAAGAAGAGCAGAACGAGGACCTGATCAGTGTGGGTTTCTCGCAGCTGGGCAGCGAGTCGATCTGGAGAACGGCCAACACGAATTCCGTCCGCGAGACCCTGACGGAGGAAAACGGATATTTTCTCTTGTTCGACAATGCGCGGCAGATGCAGGACAAGCAGATCAAGGCTCTGCGCAGCTTTATTTCGCAGCGAGTGGACGTGATCGTGTTCTGTCCGGTCCGTGAGAACGGCTGGGAGACCGTGCTGGAGGAGGCGAAGGAGGCCGGGATTCCGGTGATTGTCCTGGACCGGGCGATTTCGGTTGCGGATGATTCGCTGTACACCTGCTTTGTCGGTGAAGACATGCGCGAAGAAGGCGTCAAGGCGGGAGTTTGGCTGGAAGAAAATCTGGAAGCGCAGGGCAAAAGCGGGGAAGAGACCAACATCGTGGTCCTGCAGGGAACGGAAGGTTCCTCGGCGCAGCTCGGCAGGACCAGCGGCTTCAATGCCATTGCGGCAAGGCATCCGAACTGGAAGCTGACGGCGCAGAACGGCGGAGACTTTACGGAGGCCAAGGGCAAGGAGGTCATGGAGCGGTTTCTGGAGGAATTCGATGACATTGATGTCATCGTGGCGCAGAATGATGACATGGCGTTCGGCGCGCTGGAGGCCTTGGAAGAGGCGGGAATTGAGCCGGGGAAGGACGTCACGCTGATCTCCTTCGACGGCTCCCGGAGAGCACTCGAATACGTGGAGGAAGGCAGAATCAATGTGGATGTGGAGTGCAATCCGCTGTCCGGGCCGCTTCTGTCCGATGTGATCCGCAAGATTGAGGCGGGCATGCAGGTGCAGAAGGAATATTATATGGAAGAGATGGTCTTCACGAAGGACAATGCGGGAGACTATCTGGAAGAGCGCCAGTATTAGCGTATTGATCAGAGAGCGCCGATGTCAGAGCAGGCGGAAGAATCCGGAATCCGGGGCGTGCCGGGAGATGCCGGACAAGGCAGGGGGAGAACAGGAACAATGCTGAAGGTTTTTCTGGTGGAAGATGAGACGGTCGTGCGGGAGAGTCTTCGTGATAACATCCCATGGGGGGAATGCGGTTTTGAGTTTGCGGGAGAGGCAGGAGACGGTGAGAGTGCGCTTCCTTTGATTCAGAAGACGAGACCGGATGTTCTGATTACGGACATCAAGATGCCGTTTATGGACGGCCTGTCCCTGTGCCACATCGTCGGAAAGGAATTTCCTTCCATGAAAATGATCATCATGAGCGGCTATGATGACTTTGAGTATGCGCGGCGGGCGATCCGGGAGGGCGTGGAGCAGTACCTCTTGAAGCCGATCACGCGAAAGAGCATGAAGGAAGCGCTGGAAGAGGTCCGGCAGAAGATCGAGAACGAGCAGGAGCAGGCGCGGTATGTCGAGCAGTACGAGCTGGAGAGCCGTGAGTTCGAGCAGCTGCAGCGGCAGGAATTCCTGGAGAAAGTTTTCAGCGGCAGGGCTTCCATTGAAACCATCTATGAGGAGGCGAAGAAGCTGAATCTCGACATCAGCGCCGAGGCGTTCAACTGCATCCTGTTCACGTTCCATGACAGAAAGCAGGAAGGGAGCACGGCGGATTCCGAGGCCTATCAGAGAACGATGGACGAGCTCGGCATGTTCTTCCTGCGCTCTCCGGCCTACATCATGTGCGGGTGGTCGCTCAGTACCTTTGCGGTCATTGTAAAAGGGAGCGCGGAGTCGGTGCCGGAGTATACGAAAGGGGCCGTGAAGAAGATCGCGGAGGTCTGCGGAAACCGCGAGGACGAGATCGACTGGTATGTGGCAGCGGGAGAACCGGTGACGCGGTTCAGCGAGCTGCGAAGTTGCTACGCGGAGGCCAATCACGCGTTCGCCTGCCGGTATCTTACGCCTGGGACACATGTACTGACGAAGGAAACAGCAGAGGCCGTGTCCGCGGACAGCAGGGAAAAGGGAACGATCCTGAACGTGGACGCTTCCCGCGTGGACACCTCTGTGATCCGGAGCTTTCTGAAGGACGGACAGCCGCAGGAGATCCGGGAATTCTCGGAGAGATATCTGGCAAGCTTCTCGGATGTCACGGGGTCCCGGATTTTCCGGAATTACCTGGCGCTGAACATCCGCTTTGCCGTCATTTCCTATATCCAGAAGCTCGGTTTTTCCCAGGAGGAGTTTACGGAAGGGCTGGACGAGAGCCTGCAGAATTTCAATCTCGAGGCAGGAGACATGCAGCCGTATCTGGAAAACCTTCTGGGCAGGGCGCTGGAATACCGGGACCGCGAGTCCACCCGGCAGGGGAGCAGGATTCTGCAGGAGGCGCAGAGCTATCTGGATGAGAATTATACGAATCCGGAGCTCTCCCTGAATTCCGCCGCGGCGCAGGTGGGCGTGAGCGGCTCGTATCTGTCCTCGGTGTTCAGCAGGGAGGCCGGCAAGACCTTCGTGGAATACCTGACCGAGAAGAGAATGAAGGAGGCCTGCCGGATGCTGCGGGAGACCAGGGAGCATACCGCGGAAATCGCTGCTGCGGTCGGCTACCGGGATCCGCATTATTTCAGCTACGTGTTCCGGAAGACGATGGGATATTCTACCAAGGAGTACCGCTCCCGGATGGAACGGGAATCCGCAGAATCCTGACAAGGATGCGTTGTCCTCCTGGGGACCGTCTCTTCGCGGTTTGGAGACACAGATGCAAAACAGAAAACTCCGGAGGACGGGATTTTATATGGCCCGCAGGCGGGTGCTGCCTTTGCAGGAGGGAAAATACGGTGAAAGGCATCCGGCAGAGGTGGTCAGACAGCTCGCAGGCTGTCCCCTTTTTCGAGAGAGAGCGGCAGCAGGATGCTCTCCGGAATTCCTCCGCGGATCTGCCGCAGCAGCAGGCGGACCGCATGTTCCCCGAGGCAGGAGGCGCCGACAAGGGACGCCGTGTGGACGGGGGCAAGGTGCTGCAGATAGCTTCCCTCGAAGCTTGCCAGACTGAAATCCCCGGGGACGCTGAGGCCCAGAGAAGAGAGCTTCTGAAGGACGGCCGCGGCAAGAAGGTCATCGGAGCAGACAAGGGCGGTGGAGCCTGCACAGACCTTCTGAAGGAAAGCGGAGAGCCGGTTTCCCTCGCCGCTCAGGATTTCTGCGGTTTCCGGGCTTCCGGGGAGGAGGAACAAATCGGGATCCATGGGAAGCCCCGTCTCCCGGAGCGCCGTAAGCCAGCTCTGAAAGCGGTTCACATCCGGCTGGGCGCAGGAAGAGAAGATCCCGGCAACCCGGCGGTGGCCGAGCTGCGCCAGCGTCCGCGCAAGGAGCCTTGCGCCCTGGAGAGAATCCTCTGCGGCATAGGGGATGGAGAGAGCGGCAGAGCTGCCCGGGACGGAATTCTCCGGAATCCGGACGGGACCCAGCAGGGAGACCGCCGGAACGGACAAAGGTTTCCCGATCAGGCGCAGCAGAAGGTCCGCGTTGGGATCCGGAATGCAGGAGAAGCTCTCGAGAAGGAGACCGCGCGGCGGATGTGAGAGAAGCTCTGAGAGGATCCGGCGCTCTGTCTCAAAGCTTCTGCGCAGATCATAGACGGACAGGGAAAAACCGGCCTTTGCAGCCGCGCGCCGCGCCTGTTCCACGATGGCGGGAGAGCGGTAGCGAAGAGGAGAGGCAAGGAGCAGGGCCAGGGAGTTGTCTGAAGGATCCGGAGATTTCCCGGTCAGGAAGCTCCCGCTTCCCTGGCGCCGCCGTAAGAGGCCCTCCTCTTCCAGCGTGGCAAGAGCCTTCCGCACGGTCACGCGGCTGACTGCAAATTCCCGACACAGGGCCGCCTCCGTCGGGAAGCGGTATTCCTTTTTCTTCAAAGCCTCGTCAATCATCCGGTGAAGCGCCGGAATCAGAAAATCACATTTCTTCATCATGTGTCACAACTTTTCCAATTAGATCTTTGTCTGTTTCCTGCGGGATGGGCCGCAGATCCTATGGAATATCCGGTACCTGTGGGATGAAATGCAGGTCCTCAGAAAACTTCCGGGCAGATGTAATTTTTCCCTCAAGGGATGCAAAAATACAGAAAATCCTGCCGCACTCCGGGAAAATTTTTACTCACATTTTTCTTTGGAAAATAAAAATATTCTCCGGAACGGATCCGGACTGTCGGAATTCACAAAGAAACCGCCGGGGGAAAAATCCTGCGGCATCTGAAAATTTCATCCTGCCACGTGCACCACATCTTAAAATTTCTTCCATTCCAGAAAGAAAAAGGATCAATTTGTATCTTATAAGATATTAAAACGGAAGATTTGTATTGTCAATCTGATGAAAACTGTGCAGATGAACGATGAAACATAGAGAACAATGCGGAATTCTGGCAGAATGATATCAGCAAAGGGAACAGAAAGTTCCACAACAGGCAGAGCTCCCAAGGAATGAATCCGATGTAAGAAGAGATTCCGCAGGGAGCCCGGCAGGCAAATCATATGTTTCATATTATTTTCAGGAGGGTTCTATGAAAAAGAAAGTTTTTGCTTCGATGATGGCCGCTGCACTGGCCGTTTCCATGCTGGCAGGATGCGGCTCTTCTTCCGCACCGGCGCAGGATTCCGGCTCCGCAGCTTCTGAGGAGAGCACGGATGCGGCGGACACTTCCGCGGCAGACGACACCACGGCAGATGCGTCCGATTCTTCCGACGGAGGTCTCATTACCGTAGGCTTTGCACAGGTCGGTCATGAATCCGACTGGCGCACTGCTTCCACGAATTCGGTCCAGTCCGCGCTGTCCGAAGAGAACGGAATTGATCTTCAGTTCGTTGACTGCGACAACGATTCCGCAGCACAGCTCGAGGCAGTCCGCAACTTCATTTCCCAGGACGTTGACTACATCGTCATTGATCCGATCGTATCCACCGGCTGGGACACCGTTCTGACCGAGGCAGAGGATGCCGGCATTCCGGTTATCGTCATCGACCGTACCATTGATGATTCCGACAAGTATGTTTCCTGGGTCGGCTCCGAATTCACCAACGAGGGTCTTGCGGCAGGCGCATGGCTGAAGGCTTACGCAGAGGCAAAGGGCATCGATGACCTGAACATTCTGGAGATCACGGGAACCACCGGATCCTCCGCAGAAATCGGACGTACCACCGGTTTCCACAAGTATGTAGAGGACAACGGATGGAACCTGATCGATTCCCAGACCGGCGACTTCACACAGGAAGGCGGCCAGAGCGTCATGGAGTCCTACTGCAAGTCCTATGACGGCCAGTTCAACGTTGTAATCTGCCAGAACGATAACGAGGCATTTGGTGCCATCGATGCAATGAAGGCAGCAGGTGTTTCCTACGGCGTAGGCGGCGATGTGATCCTGATCTCCTTTGATGCATGCAAGGCCGGTCTGACCGATGTACTTGCAGGACAGATCAACGCAGACTTCCAGTGCAACCCTCTGCAGGGACCTGACTGCCTGAACATCATCAAGACCCTTGAGGCAGGCGGCGAAGTAGAGAAGCAGACCTTCATGGCTGAGCCCTGGTACGTTGCAGAAGATACTCTTCCGAGCATCTCTTACACGAATAACGCAGGCGAGGATGTTACCGAGGATCTGATCGTTGTCGATCAGGCAGTGGTAGACGGAGCATACTGATTACTCCAGGGAGTACAGAGAAAGGGGCGGTTCCCTGAACGGGAGCTGTCCCTGTTTTTGAAAAATGCAGGGAACTGTCCGGTACATCTCAAACTGCCCTGTGAGCCCTCACGGGCGGGGTCACAGGGCAATTACTCACGAGAATATGCCCGCAAGCGGTCAATTCTCGTAAAAACTGCCCTTTGCCAGACAGTTATAAATGGAGGAATTATGGAAGACAATGTGCTGATTACAATGCGGAACATTACCAAGACCTTCCCTGGCGTGGTTGCGCTTGACAATGCACAGCTGACAATCCGCAAGGGTGAGATCCACGCGCTGATGGGAGAGAACGGCGCCGGCAAATCCACAATCATCAAGTGTCTGACCGGCGTCTATGAAAGAGACAGCGGCGAGGTCCATATGGACGGGGTGGAAGGCAATATTTTCAATCATTCCACGCAGGATGCCCAGAACATCGGCATTGCCACGGTGTATCAGGAGGTGAACCTGTGCCCCAACCTCTCCGTGGCGGAGAACCTTTTTATCGGAAGAGAGCCGCTCAAAAAGGGCGGTGCCATCGACTGGAAGACGATGAACCGCCGGGCCAAAGAGATCATGGACGGCTTGAACATTCCGATTGATGTCACGAAGACACTGGAGAACTATTCCATTGCGATTCAGCAGATGATCGCCATCGCGCGCGCCGTGGACATGGAATGCCGGGTCCTGATTCTGGACGAGCCGACCTCCTCTCTGGACGACAACGAGGTGGAGAAGCTGTTCCGGCTGATGCGTCAGCTTCGGGACAAGGGCGTCGGAATTCTGTTTGTCACGCATTTCCTGGAACAGGTCTATGCGGTCTGCGACCGGATCACCGTAATGAGAAACGGACAGTTTGTGGGCGATTATTCGGTGGCAGAGCTGCCGAGAGTCAAACTGGTCGCGGCGATGCTGGGCAAGGATTTTGACGATCTGAAGTCCATCAAGTCGGAGGGCTCCGGAAAGGTCGGAGAGAAAATTGTGGTGGAGGCCAAAGGCCTTTCCCACAGGGGAACCATCAAGCCGTTCGATTTCAAAATTCACGAGGGCGAGGTGGTCGGCCTGACGGGACTTCTGGGAAGCGGCCGAAGCGAGCTGGTTCGCTGCATCTACGGTGCGGACAAGGCGCAGACCGGAACCCTGAAAATGGAAGGCAAGCCTCTGAAGGTGAATGCACCCATCGATTCCATCAAGGCCGGTATGGCCTATCTTCCGGATGACCGGAAGGCGGACGGCTGCATTCTGGACCTTTCCGTGCGGGAGAACATCATTCTCGCGCTTCAGGCAAGAAGAGGAATGTTCCACGCCATTCCGAAGGCGGAGCAGAACCGCATTGCGGATGAATACATCAAGCTCCTCCAGATCAAGACGGCCTCCCGCGAGACCCCGATCGGACAGCTGTCCGGCGGCAATCAGCAGAAGGTTATTCTGGCGAGATGGCTGGCGACGAATCCGAAATTCCTGATTCTGGACGAGCCGACACGAGGCATCGATATCGGCACGAAGACCGAGTTCCAGAAAAAAGTCCTGGAGCTGGCAGGCGAAGGAATGAGCGTGGTGTTCATCTCTTCGGAGATTGAGGAGATGCTCCGGACCTGCTCGCGGCTTTATGTCATGCGCGACGGCGAGAAGGTGGGAGAGATTACTTCCGAAAACGGCGAAATCACGCAGGAGATGGTGATGAACGCCATTGCAGGCGGAGATGCCGGCAAGGATTCCAAGGAGAAGGAAGCAGTATCTGCAGGAGGTGAATCATGAACAAACTGAAAAAACTGACCAGACAGCAGCTGTTCCTTCCGTTTTTCATGCTGATTCTGGTTCTTCTGATCAATCTGATCAAGAGCCCGGCGTTCTTCAAAATCGGAATTCAGAACGGCGTTCTCTATGGACGAATCATTGATATCTTAAACCGCGGCAGTGAGATCGCGATTCTGGCCGTTGGTCAGACGCTGGTGGTTGCGGTTTCGGCAGGAACGGATATTTCCGTCGGCTCCGTCATGAGTCTGTCGGCCTGCGGAACCTGCATGCTGCTCGCAGGATATGGCGTCAATTCCACCACGCAGCTGGCGGTTCCTCTTATTGTGGGAATCCTGTTCGGCCTGCTTCTCGGAACCGGATGCGGTGCATTCAACGGGCTCCTTGTATCGAAGCTGAAGATTCAGCCGATGGTTGCAACGCTGATCCTCTACACGGCGGCAAGAGCAATCGGCCTTCTCCTGTGCAACAACCAGATCACCTATATCCGGTATGAACCCTACAAGTATCTCGGCAATTTCCTGCCGCACTGCCCGATCCCGACTCCGATTTTCATCACGATCGCGGTCGTGGCGGTTGCCATGCTGTTCCTGAAGCTGACGGCCCTCGGAACCTACATCCAGTCGGTCGGCATCAACTCGAGAGCGGCCAGGATTTCCGGCATCAACTCCACGATGATCTGCTTCATCTGCTATGTGATCTGCGGACTGTGCGCAGGAATCGCCGGAGTGGTGGCTTCCTCCCGCATTTACTCGGCGGACTCCAATAACATCGGCCTGAACTATGAGCTGGATGCCATTCTGGCAGTCGCTCTGGGCGGCAATTCCCTCGGCGGCGGCAAGTTCAATATGGCGGGCTCCATCATCGGTGCTTACACGATCCAGGCGATCACGACCACCCTTCTTGCCATGGGTGTTTCCACGGATCAGGCACCGGTGATCAAAGCCATCATCGTTATTCTGATCGTCGTTGTGCAGTGCCCTGTTTTCAAGAAGTACATGGCAGGACGCGAGGCGAAGAAGACCGCGGCTCTGCTGGCAAAGGGAGGCAGTCATGAATAAGAAAAAGCTGAAAAATATGAACGGCAACACGGTGCTCCTGATCATCACCATTGCCTTGTTCGTCGTCATGTACCTGATCGGATGCGGGATCTATGCGGGAAAGGGATTCACGCACCTGCAGACATTCCTGAACATTCTGATTACCAATGCGGGCCTGATCTGCGTGGCCTGCGGCATGACCTGCGTCATGCTGACCGGCGGCATTGATATTTCCGTCGGCGCCCTGATCGCGATGGACTGCATGATTCTGGCCTACGGGATGGGCGTGAAGGGATATCCTGCGATTCCCATGATTCTCTTCATTCTCATCATCGGCATTGTCTTCGGAGCGGTGCAGGGCTTCCTTATCGGGTATCTGAACATTCAGCCCTTCATTATCACGATGGCTGGAATGTTCTTTGCAAGAGGTATGACCGCCGTCATCTGCACGGATCAGATTTCCATTACGGAAGCGGCCAACAGCACTTTTTATAAGTGGGCCAACGCGAAAATCAATCTTCCCGCCTTTCTCGGCTACGCGAACAAGAAGGGAAAAATGATTGTTCCGTTCATCCGTCCTTCGGTTGTGATCGCGCTCGTCGTCGTGGTTGCCATTTTCGTTATTCTGAAGTACACCCGGTTCGGCCGTTCGCTGTACGCGGTAGGCGGCAATGAAATCTCCGCCACCATGATGGGCCTGAATGTCCGGAAGGTGAAGATGAGGGCTTACATCCTGTCCTCCTTCCTGTGCTCCATCGGCGGAATCTGCTACTGCCTGAACACAATGTCCGGTTCGGTGCAGCAGGCACTCGGCTTTGAAATGGACGCCATCGCATCGTCCGTCATCGGCGGAACGCTCCTGACCGGCGGTGTCGGCAATGTCATCGGTTCCCTGTTTGGCGTTCTGATCAACGGAACCATTTCCACTCTGGTCACGACGAACGGAAAGCTCCTGAGCTCCTGGTCGAACATCATGACCGCGGCGCTGCTGTGCTTCTTCATTATTCTGCAGAGTATCTTCGCGTTCCTGAAGAACCGGAACAAGTAAGACGGAAGCGGAACTGCGAACAGAAAAAACGGCAGGTGTGGGAGCACCTTGAAACAGATGGACAATTACTTTAAAACAGGTGCAGAAGCGCTTTGAAAGAACGATATGCATGCGGGCGGGGGACCAGGTCCCCCGCTCGCAGGTATGTTCAAATACAGGGCCGGAATGCATGGAATCACGGATTTTGCGGTTTGCCGGGTGCTTTTCGTGAATGGTAAAACGGATTGCATGGTTTGCAGGTTTTTTGAAAAAAGGTGTTGACAGAAAATGAGATATTTCGTATACTGAACAAGCTGCAGCAAGGAAATAACAAGTGACAGATGCAGTTATGGCGAGGTAGCTCAGCTGGCTAGAGCACGCGGTTCATACCCGCGGTGTCGAGGGTTCAAGTCCCCCCCTCGCTACGTTGAAGAGAAGCTCCGAACGTTGAAAATACAGCGTTTCGGAGCTTTTCTTATGTTCACAGCCGGGTGCCCGTGGGGTGCCTTCTTTTTGTCAGACAGAGTTGTCTCTGCAGTAATGGTGTAAACGATCAGATGGAAACGAGAGGAGAAATCGGGTGAGGACCATGACACAGAAGGAAGTGCGGAACATGACGGAGGGAAGTCCTGCGAAACTGATCTTCCTGTTCGCGATTCCGCTGATGCTGGGGAATCTTTTCCAGCAGGTGTATACCATTACGGATACGATCATTGTTTCCCGAGGCGTCGGCGTGGATGCACTGGCGGCACTTGGTTCGGCGGACTGGTACAACTACATGATGCTGGGAATTGTACAGGGAGTGACGCAGGGCTTTGCCATCCTGATGGCGCAGTTTTTCGGCGCAAAGGAGTATGGGAACCTTCGCAAGGCCTGCGCGCATTCGGTCCGGCTGGCGGTGATCATCGGGATCCTTCTGACGATTCTGGCACAGCTATCGGTGGGACCGGTGCTGACGATTCTGAATGTGAACGCACAGATCCGCGTCATGGCGGAGCTGTATATCCGGATTATTTTCGCCGGAATTCCCGCGCAGATGCTGTACAACTTCTGCGCATCGGAGCTGCGGGCCCTGGGCAACAGCCGGGATCCTCTGATCGCGATTGTGATTGCGTCTCTTCTGAATATCGTGCTGGACCTCCTGTTCGTTCTGGTGCTGCCATGGGGAATCGAAGGCGCGGCAGCGGCGACGATTCTCTCCCAGACGGTCTCCGGCGTTTACTGCCTGCTCGTGGTAAGGAAGGTGGAGTATCTTCGCTTTGCAAGGGAGGACGGCAGAGGGGAGCCGCAGATGGACGGGAGGCTCCTGAAGCTTGCCTGGCCCGTGATGCTGATGAACATGATCATCTCGGTCGGCGGCATGATTGTGAATTCCGTCGTCAATCAGCTGGGCGTTGCCTTTCTTGCGGGATATACGGCGACGAACAAGCTGTACGGAGCTCTTGAAATGGCGGCGATTGCCTACGGCTATGCGATGCTGACTTACATCGGGCAGAACCTCGGTGCGGGAAAATACGACCGGATCCGCCGGGGATTCCGGGACGCGGTGCTGATCGCACTGGCGACCAGTGCGCTGGTGGGAGGCGTCATGATCGCACTCCGGAATCAGATCGTGGGGTTGTTCATTTCTTCTTCGGGGAAGGACGCGGCAGAGGCAACCGGGTACGCAGTGGAGTATCTGGTGATCATGAGCGCAACCATTTCCATTCTGTACATCCTTCACATTGTGCGGAATACGCTTCAGGGACTCGGCAATACGAGAATGCCGATGGTTTCCGGCCTTGCGGAATTCGGCATGCGGACCTTCATGGCCCTCGTGGTGGCGAGGCGCCTTGGCGGACTTGCCATCATGTGGGGAGAGGTTGCGGCCTGGATCGGCGCAGATCTCGTCCTCGTCGGGTCGCTGATCCATGAATTTCGAAGACTCGGCAGAACGGGCGCAGGAGAACCGTGAAGGGCAGGATCCGCGCGTGGATCCTGCAAAGCAGCGCTTCCGGAACTTTGTCCGGGAGAAACAGAAGATAAGAGGCGGTAGTAAAAGGAGCGGAATTTCAGTCCGCTCCTTTATATTTCAGGTACAGCAGTGTGATGTCATCGAACTGAAGTGCTGTCTGGCAGAAGCCTTTGACGGAATCATTGACGATAGCGGGGAGTTCTTCGACAGATGTCTCACGGTGATCATTCAGTACCTGCAGGAGGCGGGGCGCGCCGAACGGTTCGTTCTGCTCATTGACAGCTTCCGGGCAGCCGTCCGTGTAGAGGAAGAGTCCGCTCCCTTTTTCCAGCTTGAGGCGGTACTGCTTCCTGGAGTAGGAGAGCCCTTCCAGTGTGGCGATGGGCATGCTGTGCGCATCCTTCAGAAGAGAGAAAGTGCCGTCCGGACTCCGGAGAATGGGATATTCGTGTCCGGCGTTGGCGGCAATGAGTTCTCCAGTGGAGATGGTGAGAATGCCGAGCCAGACGGTGACGAACATTTCCATGGAGTTGTTCTCGCAGAGCCGCTCGTTGACGAATTCCAGAATTTCTGCGGGAGTCCCGCCGGCGAGTGTGCGGTCCTTGATGAGTGTTTTGGCGATCACCATGAAGAGCGCTGCGGGGACACCCTTTCCGGAGACATCGGCAATGACGAGCGCGAGATGGTTGTCATCGATCAGGAAGAAGTCGTAGAAGTCGCCCCCGACCTCCTTGGCGGGCTTCATGCAGGCGAAAAGATCAAACTCGCTGCGGTCCGGGAAGGGCGGGAAAATGGTGGGGAGCATGGCGGTCTGGATGCTGTGTGCGATGTGAAGCTCCGAGGCGATGCGCTCCTTGTCTGCGGTGATGCGGACGAGATCCTCCCGGGAGGTCTCGATGCGCTCTTCCATGTCCAGAACCGATTCCGCAAGTCCCCCCATTTCATTTCGGATTTTCAGGACGGAGTCAAGGCAGCCGGGTTTTGCCGTGGACTCGCGGGCGAAACGGTCGGCCTCCCGGGAGATCCGATGAATCGGCAGAACCAGGGACCAGCGCAGCATGAGTGCGGCGCCGATGGTGGAGACCAGGACAATGAGGATGGTGATCCAGGCGATTTTGCCGAACATGGCCCGCGCGGGATCCATGAGTTCGCTCATGATTTTCTGTACGCAGAGAACGCCGACCGTCTGTCCAGCGCTGTTGCGGATGGGGAGCGTGACTGTGATGTGCTGACCGGAGCCGGAATCCGTCTGCCGGCGGACGACGGAGGCGTATTTTCCCTCTTCATAAGCACGGCGGTAAGCGCGGATGTAGTCGGGACTTGTGGTCTTCTGCCGGTAGTCGGGTTTGAGAGCGGAGAAGCGGTCCTGAAAAGAAGAGTTGACGACATCGAAAACGTAGGTGATTTCGGTGTAATCCTCGTTGGGGATCAAGGCGTAGAGGAAGGTGCAGTTCTCGGTATCGGACAGGGTCTGGAGCATGTTACAGGTGTTCTGGTATTCTTCCTGCAGCGAGGCATCCTGCATGGCATCTGCCCGCAGATATTCCTGCAGATGATCGCCGTTGATGCAGGAGACGGCGGTAAGTCCGGTCTGGCGGGAGTGTTCGACGAACTGATTGGTCATGGCGCGCAGGTATTCACGGCAGCCGATGACGGCGCTGAAGGTGCCGAGGGCAATCAGAACGATGGCGAGATTGATGATGACGCGGACGGTCAGGCGGTGACGCCGGGGATTCAGGTTCCGGATCTGATTCGTAATGCGGGAGGAGCCGGAAGCGGTTCCCTCCTGCCGGGACGGGGACTTTGAATGAAATGAGAACATGAGTGCTCCTTGCTGAGTGATGTTTGCGGTGCTGAAGCTATCTTACCCCGAAAATGCTGGCAAATCCATGAGAGAATGGGGGAAGTCCCGGCGTTGTCGGGAAAAGGGAAAACAAGTATACTGTTTTTTGTTCAGCACATCCCGCATGACAGGGCGAGGAGCCGCTTGCGGGACGACTCGCCCTGTCATGCGGGATGCGGTCAGGGGCCGAAGGGCCTCTGACCGGGCACATCGAGAATCTGTAAAGCAAGAAAAGGTAATATTTATTATGAAGCAAAAGGACGCCCTGGCGCGGGAACGGGAGAATCCGGATTTTCCGGAGGAGCCGCAGCAGGAAGATATTCATAAGACGTTTGAGAGCAGGATTCCGGAGTTTTTTGCGGACGAACTGACGAACCGTGAGCTGGAGGATTTTCTGGATCACTACGACACCTGCGGGATGTGCCGGGATGAGCTGTCCATCCAGTATTTGATTCATGCGGGGCTTCCGCGTCTGGAGACCGGCGAGGCATTCAACCTTCAGAAGGAGCTGGGAGCGTATGTGCGGCTTCAGCGGGGGCGGCTCGAACGAAGAGAGCGGAGAGTGAAGCTGACGGCGCTGTATGAGGTGTTCACGCTGGCTGCCTTTGCGGCGGCGGTCACGGCGTGTTATGTCCTGGGGATTGTGTAATCGTTTCCGATGGACGCCATTCTGATCTGCGAGTGCAGGGCGAATTCGGGATGGAAAGCGAAAAAGCGCCGCAGGAGGAAAGATACCGTCGGTATTTTCGTGAGTAGTGTAATATAGGAGGCTGTTGTGGAGAAATTAGTCCTGATTGACGGGCACAGTATTTTGAACCGGGCATTTTACGGAATGCCGGATCTGACGAACAGCGCGGGGCTTCACACCGGCGCTGTTTATGGGTTCCTCAAGATTTTGTTCAAAATTCTGGACGAGGAAAAGCCGGAATACCTGACGGTGGCGTTTGATGTGCACGCGCCGACCTTCCGCCACGAGGCGTTTGCGGACTACAAGGGGACGCGGCACGCGATGCCGGATGAGCTGCGCGAGCAGGTTCCTCTGATGAAGAAGGTGCTGGCGGCCATGGGCATCGCGACGTGCGAAAAGGCGGGCCTGGAGGCCGACGACATTCTCGGCACGCTGGCGAAGAAGGCGCAGGCGGACGGCATGGAGGTTTCGCTGGTCTCCGGGGATCGGGACCTTCTGCAGATCGCGGATGAGCACATTCAGATCCGCATTCCCAAGACGAAGAAGGGCCAGACCGTCATTGAGAATTACTATGCAGAAGACGTGAAGGAGGCGCTGCAGGTGACGCCGCTGGAGTTCATTCAGGTAAAGGCGCTGCAGGGTGATACCTCCGATAACATTCCCGGCGTTCCGAAGGTGGGGCCGAAGACGGCAACGGACCTGATCGTCCGCTACCACTCCGTGGACGGCGTCTATGAGCATCTGGACGAGATCACGAAAAAAGGCCTGCACGACACGCTGGAGCAGAACGAGGACAAGGCAAGGCTGTCCTTGTTCCTTGCGGCGATTAAGACGGATGCGGATGTCTGCCTGGACAAGGACAAGGCCAGAATCGGGAATTTCTATACGCCGGAGGCGTTCCGGCTGTACACGGAACTGGGATTCAAGAACCTTCTTCCGCGATTTTCCATGGAATCCGTGGCTGCGGCGGGAAAACAGGACGGTGCAGGAGAGGAAGGCGCGGAGGACTGTAAAGGACAGAAGCACTCCTTCCACACGATTACGGAGGCCGGGAAGGCACAGGAGCTCTTCTGTCGGCTTGCAGGAGAAGAGAGTACCGTCACGGATTCTCCGGAGGCAGCGCCTGCTTCGTTCGAAAAAGACAGGAAAGACAGCAGATCCGGCTTCAATCATGCGGAAAATCCGGGAAACCGGACGGAGGAAATGATCCCCTGGATCGGCGTCTATCCGGTATATGACAGGAGAGGGGAGGAGAACCTTCTCCTGGGCGTTTCGATTTCCGCAGACGGGACGACATGGTTCCTGCAGGCTTCCGGGGAAGAACAGACCGCGGAGGAGCAGGCAGTCAGGGAATCGGCTGCGGGGGAAGAGAGGGCAGTCTGGAAAACGGTAGCAGAGGAGCCGGAGGGCCAGCTTTCGTTTGATTTTCTGAGTGGCGGCTGGAAGACGCAGGAGAGCGGCTCCTGCGGGAATTCCGGGGACGGACAGAAGAAGGCGGGCAGTGCCGGTCTTCGGAAGGAATCGGATGGGACCGGCGTTTCGGCTGGCAGCGAAAATAATTCCGGGAACTTACATGACATCACCAGTTGTCGGAATATGAATGGGACGCCGGGAGGAATTCCGGCAGCGCTCCTGATGAAAGGCCTCGCACAGCTTCGGAAAGCGGCAGGAAAGGGCCGGATCCGCCTTGCGGTTTTCGATCTGAAATCACAGTTCCCGTTCTGGGGAATCGAAGAGACGGAGTTTCGGGACGGCATTCATCTGGAAGGAATTTTCGATGTCCTTCTGGGAGCGTATCTTTGCAATCCGCTGAAGAATGACTATGAGCCGGAGGACGTCGCCTCGGAGTATCTGGGCGAGACGATCCTCGGGAAGAAGCAGTTCCTCGAGAAGAGCTCTTTTGCGGAGAAGCTGGCGGAAGATCAGGAAGCGGCAGATGAGCTGACTGCGCCGGAGAAAAAGGGTACGGCACTTCCGGAAGAACCTCTGTCATCGGGGAACAACGCAAAGGCGGCAGCAGGAACGGAACAAAGAGGCGCGGCTGCGGATTTTGCGGGGCATATCTCGGACACGCTCGCCCGGGAGGCAGAGGCAGTGCGAAGCCGCCTTCAGGAAGAGGGTATGCTGGAGCTCTACGAGACGGTCGAGCTCCCGCTTACCTATATTCTGTATGATATGCAGAGAATCGGCATCCGTGTGGTGCCGGAGAAGCTCTCTGCTTACGGCAGCCAGCTGGTGGACCGGATTCGTGAGCTCGAAACCTCGATTCATGAGAAGGCAGGCCATGCGTTCAACATCGCGAGCCCGAAGCAGCTGGGACAGGTCCTCTTCGGAGAGCTGGGACTTCCCGGCGGCAAGAAGACCAAGAGCGGATTTTCCACGGCGGCGGACGTGCTGGACAAGCTGGCGCCGGATTACCCGATTGTCGAGGAAATTCTGGAATACCGTGCCCTGACGAAGTTAAAATCCACGTATGCGGATGGCCTGCAGGCATTCATTGCGAAGGATTCCCGGATCCACACGACGTTCCATCAGACCATTACGGCGACCGGCCGCATCAGCTCCACAGATCCCAATCTGCAGAACATTCCGATGCGGACGGAGCTGGGACGGGCCATCCGGAAGGTGTTCATTCCGCGGGACGGGTCCTGCTTTACCGATGCGGATTATTCGCAGATCGAGCTGCGCATTCTGGCGTCGCTCTCCGGGGACGAGGCGCTGATCGAGGCGTATCGGGAGAATCGGGACATCCACCGTACCACGGCCTCCCGCGTGTTCCACACGCCTTTTGACGAGGTGACGGACCTGCAGCGAAGAAATGCGAAGGCCGTCAATTTCGGCATCGTGTACGGCATCAGCTCGTTCGGCCTGTCGCAGAATCTGTCGATCTCCCGGAGCGAGGCGAAGGAATACATCGACGAGTACTTCCGGATGTTCCCGGGCATCAAGACCTTCCTCGACCGGGAGGTTGAGGAAGCGAAGGAGAAGGGATATTCGGTCACGATGTTCGGAAGGCGGCGGCCGATTCCGGAATTGAAGAGCTCGAACTTCATGCAGCGGCAGTTCGGTGAGCGCGTTGCCATGAATGCACCGATTCAGGGAACCGGCGCGGATATCATGAAGATCGCGATGATCCGCGTGTGGGAGGAGCTGCACCGGCAGGGCCTTTCCTCCCGGCTGATTCTGCAGATTCACGATGAGCTTCTGATTGAGACGGCAGAAGGCGAGGAGGAAAAGGTGGCGAAGATTCTTCGGGACGGCATGATGGGAGCCGCGAAACTCCTGGTTCCGCTGGAAATTGACTGCCACACAGGCCCCGACTGGTATGAGGCAAAATAATGAAGATCATAGGTGTTACGGGCGGAGTGGGCTCCGGCAAAACGGAGCTGCTCCGCTACATTGAGAAGAACTACCGCTGCCGGATCCTTCTCTCGGACGAGGCGGCGCACGAGGTGACGCGGAGGGGCGGGCGGATTTATGAACCGCTTGTGAGCCTTCTGGAGCAGTACCCTGCGGGAGCTTCGGACAATGCATCCGGAGCAGGCAGCGCCTGCGGAGAGGGAGGGAAAGTTTCTCTTCTTCAGGAGAACGGCGAGATCGACCGCAGGGAGATGGCGGCGCGGATTTTTGCACACCGGGAGCTTCGCGAGAGGGTTAACGCACTGATTCATCCGGCGGTGAAGGAGTATATTCTGGAGAGAATCCGGGGGGAGCAGGAGAAGGCGGCGCAGGGAGCGGCGGATGCCGTGGACTATTTTTTCCTGGAGGCGGCGCTTCTGATCGAGTGCGGTTATCGCTCTTACGTAGATGAAATGTGGTATATTTACTGTGACCTTGCGGTCCGGAGGAAACGCCTGAAGGAGAGCCGCGGCTATTCCGATGAGAAAATTGATGGAATCCTCTCATCGCAGCTTACGGAGGAAGAGTTCCGGGCGGGCTCGGATGTTGTGATTGACAACTCCGGAAGCCTGGAGGATGCCTGCAGGCAGATCCGGGCAGCATTGGGAACAGGAAAGTGAGTACAATGAGATTTCAGACATTCGCGAGCGGATCGAGCGGCAACTGCAGCTACATCGGCTCGGACACGACGCACCTTCTGTTTGATGTCGGCATCAGCCGCAAAAGGACGCAGGAGGCACTGAACCGGATCGGTCTGGATTTTCCGGACATCGACGGTATTTTTATTACCCATGAGCACGCGGATCACATCCAGGGACTGGCAATGATCCTGAAAAAATACGACATCCCGGTCTACGCGACGGCGGGAACGATCGATGCGATTCTCCGGCTGGAGAAGTACCGCGATTTTGCAAGAGACCGTTTCGTCCCCGTGAAGGCGGACGAGAAGACCATCGTGAAGGACATCACGGTGAATCCGATGACGATTTCACATGACGCGGCGGATCCGGTGGGCTACCGGGTTCTCTACGGCGGGAGAAAAGTTTCGATCTGCACGGACCTTGGATGCTACACGGATTACACCAAGGCGTGCCTTAAGGATTCGGACGTGCTACTTCTGGAGGCCAATCACGATGTCAATATGCTGCAGGTGGGGCCGTACCCGTATCCTTTGAAGCAGCGGATCCTCTCGGACCGCGGACATTTGTCCAATACGGCGAGCGGGGAGCTTCTGGACAGCGTGCTGAATCCGCATATGAAGGCAATTTTCCTGGGACATCTCTCACAGGAGAACAATTATCCGGAGCTTGCCTTTGAGACGGTCCGTCTGGAAATCAACGCGGCGGACGATGAGTACGAGGCGGATGAGCTTCCCATCCGGGTGGCGCCGCGCAGGGAAGCGTCGCGCATGGTGGAATTGTAGGGTAGGCACACACCGGGAAATTCGGTACGTTTTTACAGATCTTCCGCAGGTAAACAAAGCGGACAGAATCAGAGCCTGGAAGAATAAAATCAACGAAGAGAAGAAAGGTGGAAATTATGGAGAAACGGGCGATCATCACAGTCGTCGGCAGGGACACGGTCGGCATCATTGCAAGAGTGTGCAGCTTTCTGGCAGACCATAAGATCAACATTCTGGACATTTCCCAGACGATCGTGCAGGGATATTTCAACATGATGATGATCGTGGACATTGCGAAGCTTGAAATCCCCTTCGGAGATATGGCGGATGAGCTGGCGGCGATCGGACGCGACAGCCTCGGCGTGCAGATCAAGTGCCAGAAGGAAGAAATCTTCGATTCCATGCACCGGATCTGACACTCGGAAACGGCTGACAAAGGTGGAGGTAACCTATGATCAATATCCGTGAAGTGGAAGAGACGAACGCAATGATCGAGAAGGAGAATCTGGATGTCCGCACGATTACGATGGGCATCAGCCTTCTGGACTGCATCAGCTCGGATCTTCCGACTCTGAAAAAAAATATTTACGAGAAAATTTATACACTGGCGAAGGATCTGGTGCAGACCGGCGAGGAGATTTCCAGAGATTTCGGAATTCCGATTGTGAACAAGCGGATTTCCGTCACGCCGATTGCCCTTGTGGGCGGATCCGCCTGCCACAGCACACAGGATTTTGCCGAAGTGGCGAAGACTCTCGATGAGGTGGCGCAGAAGGTCGGCGTCAATTTCCTCGGCGGCTACAGCGCACTGGTTTCCAAGGGAATGACGAAAGCGGACGAGCTTCTCATCCGTTCCATTCCGCAGGCGCTGAAGGAGACACAGGTGGTCTGCTCGTCCGTCAACCTCGGCTCAACGAAGACCGGAATCGATATGGATGCGGTGCGGCTCATGGGCTCCATCGTCAAGGAGACGGCGGAGGAGACGAAGGACCTTCCGGTGAACGGCTGCGCGAAGCTCGTGGTGTTCTGCAACGCACCGGACGACAATCCGTTCATGGCGGGAGCCTTCCACGGCGTGACGGAGGCGGATGCGATCCTGAACGTCGGCGTTTCCGGCCCCGGCGTTGTCAAAAAAGCGCTGGAATCCTGCCACGGCGCGGATTTCGAGACGCTCTCGGAGACGATCAAGAAGACGGCCTTCAAGGTCACCCGCGTGGGCCAGCTCGTCGCGAAGGAGGCCTCCGCAAGACTCGGCATTCCGTTCGGAATCATTGACCTGTCGCTTGCGCCGACTCCGGCAATTGGCGATTCGGTGGCGGATATTCTCTGCGAGATGGGCCTGGAGAAGGCAGGGGCTCCCGGTACGACGGCAGCGCTTGCCATGCTGAACGATCAGGTGAAAAAAGGCGGCCTCATGGCTTCCAGCTACGTGGGCGGCCTTTCGGGTGCGTTTATTCCGGTTTCCGAGGATCAGGGAATGATTGACGCGGCCAAGGCGGGAGCGCTTACGCTGGAGAAGCTGGAAGCGATGACCTGCGTCTGCTCGGTGGGACTGGACATGATCGCCATTCCGGGCGACACGAAGGACACCACGATTGCGGGAATTATCGCGGATGAGATGGCGCTCGGCATGGTCAACCAGAAAACGACGGCCTGCCGCCTGATTCCGGTTCCCGGCAAGGGTGTCGGTGATGAAGTGGAGTTCGGCGGACTTCTCGGCCATGCGCCGATCATGCCGGTGAACACCTTCGGCTGTGACGAATTCGTAAACCGCAGGGGACGAATTCCGGCGCCGGTTCACAGCTTTAAGAATTAAGTGAGAATTTAAGTTTCTTTTCCAAAAATTCTGCATTAGTATAAAAGAAGCCTGGCTCATCACGGGAGAATTTTTGGGGTATCCGGTTTTGAAATGAGAAATGGAATACTGTGTGCAGGCAGAAATGGAGGGGTTATGGATACGAAGAAATATGATGTGACAGCACTCGGTGAGCTGCTGGTGGATTTTACTGCGGGACCGGTCAGTTCTCAGGGAAATCCGACATTTGAAGCCAATCCGGGCGGAGCACCCTGCAACGTTCTGTCGATGCTGCAGAAGCTGGGGCACCCGACTGCCTTTATCGGCAAGGTCGGAAAGGACGCGTTCGGCGAAATGCTGAAGGAGAAGGCGGGCGCGCAGGGAATTGACATGAGCGGCCTGTCGATGGACGCAAATGTTCACACGACTCTGGCGTTTGTCCAGAAGCTTGCAAACGGTGACCGTGATTTTTCCTTCTATCGCAAGCCCGGCGCGGATGTGATGCTGCGTCCGGAGGATGTGCGGGCACACCGGGAGCTCATTGAGCAGGCGAAGATTTTCCACTTCGGTTCTCTGTCCATGACCGATGAGCTGGTGGACCGCGCGACGAAGGAGGCCCTGACGATCGCGAAGGACAACGGCGTTACCGTTTCCTTTGACCCGAACTACCGTCCGCCGCTCTGGAATTCCGAGGACGAGGCGAGAGAGAAGATGGTCTTCGGCATGCAGAACACGGATATCATGAAGATCTCGGACAACGAGATTGTGTTCCTGACCGGAGAGGAGAATCTGGACAAGGGTGTCCGCATGCTGATCGACCGCTACGAAATTCCGCTTGTTTTCGCAACATTGGGACCGGACGGAAGCCGCGCCTACTACAAGGGTGAGCGCGTGGACTGCCCCGGCTTCAAGAATCCGAATACGATTGAGACGACGGGAGCGGGAGATACCTTCTGCGCCTGCGGCCTTCATTTCGTTTTGAAGTATGGCCTGAAGGAGCTGAATATTTTCCGTCTGCGCGAGCTGCTGACCTTCGCCAATGCGGCGGCTTCGCTGGTGACCACGCGCCGCGGCGCACTGGCCGTCATGCCGACGGAAGAGGAAGTGATGGAATACATCCGCAGCTATCAGTAATGATCCGTAAGATGCGGAAAGGTGCGGCGAAGGCAAGTTTGCAAAGCCTGCCAGGGTGCAGGGCATTTTCCTGTTGCTTTCCGTCTTCATTTTGGTATAATAAAACGCATGTACGGGGCGTTCAGAGCTCCGGCATGCGGTCTGCGGTATTAGTTCATCGGTAGAATGCGACCTTCCCAAGGTTGAGAGGTGGGTTCGATTCCCATATACCGCTCGTCTTTTTTATCGGTCTTCACTGAGATTCAGTGAGGACCGTTTTTTGTTGCACCCACGGTGGCGATCACGCTAGTGTAAAGTTTTTGTAGGAAAGTAAAAACAAGAAAAGAGGTCCCAAACGTG
>CAVKEB010000019.1:0-52026 GCA_963655255.1 bacterium
AGGATAAGGCAGAAAAGGTCACATTTAACTTGTCCGAAATCTTGACATAGGACCAGGTAGATAGTAGCAATTTACTACATTTGCTGCCACGAGGAGGATTACCACGAATTACAAGAGACCTGTATCAGATACGATTAAATTTTTATAAAGAGAACAGACAGAAGGTAAGCGTCAAAAAGTCTGGCGACCAGATGGTCAATTGCTTCCGTATGTGTTCGAATTACACGCCGCTCACGCTAGAGGAGTGGGAGATTTGTCGCAAATTATGCTTTTAAAAATTAGAATTTTGTCGCAGAATGGCAGACTGAAACTAAGAAAATTGTCGCAAACACTGTTTTGAAAGGCGAGAATTTTGTCGCTTTCGTGCAGAGCGAGGTCGATCAGCTGCTGAGCGACACCGGGCTGATGGAGCGGTCTGACAGCATGGTGAAGAAAAAGTGAGCGGAATATCCGCATACAGAGCTGGCATTGCAGGAGAATTTCAATCGGTTCGAAAAGTTTGGCTTATTTTACTTGACTTTGCAGGCTGGTGGACCCATTATACTCGCAAGGAAGTAACTTACGAGTATAATTACTGGAGGCGGTCGGATGAGCCGGTTTTATTGCCGCGAGGAGGAACTTCGGAAGCTGAATAAACGGTATGCGGATGATAAGTTTGAGTGTATTATCATTTATGGCAGGAGACGTGTTGGTAAAACGGCCCTGATCAACGAGTTCTGTAAAGGCAAGCCAACTGTTTTTTTCTCTGCTTTGAATACGACCGGAAAGGAAAACCTGGAGGCACTCTCGAGGGCGATCATGAGTTATGAGAGGCCGGATCTGGAGTCTGCACCTGAGTTCAGGTCTTATGATGATGCCTTCGATGAGTTGACAGCACTTTCGAAGGAGCAGCGAATCATTTTTGTGATTGACGAATATCCCTATCTTGCGAAGGCAAAGCCTGTCATTTCCGCGATGCTGCAGCATATCATTGATCACAAATGGACAGAATCGAAGATGTATTTGATTTTGTGCGGCTCGTCGATGAGCTTCATGGAAAATCAGGTACTTGGCAAGGAGAGTCCTCTGTATGGCAGGCGAACCGGTCAGTTCAGGATTGAGCCGCTGGATTACAGAGAGACCGCTGTATTCCATCCGAATCTATCCGCAGAAGATAATTCTTTGATTTATGGAATCACGGGAGGAGTCCCGCACTATATCAACAAGCTGGATGTGAGGGATAGTGTGGACGAGGCTCTGTTGGATAATTTCTTTGACCGTTCCAGCTATTTGTATGAGGAGCCGGGAAATCTGTTGAAGCAGGAGCTCCGGGAGCCCGCCATTTATAATGCGATCATCAAAGCAATCGCAGATGGCGCCTCCAGAATGAACGATATCAGGCTGAAGGTCGGTGAGGACAATTCGGTTGTATCCAAGTATCTGAGAACGCTGATGGATCTCGGCATTGTTCAAAAGGAAACTCCGGTTACGGAAAAACCGGGAAAGAAAACCATTTATCTGCTGGCAGATAATTTCTTCCGGTTCTGGTACCGGTTCGTACCGGGGAATATGAGCGCCATCGATTCAGGGAGAATTGCAAGGAGCTATCCGGTTGCGGTGAAGCAGTACCTGCCTGATTATATGGGGCTGGTCTTTGAGAAAATGTGTCGGGACTACCTTCTTTACTATGCGGAGAATCTTCCCATTGAGCTCGGCGAAACAGGGCAGTGGTGGGGAACGGATCCGAAAGCGAAGAAGCAGGTACAAATCGATATTATCGGAACACCTGTGGCGGGAAATGAATACATCATTGGATCCTGCAAGTACAGAAATGAAAAAATCGGCATGGATGAGCTGGAACTGCTCAGGAATTATGCGTCGGTATTCGGAAAAGGAAGCCGCTATCATTACTATATTTTTTCAAAAGGCGGATTTACGGATGGACTTCTTCAGGCACAGGAACACGGCGAAGTCCGGCTGATAACGCTGGAAGACCTTTACAAGTGAATATTCCGTGGGATTTTGCAACACCTGTCTGGCCCCGGAGCAACGCTGACTTCAGGGCCCGTGCGAATGCAAAATAAAAGAAGCGTAATGAAACAGTAAACCTCGTTGGAGAAATCTGACGAGGTATTTTTATGCCCATGTTCAGATTGAATGCCCGGTACAGATGGTTGGGGAATGCGTTTCATACATTAAAACGCAGATGATTCACACGGGTACTTAGATGTATATATTGCTATATCTTGCAGGCAGGTTGACGAAGTTGCTAATTTGAAGCACAATGAAATTAGCTAAAAGGAGGGCGATCGTTATGATTACTGCAACCGCAACTGCGACCGAAATGCAGAATAATTTCGGAAGGTACCTGAGTCTTGTAATGTCCGGACAGGAAGTGATTGTGACAAAGAATGGCCGGGAGGTCGGACGTTTTGTTCCGAAGGATGCCGCTGTATCATATTTAACGGATTCTCTGACCGGAATTTTGAAGGAAAATTATGACTTGGATGAGGCGAAGGCAGACAGAATGAGGGAAAAGTATGGTTCTGCTGATTGATACCAATATTATGCTGGATGTTTTGCTGAACCGGTCGGAATTTGTAAGAGCATCCTCAATGATTTGGAAACTTTGTGAAACGGAGCAGGCGAAGGGATATGTTTCAACGCTGACCTATGCGAATATGATGTATGTCATGAGAAAGCAGCTGATGCCGGATCAGATTGAAGAAGTGTTTCGCAAGCTTGGCCTGATTTTTGAATTTGCGGAGTTCAGCCCGTCAGTTCTGGAGAGAGCTGTGAACATGAAATGGAAAGATTTCGAGGACGCTGTTCAAAGTGCAACGGCAGAATCGGTTCACGCTGACTGTATCATTACAAGAAATCTGAAAGATTTCACCCAGAGTAAAGTTGTGGCATTTACGCCAACGGAGCTGCTGGCAAGAATTTAAGGCTGTATGCCGATAAGGCCAGAATGTTATCATTAATAGTGATAAACAGCCTGTGCAGGATCAGGTGAAGGGGATGGCAGAGATGAAGGCGTTGAATATTCCGGTTGGTGTTTCAGATTTTGCAGAAATCCGAAAGAACGGATATTACTATATCGATAAATCAGGGCTCATTGATGAACTGCTCAGCAGGGCGGGGACAAAGGTGACCCTGATCACCCGCCCCAGACGGTTTGGCAAGACGCTGGGCATGAGTATGCTGGAGAGTTTCTTCGACATCCGCAGGGACAGCCGGGAACTGTTTGAGGGGTTGGAAATTGCGGAGCATCCGGAGCTTTGTGAGAAATGGATGAATCAGTATCCGGGAGATTTTTGAAACGACGGTCATCAAATGGTTCGATGACAGTGCGAAGAAGTGGAACCGGAATGCTTTGTTTGATGCGGTCTGGAAAGGTGACAGTGAGGGGATTACGAAGGAGATGAACGCTCTGCTCCGGCGCACGATCAGCTACCATGATTATCACGAGGACTTCTATCATGCTTTCCTTGCGGGCATTTTCACAGGTGCGGGATATATGGTGGATTCCAACAAGGAGCACGGAGAAGGACGGAGCGATGTGGTCGTCTATGATGCCCTCAACGCCCGGGTGGCAGTCTTTGAGGCGAAGTATACGAAGGTTCTGGGGAATCTGGAGAGCGAGTGCGACGCGGCTCTGCGGCAGATCGATGAGAGGATGTACGCGAAGGAGTATGAGGATGACTATGATCAGATTCTCTGCTACGGTATTTCGTTCTTTAAGAAACGCTGCATGGTGAAGAAAAAATGATTGGAAGGACGATTACTCCTATGTCCGCGGAGCGGCAGGATGATTATCCGCAATAAGAGTGAGTACCGCAGCAGGATATCGATCTGTTCAAGAACGGACGGCCCAATAGATCGCTGCCCGTCAACGATTCATTCAGACAAAATGTATAGCCCGCATCCCGAACCGCCCGTTTTACGGGTGGAGGCAATTGATCGTTCATACCGTCTGGTACATTCCCGTTTCTTTGGCCTTTTTCTCCTGATCTTCCTGGAGCTTCTTTCGCCATTTTTCCGCCATGGAATGAAGTTCCTTTTCATTCTTCGGCGGAGTCTTCTTTTTCTGGGAGAGGAACCACTCGTAGGCATCGCAGGTTTCCTGCACATCTCCCGAGAAGCAGATCTGTTTGCCGTGGTCGAGCCACAGGATCTTCGTGCACAGCTCCCGCACCTGCGGCATCACGTGGGAAACCAGAATGGCCGTCACGCCTCCCTGAATGATTTCCTGCATCTTGTCGCCGGATTTCTTGCGGAACGCTCCGTCGCCGACCGACAGCACCTCGTCCAGAATCAGGATATCCGGATGCACCAGGCAGGCAATGGAGAAGGCAAGCCGGGACTTCATACCGGAAGAAAGCTGTTTGAAGCAGTAGTCCTGAAATTCTTCCAGCTCCGCAAACTGAATAATCTCGTCGTACTTCTCGTCCAGAAATTTTCTCGTGTAGCCAAGAAGCGCTCCGCGAAGGTAGGTGTTCTCCTTGACGGTCATGTCATTGTCGAAGCCGCTTCCCAGCTCCAGAAGCGCCGCGATGTTGCCCTTGACATGGATCTCACCCTCTGTCGGGAGCATGATTCCCGTCACCGCCTTCAGAAGAGTCGATTTGCCTGCGCCGTTGGAGCCGATGATGCCCAGCATTTCGCCCTGTTCCAGACGAAAGTTCACATTCCGGTCCGCCCAAAACTCTTTGACGTGATAATTCTTCGTGAGCTTGCGGATCACATATTCCTTCAGTCCAATCGATTTGAAGTCGCCCGTCACATAACGGATGCTGACGTTGTTGCATTCAATTGCGGTGTTTGACATAAATCCTCTTTTGTGCTTTTCCGGCACGGATAGGTCATTTTTCTGCCCAACTGAGGAAACTTATACCCCACATTCGGCAAAATCCGCGAAGGCGGTTTTGCCGAATGTGGCAGCCGGTGCGTCAGCACCGATGCTGCGGTTTGAAAGGGACATATCGATGTCACTTTCAAACTTTCTTCCTCTCGTGCAGCCTCATCTCGAATTGCTCCGCAATCCTCGATGATGGCGGGCAGGGAAGCCTTGCTCCCTGCCGGAGAATGATCTCTCCTTGGCGGCTGTCCCCTGCGAGCAGGTCCGGCCAAGAGCGATCATTCTCTGCAGCACTTTTACAGGTAATACAGGAACGAATGGTTGTACTTTTTATAAATCAGCATGCCGAGGCCGAGATAGAACACGGCATAGAAGGCACACAGCGCGTGATAGGCCGGCGAAGGAATGATGCCGTCGATCACAATAAGACGCATGTATTTGATGTTCACGTACACCGGATTCAGATACAGAAGCTGCTGCAGGTAGTGCGGAAGCTTATCCACAGAGTAGAATACGGCAGACATGTAAGTGATCAGGGTCAGGAACACCTCATACAGATACTGAATGTCGCGGAAAAACACGAACAGCGCCGACAGGATGGCTCCGATGCCGATGTCCATGATCAGAAGGCACAGAATCGGGAAAATCATCAGGAACATCGTCGGCCGGAAGGTAATTCCGTCAAAGATGCAGAACGCAAAATACACAAGGAGCGTCAGTCCGAAATTGACCAGTGCCGATACGTTCTTGGACAGCAGGAACAGGTACTTCGGCACATTGATCTTCGTGAAGATCTTGGCGTTGCTCATCAGGGACTGCATGCCGTTTTTCGTCGATTCCTTGTAATACGACAGGATGATGTTGCCCGTAAACAGGTATGTCGTATAGTGCGGAATGTCTTTTCCGAAGAAATTCGAGAAAATAACATGCATCACAAGGAGCGTGAGCAATGGCGACAATACCGACCAGGCCATGCCAAGGACACTTCTCTTGTATTTTTGCTTGAAATCGCGCTTGACCAGCTCCTCAAACATGAACTGGTATTTTTTAATATTCGTTAACATTTTGTTCATAGCATCATAACATTCTACACAGTTTCCGCCAAAGCGCAAGTCCTGTTCGAAAGGCCGTCTTTACTGCTGTACAACTCCGGTCGGAACAGCCTGAACAATGAAATCATTCCCGTCCGATCCTTCTGCCTGAAGGGTCAGAACGCTCCAGGTATCCAGAACCTGCTGCTCCAGCTCCTCATCTCGAACGGCCTGCATGCTCCGCTGATTGTAGATGTCATTGATGTACTGATTGAATTCGTCACGGTCAAAGCCGTTGACGCTCGTCAGAATGTCCTCGTGCGCCTTCGGATACGCCGCGAAAACCTGAAACTCTGAAATGGAATCCTTTCCATACAGATAGAGATACGGATTGGAGGTAAAAAAGCTCGAATCTCCATAGTCCTGAATGCCGGAAAAAGCACTGTTTTCTCCCAGCGTGCCGTGAATGACCGTGTTGGGATCGGTCAGATCCGTGCTGTTGCCCTCATCCAGCCATGCCGCGCCGTCGGTACCGGCCGTGTCCTGCGTGTCATAGACCGGGCACTCCATAGCTGCAGAAGAGGAATCCGCATCCGGAATCACCAGGAGGAACAGTTCGCCGTCCTTCCAGTCCGGCGTAATGTCCGGAAGGGTTCCGTGGAAGGAAACATCACTTGTCTCGCCTCTCTGCAGGACCTCTTCTCCTTCCTCCAGGTTATCCGGAAGGGCACTTTCTTCCGTATCTGCATCCATTGCCGTCTCTGCCGCGGGAGCCTCCGTAGTCGCAGCCTCCCATCCGCCGGAGCTCTCCGTGCTCGCCTGACTTCCCGCCGCATCAGCCGTTTTGTCCTGGGAACATCCCGTCATCGACACTGCCGCGAGCACTGCCAAACCTGCTGCCATCCAACGAATCTTTTTATTCTGATTACTGATCATGCTCTGTTTCATTCCCTTTCATTTGTCTTGTCTTTCTCCTGAGGTTGTAACTGTTCCGCATATGGCAATTTCTGATGTAAGTGGATCGTTTACGAGCATATTGGTACTGGAAATTGCCCTGCAGGATTCCTCATAAGACTTCCTGGATATAGAAGCTGACAATCATGAGAAACCGCTTCGATTATACTATAGGAGCCCTGAAACGTGCCGAATTATTTGCCCGCCGGAGATTTCTACAGAGCCGCGGCGCATCATCAAAGAGCAATGACAAAGAGGGAAGAATCTGATTTCTGTCAGATTCCCCCCTCTTTTCCGAAAACCGCGCATTTCTATTCTCAAATCCATGCGTTCTTATTCCCGAAACCGCGCATTCTCATTTCTGAATCCTGCGCATTTCCTCCATCACCTCAGAAGCTGTAGCTTCCGATGATTTCATCTACGATATTGTCGTACAGGACAATCTGGAGGCGGCGGTCCTTGTGGGAATAATCGGTGAGTCCGATCATGAGATTGCCCGCGGCAAAATCGCCGTTGTACTGGACGCGGAGAGAATCGACGGGGCCGAGGTCCAGAAAGACGCCCTCTTCCTCCGCGTCATTGCCGTGAAGCTTCTGAAGCGTGCCCGCATGGTAGAGCCATTTTCCGCCCGGCGAGGCAATTGCGGTGTTGAAGCCGAGCGGTTTCAGGGCAGGGAGAAGATCCTCGAAGGAAGATGCGTTCTCCGGGAGTGTATGTTCATTCCCGGTGTCCTCCAGAGAGAGGATGGCTGTGATGCCGGTCGTCTCTGAGAGAAGCTGGCAGAATTCCTGCGCGGATTCCGCATAGTCCAGCGCGTAGCGGAACTTGGTCTGGTTCATCCACTGCAGATCCCGATTCCATAACCCGCACGAGGCATCCGGGCGGCGGTCCACTTCCAGATACTTCTCTGCGGGGAGGGTGTCCAGGTAGCTTTCCAGATACCGGGTGGCCTTGACGGCCCCGAAGCCCGTGAGGTGTCCGGAGTCGCGGAAATCCTGCGTGCGGTCGAATCCGATCTCGTTCTCCAGAAGCGAGAAGTCAATCACATCGCAGCCTTTTTCACGGATATATCGTGTCACTTCGTTGTAAATCGCGCGGTCTCCCTCCGAAATGTCGTACGGGAGAATGGTGAAGACCAGCGTAAAGTCCTTTTTCTCCGCGAGGGCAGTCATCCGGTCCACCCATCGGCGGTTGCTGTCCGAAATGGGTGCGGAGAGCGTCTCGTCGGTGCAGGGAAGGTTCCAGGAGGTGTCTGCGTGCTCCCAGACATAGAAAGCGCCTCTTCCGAAATCGTTCAAGGGATAATTCAGAAAATCATAGGGCTGGAGCTCGCGGTAGCGCGTGTGGACGATGGGCCAGCGGAGAATGAAATCTTCCCGGTCCTCTTTGTCCGCGTATTCGTTAACGAGCTGAACGGAGTTGGCGGATGTCTTCATGGAGAGGAGGTTCCGGTAGACATTGCCGATGAAGGCGTGTTCCTCGAAGGTGAGCGCGTACAGGTCCGCGAAAACAACCTGCGGATGCTGCGTTTTCAGCAGCTCGATGAGGCCGTGGTAGCAGGAATCCTTGTCCTGCCCGGAGACGGCCATGTCGAAGGAGGTGATACCCCGGTCCTCCCAGAGAACTGCCGGGTAGATTCCTGCGTAGCAGTGGCTGCTCCCGAGGAAGGCAACATCAATGGTGTCCTTCGGTGTGTGGTAGAGCTCGTCATAGGAAGAAATGTAATTCCCGGTGGTGTCCTTCCAGGAAAGCGCACGGTAGACGAAGGTCAGAAGGACGATTGTCAGAAGGGAAAAACAGAGCACACGGCAAATCTTTTTTTTATTCATTTTCAAAATATCTCTCCCCCAAAGTGGTTCCGTGTCGGCAGGAATCCGGTCGTGAAAATTTATCCGTGAAAACCCATCCGCAGATCATGCATGAAAACAGGCCGGTGAAAAGAACGGTCAAAATACGACGAAACTGCAGCATCGGTGCGGACGCACCGATGCTGCCGGGAAATATTCAGAACCCCGCGTAAATAAACTGACTGGAGCTGAAATCTATGCCGTATTCGCCGATCGTCAGAACGAGCAGGATCAGAGTAAGGCAGAGCGCCCAGCGAAACCACAGGCTCTGCGTGACAAGAAGCTCTCCGAAATCCTTCTTTTTCTTCGCGGAAATCAGATCGAACGCGAGAAGAAGGAGCGTTCCGAGAGTCAGGATGCCGAACTCCTGCCGGTTCAGGCCGAAGGCGTAGAGGCCTTCATTGAAAAGAATCCAGGGATTCCAGCGGGTGAACATCCGGTTCAGAAAATACCCGGCGCCGGACAAAGAGCCCGCGCGGAAGAAAATCCAGGCAAACGTGGTTAGAAGAAATGTCCAGAGGACCTTTCCCAGACGGAAGCTGAAGGTTTCCCCGCGGACGCCGAGAAGCCGGCAGAGCCCTGCGCGGAAGGGCTTCAGCAGATCGCCGAGCACCTGGTACAGGCCGTGGAGGGCTCCCCAGATGACATAAGTCCAGGAGGGACCGTGCCAGAAGCCGCTGACCAGAAATGTCACCATGATGTTCCGGTATCTGCAAAGGCGCGTGCACCGGCTCCCGCCGAGCGGAATGTAGAGGTAGTCGCGAAGCCATGTGCTCAAGGAAATGTGCCAGCGGCGCCAGAACTGTGCAATGCTGCCCGCAAAGTACGGGGAGCGGAAGTTGGCGTCCAGGTCCATGCCGAGAATCCTCGCGGCACCGATCGCAATCGAGGAGTAACCGGCAAAATCGCCATAGATCTGCAGGGAGAAAACAAGGGCCGCGGTGACGGTTTCCACGGTCCCGCAGGCGAACAGATTTTGCCAGACGTTGTCGACAAAGATTCCGGCGCGGTCCGCGATGACCATTTTCATGAAAAATCCCCACAGCATCAGGGAGAATCCGGAAAAGACGCGGGAGAGCGAAGGACGCGGCATCTCCGGAAGGTTCCGGATCTGCGGAAGGAGTCTGTCCGCGCGGGCGATGGGACCTGCCGTGATCTGCGGGAAAAAGCTGATAAACAGCGCGTAGTTTCCGAAATGATGCTCGGCGGGAACCTTTCCGCGATACACATCGGCAAGATATCCGACCGACTGAAACAGGTAGAACGAGATGCCGACCGGCATGAGGAGAGAAAAATTCCGGGCGAGGGGCTTTTGATGGAACAGCGAAAGAACCGCGTCGCAGTTGTCGAGGATGAAATCCGTGTACTTGAATACGAGAAGAAACAGAACAAGAAGAACCACGGCAAAGGAAAAGATCCGCTTTCGGGCTGCCGGGCTGTCTGTCCGCTCCAGGAGCCTTCCCGCCGCATAGCCGATCAGGATCATCGGAGCAAGGACCAGGAGAAACTGCAGATCGAAGCTCAGATAGAAGAAAAGACTGCACAGAAGGAGCCATCCTTTCCGGAGTCTTCCGGGAATCAGACGGAAAAACAGAACGACAATGGCAAAAAATAACAGAAAATCAGCGGACTGGAACTGCATAATAACCTCGGGAAAGCGGTGCCGGGTACGGAATGACCCCGAACGGTCCGTGACGGACGGTATCGGAATCAACGGAAACACCGGGAAGCGAATGTGTTAAGATTGTTTCAACTATTATATAATAGATATCTGTCCGGCACACCCGAAAAAGTGCCGGAGGACAAATAAATCTGCCGGCAGTCCGTTCACAGTGAAGCCGGCTGGCGCGGCGGCGCCATGAAAAGAAAAGGAAAGAGAATGACAGAAAGTACGAAGGCGGCAAACGGCGGCATGGACAGGAGGGAAGCTCCGGGGGATCCGGTGCTGCAGGAGGATCTGGATCTTGTGGCGGCGGACGAAAGTCTTGCCGGGGCCCTTGCGGGGAAGCGGATCCTGATTACCGGGGCAACCGGACTCGTCGGTTCCTGGCTGATCCGTGCCCTTGCCTGCATGAACCGCAGGAACCGGAACGGAATGAAGATTTACGGCGTCATCCGGAACCGGGAGAAGGCGGCAGCCATTTATGGAGAGGCTTTCCTGCAGAGAGAGGACGTGGAGCTTCTGCCTGCGGATATCACGGCGCCGGATTTTGTTCCGGACGTGCTGCAAAGGCTCTGGGAGCCAGCAGCCGGAGGCGAGGCCAAGAAATCGCTGCAGAATGAATCCGGAGACGGCAGCGCGCAGCATCCGGCGCTTGATGTTGTCATCCACGGCGCGGCGGTTACCGCGTCGAAGATGATGGTGGAACAGCCGGTGGAGACGATCATGACCGCCATTCTGGGAACACGGAATCTCCTGGAGCTCGCCAAAGAGGCGGGGACGGAGCGTTTTGTCTACCTGTCGAGTATGGAAATGTACGGAAGCCTTGCGGACGAGACGGGACGCGACATTCCGGCGACGGAGGACCGGCTCGGTTTTCTGGACCTCACGAAGGTCCGCACGGATTATCCGGAGAGCAAGCGGATGTGCGAGAACCTGTGCATCGGGTTCGGACATGAGTACGGCATGGACGTCATGATCGCGCGTCTGTCACAGACCTTCGGCGCGGGAATCCTTCCGTGGGAGAAGCGCGTTTTTTCGCAGTTTGCAAGGAGTGCGGTCCGGAAAACTGATATCGTGCTGCACACAAGAGGCCTCTCGGAGGGCAATTACTGCTACACAAGGGATTCGGTCCGCGGAATCCTGACGATTGCCGTGAGGGGAGAGGCAGGACAGGCCTACAATGTCTCCAATGAGAGAACGCATACGACGATAGCAGGAATGGCGCAGATGGTGGCGGACCGGATCGCGGGCGGGGCAATCCGCGTGATCTATGATATTCCGGAGACGAATACCTTCGGGTACGCGGCGGACACGAAGCTGTTTCTGGACGCGTCGAAGCTCCGGGCGCTCGGCTGGGAGCCGGAGGTTGATCTGGAAGAAATGTATCGAAGGCTCATTGCTTCCATGGAAAATGAGGGCATTGCATGAATAAGAACAACAGGCCGTTCCGGGTGGCGATGATCGGACACAAAAGAGTGCCGTCCCGGGAAGGTGGCATTGAGGTGGTGGTCTGGGAGCTTGCCACCAGGCTCAGGGACAAGGGATATGAGGTGGAGTGCTATAACCGGTCGGGCTACCGGATGAAGCATTCCGACTACGACAGGATTCCGGGAAAACCGGGATATTTTCGCGACGGTGTCCGTATTTTGATTACGCCGACGGTGGCGAACGGCAAGCTGAATGCGATTGTCTATTCGTTTTTTGCAACAGTGAGGGCTCTGTTCGGACGCTACGATGTCATTCATTTTCACGCGGAGGGGCCGTGCCTGATGTGCTGGCTGCCGAAGCTGTTCGGAATCCGTGTGGTGGCAACGATTCACGGTCTGGACTGGCAGCGGGCGAAGTGGGGGCATTTCGCTTCCCGGATGCTTCAGGCCGGTGAGAAGATGGCGGCGAAGCATGCCGACGAGGTCATCGTCCTTTCGGGAAATCTGCAGGACTATTTTCTGGAGCGCTACGGGAGGAAGACGCATTTCATTCCCAACGGAATTACGAGGCCGGTTCCGGTGGAAGCGAAGGAGATTACAGAGCGCTGGGGCCTTGAGAAGGATGGCTACATCATGACGCTGTGCCGGATTGTGCCGGAAAAGGGCCTTCACTATCTTCTGGAGGCGTTTCGGCAGATTCCGACGGACAAGAAGCTCCTTCTCGCCGGCGGTCCGTCCAACGCAGTGGAATATTACGAAGAAATCAGGGAGCTGGCGGCGCAGGATGACCGCGTGATTCTTGCAGGTCTTGTGGAAGGAAGGACGCTCGCGGAGCTCTTGTCGAATGCCTATGTTTTTGCACTTCCCTCGGATGTGGAGGGCATGTCCATCAGCCTTCTGGAGGCCATGAGCTACGGCAACTGCTGCCTGGTTTCGGACATCCGCGAGAGCACGGAGGTCGTGGAGGACCATGCGGCTGTGTTCCATAAGTCCGACGTGGAGAATTTGAAGGAGAAGCTGGGAGATCTTCTGGAGCATCCGGAGCTGGTTTCGCACTACCGGGAGGGAGCGGCGGATTTTATCTGCGGCAAGTACAACTGGGATGATGTCGTCAGCCGGACAGAGGATCTGTACCGGGGACGGGACGGGCAGGAGAACTGACGAAGAACGCAGAAAGGACTGCGGAGGAGATGAGTATGGGCAGATATTTCGGAACAGACGGTTTTCGCGGGGAGGCGGGGCGTGATCTTACGGCAGTACACGCCTTTGAAATCGGGCGGTTTCTCGGCTGGTATTACGGCGAGCTGAAGAAGAGAAGCGGTGAGGAGGAGCCGGCCCGGATCGTAATCGGAAAGGACACGCGAAGATCCAGCTACATGTATGAGTACTCTCTGGTGGGAGGGCTCGTAGCGAGCGGAGCGGATGCCTACCTTCTGCATGTCACAACCACGCCGTCCGTCAGCTACATCACGCGGGTGGACCGGTTTGACTGCGGCGTCATGATCACGGCCAGCCACAATCCTTTCCATGACAACGGAATCAAGCTTGTGAACCGGATGGGTGAGAAGATGGACGATGCGACCATCACGCTCATTGAGGACTGGCTTGATCATGTGCTGAAGGGCAAGGAAGAAGGCGGAAGAGCTCCTGTTTTTTCCTGTTTCGGGAAGGAGTGGGACGAGCTTCCGTTTGCAGCGGGAGACGCCATCGGGACGACGGTGGATTACATCGCGGGCCGCAACCGCTACATCGGTTACCTGATTTCCCTCGGCGTCTATGACTTCCGCGGAATGAAGGTCGGACTGGACTGCGCAAACGGCGGCAGCTGGTCCATCGCCAAGGCGGTGTTCAACGCGCTGGGGGCAGAGACGTATCTGATCGGCGACCGCCCGAACGGACTCAACATCAACCGGAACGTCGGGTCCACGCACATTGAGCAGCTGCAGAATTTCGTCCGGGACAACCGGCTGGATGTCGGCTTCGCCTATGACGGCGACGCGGACCGGTGCCTGGCCGTGGACGAAAAGGGGGACGTGGTCACGGGAGATCACATTCTCTACATGTATGCCCGCTACATGAAGGAGCGGGGAAAGCTTCTGGAGAACACCGTGGTCGCGACGGCACAGTCGAATTACGGCCTGTTCCAGGCGCTGGACGAAGCCGGCATCGACTATGTCCGCACCAAGGTTGGGGACAAGTATGTCTATGAAGCTATGAAGCAGTACGGCTACCGCATCGGCGGAGAGCAGACCGGGCACATCATTTTCAGCAAATATTCGACGACCGGTGACGGCGTTCTGACGTCCCTCAAGGTGATGCAGGTGATGATGGCGAAGAAGAAAAAACTCTCGGAGCTGGCGGAGCCGCTTCACCTTTATCCGCAGGTGCAGTACGCCGTGCAGGTGAGCGACAAGGAGGGCGCCCTGCAGAATCCCGCCGTGGCGGCTCTTCTGGAAGAGACCGGGAAGAAGCTGGAAGGAAAAGGCTCTCTTCTCGTGCGTCCTTCAGGAACCGAGCCGGTGATCCGCGTCGGCGTGGAGGCGAAGACGGAAGAAGAGGCGAAGATTCTGGCAGACGCGATTGCGGACGCAGTCCGGGCCGCGGATGGGCAAGGCGTTTCTGCAGAGGAGGCCATCTGACATCACGGACAGAAAGCTTCTGCAGGGAATCTGTCTGACATCACGGACAGAAAGCTTCTGCAGGGGAATCCGTCTGACGTTACGGACAGAATGCCCGGAAAGAGATCAGCAGCTGCGCTGTCAGAACAGTGAGGCCGCTCTGCAGTTTTCATGATGCATGAATGATTCCTGTGCTCCGGCCGCTGGTGAAAATCACCGGCGGCCGGAGCTTTTTCAATTTAAGAAGCCATGCCGATTCATTGTTATTCATATTTACAGAGAAAGTGAACCTTTTGAAAAGTTACGACAATATATCACTGTAAGGGCAGAAACCTTATAGTCGACTAGATGGGAGAAAGGGATAACTTGTGATGAATAATTATGAATTCGAGCAATTTGTCCAGGACAATGGCAGGGATATTCTCCGATTCTGCAGGATGACCTGCGAAGATCAGGAATCGGGAGACGAGTTGTACCAGGACACCATGCTCAAACTGCTGGGGAAACGGCAGCATCTGGATTCCCGGCAGAACGTGAAAAGCTATGCCCTGTCCATATCCATTTTGCTTTGGAAGAATAAGAAGAAAAAATATGCGAACAGAAACCGGCTGATTCCTATGGACAGCATGGACCGGATGGAAATGGAAGACAATCTGGAAATCGCGGATGTCACCGTTGTTTCGCCGGAGGATACCTGCATTCGGGCTGATGAAAGAAAACTGGTGCAGCAGATGGTTGCAAGACTTCCTGAAAGGTACAGAATGCCGGTTCATCTGCATTACTCGGCGGATTTGTCCGTTCAGGAAATTGCCCGGATTCTGCATGTGCCGGAGGGAACGGTAAAGAGTCGCATCAACAAAGCAAAGCGGTTGTTGAAACAAGAACTGGAGGCGTTAGGATATGACGGATGAAAGACTGGATCAAATCTTAAAGCAGGCCCTTGCTCCAGAAATTGATGATTCTGAAATCCAAATTCGGAGAAAGGTCAGGAACTGGAAAATGAGTATGAAAAAAATAGCGGTATGCGGACTTGCGGCATGTGCGGCCGTCACGCTGGCGGTGACAGGCGGATACTTCAGAGGCGATAGCAGGAGCGAAGAGAGCAATGTGTCTGGTACAAAGGAGATCCAGAGCACGTCAGAGAATCATTTCTTCGCGATTACGGCCCGCGCTGCTGAATTGCCGGAAGGGGAGAATCTTGCATCCGGCGACGTCGTGGGACTCAGCAGAGTCTCCGCGGGCTATGGAAGCGCAGAATATCTCGACGGAAGATTCAGCATCTCCGGACAGAATATAGAAAAGGTAAAAATCTCGACGGACAAATGCGATATTTATACGGCCGTGTCCATCTATGAGGGGGATGCCGAATATGACAGTGCCCGGGAAAGCGAGAGAAATGGAACCGGTGAATATGTGATGATTCCGGATGTTTCTTCCGATGATGACGAGGACAATGCAGCAGAATCCGTTCCTCATCATTATGAGCGTCTGACAGTAGCAGGAAATACCTATGAGGGTTCCTATAACGAAAATATGCAGTTCGGCATGTCTGTCCCGGAAGAATTGTGGAGTGCGGACGCAGATGATCAGAAGAATTATCACGAGGATGTAGATCAGGTAAACGGGGCAACCTTGACGATAGAAGTTACCTTCTCGGACGGCACTTGCGAGACACATCACTATCGAGTGAAGGTAGGTAAGATTTTTGTTCCGGTGGGAGAAGACGGATATCTTCAGTGGGATAACCTCACAAGATTTATTACGGAGGAGGAAGAATCCGAAGAGGTCTGCTATGACTACGGATATCTTTTAGAGAAAATTGACTGAGGAAGATCCGGCGAAGGGGCGGAAGGCCCGGGATCGGAATCGGGCCTTTCGTATGGAAAAGATCTACAGAAAAAGCCGGGGCGTACTGCCCCGGTCTTTGTCTGAAGGCGCCGTTCAGTCGGTGTTTCTCACAACGACAACGAAGCGGTCCCTGAAAACGGTCTTGTCATAATCCGCGTCGTCAAAGGCCTGCGCCTGTGCCGTGGTCAGAACGAAAATGTCGTCCTCGTATTCCGGAGTCTGCAGCAGGGAGAGGTCCAAGGATGCATTGTCTGCGGAGCCGTCGTCGGCAGAATCCGCAGAACCGCCGCTTGGGAACGCATCATCGGCGGAGCCTCCGGCAGGGTCATTGGAGGAACTCTTTGCGGGCAGGCCGAAGACATAGCGTCCGAACGAGGAGGCCACGCGGAATTCCGCTTCGGGATCTTTGTAGACGACGGTGTCCATGAAATCGTAGGGATCATATTTGGTATAGTAGAGAGTCAGCATAAAGGGAGAAGCCACAAGATCGTAGGTGGAATATACGATCGAGGTTTCGCCTTTTTTTTCTGCGAGCTTTGTGGCATAAACCATGGCGTCGCCGTAGCCCGGCATGAAATCGGAAGCCGCGACCTCGTTGTAGCCCCCGCCGTAGTAGTCCTTTGCGAAGGACGCAAACCCTGCAAAAAGGAGCAGCAGGGAGAGAAGGGTCGGGACCGCGCAAACGGCGGATTCCGTACGGGCAGCGGGAACAGGCTTTTCGGCAGTTCTCGCGGATGCCGTCGGGGAATCGGAATCTGGTCCGGATGCATTGCCGGTCCCTCGGGAGATGGCGGCGAAAGATTGCTTCCCCGCAGCAAAAAGGAAGCGGAGCCCCATCACGTACCAGTATACGAGCGGCAGGAACAGGAGAACGTCGCGGTTGATGTCCTGCTGGATGAACAAAGAGAACAGAAGCGCTGCAAAGAGTGCTGCCCGGAAGACATCTCCTGCGGCACGCTCTGCAGGGGACTCCGCGGCTGTGGCGCGTCTTCCGAACAGGATGCCTGCGAAAGTCACGGGAAAGGTGAAACAGTACAGCGTCCAGTAACCAGGCATCGCGTTCCAGGAAACCTCGCCGGGAATTCCGACCGTGAGCATGAGGACGAGGTCCTTCAGATTGTGAAGCAGCGTGCGCGGGAGCGTCCGGTCGAAGGCGACGAAGACGGACCCGAAGTGGCTGGACGTGAATTTCGGGAAGGAAATCCAGTCCGATGCGATCTCCGGGAACCCGAAGAAATTCACCGCATAGAACAGTGCGAGCGGAAGGCAAGTGAGAACGAACACGGCAAAGCATCCCGCGAGCTGTCCGATCCGGATGCGCCCTGTCCGGAGGAGCCGCACGCAGACGAAAAGGAGCGTCAGCGGGACGACAACGTTCGCGGAGCCGTAGGAGTACAGGCAGACGCCGAAGAAAAAGGCCGCGAGAAGATAGAGAAGCGTCTGTCTGCGGGAACTCTTCCGGTTCTTCTTACAGGAGAGATCTCTTTCGCCCGCAGGACCGCCGCTTCTCACATGGTTTGCTGCTGTGCAGTGCGATGAGGTATCTGCGCCCGTATGACGGCTTCCTGCATTCCGGGAAGGAGCGCCCGTGACGGCCTGTACCAGTGTGTACAGCGCGAGCATCTGCCAGAAGGGCATCGTGTTGGAGTCAAGGCTCCAGCGGGAGAGGATGATGTGCCAGGGCGTCAGCGCCAGGACGGCAAGGCCGGTCAGGGCAGTCCGCCTTCCGAAGGATTTTTTCAGCAGAAGGAAGAACAAAAGAAGCGTCATCACGCCGAGAAAGGCGGGGACAATCCGGATGGACCAGATCCGGGAGCCGAAGAGCTTCGTCGTCAGAACGTTCAGATAGATCATGATGGGACTTCCGCCGCCGGAGCCCCAGGTGATCGGGTAAACAGGCCAGTGATAGCCGTTCCGGTCGATTCCGTAATTCGCAAGGCAGAACGCCTCGTAGCCGATGGAAGCCTCGTCCTGCTGCAGACCGTCCGGAAGGCCGGTGAGATTCCACATGCGAAGAAACGCGCCGAGGAAAAGAAGAAGCGTCGCCGCGGGAACAAAGAGCTTTCCGGTAAGAAGCGCGTCCAGAGAGGAGAAAAAGCCCCTCCGGCGGCTGGCGGGACAGCCTTTTTCCCCGGCAACAGGAAAGGAAACGGCCGGGCAATTCTTTTCTCTTCCACAGGAACCGGAGTCGGCGGGAGCCGCCGATGCTCCCTTCCTGCGGGAACGCAGCCATGCCGTCAGAACGGACAGGACCAGAATGGTCTCGAGAAGAATGGCGGCAATATTGTAGTAATCGATGATTCTCATGAAAAATCTCCTGCGCTGTGATCCGTGACGCCCGGCCGGAAGTGATTGTGGAAGATGATCCGGATCGGTTGTCCGGAAAATGACCTCCGGGGCGCCATGCGTGAAACATATACAGTGTAACATGCAACGGCTCCTCCCATGCCGCTTTTTTGAGGAAACAGAGCGCTTTCCGGTCTTCCACAGGCGGCGTCGGAGCGAAAACCGGAAGGGCTAACCGCAACTTATAGCAAAAAGTCCGCAACGGTTGGAAGTATTTTGAGGGGAAATCGGGATAAATTAGTTATAGAAGTGCCGCAGAAAAAGCAGCAGGAAGGTCGGTTTGAAGAAATGCCTGATGGCATTTCGTTCAAACCGCATGTGCGCCGGACGGCGCACATGTCCGATCGCATCGGAGAATTCGCCTTCGCGAAATTCTCCTCGCGTGCTGCAAAAAACGCAGCAGGAAGGAAAACAGTATATGAAGCAAAGAAGTGCAGCGGAACGGAAATTCTGGGCGCAGTTCGATGCTCTGGATATGGGCACGGGCTGGGATGATCAGGACATCCGAAAGCCGCAGATTATGATCGAGAGTGTGTACGGCGATTCACACCCCGGAAGTTACCACCTGAATCAGATGGTGGAGCAGGCCGTATACGGCGTCTATGAGAAGGGCGGAAAGCCGGCAAAATATTATGCAACGGACATCTGCGACGGATGTACGCAGGGCGGCGACGGCATGAACTATGTGCTGGCTTCTCGGGAAGCCATCGCGAATATGGTAGAGATTCACGGAAGCGCAGTCGCGTGGGACGGCGTGATCATGTCGTCCAGCTGCGACAAGTCGATTCCGGCGCATCTGAAAGCCATCGCGCGGCTGAATGTGCCCGCGATTTTCATGCCGGGCGGATCCATGCGTCCCGGTCCGGATATGACGACTTCCATTGTGGCAGGCGACATCTCTCTTCGGGAGAAGCGGGACGGTGCGATCACGCCGCAGGAAATCCGGGATTTCAAACTGACAGGCTGCCCCTCCGTGGGTGCCTGCGCGTTTCTCGGGACGGCATCGACCATGCAGTGTGTCGCGGAGGCTCTGGGCCTTACGCTCCCCGGAGCTGCGCTGGTTCCGGCAACGATGCGGGATCTTCTGCAGTATTCCCGTGAGGCGGGACGCAAGATCATGGAGCTTGCCGAAAAGGAACTGACGCCGGACAAGATTCTGACGCCTGCCGCCTTCCGCAATGCCATTGTGGTGCACTCCGCGATCGGCGGTTCCACCAACGCAACACTCCATCTGCCTTCCATTGCGCGGGAGGCAGGCGTGGATCTTCCGATTGAGCTTTTTGATGAGATCAACCATAAGGTTCCGCACATCGGCAACATTTATCCGTCCGGCTCTCAGCTGACGGAGAGCTTCTGGTTCGCGGGCGGCGTTCCGATGGTGGAGTGGATGCTGCGGGATTATCTGGACCTGGATGTCATGACGGTGACCGGAAAGACTTTGGGCGAGAATCTGGAGGAGCTTCAGAAGGACAACTGGTTTGACCGGAACCTCGGCTATCTTCACAACTACGGCCTCACAAGGGAGCAGGTGATTTTTCCGGTGGAACAGGTGAAGGAGACGGGCTCCGTTGCCATTTTAAAGGGCAACATCGCACCGGAAGGGTCCGTCATCAAATATGCGGCCTGCGCGGAGGATCAGCGAGAGGTCGTGAATGCCAGAGCTCGTGTTTTCAACTGCGAGGAGGACGCCTATGCGGCGGTTGTCCGGCGGGAGATCCAGCCCGGAGAGGTGATCATCGTCCGCTATGAGGGACCGCGCGGCTGCGGCATGCCCGAGATGGTGGCAACGACAGAAGCCATCTGCTGCGATGAGAGAATCAACGGAAATGTGGCGCTCATCACGGACGGAAGGTTTTCCGGCGCAACCAGGGGAGCTGCGATCGGCCATGTTTCTCCGGAAGCGGCATCGGGCGGACCGATTGCCTTTGTGGAGGAAGGAGACCTCATTTCTTATTCGGTGAAAAACAGGACGCTGAACGTGACCGGCATCGCGGGGAAGCCCTGCACGCCGGAGGAGGCAGCGAAGGTTCTTGCGAAGAGGGCCGAAAAGGGAATCATTCCGAGGGAGCCGAGAAAGGGATTCTATCGGATGTATACAAAGTATGCCCGCAGCGCCATGCAGGGCGGAGGACTGGAATAGTACACTCGGAAGTGCCTGATGGCACTTCCTCCTGTCAGGAGCGGCACACTGCGTGTGCCTGCTCCCGCATCGGAGAATTCGCCTTCGCGAGATTCCCCTCGCGCACTCGCATGAGCCCGATAGCTCATGCTCCTATTTGGAGCATCCATGCTGCGCATGTCTGCTCCCGCACCGGAGAATTCGCCTTCGCGAGATTCTCCTCGCGCACTTGAAGTGCCTGTGAAAAAGGCAGAAAGGAAGAAAATGAAGGCAAATTATATTACTCCCGCAGTTACATTATTCAATGAGGACGGCACTCTGGATCTGGAGAGCCAGGGAAAACTGTTCGAGCACCTGATTGCCAATGGAATCGACGGGATTCTGGTTCAGGGGAGCATCGGCGAGTTTTTCGCCATGAACCTGGAGATGCGAAAGGAGCTGGCCGGTTTTGCCATCCGCAGCATTGATCACCGCGTCCGCTGCATCATCGGGACGGCTTCCATGGTGGAGTCGGAGATTGTTCCGTATTCCAACTGGTGCCTGGAGCAGGGGGCGGATGCCGTGATGATCATTTCCCCGTATTACTTCCGTTTTGACGACGCGTCGCTGTTCCGCTTCTACGACGAGCTGTTTTCTCAGATTCACGGCCCGGTTTACATCTATAATTTCCCGGACCGCACCGGTTATTCCATCTCCCCCGAGGTTGTGCTGGAGCTCCGCAGAAAGCATGACAATCTGAAGGGAATCAAGGACACCATCAGCGGAATGGATCACACGAGAGAGCTCATCAAGATCGTGAAGAGCGAGTTCCCGGAATTCGAGGTGTTCTCCGGCTTTGACGACAACGCGGCGCACAACGTGCTCTCCGGCGGCGACGGCATCATCGGAGGCCTCTCCAACGTGGTTCCGGAGCTCTGCAGTGCATGGATCCGCGCAATGCGTGAGAATGACGCGGAGAAAATTGCGGCGGGGCAGCAGCAGATCAACCGCCTGTTCGACATCTACGCGGTGGGACCTCTCTTTGTTTCGATTATCAAGGAAGGGTGCCGTCTGCGCGGCGTCGTGAAGAATTCCGTGTGCACGAAGCCGATTCCGGAGGTGACTCCGGATCAGACAGAAGAAATCCGGAAGATTCTTGCAAGGGAAGGAATGACCGTCTGATGCAGACTTTTGTATTGATGACAGAAGAATCCGCCTATCCGGGTGTCCGGAGAATTGCGGAGAAGGTGGCGGATGATTTTGAAAAGGTCACCGGCACCCGCCCGGGAGTCTTTCACGGAAACAAAACGGCGCAGGAAAATGCCGGGGCTGGGATCCCCGGGAAATCCGTCCGGATTCTTGCGGCGACGCTGGGGCGCAGTCTGATGACGGAGGAGCTGATCCGGACCGGGCGCCTTTCCGGGGAGCTGGCGGAGCGGATCCGCGGAAAACGCGAGTCGTATCTGCGTGTTTTCCTCCCGGGGAATTCCTCCGCGGGAAAGTTTGAAAGTGACATCGATAGGTCACTTTCAAACGGCAGCATCGGTGCTGCCGCATTCAGCAAAAACGCTTTCGCGGATTTTGCCTCCGCGGGAAAAAATGACGCCGGGACGCGGCAGGCACCCTGCGACGCGCTGGATGAAGCGGGCACTTTGGATGGACAGGATGTGCTCCTCATCCTCGGGAGTGACAAGCGGGGGACGATTTACGGCCTGTTTTCCCTCTCGGAATGCATCGGTATCACGCCGCTTACCTTCTGGGGAGATGCTCCGGCGGTGCACCGCGGGGAGCTTATTCTGGACGAACGGCTGAATTTCGTGTCGAAGGAGCCCTCGGTCGAGTACCGCGGCTTTTTCATCAATGACGAGTGGCCGGCCTTCGGCAGCTGGTGCATGGAGCACTTCGGCGGCTTCAACGCTTCGCTTTATGACTGCGTGTTCGAGTTCCTCCTGCGGATGAAGGGCAACTATATCTGGCCGGCCATGTGGACGAGTTCCTTCCCGCTGGACGGGCCGGGCGAGGCCGACATGGAGCTCGCTGATGAATACGGCGTGATCTGGAGCTTCTCCCATCATGAGCCCTGCCTTCGCGCGAGCGAAGAGTGGGACAAGGTGCGGGGCGAGGATTCCGTTTACGGGAACGCGTGGGATTTTCGCGTCAACCGGGAAGGGCTTCTCCGTTACTGGGGCGATGCGCTGCGAAGCCGCGGCCATTATGAGAACATGATCACCATCGGCATGCGGGGCGAGCGCGATTCGGCTCTTCTGGGAGAGGGAAGCCCGGTCAGGGACAACGTTGCCCTCCTGAAGGAGATCATTTCCGCGCAGCGCGGCCTCATCCGTGAGCTGGAAGAACAGGGACAAATCCGGGAGCACGCGCCGCAGATGCTCGCGGTCTACAAGGAAGTCGAGGAGTACTACTACGGGAACGAGGAGATTGAGGGCCTGTACCGGTGGGATGGCCTGGACGGCGTCATCTGCATGCTCAGCGACGACAATTTCGGACACCTTCGGACGCTCCCCACACAGGAAATGCGGGGACACGAGGGCGGCTACGGCATGTACTATCATCTGGACTACCACGGGAGCCCGGTTTCCTATGAGTGGATCGATTCCACGCCGTTTTCCCAGATCCGGGAACAAATGTGCGAGGCGTGGGACTACGGCGTCCGAAGGCTCTGGATCGTCAATGTGGGCGATGTGAAATTCCATGAGGCGCTGCTTCAGTATTTCATGGACCTCGCCTATGATTTCGACCGGTGGAGCAGAGAGCCTTCCGAAGGGGACGATGGATATGCCGGTCACCTGATCCGGAGGAATTTCCCGGAAGAGCTGCCGGAGATGAGCCGGGAGCTTCAGAAGAAAATGGAAGAGGTCCTGACGGGATATCTGCATCTTGCAGCGCTTCGTCGGCCGGAGTCTCTTCATGCCGGGATTTATCACGCAAGTCATGAGCTGGAGAGCGACCGCATGCTGGCGCTCGCCGGGGCACTGGAGGAGAAGAATCAGGAAATTCTCCGGGAGCTTCTGCAAAAAGGCGGAGAGGAAAAAAGCGCGTTCGCGGGATATTACAGCATGATCGGGTGGCCTGCCTCGGCGCTCTGCAACCTGGTCCGCCTGTACCTGTGCGAAGGGAAAAATCACCGCTATGCGGGGCAGGGACGCCCCGCGGCGAATGTCTGGGCCGGTGAGGTAAAGGCCTGCCTTCGGAGGGACCGGGAGCTGTCCCGGGAGTGGGCGGAGTTCCTGGGCGGCAAGTGGTCCGGCATGGAGAAGCCGCATCACATCGGCTTTACCCAGTGGAATGATTTCGGAAGGCATTACCCGGTGACGATGGAGCTGGAGCCTGCGGAGGATCCGATTCTCTGTGTCTCCCGGGCCGATGAGGATGAGACGGCGGTCCGGATCTACGGTGCACATGAGAGCATCGCGGTGGACGACTTCCGCTATGAGCAGAATGAAGAAGTCGTTCTCGAGGTCTCCAACAACGGAACCGGAGAGCTTTCCTTTGAAATCCGGAATCTTCCGGAATGGCTGGAAGCGGACTGCGGGAAGAGAACGCTGGGAACGGGAGAACTCGTCCGCGTCCTTCTTCTGGTTCACAGGAAACGGATTCCGGATGGAGACAAGGATCCGGAGGAAGTGTCCGCCGTGATCGAGGTCGCCGGAAGTGATGAGACGGTTGTGGATGTCATTGTGACGGCAAGAGGCAGCCGGAACGCCCTGCCGGGACAGGGAAGAAACGGCGTGATTGTGCTGGAAGCCGGGGATTTTACCAAGGTTCCGCAGGAAAACGATGCAGACGGCGGTTCGGAGTCCCGCACGGAAGCGAATATGGCATCTGCGAAAGGGCAGAAATCCTTTGGGGTTGCAGATCAGGATCCTACATCTGTAAAAGAGCAAAGGTCCCTCACGGAGGCAGACTCGGACAGAGAGGGCACTTTCTGGGAGTACCTTCCCTCCTATGGAAAATACGGCTCCGGCTGGAAGGTTTTTCCGGACACGGAGAAGTTTTCCAAAGAGGATCCGAACGCTCCCGCCATTGCCTGCTCCTTCCGGATCGGAGAAGAGGGAGACTACGCGGCAGAGGTGTTCGCCGCGCCGTCCAATCCGCTGGAATTCGTAAAGCCGCTGACGCTCGGTATTCGGATATGCAGGGAGGAATCCTCTCAGGAGACGTATCAGGGCTCCGGAAAGAGAGAAGAACTACGGCAGAAACCTCAGATCCGCCAGGAAGAGATCACGCTCGTCCGCGCGGAGCGTACGGTCGGCTCGCCGTCCAATGCGGACTGGTGCAGGGCGGTTCTTGATCAGGAGCGGAGGGCAAAGGCTCTGTTCCATCTGGAAAAGGGAACCTATACCCTGATGCTTCTTGCAAGAGAGGCCGGCGTGATTCCCGGGAGAGTCTGCGTGTACCCGGCAGAAAAGCCGATGCCGGAGTCGTACCTGGGACCCGCGAGGACATGCGGAAGGGCCTTATGAGGGCGGCCCGGAGGCGATCTCTCCGGTGTTTTACCGACATTTTCATCAGGCGCTTTTGAAAACCAGTCAGAAGTCAAACGATCAGAAAAGTTGCTGAGAATGCGGCGGCAATCGCAGGAAAAGAAATCGGCAGCAGAAACAAGAGCAGAAAGAACTGCCGGGAACGCGGCAGCAGAAAGGAAAACGATGCGAAACAGCGAAACATTTCACAATCCGATACTTTCGGGCTTTTATCCGGATCCGTCCATCTGCAGGGTCGGAGACGATTATTACATGGCAACCTCGTCATTCAACTACTACCCGGGGATTCCGATTTTTCACAGCAGGGATCTGATTCACTGGGAGCAGATCGGCCACGGCATTCACCGCCCGGAGCAGCTGGACTACAAGAACTGCGAGGCAAGCCTCGGCCTGTGGGCGCCGACGATCCGGTATCACGAGGGCACCTTCTACCTGATCAACACCTTCGTGTCCGAGGGACGTGAGGTGAACCGCGACAATTATATCCTGACGGCGAAGGATCCAGCGGGTCCGTGGAGCGATCCTGTTTTTGTAAAAGGAGCGGACGGCATCGATCCGACCATCTTCTTCGATGAGGACGGCCGGATGTGGTACGCGGGCAACTTTATTCAGGAGCATCCGCAGTATGAAGGTCACCACGGCATTTACCTGTGCGAGCTCGATCCGGAGACCTTCCAGTTCATCGGTGAACGCAAGGTCATCTGGGACGGCGCGCGCACGACCAGCAAGTGGATTGAGGCGCCGCACCTGTACCGGATCGGGGGCTGGTATTATCTGATCGTCGCGGAGGGCGGGACCTTCTCCAACCACTGCGTGATGATGGCAAGATCCAGGAAGGTGGACGGCGATTATGAAATCTGCCCGCGGAATCCTATTGTGACCCACAGGCATCTTCCACTGGCAAGAGAGATTTCCGTGACCGGCCACGCAGACATCGTACAGACGCAGAACGGCGAGTGGTGGATGGTGCTCCTGGCCGTCCGCCCGTACGGCGACTTCCAGTTCAACACGGGCCGCGAGACCTTCCTTGTTCCCTTCCACTGGGAAAAGGACGGATGGCCGCTTCTGGACACGGAGGACGGCATCGTGCACAGCACGGAGAGAAAGCCGGACCTTCCGGAATTCGTCCCCTCGGGGGTGAATCCCATGGAGCAGGACGTTCTGGATTCCTTTGAAGAGGAGAAGCCGGATCTTCGCTGGAACACCATTCAGGCGCCGAAGAGCGCGTTCTATTCCCTGACGGCGCGCAAAGGGTTCCTCCGTCTGTCGCTCCTTCCCGCGACGCTCTGGAAGAAGGACCCTTCGGACCGCTGGCACACGGAGCAGCCCGCCTGCGTGGTGCGTCGCCAGCAGCATCACACCTTTGAGGCATCGGCGCAGATGGAGTTCTGCCCGAAGAGCGGAGCGGAGGAAGCGGGGCTTGTTCTTCTTCAGGACGACCGCTACAGCTATCTTCTGACAGTCGGACAGAATGAGAACGGAGAGAGGATCATCCGCCTTGCAAAGGCCGATGACGGCGTCCACACGGTACTCCGGGAAGTGGTGCTGAGCGCAGAGGAGAAGTTTGAAAGTGACATCGATATGTCGCTTTCAAACAGCAGCATCGGTGCTGACGCACCGGCTGCCGCATTCGGCAAAACCGCATTCGCGGATTTTGCCTCAGCGAGGTATAAGTCCGGAAGTGACAGCGACAGGCCGCTTTCGAACGGCAGCATCATTCTCGGCACAACCTGCCGCAATGAGACGTACGATTTCTGGTATGAAATCACGGAAGGACCCCGCAAGGGCATCCGCGTGATGGTGCAGGAACATCTTCCGGCAGAGCTTCTGAGCTCCAACGTCAACGAAGGCTTCACCGGCGCTTATGTCGGCATGTATGCAAGCTCCTGCCATGCGGAGAGTGACAACCATGCGGATTTTGACTGGTTCCACTACGAAGGCGGGAGAATCTGAACAGATACGGTTTCGAAAATAACAGGAAGGCGGGAAAATGCTTCGATTATCAAGATTTCTGTCGGACGGGGCGGTTCTTCAGAAGGAAGAACCGATCCCGGTCTGGGGATGGGGAACGCCGGGATGCCGCATCCGGGCCGTTCTGAGAAGGAGTGAAAACGGGGCCTGCGGCACCGGAGAAGGTTCCGCTGTCGCGGGAAAGAGAAAAGGGCAGCAGGAAGAAAAAAAGTCTGCTCCGAAGGAGACCGTGGTTTCCGCGGACGGGAAATTCTGCCTGAAGCTGGACCCTCTTCCCGCGGGAGGCCCTTATGAGCTTCACGTGACCGGAGGAGAGGAGACACTGGTCGTCCGGGACATTCTGATCGGCGCCGTCTGGTATGTGTCCGGCCAGTCCAACATTGATGTGGACATGGAGCGCTGCTATGATTCCTATCCGGAGGTGGTCCGGAATTGCACGGATGACGGACTCCGTACCTTTCGGATCACGGAGAACGCGGATTATCACGGTCCGATTGAAGAGCCGCTTACCGGAGAGTGGAAGAAAGCGGAGCTGAACACGATCCTTCGTTTTTCGGCAACCGGCTATTTCTTCGCACGAGCGCTGCGGGAGATGACGGGAATCCCGGTCGGATTCATTCAGGCCTCTCTCGGCGGTTCCCGGATTACCTCCTGGCTCTCCAGGGAAATGCTGGAAGGAAAGGAAGATTACCGCCCGCTCCTTGAGGAAGCGGACCGCTACGCGGATGATGATTTTCTCGCGGAAGTGATCCGCCGCAATGAGACGGAGCCGGCTGCCTGGAAAGCCGCACTCTCTGCGGAGGACGAGGGAAGGAAGAATGCCTGGGAGAAGGACGCCGGGGCGATCCGGAGCGCAGGGACGAGTCTTGCGGTCCCCTGCTATTTCCGTGACACCGGGCTCTCCGGATTTATCGGCTGCGTCTGGCTGACGCGGGAGTTCACGGCCCCGTCCGAAATGGCGGGAAAAAGCGCGGGCCTGTGGCTCGGCACCATGGTGGATTCGGACGAGGTTTACGTGAACGGCGTGAAGGTCGGCGAGACGGGATATCAGTATCCTCCGCGCAAGTACCGGGTGCCGGAGGGGATCCTGCGCGCCGGGAGCAATACCATTACGATCCGTCTTGTCGTGGAGAACGGCGAGGGACGCTTTACGCCGGGAAAGGGATATTTTCTCTATAACGATCAGGGCGTCGTCGATCTGAAGGGAAGCTGGTTTTACCGGATCGGGGCATCCTGCGGAAAGGTTCCGCCGACGGATTTTGTCAACTGGAAGGCAACCGGTCTGTTCAACGGAACGGCGGCTCCGTGCTTCCATGTGCCGGTGGAGGGCATCGTCTGGTACCAGGGTGAGGCCAACACCCATCAGCCGTATGACTATCTGGACCTCATGAAGCGGTACATCGGGGGCTACCGGAAACTCTGGGGAAAAGAGAAGCTTCCTTTTTACTATGTGCAGCTCCCGAATTATGACGTGGACCTGGATCAGGATGTGCAGTGGCCGGACCTTCGCGAGAAACAAAGGAGGGCTCTTTCGGAAATTCCGCACGCCGGGATGGCGGTCACCATGGATCTTGGCGAGGACAATGATCTTCATCCGCACGGGAAAATGGAGATTGGGCGGCGGCTGGCACTCCTCGCGGCACATGATCTCTACGGACAGGAACAGGAGTATACGGGGCCGGTTCCCCTGCGGGCGGAGCTCGTCCCGGATCCGGAGAAGCGCGGCGTGAGGGCAGCGAAACTGCCCGGACGTTTCATCTGGAAAACAGGGCAGACGCTGCCTGATGGAATGGAAGAAGAGAAGGAACAGGAAAAGGTGCGCGGCGTCTGCGTAAGAGTTTCCCTCTCGCATGCGGAAGGCCTGCATGCGGACTCCCTTGAGAAAGGGAGCATTGTCCGGGACATGGAGCTCCTCTGGGCGGACGGCATGGTGTATCAGGGTGAGGTCCTTCTGGAAACGGTTCCTCCGAATGAGAAAACCATGCAAGACGGCAGGGCGGAGCTTCTGATCTGCTGCCCGCCTGTAAAAGAGCCTCCTGCCCTCATCCGGTATGCGTATCACAATGTGATGCATGGCGCGATGATCTATAATGGAGCAGGGCTTCCGATGAGCCCGTTTGAGTTGCAGGTGGGAGTTGGAAAGTGACATCGATATGTCACTCTCCAACAGCAGCATCGGTTGACGTATGATGAGACCGGGCGGTCCGCCGCACCAAACTGCAGCCGGGCAGGAAAAAACAAAAGGAACGAAGCAGATTCTATGAGAACATTATTTAACGACAACTGGACATTTCTGGAAATGCCGGTGGGAACCGGCCTGGAGGAAGCAGAGAAGGCAGAAAAGGCCGGGAGCTTCCTTCCGGTGCGGATCCCACACGACTGGCTGATCGGAGACAGCCGGGATCTTTACCGGGACGGAACCGGCTGGTACCGGAAGGTATTTTCCGCTCGGAAGAAAGAAGGAAAACGGACTTTTCTTATTTTCGACGGCATTTACATGAACAGTGCCGTGTATCTGAACGGCGTAAAAATCGGCGAGTGGAAGTACGGTTACACCCGGTTTTCTCTGGAGCTGACCGGACACCTCCGGGACGGAGACAATGAGCTGATGGTAAGCGCCACGTTCCAGAATCCGAATTCACGCTGGTACTCCGGCGCCGGAATCAATCGCAATGTGTGGCTGATGGAGACCGAAGAGGTGTGCATCCCGGACGGCGGAATCTATACGCACGCCGAAAAGGCACAGGACGGCGGCTGGAATCTTCGCGTGGAGACAAGAGTTCTGGGGCCCTCTGAGGAGACGGGAGCGAAGCCGGAGCTCCGGCTCTATGACGGGGAGCGCGAAATCCTTCCCGCCGAGGTGACGGAGGAAAAGCCGCTGGCTGTCCTTCACCTTTCTGCGGGAGAGAAGACCGGCGGACAGGACGCGGAGAACATGCAGGATCAGAAGGACCGGGAGGAGACTGCACTCTGCAGAGTCCTTCACTTCGGACCGGATGCCGGCATCCGCGCCTGGGACATCGAAGAGCCGAACCGGTACCGTCTGGAGGTGCGTCTGAACCGGAGGACCGGAGAGACGCTTCAGACCGAAAATCTCCGGATCGGCTTCCGGGAGACCGCCTTTGATCCGGATCATGGCTTTTTCCTGAACGGAAGGCACGTGAAGCTGAACGGCGCCTGCCAGCATCCGGATCTTGGAGCACTGGGAACGGCGTTTCATGCCGATGCCCTCCGCAGACAGTATGAGATTCTGAAGAAGATGGGCGTGAATGCCGTCCGTTTTGCCCACAATCCGTTTGCCGAAGAGGCGCTGGAGCTTGCGGATGAGATGGGGCTTCTCGTGATGGACGAGGCCTTTGACATGTGGGAGCGGAGCAAGACGCAGTTCGATTATGCACGCTTCTTCGATGACTGGCAGGCACAGGACGTGGAGAGCTTTGTCTGCCGCGACCGCAACCATCCCAGCGTGATTCTCTGGAGCATCGGCAACGAGATCTACGATCAGCACGCGGATGAGCGCGGGTATGAAGTCTCGAAGATGCTGATGGAGGAGGTGCGCGCCCTGGATCCCTGTGAGAACGGGCACGTGACGACCGGCTCCAACTACATGCCGTGGGAAAATGCGCAGCACTGCGCGGATCTGTATAAGATCGCAGGCTACAATTATTCGGAGAAATACTATGAGGAGCATCACAGGAAGCACCCGGACTGGGTGATCTACGGCTCGGAGACAAGCTCCATCTGCGCAAGCCGCGGGATCTATCATTTCCCGCTGAAGGCGGGGATTCTCGCTGATGAGGACGAACAGTGCTCGGCGCTCGGAAACTCGGTGACGAGCTGGGGAGCCAAGAGCATGGAGGACTGCGTCTGCATCGACCGCGATCTTGCATTCTCCATGGGACAGTTCCTGTGGTCCGGCTTTGACTACATCGGCGAGCCGACCCCGTATCACACGAAAAACTCGTACCTCGGGATCATCGATACCGCAGGCTTCCCGAAGGATGCCTACTATGTCTGGCAGTCCGCGTGGACCGATGTGAAGAAGAACCCGATGGTGCACGTGTTCCCGTACTGGGATTTCAATGAGGGACAGGAGATCGACCTTCGCGTCTGCTCGAATGCGGAGGAGGTAGAGCTCCTGGTAAACGGAACGAGCCTCGGAAGACAGAAGCTGGACCATGTGCCGCACAGCGGCAGACACCTCATTGCAGACTGGCACGTGACGTATGCGCCGGGAGAAATCACGGCGGTCGCCTATGAGAACGGGCAGGAGGTCGCAAGACAGACCCGGCATTCCTTCGGGGATACGGAGCGCTTCGCGGTCCGCGGGGAGCAGTACGGAAGGCTTCATTTCTATGAGATCAGCGCCGTGGATGCGGACGGATATCCGGTGGAGAATGCGGCGGACCGCGTGCGTGTTGAGGTGAAGGGAGGACGGCTCCTCGGACTCGACAACGGCGACAGCACGGATTATGACAGCTATCAGGCGAGCGAGCGGAGCCTTTTCTCCGGAAAGCTCCTTGCGATTGTGGAGGAAGATCCGATCGGGGAAACGGACGGATTCCCGTCTGTGAATGCAGAAGAAGAGCACTCTTCTGACGGAGCAGGCATTGAGCTCACCGTGACAAAGGCGGACAAAGTTCCGGTCCGCAAGGTGATTCTGCATGCCGAAGAGGGACAGACATTTGACCCGGAACACAAGGTTTTGAAGGCAAGGGCAGAGATTGCCCCGAAGGATGCCGGGGATCCGGAGGTTGTTTTCTCCGCCGTGGATGACAACGGCGTTGCCACGAACATCGTGAAGCTGGAGCAGGACGGAGCGGAAGTGGTGATGACGGCGCTCGGCGACGGAGCGTTCCATCTGCGGGCGACCTCGAAGAGCGGAACGGATCATGTGCGTATCATCTCCCAGCTGGAGTACCGGGTAGAGGGCATGGGACCGGCATATCTGGATCCATACGGCTTTATTTCCGGAAGTCTGTATACCGGTGTGATCGGCGAGGTCGGAAACGGAAATGAAAAGGGTGTTGCCACTTCCCGCGACGGGGAGACGACAGTCACCTGGTCGGGAATGGATTTCGGTCCGGTCGGATCGGATGAGATCACGATTCCGATTTTCGCGCTCTCCGGAGAAGAATATCCGCTGGAAATCTGGGAGGGCGTTCCGGGAGAGGAAGGAGCGAATCTTCTCGCGAAGGAGGTTTACTGCAAGCCCTGCATCTGGAACGTGTACCAGCCGGAGACCTATCACCTGGCGCACCGCCTGAAGGGCCTTGCGACCTTCAGCATCCGGGTTCATCAGAAGATCCACATCAAGGGCTTCTCCTTCCGGAAGCTGGAAAAGGCGTGGACAAAGCTCTTTGCTTCGGAGTCGGACGGCGTGTACGGAGACTCGTTCCGGATGGACGGCACGGCGGTCCGCGAAATCGGCAACAACGTATCGCTCCTGTTCAAGGACATGGATTTTGCCTCGCACCCGCTGCATGGAATCCGCATCTGCGGCAGTACGCCCCTTCCGGGCAACACGATCCATGTGCGGTTCTACGACGGGACAACGGAGGAGAAGGAGATCATCGAATTTGGCAGGGACGGCGGAAAGGTGCAGGAGTTCCCGCTGAAGGAGCGGACCGGCAAGTGGGACCTGACCTTCGTGTTCCTGCCGGGCTCCCATTTTGACTTCGAGTGGTTTGAGCTGTTCTGATACGTTCGGAAAATAAGTTGGAAAAAAAGAATCTGCGCGGTGCTCATGTGACGCTTCGCCGTCGAAATCGCACCGCTGCAGTTTCTTTTTCAGATTTTCCTTCCCTCGTGGTTCCCCTTCTGGTTGATCTCGCGGAAGGCGGACGGCGTCATGTCCTTCTCGGCCTTGAACACGCGGGTGAAGGTGGAGAGGGAATTGAAGCCGGACTGCATCGCGACATCGGTGATGGACAGATCCGGATTGGCGAGGAGCTGCTCCGCGGCCTCGAGCCTTCGCTGGATCAGGTATTCATGACTGGAATACCCGGTGAATTCCTTGAACAGGCGGGAGAAGTGGAACTTCGAGAACCCGGCGATCTCCGCCAGGCGGTCCGTGTTGATCTCCTCATCGAGGTGGTCCGTGATGTAGTTGCAGACCTCCATGAACTTTGCTACGTACTCCTGCCGCTTGTCCTTCGGAAATTCGCGGGAATGCGAGACGCGGTAGACATTGGTCCTTCCGATATAGGAGAAAAACTCCAGAAGCCTCGACCAGATCATGGCTCCGCTGTAGGGTGCATTCTCATCGTACTCCTGAATGACATCGCGCAGAAGCTCCTGAAGCTTTTCGTTCAGGGGCGGATAGGCAGTCTGCGTGATGAGAATGTAGGGCTGGATGGCCTGCATCACCTGCCGGAGACTGCTGTACATCTGCAGCAGATTGTAATCAAACAGGATGAAGATCCGCTCCCCGCTTTCCGGAGGGGTGTAGGAATGAATGGTTCCGGGCGCAACGACGAGAATATCGCCGGGCGTCAGTACATTTTCTTCCGTTCCGATCCGGACCGTGTAGTTCTGGTCAACCGGATAGAGAATCTCAATGGCGGAGTGCCAGTGCGGAGGAAAATGAATGGTGTTGCGGTTATGATATAAACGGATTCCCTGAATATCGGAATACTGGACGTCCTCGCGGATTCCGTGAAGACGGGGATGAAATTCATCCACAACTGCGGTATTCTCACGATTCGGATCACTCATGGAACAATTTCCTTTCTGAAAGCAGTGGCATCTCCCGCAATATGCATGCCATCGGCAGATCTCTGAAAGGCCGGTCAGCAGAAGGCGTTCGATGTCTTCTTAAGTCATAAGTATAATTCAAAAAAGGAATTTCGCAAAGGCTGTCAAAAAGAGCGCACGTTCTGAAGGGTGGCAAAGAACAGAATCTGAATACAATAAAACAATATATGCTTCTTTTCAGAAAAACGGTGTGCATTCGGAGGCGGCCGGTGATTCCGGAGGATCCGGAAAAGGCCGGAGAGAATCCGAAAGGAGTGAAGAACACGGGTGCGGGCGCATCCGGAGAAAAGGGAGGACGACACAATGAGCGAATGGAAACAGCTGTGGCTGGAATATCATCCGGCTGCGGATCATGGATTCGGAGAATACGCCGGAACAATCGTTCTGGAGGGGTTTGAGAATACGCCGGTCATCGCCAGTCTGAAGGAAGAGCTGGCGCGCGGCCTGAAGGGCATGCTGGGAATCGATACTGTCCTTGCGGACAAGGCGGAAGGAGCCTGCGTCCGGATCTGCAGAGTGGATGCGGTGGTCTCTGGCGGAGAAGAGGAGAAGCTCTCCGAGAACCAGAAGACCGAGAGCTACCGCATTCAGGCGGCTTCGGAGGAAATCCGGATTGAGGCGGCAGGAGAAAAGGGCGCTCTTTACGGAGCATTTGCGCTTCTTCGCGCCATCGGCACCGGGAAAACCCCGCAGCAGGCAGCAGGAACGGCGGTTCCTTCCAATCCGCTCCGTATGCTGAACCACTGGGACAACATGACCAATGACATCGAGCGCGGCTACTCCGGCGATTCGTTCTTCTTTATGGACGGAACGGTCCTCGTGAATGAGAGAACGAAGGATTACGCGCGGCTTGTTTCGAGCGTCGGCATCAATGCGGTTGTGATTAATAACGTCAACGTCAAGGGTGATGCGACGGACCTGATCACGGACCGCTATTTTGACAAGCTGGCCGCGATGTCCGAAATTTTCGCGGCATACGGCATCAGCCTGTATCTGAGCCTGAATTTTGCCTCCCCGATCGAGATCGGCGGACTGGACAACTGCGATCCTTTAAGCGAAGAGGTCATCGCCTGGTGGAAGAACAAGATTGCGGAAGTGTTCGGCAGAATCCCGAACTTCGGCGGCTTCCTTGTCAAGGCGGATTCCGAGGGACGCCCCGGTCCGTTTACCTACGGAAGAACGCAGGCGGACGGCGCGAACATGCTGGCGGATCTCGTGAAGCCCTACGGCGGAACCATCATCTGGAGATGCTTTGTCTACAACTGCACACAGGACTGGCGCGACTATAAGACGGACCGCGCACGTTCCGGCTATGACAACTTCAAGGCGATGGACGGCGACTATCATGACAACGTGATCCTGCAGATCAAGAACGGACCGATGGATTTTCAGATCCGCGAGCCGATTCATCCGCTGATGGGTGGTCTCCGCAGGACCAACCAGATGCTGGAGGTGCAGATCGCGCAGGAATACACCGGCCACCAGATTGATGTCTGCTACCTGATGCCGATGTTCAAGGAGGTGCTGGAGTATCACACCTACTGCACGAACCACCCGGAGGAGAACGACCGGCAGCAGGAAGGCGCGGGCGATCAGGTCAAGGATATCGTCAGCGGCAGAACCTTCGGTAATCAGAAGAGCGGAATGGCCGGCATGGCGGCGGTTGCCAACACCGGAAATGACGCGAACTGGACCGGCAATGATCTGGCAGCGGCGAATCTCTACGGCTTCGGGCGTCTTGCCTTTGACACGGAGCTTACCAGCGAGGAGATCGCGAAGGAGTGGGCGCAGCTCACCTTCGATACGGACGAGGAGGCCATCGCGGTCATCGTGAAGATCCTGATGGGATCCCGCGCAACCTATGAGAAGTACACGAGCCCTCTCGGCATCGGCTGGATGGTGACTCCCGGCTTCCACTACGGATGCAGCGTGGACGGCTATGAGTATTCCCGCTGGGGAACCTATCACCGCGCGGATCACCTCGGTATCGGCGTGGACCGCTCCAGCCACGGAACCGGCTATGCGCAGCAGTACTACCCGGAGAACGCGGAGCGGTATGAAGATCCGGCGAAGTGCCCGGAGAACCTTCTCCTGTTCTTCCATCACATTCCCTATACCTGGAAGCTTTCTTCCGGACAGAGCCTGATTCAGTACATCTATGACTCGCACTTCGAGGGCTATGAAGAAGCCGAGGCGATGGCAGAGGCGTTCGAAGGACTGAAGGGCAGAATCCCGGAGGATTCCTATGAGAACATCTCCGGACGCTTCCGCCTCCAGCTGGACAATGCAAGGGAATGGCGCGATCAGGTCAATTCCTATTTCTACCGGAAGAGCGGAATCCCGGACGAAAAGGGAAGAACAATCTACTGATCCGGAAAGCATTACGACGGGGCAGTGGGAGATCGCACCCCATTCTCCCGTGACTTCGCAAAAATCCGCATTTCCGTGTCGGCCCGCGGGAGAATGCAGACCGCATCGGACCGGAACGGGAATACAGAGAATCATCACAATCCGCGGCATTTGTCTGAGGACAGGTGCCGCGGATTTTCTGCGGCATGAATCTGGGGGCATCCGGAGAAGAAGAGAATCCGAACACCGAAAGAGGTCGGGATCTGCGCCCCTCTGCGCTGTTCCGAAGAGGGAGTGGCAGACTTCCTAAAATACAGCAAGAAATACAATGAAAGAAACAATTATTGCAATATGACGGAAAAACAGGTGGTGCTTCGACTATTTTGTATAGCTCAAAAATGAGCACTGTGTACAAAATGCACAATGGTTACGCAAAAAATGAAAAATGTTGCGCAAATTCTGGAGAGTAGGCGCATTTTTTGAATGTTAAAGTAAAGACATCATGAAACACACTATTACCATTGGAGGAGGGTAAGTCTGATGGCAGCAAAGAACAAGACAAAAGCCAACAAAAAAGATGTATGTCAGCAGGAGAGCCTGGGCAGACATCTCAAAAAGTACTGGCAGCTGTACGTAATGATGCTGATCCCGGTTGTATACTATGTGATCTTCCGGTACATTCCCATGGTGGGCAACATCATCGCGTTCCGCCGCTACCGCGCCGGCAGCAGCATCTTCGGTGATGAGTGGAGCGGCCTGAAGTACTTCAATCAGTTCATCAAGGACAGCAATTTCTGGAGAGCTTTCCGAAACACCCTGGCCCTGAACATCAAGTACCTGGTGATCAGCTTCCCGATCACGATCATCTTCGCGGTTCTTCTGAACGAGATCAAGAACGTACATTATAAGAAGCTGGTACAGACCATTTCCTACCTGCCTCACTTCATTTCCATGGTTATCGTTGCCGGAATGATTCGTGAGCTGGTTTCCACCAGCGGCCCGATCAACAGCCTGATCGTTGCCATGGGCGGCGAGCCGATTCAGTTCATCTCCCTTCCCCAGTGGTTCACGACGATCTTCGTCACCTCCGGTATCTGGCAGGGACTCGGCTGGGGCACCATCCTGTATCTGGCGGCAATGTCCGGAATCAACCCGGAGCTGTACGAGGCGGCGAGCCTTGACGGCGCGAACCGTCTGAAGCAGATCTGGCACGTCACTCTTCCCGGAATCCTTCCGACGATCATGACGCTCCTGATCCTGAACATCGGTAACCTCTGCGGATCTGCTGCCTTCGAGAAGGTCTTCCTTCTGTATCAGCCGACCACCTATGAGACGGCCGATATCATCGCAACCTACGTTTACCGTATGGGTCTCGGATCTGGCAACTACAGCTACGCTACCGCAGTCGGCCTGTTCCAGGGTCTCATCAACATTGTACTTTTGACAGCAGCCAACATCTTCTCCAAGAAGACGACCGGCAGCGGCCTGTACTGATGAAGAGAAAGGAGAGTAAGAAAGATGGCAAAGAAAGTCAAAGATACGCCGGAAGCTTCCCGCATGATCGTTTCTCCGGGATACCGGGCCTTCACGATTTTCAATGATATTCTGATCGGTATCATCTGCATCGCGATGCTGTACCCTTTCCTGTACCTGATCGCACAGTCCTTCTCTTCCACGGAGGCCATTGTTGCAGGCAAGGTCGGAATCATTCCGGTTGGCTTCAGCATTGATACTTATAAGTACGTTCTGGCAAGCGGCGTTTTCCTTCCGGACTACCTGAACACCCTGATCTATGCGGTGATCGGTACCATTTCCGCACTGGTGCTGTCGAGCCTTCTGGCATATCCGCTGTCCAAGTCGGAGCTTCGCTGCAACAAGGTCATCGGACCGTTCATCATCTTCACGATGTACTTCGCAGGTGGCATGATCCCGAACTACATCCTGATGGTTTCCCTGGGGCTCAAGGACACCGTTGCGGCGTTCATCCTTCCCGGCGTGATCTCTACCTATTATGTTATCCTGATGCGTTCCTTCTTTGAATCCGTACCGAAGGAACTGGAAGAGGCGGGCGAGATCGACGGACTGTCCCGGTTCGGTGCGTTCATTCATGTGGCCCTGCCGATGTCCAAGCCGATCCTTGCAACCATGACCCTGTTCTATCTGGTTCAGTACTGGAACGACTGGTTCGATGCATTCCTGTATCTGGATACGCAGACCAAGTGGCCGGTTGCCTACTATCTGAGAAACCTGATTTCGACCTCGAGCTCCTCGGCAGAGGATGCCGGTGAGGCAATGACCATCGCGGCGAACATCAAGTCCTGCGCCATGGTTCTGACGGCTGCGCCGATCATCTGCGTCTATCCGTTCATTCAGAAATACTTCGTTGCCGGCATGATGCTGGGCGGCGTCAAGGGTTAAAACGGAATGCGCCCGCGGCATTCTTTCCTATATAAAAGAGAAAGTGCTGCGGGCGGATCCGGCAAAGGAATCGTCTCAAAAGGGGTAATGATTCTGAGCGGCCAGGGAGAAGAGAACGCGGCGGGAATCCCGCAGGCGAATCTTCCGGGCGGTTCGGAATATTACATAGGGATGTGGTTTGTTTCACATCTCAAGGCATGAAGGCCGTGATAATGAGCCATGGCCTGAATTATTCATACCACAAGGAGGTAACATGAAAAAGAAACTCATTAGTGCAGTAATGGTAGCTGCGATGGCTGCATCTGTACTGGCCGGCTGCGGCAGCAGCTCTTCCAGCTCGGATACGACCGCTGCAGATTCTGCCGCTTCGGAGTCCACCGACGCAGCAGAAGAGGAAGCTACTCCGGACGAGAACGGTGTTTACCAGGCTGACGGATACACCTACGGCAGCAAGTTCTATTCCGAGGAGCCTGTCACCTACACGATGTTCTTCAACGACAACGATGCTTATCCGATCCAGGATTCCTGGAGTGAGGAAGGCGGCGTTTTCTGGGCAATCGAGCAGGCAACCAACGTTCATCTTGATATCACCGTTGTCAACAACGCGGACTATGCGCAGAAGGTATCCCTTGCCATCAACTCCGGCGAGGCTCCGATGATCATTCCGAAGATCTACGATGAGAAGAGCTATGTCAACGGCGGTGGTGTCGTTCCCGTATCGGATTATGTCAAGTACATGCCCAATTACACCAACTTCTATAATGATTACAACATGGAAGCTGATGTCAACACTCTGAAGCAGGAAGATGGCAAGTATTATCGTCTTCCGGGTCTGAAGGAGACTGCTCTTCAGGACTACACTCTGCTTCTTCGCAACGACCTGTTCGAGGCGGCCGGCTACGACGTTGCTTCTCTCGAGAAGGACTGGACCTGGGATGATTTCGCCGATATCCTGATCGGCGTTAAGAAGTACATGGTTTCTCAGGGCCTCTGCTCTGACAGCGATTACATCTGGTCCGACAGATGGTGCGGCGCGGATTCCGGTTACGGCACCGGCGGATGCCTTCTGAACCTGATCTCCAGAAGTTATGGCATTTACACCTCCTGGAGCAGCGGCGGCGGAACCAACTCTGCAGATCTGTATTTCGATACCGATGCAGATGAGTTCAAGCTCTCCGGAACCAGCGATGCATACAAGCAGTACATGGCTGTTGTCAAGAAGCTTGTTGACAACAAGATCCTGGATCCCGAGACCTGGTCTCAGCAGGATTCCACTGCTGACAACAAGTTCTACACCGGCAAGACCGCTCTGATCCTGACCAACCGTGCACAGACCACCGCACAGGTTGAAGGCCTGACTTCTCAGCTCGGCGAGGGCAACTTCGAAGTTTACCGCTGCGTAATTCCGAAGGGAACCACCAACTATCAGGCAGAGAACTCCCGTCTGGAGTGCGGCATCATGGTATCCTCCAAGGCGAAGGACGAACTTGGCGAGGAAGGCTTCAAGAAGATGATGCGCTTCATCGACTGGCTGTGGTACAGCGATGAGGGACTGACTCTGACCAAGTGGGGCATCGAAGGTGAGGACGGAACCTACACGGTTGATGCTGACGGCAAGTTTACTCTGAATCCTCAGTACTACTGCGGCGGACTTTCCATCGCACAGACCTCTGACGATCAGGAAGATATGAGACTGAAGTACGGCTTTGCATGCGGCAACTTCATGTACAGCGGCACGGCAGCCCTTCTGACTTCCAACTTCTCCGACGATCTGCAGGATTTCTACAAGCGTCAGGAAGAGTACAGAGAGCTTCGTCCGCTGGATCCGGTTATCGCGCTTTCCGAGGATGATTCCGAGCAGATGAACCTGTGGGCAACGCCTCTGTACGATACCGAGAACACCTGGACTCTGAAGTTCGCTATGGGTCAGGCGGATGTCGATAAGGACTGGGATACTTACGTTGCAGAGCTGGATGCTCAGAACGCTCAGAACGTACTCGACATGTACAACGACTACTATCAGAAGAGCAAGAACAACTGATAGGAATAAGAGAAAACATGAATCGGCGGCAGGGATGCATGGTGCCGGAACATGAGAATGAGGCGGGCAGCTCCGAGAGGGGCTGCCCGCCTTGGCGTTTCCGCATGCTGCGGCTGTGTCCTTCGGCTCCGGGCATGCCGACGCTTCGGATGCCTGAATGCGGAATTGTCCGGCGATGCGGAAGCCCGGATGTCCGATGCTCTTTTGCGCATAAGTTGGAGAAAAAAACGCACGGATTGAATAGTCACGGGAAGCGGTTTGACGCATACTAAAGATGCTGAAAACGAAAAGAAGTGCTTTGGAAAGGAGAGGGAGCAGATGTCACTCTTTGGCGGACTGAATTACAATGATCTGGGCGGAACACTGGACGCAGAGCAGGGAGACCGCTCTTCCAGGGGATATTCCTGGCATGCAATCGTGGACAATTTCACGCGCCTGTTCCTGACCAATCTGATCTGCGTGGTGTTCCTGATTCCGGCGCTGACGGGCTTTATGCTCGGTTCCCTCTGGAACCGTCCGCAGATTCTGCTCCTGTCTGGCGTTCTCGGCGGAGCACTGGCCGCTCCTTCCTACATTGCCATGTATGATGCGGCGCTGATGTCCTACCGCGGCTATCCCGGGAGATGGTGGGAGAGATACAAGCTGGTCCTGAAGCGCGAGTGGAAGGGGAGCCTTGTTCCCGGCATGGTCATCGGACTCATCACGGCCATGGTGATCAACATCGTGACGAATCTTCACGACGGAAACCGCCTGCCGGATATGATGCTGGTATCAATCGTAATTGCCGTTGTGGTGGCGCTGGCAATTTTCACGTATTTCTGGATTCAGCGGCTGATGCTGGACCTTTCCCTGAAGCAGATCATCCGGAACAGCTGGCTGATGACGATGATGCATCCGGCGATTACGCTGGGAGCCATCGCGTTCCGGGCGGTTTACTGGGCGCTCCTTCTGATTCTGTATCCGTATTCGCTGGTGTTCCTGGTGTTCCTCGGCGTGTGGTTCCCGTCCTTTATGACGGTGCGCATTGTGTACAACACGCTGGACAAGGACATGCGTCTGGACGAGCGGTATGAACAGGCGCAGGAAGAAAGCGATGAGGAAGAGTGAGCGCGAAGCCGGCAGACGTGCGTGAGCGAAGGTACGGCGCTCCGCTTCTGCTTTTGGCAACAGGTGCGGAGAAGGGTTCCGATGCTGAAGGAACAGAAAACAGTGTGCAGCAGTCCGGCTTCTGCCGGATGTTGACATAGATGTGATTCGGGCGGGCAGTTGAACCGCCCGGATTGCAGCAGATTCAACTTTTAAATTTGTTTCATGAATCTCAGAGGAGGTATGAAGATGGAAATGATGAAGGGTGCTTTCATGCACGGACTGGACAACATGATTATCAAGGAGATTCCGAAGCCGACAGCAGGAAAGGGAAATGTTGTGGTTTCTCTGGAGTATGTCGGAATCTGCGGATCCGATGTTCACTACTATCACAGCGGAAAGTGCGGCGCTTATGAAGTTGACATGAGCCAGGACTACATGCTGGGCCACGAGACGGCCGGTACCGTTGTCGAGGTCGGCGAGGGAGTCACGAGCCTCAAGGTCGGCGACCGCGTCTGCCTGGAGCCCGGCATCACCGACGGAACCTGCGAGTTCTGCAAGGAAGGCAAGTACAACCTCTGCCCCGATGTTCAGTTCCTTGCAACTCCCCCGGTACCGGGATGCAATGAGGAGTTCATCGAGTTCCCCGCAGATTACTGCTTTAAGCTCCCGGAGAATGTCAGCACGAAGGAGGGCGCACTGATTGAGCCCCTTTCCGTCGGCTTCCACGCAGCCAATCAGGGCGATGTACAGGTCGGCGAGAGCGTTCTGATCCTGGGCGCAGGCACCATCGGCATGACGACCCTTCTGTCCTGCAAGGCACACGGCGCAGGCAAGATCATCGTGGCAGACCTGATTGACGCGAAGCTCGAGATTGCCAAGCAGATCGGTGCGGACGTTGTCATCAACAGCGGCAAGGAGGATGTCTTCGAGGCCGTGAAGAAGGCAACGAACGGCGAAGGTGCCGAGAAGGTCTTCGAGACCGCAGGCTCCGCCATCACGATTGCACAGACCCCGTTCCTCGTAAAGAGAGGTGGAACGATCGTTCTGGTCGGCATCTCCGTGAAGCAGGAGATCAACTACAACTTTGCACAGATCATGGACAAGGAAGCGACCATCAAGTCGGTATTCCGTTATCGCAACATCTATCCGAGAGCAATCGCGGCAGTTGCCAAGGGAGCCATCGATGTGAAGCCTCTGGTGACCCATGAGTTCGATTTCGATCACATTCAGGACGCTTATCAGGAGGCCCTGAACAACAAGACCGACGCGCTGAAGGTTGTCATTAAGGTGAAATAACTGCTCAGCACATGTTGATTTCAAGAGGGATTGGCCTCCTGCGGACATATTTACGAGTGAAATCAATATGCGGAACGGGTACAGTAGTTTCGCTTTGCAGCAAGAAGATATTGATTTCTCCGGACTCTGCCGCTGGCAGGGCCCGGAGAATTTCAGAGAAAGACAACTTTTCAAAAGTATGAAACAGGCAGTTCTGCTTTCAGAAGTTCTGTCAAAACTCAGAAAACGGGGGTACAAAGTGGATAGAAAAAAAGCAAGAGAGCTTGCGGAAGAACTTGTCGGAAAAATGACACTGGAGGAGAAGGCATCACAGCTTCGGTATGATGCTCCCGCCATTGAGCGCCTCGGAATTCCGGCTTACAACTGGTGGAATGAATCTCTGCACGGCGTGGCGCGCGCAGGCGTCGCGACCATGTTCCCGCAGGCAATCGGAATGGCGGCAGCGTTTGATCCGGACATGATGCAGGAGATCGGAGATGTCACCGCAGAAGAGGGCCGCGCGAAGTACAACATGCAGAGCCGCCGCGGAGACCGCGACATTTACAAGGGCCTGACCTTCTGGGCACCGAATGTCAACATCTTCCGCGATCCCAGATGGGGCCGCGGACATGAGACCTACGGCGAGGATCCGTACCTGACCTCGCGCCTGGGCGTCCGCTTCATTGAGGGAATGCAGGGAGACGGCGAATACATGAAGACGGCGGCCTGCGCGAAGCATTTCGCGGTTCACTCCGGCCCGGAGGCAGAGCGCCATTTCTTCAACGCCGTTGCCTCCAAAAAGGATATGGAAGAGACATACCTTCCCGCGTTTGAGGCCTGTGTCAAGGAAGGAAAAGTTGAGGCAGTCATGGGAGCCTACAACCGCACGAACGGCGAGGTCTGCTGCGGATCTCCCGCATTGCAGGAGATCCTGCGCGGCAAGTGGAAGTTCCAGGGACACTTCGTCTCCGACTGCTGGGCAGTCCGCGACTTCCACGAGAACCACAAGATCACCAAAACCCCGGAGGAATCCGTGGTTCTCGCTCTTGAGAACGGCACGGATGTCAACTGCGGCTGCACCTATCAGAAGGTGATGAACGCGGTAGAGCAGGGAATGCTGGATGAGAAGTACATCACGGAGTCCGCGATTCGTCTGTTCACCACGAGATACCTTCTCGGAATGTTCGGCGAGACGGAGTACGACAAGATCCCGTATACCGTGGTGGAGTGCAAAGAGCACCTCGCGCTGGAAGACCGCGCGGCGAGAGAGAGCTTCGTCCTTCTGAAGAACAACGGCATCCTGCCGCTGGATAAGAACAAGCTTCACGATGTTGCCGTTGTCGGACCGAACGCGGACAGCCGCGTTGCGCTGAAGGGCAATTATCACGGTGATGCCTCCCGCTACACGACGGTTCTGGAAGGAATTCAGGACTATCTGGGCGAGGATGTCCATGTTCATTATTCCGAGGGCTGCCACCTGTTCAAGGACAACGTCGAGGCGCTGTCGGATCCCGTGATGTGTGACCGCTTGGCAGAGGCACAGGAATGTGCGGCACTGTCGGATGTCGTCATCGTGGTTCTGGGCCTCGACGAGACGCTGGAAGGCGAAGAAGGCGATACGGGAAACCGTTACGCATCGGGCGACAAGAACAATCTGGAGCTTCCGTTCCAGCAGCTCGAACTCCTTCGCGGCATGATTGCAACCGGCAAGCCCGTGATTCTGATCAATATGACCGGAAGTGCGGTCAATCTGCGCACTGCGGAGGATCACGCGGCAGCGGTTCTGCAGGTGTGGTATCCGGGCGGACGCGGCGGCAAGAACGTCGCGGCGGTTCTGTTCGGTGAGACCTCCCCGTCCGGCAAGCTTCCGGTCACCTTCTATGAGCATGACAAGGATCTTCCGGACTTCAAGGATTATTCCATGAAGGGAAGAACCTACCGCTATTATGAGGGAACCCCGCTGTATCCGTTCGGCTACGGCCTGACTTACGGAGACTGCGTGGCAGAGAGCGTCACGGCAGAGAAGATCGTCCGCCCCGCGGATGAGAAGGTGGAGGCCGGTGAGACGGCGTTCGGCAGCAGCGATGACTTCGGCGCTCCTTATGGAACGGATGGCCTGAAGGTCACGGTAAAGGTCCGGAACGACGGCAAGACGGCGACGCAGGAAGTGGTTCAGGTTTATGTGAAGGAGGAAGAGGACGCGAATGACGTCACGAACGCGCATCTGTCCGCATTCCGCCGCATTGATCTGGCTGCCGGAGAGGAGAAGGAGGTTGTCCTGACCGTCCGCCCTCATGAGCTTGCCAGCGTAGATGAAAACGGAGACCGCAGGATCCGCACGGAGAAGTTCCGGATTTATGCAGGCTTCTCACAGCCGGATGAGAGAAGCAAAGAGCTGACCGGCCACGCCTGCGCAGAGTGCGAAGCGAGAATCTGAGGCGAATGAAACGAATTCGAAGCCAGAGCCTGACCGGAAGAGAATGGAACGGAATCTGATCGGCGGGAAATGGTACGAAATTTCGAGACCGAAATTTTCTGAAGAGTTTATCTGGAAACACATATCGGATTATATGACAAGACCCCGGGATGCGGATGATCCGCATCCCGGGGTCTTGTGTCTGTGGTGGTGAGCCTGACGGCGTACGTTATTACCAAACGCTGTGAATTCGGAAGATGCCGATAGCGGAAAGGCACATAGATAGAAAACTCAGATGTGTAATAAATAATAACATCTGCAAAACCTTCTTGCACAGAGAAAGCGGCTGTGATACGCTCGGAGATAAGAAAAACGCGGAATGCGTTCAGTAATAACAGAAATTGGAAGTTATTAAATATAACACGAAATGAAAAAACACCGGCTTTCTGAAACTAAGTGAAATCTTCTCAAGAGATGGAATCGGAATTTGTGGCAGAGGAAATCCGAACAGAACAGGACCGAGAATCGGTGAGGAAGGAATCTGCGGCGAAAAGAATCCAAATGGAACGGGACCGGGAAGCTGGTGAGGAAAGAATGCGGGGCGAAAGGACATCATGAAGAAACTGTCACAGAAGGCACTGGCGAATCTTGTGAGCGCAAGGCGCAAGGCCTTTGGTATCACACAGCAGCAGCTGGCGGAGCGGACTGGAATCAACCGTGCGATGCTCAGCCACATTGAGACGGAGGAATATGTTCCGTCCATCGCACAGCTCCAGGCACTGGGGGATGTGCTGAATTTCGATCTGGAGGATGTGTTCCTGCGGGAACCGATCGGAACAAAGGAAACGGGAGAAGAGAAGAAGGAAGAGAGCGGAATGGAGAACGCCCGGAGCCTGATCGCAAGGCGCAAGGAAGAGAAGAATCCGATCCGCATCGCAGTGGCGGGAACCGGGTACGTCGGACTCTCTCTGGCGACCCTCCTGTCCCAGCACAATCCGGTGACGGCGGTGGATATTCTTCCGGAAAAGGTGGAGAAGATTAACCATCGTCAGTCTCCGATTCAGGATGAGTACATTGAACGGTATTTCGCGGAGAAGACATTGGATCTGACGGCAACCACCGACGGGGCCGCAGCTTACCGGAATGCGGATTTCGTCATCATCTCGACGCCGACGAACTACGACTCGAAGAAAAATTATTTTGACACGTCCGCCGTCGAGACAGTCATTGAGCTGGTGCAGAAGGTCAATCCGGATGCCGTGATGATCATCAAATCGACGATACCGGTCGGGTACACGCAGAACATCCGGGCGAAATATCACACGGAGAATATCCTGTTTTCTCCGGAATTTCTGCGGGAATCCAAGGCGCTGTACGATAATCTGTACCCGTCCCGCATCATTGTGGGGCTCGATCCGGAGAAGGAAGAGAACCGGGAAGCCGCGTATGTCTTTGCAGCGCTTCTGCAGGAGGGGGCCATCAAGGAGAACATCGACACTCTTTTCATGGGGCTGACCGAGGCGGAGGCGGTGAAGCTGTTCGCCAACACCTATCTGGCACTGCGGGTTTCGTATTTTAACGAGCTGGACACCTATGCGGAGACCAAGGGCCTGGACACGCGGGAGATCATTGACGGCGTCTGCCTGGATCCCCGCATCGGGACGCACTACAACAACCCGTCGTTTGGCTACGGCGGCTACTGCCTGCCGAAGGACACGAAGCAGCTGCTGGCAAACTATCAGGACGTTCCGGAGAATCTGATCGAGGCGATCGTGGAGTCGAACCGGACGAGGAAGGATTTCATCGCGGACCGCGTGCTGGACATCGCGGGAGCCTACGGCAACTCGGCGCAGTACTCGAAGGACAAGGAGCATGAGGTGGTGGTCGGCGTCTACCGCCTTACGATGAAGTCGAATTCCGACAATTTCCGCCAGAGTTCCATTCAGGGCGTCATGAAGCGCATTAAGGCCAAGGGGGCCACGGTGATCATCTACGAGCCGACCCTCGAGAACGGAACGACCTTCTTCGGGAGCCTTGTGGTGAACGATCTGGAGGAGTTCAAGAGGAAATCGCATGCCATCATTGCAAACCGATACAACAGCTGCCTGGATGATGTGAAAGAGAAGGTATATACAAGGGATCTGTTTCATATTGATTAGGACACTCGAAGAGGCCCGATGGCCTCTTCTCCTGTTTGGAGCAAACGCACGGTGTGCGTTCGCTCCAGCATCGGAGAAACCGCCTTCGCGGATTTCTCCTCGCGACACTCGCGGGCGGCCGATGCCGCCTGCTCGCGGTTGAAAGGAAAACATGATATGCAGAAAATCAGTTTGAAGGGAAAGAGAATACTCGTGACTGGAGCGGCGGGCTTCATCGGTGCAAACCTGGTGCTGCGGCTTCTGCGGGACGGGGAGGCGGATCGGATTGTCGGAATCGACAACCTGAATGATTATTATGACCCGGCCATCAAGGACTGGCGGCTCTCACAGATTGAGAAAGCGGCGAGGGAAGCAGAAGAGAAGGTGACTTTGGGAGATGTCGGCGGCATGAAAGACACCGAAGCGGGTGGAATTCCCGGCGGTATCGAGGCGGAAGGCCCGGCAGGAGAGAAGAAAACCGGCGTGTGGCGCTTTGTGAAAGGCGATATCGCGGACGCGGAGACGGTCCGGTCACTCTTTGCGGAGGAGAAGCCGGAAATCGTGGTGAATCTCGCGGCACAGGCGGGAGTCCGGTATTCCATCACGAACCCGGATGCATACATTCAGTCGAATCTGATTGGCTTCTACAACATTCTGGAGGCCTGCCGACATTCCTATGACGTTGCGAAGGAGAGCGGATCGAAAGCGGAGAAGGAATATCAGGGCGTACAGCATTTGGTTTATGCTTCGTCTTCCTCCGTGTATGGAACGAACCGGAAGGTACCGTTCTCCACGGAGGACAAGGTGGACGATCCGGTGTCCCTGTATGCGGCAACGAAGAAATCCGACGAGCTGATGGCGCATGCCTATTCGAAGCTCTATAACATTCCGTCAACGGGCCTTCGCTTCTTTACGGTGTATGGCCCCGCGGGAAGGCCGGACATGGCCTATTTCGGCTTCACGGACAAGCTCTGCGCGGGGAAGACCATCCGGATTTTCAATTACGGAAACTGCAGCCGCGATTTTACCTATGTGGACGACATCGTGGAGGGAATCGTGCGCGTGATGCAGGGAGCGCCGGAGAAACGAAACGGTGAAGACGGGCTTCCGCTTCCTCCGTATGCCGTGTACAACATCGGCGGGGGCAGACCGGTGAATCTGCTTGATTTCGTGACGATTCTTCAGGAAGAGTTGGTGCGGGCCGGGGTTCTGCCGAAGGATTATGACTTTGAGGCGCACAAGAAACTGGTCCCGATGCAGCCGGGAGATGTTCCCGTGACCTATGCGGACACGGAAGCGCTGGAGCGCGACTACGGCTACCGCCCCGGCATTGACCTTCGGACGGGCCTTCGGAGTTTCGCCGAATGGTACCGGGATTTCTATTCTGATTCTTAATAAGGTTTAACAAACCAGACATAAGTGAGAATCATTAAATCTTTGGGGATCTCTGCAAGAGGTCCCCCTTTTCGCCCTTTTCTTCGGCTTCTTTCGCGATGGCCTGTATGATAACCTGTTCATCATATTCATTTAGCAGCATGTCGGTTATCTCTTATTTTATACCGTATTTGATGTACATCTTCTCCCGGTAGTCGGAGTCTGTAGAAACTTTCGTTAGTGCATCCTGGCTTTCCCTAGACTGTATCATGCTTGCAAAAAGAGCACCAAGCTTTTCCTCGCCCTTATTCTCACCGATTGCAATTCCACGCATTTCACCTGTTTTCTCACCCTTTTCCTCGGCTTCTTTCGCGATGGCCTGTATGACAGCCTGCTCATCATATTCATTTAGTAGCATATCGGCTATCTCTTATTTTATACCGTATTTGATGTACATCTTCTCCCGGTAGTCGGAGTCCGTAGAAACTTTTGCTAATTCATACGGGGTCGGGGGCTCTTCGGAATGTACCATGGCTGTAATCAGAGAACCAAGCTTTTCCTCGCCCTTTTCCTCGCCGATCGTAATTCCTCTTTTTTCGCCCTTTGCCTCGGCTTCTTTCGCGATGGCCTGCATGACGGCCTGTTCATCGTATTCCGTTAACAGCATGTCGATCACTTCACCTTTCTGCGAATAAAGATATTTCTTGACTCTCCCGTCTGGAAGCGCTGCGAGAGCCGCCTCTGCGGCCTGGCTCGCGCTTACCTTGGAAATCCACTCCCGATAGGTACTGACGAAGAGAGAATACTCCTCCAATGGACGACACTCCTTCGGGAGCCTGTGCCCTGCGTTGATGTTATAAACATGGACCCTGGCTTCCAGATCGCCTTCCGGCCTCTCAAAGCAGTCAGACAGACGAAGAACCATGTCATCCATTTCCTGAATCCCATTATACAGCACAACCAGTCTGGGCGTGGGAACTTTCACCAGCGTATTCAGGAACATCTGAGCCGCCTGATCTGTATTCCGGAAGGAGAACTTTGTGGATAACGCATAAATCGCGGTTTATCAAAACCTTGTTGCCGTCCCGCAAAGGAGGCAGTGTTCCGCCGCTGTTCTCGTCGCAGGGATTTTCTATGTGCTTCGCTTCTTCACCCATTCGTCCGATTCGCGCAAAACTCGTCCGTCCGCGGGTTTGTTCAGCGACATCTCGAATTTGCTTTGCAAATCCTCGATGTCATAGGTCAGAGGCCCTTCGGGCCTTGACCACATGTCAATTTCATTCGTGAATATATCCGCAAGCGGCTAATTCACGATGAAATCGACATGTGCTGAACCGTAAACACGTTGCGCTCGGTCGGACGGGTGAAGTCACTTCGCACATGAAAATCCATCTGCTCCTCGCGAACCCGCGGCCCACTGCCTTCCTTCACGGATCGGCTCTTTGGTGCGTAAGTCGAGGAAAGTCAGAAATCGCATCCCGTCCTTCTGACTTTCCGATGGCGAGGGAAATCATAAACACTGTTTGCCAAACCGCGATTTCCCGGCAGGTGGCATAAAACAAAAGCTCTCTGCCACTTGCCGGGGGGGGGTACAAATGGTCTATTCTGTAACCTGAATCCTAACTTTTTCATAAAATTTTGGGAGCGATTCAGCCCATTCCCAATCCTCTTGCGGAAATCGTCCGGTGCTGAACCGAAAAATTTTGCGAATATAACACGATCCCCGCGGCGTGGGAAATCAACCTCTGCCGTGATGAAAGGAAGACCGATAACCATGCAGCAGGAACAGGAAAACCGGAACAGCGATTACCGCAGCACGATGACGGATCAGACCATGCAGCCCTTCTATATGAAGCAGACGGCAGAAGCCTCCGACGATGAAGTGACCATCGACCTCGGAGAACTCTTCGGCGTCCTGTGGCACTGGATCTGGCTGATCCTCCTCGTGGCCCTCGCCTTCGGCGGAGCGGCCTACGCGTTCAGTAAATTCGTCATCCCCGAGGAATTCCAGTCCACGACGAAGATCTACGTGCTGGATAAGGAGAGCGGCTCCGGGCAGACCACTTACACCGATCTGCAGGTCGGCTCGCAGCTGACCAAGGACTACGCGGAGCTCATCACCTCCCGGACCGTCATTGAGAAGGTCATTGCGGACAATCATCTGGAATCCGTCTATGACTACAACCAGTTCCTGAAGAAAGTCGCCGTAGACACTCCGACGGACACCCGTATCGTGTCCATCACGGTGACGGACACGGATCCCGCCCTTGCGCAGAAGCTCGCAGACGACATCCGCGCAGAGGCCTCGGAACTCATCATCAACACAATGCAGATCGATGCCGTGAATACCTACGAGGAGGCCAACCTCCCGACGGAGAAGTCCGGTCCCAGCTGCAGCAAGTGGGCCCTGATCGGCGCCCTGATCGGTGCGCTTCTCGTTGCGGCCATCGTAACGCTCCAGTACATCCTCGATGATACGATCAAGACCAGTGAGGACGTGGAGCAGTACCTCGGCATGTCCACCCTTGCCCTGATCCCGCTGGATGAGAACATCGTCAATGCCGAGAAGGGGAAAGGAAAGAAAGGGAAGAAGTCCAGGAACAAGCCGGAGAGGGGCGGTCACGCCTCCCCGAGAGAACAGGAACAGCGGAGCCGTCCGCCCCGGAAGAAACCGGAGAGACCTGCACCGAAGCAGATGCACGGAACACAAGAGGAGGATGCAGTGGAGGTAGACGATTTTCTTACGGATGAAGAACTCCACGATGTGGATGACTACGAATACGGCACCGGCGACGAGATGGACGAGAACGAGTCCGGGAAAGGAGAGAACTGATCATGCAGCAGCTGAATCTGTATAACGACGATCTGTCCTTCCGGACACGCGAGGCCTATAAGACCCTCCGCTCCAACATTGAATTCAGCGGCAAGAACATCCGCACCATCACGATCACGAGCTGTACGCCCAATGAGGGCAAATCGGAGGTCTCCTTCGAGCTCTCCCGTTCCTTTGCCCAGAACCAGAATC